>JAEUTY010000033.1 GCA_016787805.1 Flavobacterium sp. | reverse complement strand
ATTATTTTAATACCATTGCTTTGACCATCATTGGTTTTTATATTGACAATATAAATTCCTTCAGGCAATCCAGTCATATCAACAGGAATGGTTCTTGTGGTTATCTCAAATTGTTGCAATTGTCTTCCAGACATATCAACCAAAGTGGCTGTTCCTGATTCAAATTCATACCCAACTATTACATTAGTATATTCGGTTGCTGGATTGGGAAAAGCTTCTATAGTATTCTTGACTTCTTGTTTTTTGTCTTTGTCTCTTAGTTTTACTACCCAAAAATCACTACTTCCAAGATTATTTTTCTTATCACCAGAGGCGGGCAATTTTGAAGGAGAGCTCCCATTTCCACTGCCCAATATTCCATTGCCTCCAGAATCTGGTTGTAAGCCTACATTTGAACTCAAAGGATTGGAAGCTAATTTTAATGGGGAGTCTTCTTTTAATCCTAAAGTTTCTTTAACCTGATTAGCACCATTGTTGTATGTATCATTGATTTTTTGAGTGGCATTTTCAGTTTGTTCTTTTACTGCTTTATTGGCCTGTTGCATTTGCTCGTCAACTTGCGTGTTATTTCCACCATCAATTACATTTCCAAATTTTGAGGTATTATTTTCTTGACTTTGAAGCGGAGAAATTGGAGAGCCTGTGCCAGCAAAAAGATATCCTCCATCACGTGTTTCTACAACTTTCTTCAAAATATCTTCCCCGTCGCTACCGACTGATTCACTCCATAATTCTTCTCCTTTTTCATCAATTTTTAAAGCAATGTAATCATCAATTCCTTTCTTAGCTTTGAATTTGTTTTTTTGTTTTGCAATAGAGAATTCTCCTTTAGCATAGCCTCCTATAAGCAGAGTATGATCCTTGTTTTCAACAATTGATGTTAGTACATCATATTTGCTAAAATTGTATGTTTCTTGCCACTTAATTTCTCCTTTTTCATCAAGTTTTACTATCCAGAAATCTGTTCCGTCACCGTTGCTTCTTGTCTTATATTCACTCACTTCGGAGTTGGAGTTTCCAGCTAGAATATACCCTTTGTCAAATGTTTGAAGAACCACTCGCAATTGATCATCTCCTTTTCCTCCAATTGTTTTCTGCCATTCGATAGTTCCCTTGTTGTCTAGTTTAACAATCCAATAATCTCCTATTCCTAAATTGTCATTTGCCTTGTTTCCAGAAGCAATAGAGTTTGAATAACCACCAATTATATAACCATCATCCACTGTGGCATCAATACTTCTAAGCTCATCAAGATATTTACCTCCAATTGTTTTTTGCCATTCAGTTTTACCTTTGTTATTAAGTTTTACGACCCAATAATCCAGACCTCCAAAACTATCTTCTGATTTATCAAATGATTTTTTAGAAGAAGAAGTGCCTCCTAAAATATATCCTCCATCATGCGTTGGTTTAATAGTGTAAAGCTTTTCTTGAGAATCGCCACCAATTGTAATTTGCCATTCTTCACCACCTTTAGCATTTAGTTTGATGATCCAAAAATCGTCTTGACCATGTGAATCTTCTTTTTTGTCAAAACTTTTGTTTGATGAAGATATACCTGCTAAAATAAATCCGCCATCATTAGTTAAAGCGACGCTCTGTAACAAATCGTTACCCGAACCACCAAAACTTTTTTGCCAATCCAAGTCGCCGTTTTCATTCATTTTCCATACCCAGTAATCCGGGTACTAAACCTCTCAGCAATGGGAGGTTTTTTTTATTTCAAAATTCAAAATTCATTGTTCAATATTTTGAATGTTGAAGTTTTTTAAAACACAAACTCCACTTGTGTTCCTACAGCATTGTTATTTTCGTCATGCAAATCAATAAAAGTAAATTGGTAGTTGGAATGGTTTTTTTGGTTGAAGTGACTGATACGTTCGTTGGTGAATTGTAGCCCGAGCGATTCTCGTTTGTATGATTTTTTGGCTACATTTTCTTGAGCACGTTGGCGTCCGATGCCATTGTCAGAGATGGATAATTTGGTGGTGTTGTTTTCTTGCGAAACTTCGATAGTAATGGTTTTTTCGCCTTCTTTCAACATCAATCCGTGCCACAACGCATTTTCAATAAACGGTTGTAAAATCAGTGCAGGTACTTTGATGGAGGCAATATTGACGTCATTTCGATTGACAGAAAAATCAATTTTTTGATCAAAACGAATGTTTTCAATGCTCATGTAGAGTTCGATAATTTCGAGTTCTTCTTCCAAAGAAATACTGTCGGTACGTGAACTTTCAAGTATCTTTCGAATCAATTTGGAGAATTTATTCAAATAATATACGGCTTTTTCTTTGTCGTTTTCAATCAAATAAACTTTGATAGAATTGAGTGCATTGAAAATAAAATGCGGATTCATCTGACTCCGAAGTGATTCCAATTTCAAAAGCGAAATTTCATTCTCAAAACTCAACCGCATGGAGTTCAGTTTCTCGTCTTCAGATTTTTGTAAGGCCAATTTTAGTTCACTCACTTTTTCAGCCAGTTCTTTTTCCAATTCTTTTTGATGGTTTTCGCGCAATAATTGGTTTTCTCTTTGTTTTTCAATAATGCGTTGTTGGACCTTCATTTTTTCATCGTAAATCAATTTCACTTTATAACCCAAACCTAAAATAAACACTATCGATTCGAGTATGATACCAATGTAAAAAAAGTTCAAAGGTTCGGTTCCGCTTACCCGAGCATACGAATCGTAAAGAGAGTAATACGCAAAAAAAATTATACAAAACGACACCCACTACAATGAAATAGCCCAATTTGTTTGGAATTTTTAGTGAAATGTACAAGGCATAAATCACAAAAACTGACATTGAGGGTATGAAAAAGTAGAAAAAATAATGGTTAAAAACAGGATGATTTTGGGTAAATATGGTGTAGGCAAAAAGCAAAGAAGCCATCGAAACCTGAATGATGAGAAAGCGATGAAGTAGCTTGTCAAATTTTGGAAAATGCACTTTCATATCGAGAAAAGCGCGGTAAAACATAAACAACATCGAGTTGTAAATCACTTGCGAAAACCAATTATAGGAAGCAAACGGACTGTTGGTTAACGGTTTTACAATTTCTTCAACATGAAAAGGAGTTTTGGTAAAAACATAGGTCAATAAAAAGAAATTGTACAATCCGTAGTACAAAAAGCTTTTTTGCTTGGATTGTAAGTAGATCAGTATACAAAGCAAGAAATAAATTGCCAAACCCGAAGTCACAAAACTCCATAGCATATAATATGTTTTGCTCAAATCTAACATCAAATTTGGTCTAAAAAGTTGGATTTTTTAGTACGAGAAACAGGCAATTTGACTTGGTTGGTCAATACCACAAAATCATCACTTTTGTGAAATTCTTTGACTTTATTCAAATTGATCAAATACGAATTATGAATGCGGAAAAAGTACAAATCCTGAAGCTTTTCCTCCATGAATTTTAATTTTTGAGTGATGAATATTTTCTCTTTGTTTTCAAGAAAAATGCTGCAATAATTCCCGTCACTTTCACAATAAACAATGTCATCGGGATTTAAAAAAATGATTTTTCCGTCACAAGAAACACTTATTTTTTTGACTTGATTTTGATTTTTCTGCACCATAGTTTCCAATGTGCGTTCCAAACGATCATGAATGGAATGTTCTTCTTTGTGCTGACGGATTTTCTCGATACAGCTTTTTAAATCGTCAGAATCGATAGGTTTTAGCAAATAATCCAATGCTTTTTCTTTTATGGCTTTTATGGCATACTGATCGTAAGCCGTAGTAATTACGACAGAAAAATTTCTGTTTTTGAACGATTCCAAAAACTGAAAACCGTCCATTTCAGGCATTTCAATATCCAAAAACACACAGTCTACAGTGTTTTCTGTAAGAAATTTTTTAGCATCCAAAGCATTCGAAAAACTGCCTAAAACAGTAACATCATCACAAAAATTGGCAATTTCCCATTGCATGCTTTTGAGCGCGCTTTGCTCGTCATCAACAATTATAACTGAAATCATAGTAGTAAATCAATACTCTAAATATACTCTAAATTTATCGAATTATTGTCAGTTTTGTACCAATGGTTGATTTTTAAAAGTAATTTGATTTAAAAGCTGTATGAATGGTTGTGTTGAGCAAATCCAATAAAACTAGGTTTTACAACTCTTTTTTTTGTAATAACTACCAGAAATACAAAATTTTCTACCAACTATACAAATGGTAATTAAAAGTGAAAATGGGGCGCTTATTTTTAGTGTAAAATCAACAAAACAATTATTTGAAAATCAGCATTTATGAAAAAATTTATTATTTTTCTGCCATTATTTTTCATCACAATATTAGCTCAAGCGCAAGTTGGTGTCAATACCACAAATCCTAATGCGCAATTGGATATCCGTTCGAGTAATCAAGCCACACCAACTAATACCGACGGAATTTTAATCCCAAAAGTCGATGCCTTTCCAGTTACCAGCCCAACGGCAGCGCAACAAGGCATGTTGGTGTATTTAACTACTGCATCTGGAACCGATTTACCCGGATTTTATTATTGGGATAATACCACAGTCGATTGGAAACCAATAGCAGGAACCAGTCTTGGCACTCTCGATCAAGCCTATGATTTTGGTGGTGCAGGTTTAGGAAAAACCATTACGGCCGATGCGGGTGCTGTTTTGATTGATGGAACGGATGGTTTGGTTTCAACGGGAACAATAGGGTCAGGGGTATTAGCACTTTCGGGTGCAGGTACACGGATGGTTTGGAACCCAAGAAAAGCAGCTTTTAGAGCGGGACATGTGTTCGGAACGGAATGGGATGATGCAAATATGGGAGCTGGTTCAGTTGCTTTAGGATATAATGTAAGATCTAGTGGTGATAGTTCTTTTTCATCTGGAGCTTATACAACCGCAAGTGGAACTTATGCAACTGCTTTCGGCCTTCAAACAATTGCTAGCGGTTATGCATCAACAGCTTTAGGATTCCAATCGTTTTCTAGTGGTAATACCTCTACAGCTTTTGGGAATAATACTGACGCAACGGGTGACTACGCAACAGCATTCGGCTATCTTTCCACTGCCAGTGGAATGGCTTCAACAGCGTTTAATTCGCAATCATTTGCTGGTGGTGACTATTCGACAGCTTTTGGTCAATTTTCAAGTGCTAATGGAGATTATTCAACAGCTTTTGGTCGATTTTCATTTGCAAATGGAGACTATTCAACAGTTTCTGGTAGTGATAATAATGCAAATGGTTCTGTATCAAATGCATTTGGAAAAAATAATACAGCACATAGTTATGCCGAAACTGTTATAGGTATAGGAGCCACTTTTTATTTTCCTTCAACAAATGGAGCTACTCAGTTTAGAGCTGCCAATGCAACTGATCGACTTTTCGTAATTGGGAATGCTATTGATGCAAACAATAGTGGATTTGTAGATACTGCTGAACGTAGCGATGCCATGATTGTTTTAAAAAACGGCCTCACACGTTTGCCTTCAACTACCAATGCGATGATTACAGCTGCTGATGGAAAAGCGGTAGTGACGAAAGAATATTTACAAAGCAACACTTCAGGAACACTCGATCAAGCCTATGATTTTGGTGGCGCAGGTTTAGGTAGAACCATAACCGCTGATACAGGTGCGGTAACAATTAACGGTACAGATGGATTGATTTCTAATGGTACTTTTGGTTCCGGCGCTGTAGCACCAAGTGGTAATGGATCAAAAATGTATTGGAATCCAAGAAAAGCAGCTTTTAGAGCAGGATCGATAATTTCAAATGATTGGGATGATACTAATGTTGGGGATTATTCAGTAGCTTTTAATGAAGGAACACGTTCTACCGGGAGAGCTTCTTTTGCAACCGGAGGTTATAATTTTGTTCTATCAAATTATGCTCAAGCAGCGGGATATCAGAACACATCATTCAGTTATGGTGAAACGGTTTTAGGAATTGGAGCAACATTTTATACTTCATCTGTAAATGGAACCACACAATTCAGAGCAGCCAATGCCACCGATCGTTTGTTTGTGATTGGGAATGCAATTGATGCCAATAATAATACTATAGTTGATAATGCTGAGCGCAGTGACGCTATGGTGGTTTTGAAAAATGGACTCACGCGATTACCTTCAACCACCAATGCTATGATAACTGCTGCCGATGGGAAAGCGGTAGTAACCAAAGAGTATTTGCAATCCAATAATTGGTCTTTAACAGGTAATACTGGCACCAATGCAACCACCAATTTCCTTGGAACCACCGATAATGTGGACTTGGTCTTTAGAAGAAATAATATACAATCCGGTAGAATAGGCGAGACCAACACTTTTTTGGGGACTAACAGCGGAATAGTCAATACAGGACAATACAACACTTTTATAGGCGAACGTTCTGGTATTGCCAACGCAACTGGAAATGACAACACGTTTATTGGTCGTTTAGCAGGTGCTAACGGAACTTTTGGAAATGACAATTCCTATCTAGGGTATGCCGCAGGATTGAATAATACAGGGAATAGCAATTTAATTTTAGGTGCTTTTGCCAGTCAAAATACAACCGGTAATTTTAATGTTTTTGTCGGAAATTTATCAGGAAGTAATAATACAACCGGAACTAGAAATACCATTCTAGGGTATAATGCCGAGGTAGGAGCTGGAGGACTCAGCAATGCTACGGCTATTGGAAATTTAGCGCAAGTAAATACAAGTAACTCCATGGTTTTGGGAAGTATTAATGGTGTCAACGGATCTTTGGTATCGACCAATGTAGGCATCGGAACAACGAGTCCGGCAACACGATTAGAAATCGTAGATGAGAATAATGTCTTTTCCTGATATAGGTTGACAACTTTTGTTGTCAAATAGTTATTCAAAAATAGCGATTTTATTTTTCTTATAGGATTTATATTTATGTATTTGATTAATGTGGGCAAACTCTGGTGTTTTCATTTCTAAAGAGTAGTGTCTTCTTTTTTTATTGTAAATTTCTATAGCTTGTTTTACCATTTTTTGAGCAGTTTTTAGATTTGGGATAGTTTTTCCTAATCCAAATTCTTGCTTAAGTATTCCGTTAATTCTTTCAGCAACAGCATTTTCATAAGGACTTGAGTTCTGAGTAGTACTTAATGTCATTTGTTTAGATTTAGCAAATTCAGAGAAATCTGGGCAACAATATTGTATTCCTCTGTCAGAGTGGTGAATAGTGTTTTGATAGCGGTATATTCTATTATCTACGGCCATTTGCAGAGCATCTTTGACTAGTTGTACTTTCATGTTTGTATCAATTTTGTATCCCATTACTTTTTTAGAATACGCATCAGTAACAAGAGCTAGATACGCATGATTAGAAGCCAGTTTGATATAGGTAATATCGCTTACAAAGACTTGTTCTGCTTTGTTTATCTCAAGACCAGCAGTTAAATCTTCCGACTTATGAAAACCATGATTAGAGTCAGTTGTAATATGGAATTTTTTAGATTTTTTAATCAATAAGCCATGATTTCTCATAAAGGTGTAAAACTTATCACGTCCCATTTTAATCTCGTTTTTGATTAAATCATCCTTTATGTCCAAGTATAGTTTAGCACAGCCGTAACGAGCTTGTAAATCTCTCAGGGGCTTAATCAGTTTGAATATTATCAAAGCTTGTTTTTGTTCAAGTTCTTGTTTTTTGATTCTTTTGTAATAAGCTTGTCTGCTTATTCCGAAGCATTGGTGGATCCATTTCTCTTTGAAAGGTCTTTCATTTTTTTCTCCACTTCTTTGTACAGTGCTTCGGGCAATGACTTTTTTGCAAAACCAAGATTTGTACTGACTTCAAAATCAGCAATTATCATTTGTTGGAAGTCTTTGACGAATTCGAGTTCATCGATACGTTCTTTAAGTTTTTTGATTTCGTCGTTTTTACTCATGGTTTTAGAATTTTGCTCAAAGGAACGTAATTTTTTCATCCAATAGGTTATAGAAGAGCGAGAAATTCCATGCAATTTGGCAGCATAGTTAACCGAAATCTGACCGTTTGTAATTTGGTCAATGATGGAAAGTTTGAGATCAAAACCAATCTTTTGATACTCTTTTTTTGGACATGGTTGTTTTTTTGTTAGTGTCATAAGTTGCAAAAAGGTGTTTAATTTTTTGTCAACCTATTTCAGGAATTGTCA
>JAEUTY010000042.1 GCA_016787805.1 Flavobacterium sp. | reverse complement strand
ATCAAATACATTCCAAATATTACCAGCATCGGCAAACAATGCCCCGTTAAAACTTTTGAAAATATTAAATCGAAATTCGGCATTCAAACTCATTTTCATGTTGGCTTCGTTGAAATCGAGAATACCACCGCTACTTCCTGGTCCGAGTGAATACGGTTGCCAAGCTCTGATGTCGTTGGTTCCACCAGCAAAGTAACTTCGTGAAAACGGAATTGAATTGGAATTACCATAAGGAACAGCCATTCCGATAAAAGTTCGTACAGCAAATACTTTTTTCTTTGCCAAATCCCAATGTTTTACATATTCAAATTCTCCTTTGATGTATTGTGAATATTCGACATCCAAAAAGGTGTTTGCGCCTTCTTGGGTATCGAGTTGTTTGGATAATTTGGCAATGAGTGATAGTAAATTTCCGGCCGATTCTAATTTGGTTCTGAAGGTATAAAAGCTATTGTCTTGTAGATCTTTTTTTGTGGTTTTTGAAAAATGAAAACTGCTGGCAAATATTAAGTTGTTTTCGGTCAAACGAACGCGTCTTTCTACGATACTTAAAATCGATTTTAAATCTTCATTGCTTGGAGTTGTTGGCAAATTGTTGCTAAAAGCGTCATTGACAAAATTGAAAGCACCTTCTTCTATCGTTAGGTTTCCGTTTTCATCAAAATAACTTGGATCAGCATTGTACTTTATTGCTAAAGCATTCAAACTTTCAAAAGACGAACGGTAAATGTTGAAGTAATTTTCGGGATTTACATTTTTTACAAATTGGATATTAAGTAAATCGTAGCGAACAGTGGTATTTTTTTTCGGTGTCCAATTGTAAGTTAAAGCGCTTGTGAAATTTTGTTTGTCTAAGCCAATGTTGGTTTGTTTGGCAAAACCAATACTCAAACTGGTCGAGGGAATCATGCTTTTAGGAATGATTTTACTGGTGTTAAAAGGCATTAAAATTCGCGGAAAATTCAATTTCGAATCGATACCAATTTCTGAAATATTAAAAAAAGTATTGTTTGGATTGGCTTGGTCTTTTGATGATCCAATGTTTCCTCTGAAACCAATTTCAAACGACTCAGCACCATTAAAAACATTTCGGATGGAGAGCGAAGTACTTCCTGATATACCGAACTCCTGAATGTCCGAATGCGTAAAATCAACCACCGGATTGAACGTGTATTTTTTTCTTGGAGATAATAAAACATTAGCAATCAGTCCGTTTTGATCATTTGGGTCGGGTTTGTATTGAATTAAAGGATAGTTGAATACTTTTAGATTACTAATGTATTTTGAAGTAAGAATTGTGTTTTTATCAGAATAAATGCTTCCTGGAGCAAAAAATATAGCATCGGTAATGGCTTTGGGCTTGTACTTTAATTTTTTTTCACTATACAAATTATATCCTTTGTATTGTACACTATCATTAATAACAATCTCTTTTTTATTAGCTAATTGATCTGTAAAAATATTGACTTTGTTGATGGTGTAAATGCGAAAAGGTTGTGTTTTATTCGTGTCGTTAACCCGAATGTTTTGGTCTTCAATAATTAAATTCACGTTGACTTTTTTGTTGGTTTTGATAGTGTCCAAATCAAAACGAACATAGTTGGGCTGAAAGTAAAAAACACCTTTGTTTCTGAATTCTTCTGTTATTCGAGCACGTTCGCCATCAATGTCGTTGGTGTTGTATTGTTTGCCCGATTTAATCAAAGACGACAATTTATTGACTTGATAAAGCGAATCTAAAATAGGCGTTTTGATAGTGGTTTTGATGCTGTCAATAAAGAAAGGCGCTTTTTTGGTAACAGTGTAAGAAACATTGGCTTTTTTTGGTACAGTTGAATCTGTTGCCACTTTAGCACTAACATCAAAATAACCTTGGTTGTAATAGTAAGATTTGAGTCGGCGTAATGATTTTTTGGTGCTCAAAGTGTCGAGTAAAACGGGCGCTTCTCCAGTTTTTTTTAAGAAGTTGTGAATGCCTTCGTACCAAAATGAGTGTCCTAAACGGTTGACCTGTTTTTTGGAAAGTGATTTTACCAAACGATTGTAACGTTTCGGATTTTTAATGAATTTTTGACGGTAAACAGAATCACTAGTATTGGGTTTTGCCCAATTGTAAATATTTAAACGCAAACGATAGCCTAAAAGTGAACTGTTGGGTTTTTGATACAATTGATTGACAACTTCTTCGTCTTTTATTTTTTGTCCATCAATTGTAATTTCATTTTTGAATAATAATCGCTTGTTGTTGGGAACACGTTTTGTAATAGTACAACTCGCGTAAATCAATGCGATTAAAATAAATAATGATATTTTTGCAAAAGCGTTTTTCAAAAGATTTTATTTAATTTCAAAAATACATTTTTTATGGTTAGTAAAAACCAAATAAAATTAATTACAAGTTTAGAACATAAAAAATTCAGACAAAAAAATAAACTCTTTATTGCCGAAGGTGTAAAGGTAATTCAAGAATTGCTATTATCAAATTTTGAATTGCAACATTTGTATGTGACTGAGCCTATTTTTGAAGAGCTCAATAAAAAAAACATTACAGTAATTAGCGAAAGCGATTTAAAAAAAATAAGCTGTCTATCAACACCCAACAATTGTCTTGCCATTTTTAAAATTCCCAACGAAAAACCAATAAAAAACACTGGTTTAATAATTGCGTTAGACGACATTCGCGATCCTGGAAATTTCGGAACCATTATTCGCTTGTGCGATTGGTTTGGAGTAAGTCAAATTATTTGTTCTGAGCAATCGGTCGATTTATACAATCCAAAAGTGGTTCAAGCTACAATGGGTTCGTTGGCAAGAGTGAATGTTTCGTATGTAAATTTATCCGATCATTTGTCTAAAACAAAACAAATGGTTTTTGGTACTTTTATGAACGGTGAAAATGTTTACAAAACTGAGCTGCCTGCGAGTGGAATTTTGGTGCTTGGAAACGAAGCCAATGGCATTTCAAAAGAAGTTGAAAAAACGATACAAAATCGCTTGAGTATTCCGCGTTTTGGAGCCATAAAAAAGACAGAAAGTCTTAATGTAGCCACAGCTGCAGCGGTGTTTTTAAGCGAATTTAAACGATCGGAAAACTAATTTAGTGGAACGTGAAGTTAACTAAAATAGCTCGCGAACTCATTGCATTGATGTTTCCTGTCCAAGGGCTATTCGGATCTTTGTCGCGAATTAATTCATCTCCAAGCCCAAAAACACCACGTATTGATGGGGAAAATTTAAAATATTCTAAGTAAAAGTCAATTCCAAAACCCAATTCATAATTTCTTGTCCAAGGTTTTACTCTAAATCGTTGTTGTAAGTTATCATCATCCGATTTTGAGTTACTCGCTAAATTCAAAGTACTTGAAACTCCTCCAACCAAATAAGGGCGAATATTGCCAATACGTTTTGATGAAAACTTCACTAGCAAAGGAAAGTGAATGTAGGTTGATTTTACTTCTCGTACTTTATCAATATCACGAATCAAGGCAGGATCGGTATAATTCAAATTTCGTTGACAATAATACAAGCCTGGTTCAAAACGCAAATCAATGTACTCTTGAATGCGAAGATTTCCAACCAAACCAACATTGAAACCAGTAATGGTGCTTACTTCAATGTCTTTGTCGGGTGTATCGTTGTAGTCGATTTTGAAATCAAACATATTAAAACCAAGGAAATAACCCCAATGTACACGTTGTTTATCAAAGTTTTCAAGGTTGATGATAGGATCACGACTGAACATTCCTTTGGATTGTGAAAATCCTTTAAGAGTCAGTAGGATGAATATACTTAAAAATATCTTTTTCATTGTTTTTGAATAGCGATTTATTTTTTAGATGCTTTATATATAGTTGCAACACCAAATGTTTGCGGTAAGGCAACCACATCTATAAACCCAATTTTTCTCAAAATATTGTTTAACTTTTCTCCGTAAGGAAAAACCGAAGCTGATTCAGATAAATAACCATAGGCAACATTGTCTTTTGAAAATAGTTTTCCAATCAATGGTAAAATACGTTTGGTGTAAAAAGCATAACCTTGTTTAAACGGCGTTTTCTCTGGAACTGAAGTTTCTAAAATCACAAAAATACCATTAGGCTTTAATACGCGTAATATTTCGGATAAACCTTTATCTAACGTTTCAAAATTTCGAATGCCAAACGAAACTGTAATCGCGTCAAAATGATTGTCCGGAAACGGCATATTCTCAGAATCACCAATCACCATGTCTATGATATGATCAAGTTTTCGGTCGGCTACTTTCTTTTTGCCTACTTCCAACATTCCAGCAGAAATATCCAAACCAATAATTTTTTTGGCATTGGTTTTTGTCATCAAAATAGCCAAATCACCAGTTCCTGTAGCAATATCTAAAATGGTTTCCGGATTTTTTTCGGCCACCATTTGCAACACTTTCTTACGCCATTTGACATCAATTCCGAACGAAATCACGCGGTTCAATCCGTCGTAATTGCCCGAAATAGTGTCAAACATTTGGGTAACTTGTTCTTTTTTACCCAAATTCGAATCTTTATAAGGAGTAACTTGCTCTGACATGCTTCAATTTTAGGCAACAAAAGTAGTAATTAATTGGATATGAAAAACCCAATAACAATCGGATTTTATTTTTTATGAAATGTTTGAAAAGTAAATGAATATTGGTGTTTTTCGTCTTTCGGATGGAATTCTTCAAAAGTCAGTTTCCATTCAGTCAAATCAATTTCAGGGAAAAAAGTGTCGGCTTCTAAAGTAGTGTGAACGCGAGTCAACTCAATACAATCGGCTATTGCAATTGATTGTTGGTAAATTTCACCTCCGCCAATTACATAAACTGTTTCGTCTTTTGGAGCAATGGTTATAGCTTCTTTTAAACTACTCACTACAATACAACCTTCGTGTTGATAATTTTTTTGACGCGTTATAATCACATGGGTTCGGTTGGGAAGTGGCTTTGGAAAACTTTCAAATGTTTTTCTTCCCATAATGATGTAATGGTGGGAAGTGAGTTGTTTGAACCGTTTAAAATCGTTGGGCAAATGCCAAAGTAAGTCGTTATTTTTTCCTAAAGCATTATTTTCTGCAGCAGCAGCGATAAGTGTAATCATTATTTTCGGTTCTCAATTTCGTTTTTCAATTGCTCAATTTTTTTCTCTTGCATCGTCACTAAACGATTAATCTGCTCGGCTTCCCATTTTTTATTCATAAAACTATCGGTAATGAATACTTTAATAAAATGTAGCACAAAAAGAAAAAACCAAAGTGTTACCAACCAAATGTACCAATTGGCTTCTTTGTTCACGCCAATCCATTTGTTAATAATAAACAGAAAAATACTTCCCACAAAAAACAGTACAAAATGAAAGTACAATCTCTTTTTTTGACGGAGGCGTTTGCGCGCGTATTCATAAATTTCTTGTTGCTCTTTGTCCATACGTGACGAAATTTTGTTTTAAAGGTACTAATTCTTTGCCAAAAATAAAAAACTCGAATTGCCATAAATTTTTAAGAAAACGATTTCTTAATTGGGAATTCTTGAAATATTAACCTCAAAATTAATGAATTATCGGATTTGCAATTGCTTTTTTTATATATCAATAAAAGTGCAGTTCGTCTGTAAAACGTTGATTATTATTGTGTTACTTTGCTGAGTGAATTTAAAATAAATTTAATCATGTCAGTAAAAAAACAATTTATAAAAACAAAACCAGTTTGCAAAGTAACCTTTGCAGTGGAAGCAAAAGAATCAAACTCAGTAGCAGTGGTTGGTGATTTCAACAATTGGAATCCAAGTGAAGGCGAATTAGCTAAATTGAAAAACGGCACTTTCAAAGGTGTTTTCGAATTACCAAAAGACAATTCTTTTGAGTTCAAATACATCATTGATGGAACTTATGCCAACGAACCAGAAGCAGATAGTTATAGATACAACGAATTTGCGGGTTCTGAAAATAGTGTTTTAGAGGTGTAAAAAATTGGTTTATGATAGAAAAATCCTTTCTCAAAATCGTGTGAAGAAAGGATTTTTTGTTGGAACAAACTTAAAATAACTTTGCAACTTCTGAGTTCACAAATTCCAAAAAGCGTTCATCATCTTCGGTAAACGGATCAATCACATGGCTGTCAATGTCAATTTGACCAATGTTTACGCCATCCACAAACAACGGCACCACAATTTCTGATTTGACTGTAAAACTGCACGCTATGTAATTGTCTTGTGCAGCAACATCGGGCACAACAAAATTCGCATTCGATTCAGCCACTTGACCACAAATTCCTTTCCCAAACGGAATCACCGTATGATCGGTCGGCGCACCTACATACGGACCCAAATGCAACGTTCGGTCTTCGTGATTGGCAAAATAAAACCCAACCCAATTGTAATGCGACACCTTATCCGACAAAAACTGACATAAATTCGTCAACTTCTCATCTCTACTTTGATTCTCTTGGCTCAAGATGGAAACAACCTCTGGTTTTAAACTCTCGTATTTCATTTTATATTTATAATGGTAGTTCTGCTTTTAGCTCTTAGCTCTTAGCTTTTAGCTTTTAGCTTTTTCTTCTTTCTTCTTTCTTCTTTCTTCTTTCTTCTTTCTTCTAAATTCTAATTTTACAAAAGTAACCATTGAAACCCCGAACTTTTATATAAATTTGTTAAAAAAATAAATTGAAAGAATACGTATTGCAATACCAGTCGTTTCTGCTTTTTTTAGCTAAGTTTTTTGTCACTTATTTGGTGTTGAGTATTCTTTACGCTCAGTATTTGAATCAATTTGATGTCCAACTCAACCAAGTTGATGGTTTTACCACTTCGGTTGCCAATCAAACGCAAAAAATACTATCACTTTTCGATTCCAATGCACACACTGCAACCAACGATAAGGAACCTAGTGTCAAATTGTTTTACAATCAAAAATGGGTTTCACGTGTTATTGAAGGCTGCAATGCACTAAGTGTAATGATATTGTTTGTCAGTTTCATCATCGCTTTTACCGGAAAATGGAAAACCACTTTGCTATTCATACTTTCAGGATTACTCATTATTCATGTTTTCAATGTGCTTCGCATTGCTTTGTTAAGCATGGCCGTGTATCATTTTCCTCACTACCAGAATGTTCTGCATAGTGTCGTTTTCCCATTATTCATTTACGGAGTTGTGTTTATCTTGTGGATCATTTGGGTCAATAAATTCTCTTCTTATGCCAAAAAATAAAATCATTTATTCAATCATTATTGTACTCTTGTTAGTGGCAATCAGAACCTTCGAAGACACGATTTTTTACGATCCATTCCTCCATTATTTCCAGCAAGAATACGCTCATTTGCCCTTTCCACAAATCAATATCGTCAAACTATTTCTCAGTTTAGGCTTCCGCTTTTACCTCAATAGCATACTTTCCATCGTATTGCTTTACGTGCTTTTCAACGATCGAAAATTCACCAAATTCACCCTTTTACTCTATATGATTTTGGGGTCCATTTTAATGATAAGCTTCTTTTTTGTTCTCCATTTTTTCGGAGAAGAAAGCAAAATGACCTTGTTCTACATTCGTCGTTTCATTATTCAACCGATTTTTCTTATCCTTTTTATTCCTGCATTTTATTACCAAAAACGAATCAAAAAAGAGTAGTTTTTTTAGTAGCTATTCCAGCTCTACGCTGCAAGTCCTCAGCCTGAACCGTGTTTTTGTAAGTCGCACGCCAGCTTCCGTTGGTCGCTTTCGTCCGCCAACAAAAACTACGGTGCAGGCTTCCGGGCTTTCCGCTGCGATCTGGGCTAGGGCAGTAGTGCTAAACAGGTATTTTACAAATCCTAACAAGTTTTTCTCCTGTTAGGTTTCAAAATCGATAAATCATATTTATAATCCGTTATAAGTCAAAAACATTGACTTTTATTTCGTACCTTTAAAGTAAGTTTTAAAGCTTTTAATCTTTTAATTCAAAGCAAATGAAAGTAGTAAAACATTCGGGTGTTATAGTCGATTTTGACGAAAGTAAACTTCGTAAATCACTTTCCAAATCTGGCGCCAATGCTGAGGTTGTCAATACAATTATGCGCCAAATCAAACAGGTTATTTACGACGGAATTCCAACCAAACAGATTTACAAAATCGCTTTTGGCTTGCTCAAAAAAGAATCCAACTCATTAGCAGCACAATACAATTTGCGCGATGCCTTGTTATTACTTGGTCCAGCCGGATTTTATTTCGAAAAATACATCGCACGTGTTTTCGAATCCGAAGGTTACACTACACAAACTAATTTGGTATTGAACGGAAAATGTGTTTCTCACGAAATCGACGTTGTCATCAAAAAAGACAACCAAATTGCCATGGTCGAATGCAAATTTCACGGCAGCAAAGAGGTCAACTCCGACGTCAAAGTGCCAATGTACATTTTGTCGCGTTTCAACGATTTGAAAGATAGAACACACATTATCTATACTCAAAAAGACACCATTTCCGATTGCTGGATCGTCACCAACAATCATTTCACTTCTGATGCGTTAACTTTTGGTAACTGCTCTGGCTTGAATTTATTGAGTTGGGATTATCCCAAAAACGATAATTTAAGCACCAAAATTGATAACCGAAATCTGTATCCAATAACATGTTTAACGACCATCTCGAGGTTGGAAAAAGACAAATTATTAGCTATTAACATTTTGTTAGTCGCTGATTTAATTAAGGAAGCTGAATGTTTGGATCGCATCGGACTCAGTACCAACCGAATCAAAAATGTACTCAAAGAAGCCACAACCTTATGTAAATACTTTCAATCATGAAAATCAAATTTTTAGGCGGTGCCGGAACTGTAACAGGTTCCAAAACACTCATCGAAAGCAACGGCATCCGAATTCTTATTGATTGCGGACAATTTCAAGGCATCAAACCACTGCGCGAACTCAATTGGGAACCTTTACCTATTTTGCCTTCAACCATTGATTTTGTATTGCTTACACACGGTCATCTCGATCATTGCGGTTGGTTGCCAAGGTTGGTTAGCCAAGGTTTTGAAGGAAAAATTTATTGCACGAGCCCAACCAAAGACATCGCCAAACTCATTCTTTTTGATAGCGCCAAAATCCAAGAAGAGGAAGCCAATCAAGCCAATCAAGGCAAATACTCCAAACACGAAATCGCAGAACCTTTATACACGGTTGAACAAGTCGAAAAAGTCATTCCGCTGTTTAAAGTTGTCAAACCCAACGAAGAAATTACTCTTGATGCCGAGATTTCCGCTGTTTTCACCAACGCAGGCCACATTTTAGGCGCGTGTACTATTCAACTCCATTTGGAAGGAAAAACCCTTGTCTTTTCAGGCGATATTGGTCGCGACGACGACGTGCTAATGTTTCCACCAACCCAACCCAAAAAAGCCGATTATATTTTTTTAGAAAGTACGTATGGCAACCGAATTCATCCCGATGAAGACGCTAAATTACTCTTGGAAACGTACATTAATGCTGCTTTTAGTCGTGGAGGAACTATCATTATTCCGAGTTTCGCAGTCGAACGAGCACAAACCATTATGTTCTTATTGTGGCAGTTGAAAGAAGAAGGAAAAATTCCCAATATTCCTTATATTATCGATACGCCAATGGGAATTAGCATGCTCCAAATTTTTGAAAACAACAAACAATGGCACAAACTTACGAGCGAAGACTGTGAAGCCATGTGCAAACAATTTTCAATGATTTCCGATTACCAAGAAACCATCAATGCCATTTACGACAAACGCCCCAAAGTTGTCATCGCAGCAAGCGGAATGATCACCGGTGGACGCGTTTTGAGTTATTTGGAACGTTACATTGGTTTGCCCGAAACTACTGTTGTCATTGTAGGCTACCAAGCCGAAGGAACGCGCGGTAGAAAACTATTGGAAGGCGCCAAAGACATCAAGATTCGCGGTAAATACTACGACGTCAAAGCCAATATCGTCGACATCGAAGGCTTGTCGGCTCACGGCGACCAAAACGATTTGCTCCATTGGTTATCATCGCTCGAAAATAAACCCAAAAAAGTCTTTTTAGTCCACGGCGAAAACCAACCAGCCGACGAATTACGCATCAAAATTCAAGAAAAATACGGTTTTGAATGCGCAATACCAATGATGAATCAAGAAGTTGAATTGTAATTTTCAGTAGCAAATCCAGCTCTACGTTACAAGTCCTCAGCCTGAACCGTGTTTTTGTAAGTCGCACGCCAGCTTCCGTTGGTCGCTTTCGTTCGCCAACAAAAACTACGGCGCAGTCTTCCGGGCTTTCCGCTGCGATCTGGGCTAGGGAAGTTGTATTCTAAAGTGCATTCACTTTCAAAATCACGTTAAGTAATAATTAACACCAACTTACGTTCTACTTTTATATCTTTGTAACATGAAT
The DNA here is from genome assembly GCA_016787805.1 of Flavobacterium sp. GTDB lineage: Bacteria > Bacteroidota > Bacteroidia > Flavobacteriales > Flavobacteriaceae > Flavobacterium. The sequence continues at coordinate 7,372 of JAEUTY010000042.1, read as the reverse complement.
CTGAAAAAGCACATGGCGTTACTTTTAGCTTTTTTCCTGTTGGTTTCCAATTCAGGAATGGCGTTGAATGTGCATTATTGTGGCGGAAAGATCGCAAGTGTTTCAACCGTTTTCTCTAAAGAAGAAGTGTGCGAAATGCCCGTTTCAAAAGAAGATTCGTGTTGCGCCAAAGTAGAAACCAACCACAAAAAATGTTGCTCTGATAAAGAAGTCAACCTCGACGATGACACCGAAAAAATCGTAATCAAATCGTTCTCTCTTGATTTTGATGCTTCATTTGTGATCAATGAATGGCAAACGATTTCGTTTTACAATGTTACTTTTCAAACCCAATCGCAGTTTATAGATTACTATTGTGAGGCCAATGCGCCACCGCTCTATAAACTGTATTCTCAATACATTTTCTACGCTTAATTTGATATTCCTAAGGACAAAAACTTTACGAATATTAAATTTATTGACATGAAAAAAATAACACTATTCCTTTTGTTATTGTTTTCTACTGTAGCTTTTTCACAAGAAAAATTAGACGAAGTTGTAGTTGAAAAGAAGAAAAAAGGAATACAAAAATCACTCAACAAAGTAACTAATACTTCGGTAGTTACGAGTCACGAATTGCTCAAAGCGGCTTGTTGTAACTTGGCCGAAAGCTTCGAAACCAATCCGTCTATCGATGTGAACTTTTCGGACGCATTAACAGGAACCAAACAAATCAAAATGTTAGGTTTAACCAGTCCGTATTTAATGATTACCGAAGAAAATATCCCATCAGTGCGTGGCGCTTCTCAAGCTTACGGATTGTCTTTCACGCCAGGAACTTGGATAGAAAGCATCCAAATTACCAAGGGTGCTGGAAGCGTAGTCAATGGTTATGAAAGTATTTCAGGACAAATCAACACAGAGTTGATCAAACCCGCCAAAGACATTCCGTTTTTCCTAAATTTTTATGGTTCAACAGACAGTCGTTTTGAATTGAACACCCATTTTAATCGAAAATTGTCGGAAAAATGGGCAACAAGTTTATTTGTACACGGCAACGCAAGAGTAGCCAAAAACGACATGAACCACGATCATTTTTTAGATAATCCGTTAGGAAAACAATTGAATATTGCTAATCGTTGGCAGTATTCCAATCCTGAAACGGGTTGGGTTTCGTTTATCAATGCGCGTTTTATGAAAGACGAAAAGCAAACGGGCGAAGTGGATTTTGATCCCAAAAGAGACAAACTCACCACCAATTATTGGGGTTCTGAAATTAACACCGAACGTTTTGATTTTACTTCCAAAATTGGTTATGTTTTTAAAGATATGCCGTATCAAAGTGTTGGTTTTCAAAATGCATTTAGCAATCACAACCAACAATCGTATTTTGGGTTGAATCAATACGATATCAAGCAACAAAACTTTTACTCCAACTTAATCTTGAATTCGATTATCAGCAATACACGCAACAAGTTTGCTACAGGATTGAATTTTGCCTACGATAATTACACCGAATTGGTCAATCGAGTTGATGTAAGTCGAATTGACAACTCTGTTGGTGCTTTTTTTGAATATACTTTTGATGACAACGACAAATTCAGTTACATACTTGGTGTTCGTGCCGATTATCACAATCGTTTGGGAGCATTTGTCACACCACGATTGCATGTGCGCTACAATCCGTGGGAAAAATCGGTGCTTCGTTTTTCGGCAGGAAGAGGCAAAAGAGCCGCCAATATTTATGCTGAAAATCAACAGCTATTTGGAAGTTCAAGAGTGTTTTCGGTTTTGGATACAGATGGAAAACTGTACGGTTTGGATCCCGAAATTGCATGGAATTACGGCATGAGTTTTACACAAAACTTCAAATTATTAGGCAAATCAGCCGATGTTTCAATTGATTTTTACCGAACTGATTTTCAAAATCAAGCGGTTGTCGATGTAATGCAAAGTCCACAACAAGTGGTGTTTTACAATTTAAAAGGCAATTCGTATGCCAACAGTTTGCAAGTCGATTTTAATTTGGAAATTATCAAGCATTTGAATTTGAGAACCGCTTACAAGTATTACGATATTTCAACCGATTATTTGTCGGGAAGCTACCAACGACCTTTGCAAGCCAAACATCGATTTTTTGGCAACTTAGAATTTGCCACACATATCAAAGAAAAAGGGCAACAATGGAAGTTTGATTATACCTTGAATTGGTTAGGTAAACAACAATTGCCTTATACAGAAAGTAATCCGATTGCTGATAGATTGCCTGAGTTTTCGCCATCGTTTTCGGTGATGAATGCCCAAATCACCCGAACTTTTTCGAGTACATTTGAAATGTATATTGGTGGAGAAAACATAGGTAATTACAGACAGGGAAATGCTATTATTGGTGAACACAACCCGTTTGGTGCACATTTTGACACATCGATTGTGTATGCGCCAATTTTTGGGCAAATGTATTATGCTGGATTGCGGTTTAAGATTAAATAAATTAATTAGTCAATTAGCCAATTAGTCAATTAGTCGATTAGAAAGTGTAAAATAATTAATAAAAAATAGAAATATGAGAACTATAATTTTGGGAATGATGGTGCTTTTTGTATCACTTTCCACACAAGCACAACAACCAAAGAGTAAAAATGCCAAATACGATATAGAAGTGAATGGCAATTGCGAAATGTGTAAAAAACGAATTGAAAAAGCAGCATTCTCAGTTAAAGGTGTAAAGAGTGCAGATTGGCATATTGATGATCATCTGTTGCATTTAATTATCAATGAAGAGAAATGTTCTACATTGGATGTAAAAAAAGCATTGGCCAAAGTTGGTCACGATACAGACGAGGTTAAAGCAACGCAAGAAGACTATGATAAACTTCACGGTTGCTGTATGTATGAAAGAAAATAAAAAGTTAAAACTCCTTAAGCAATTAGGGAGTTTTTTATTTAAAAAAAGATTAAATAGTTATCACATAAAAAAAATTATAATTACTTTCACACCCACGACAGCAATGTGCGAACAAATAAACTAAACAGACTAAAATAATTAATGGAAAACTTCGACTGGAAACAGCTTTTTAACCCAGAATTCTATATTTTGCTACAAGTTGGTGGCATAAAAATTGGACTTTATGTAGTTTTATTTATTGTTTTTGCCGAAACGGGATTGTTGGCTGGTTTCTTTTTGCCAGGTGATAGTTTGCTTTTTCTTTGTGGTATTTACAGCGAATTGTTGATGAAAGACTTTTCAACAGGAAGTGATTTTGTCAATGTAGTATTTTTGGCTTCATTGGTGGCAGGAATGGGAATTTTAGGTAATATGGCTGGATATTGGTTTGGCAAAAAAAGCGGAACGTATTTATTCAAACGCGAAGACAGTTTTTTCTTTAAAAAGAAATACTTATTCCAATCAAAAGATTTTTTTGATAAATACGGGAATAGAGCCGTAGTTTTTGCACGTTTTTTACCCATTGTTAGAACATTCGCTCCAGTAATAGCAGGAATTGTAGAAATGGACAAAAAAAGATTCATGTTTTACAACATTTTAGGGTCGTTTTTATGGTCGTTTACGATGATTTTTGCAGGGCATTATTTATATGAATTGTTCTTGAATTCATTCGGAATCGATTTAAAACATTATATAGAATACATTGTAATTGGGATAATCGCAGTGACAACGATTCCGGTTTTGATGAAGTTGCTAAAAAAAAGAGCATAATAGTTATAAAAAAATCCGTTCTACTAAAAGAACGGATTTTTTGTTATTTGGAATTTGTTATTTGGAATTTTAACCATTACATCATTCCGGGCATTCCGCCGCTCATTGGCATTCCACCACCAGCGCTTTCTTCTTTGATTTCTACCAATGCGCATTCGGTAGTCAGAATCATTCCAGCTACAGAAGCCGCGTTTTCTAAAGCTACACGCGTTACTTTTTTAGGGTCGATGATTCCTGCTTTGAGCATGTCAACGTATTCGTCGGTTTTGGCGTTATATCCAAAATCACCTTTGCCCTCTGCAACTTTAGCTACCACAACTGAACCTTCTAAACCAGCATTTTCAACAATAGTTCTTAATGGCGATTCAACAGCGCGAGCTACAATTTGAATTCCGGTTGCTTCGTCAGCATTGTCGGCTTTTAATTTATCTAAAACCGATTTAGCGCGCAATAAAGCTACACCACCACCAGCAACAATTCCTTCTTCAACTGCAGCGCGAGTAGCGTGTAAAGCATCATCAACACGGTCTTTTTTCTCTTTCATTTCCACTTCAGAAGCAGCACCTACATATAAAACGGCAACACCACCCGCTAATTTAGCCAAACGCTCTTGTAGTTTTTCACGATCGTAATCGGAAGTCGTAGTTTCCATTTGACTTTTGATTTGGTTGACTCTGTTTTTGATTAAATCCGCATTTCCAGCACCATTTACGATTGTGGTGTTGTCTTTGTCGATAGCAATCTTTTCAGCAGTTCCCAACATTTCTAAAGTGGCGTTTTCTAAAGTGTAACCACTTTCTTCAGCAATCACTGTTCCGCCCGTTAAAATAGCAATATCTTCTAGCATTGCTTTTCTACGATCACCAAATCCTGGTGCTTTTACCGCAGCAATTTTTAGAGCGCCACGTAATTTGTTTACAACCAAAGTAGATAAAGCTTCACCATCTACATCTTCAGCAATGATTAGCAATGGTTTTCCTGATTGCGCAACGGGTTCTAAAACAGGAAGTAATTCTTTTAATGATGATACTTTTTTATCGTACAAAAGAATGTAAGGATTTTCCAATTCTACATTCATTTTTTCAGGATTAGTCACAAAATAAGGTGACAAATAACCGCGATCAAATTGCATTCCTTCTACCACATCCACATAAGTGTCAGTTCCTTTGGCTTCTTCTACTGTGATCACACCTTCTTTTCCTACTTTTCCAAAAGCTGTAGCGATTAAATCACCAATTACTTCATCGTTATTAGCCGAAATAGAAGCTACTTGTTTGATTTTTTCAGAAGAGGACCCCACTTCTTTGGCTTGTTTGCCTAAATCGACTACAATAGCCTCAACAGCTTTGTCGATACCACGTTTTAAATCCATTGGATTAGCTCCAGCCGCTACGTTTTTCAGGCCTTCTTTTACGATGGCTTGTGCTAAAACAGTTGCTGTTGTAGTTCCATCTCCAGCTAAATCGTTGGTTTTAGAAGCTACTTCTTTAACCATTTGTGCGCCCATGTTTTCAAGCGCGTCTTTCAATTCGATTTCTTTAGCTACTGTAACTCCGTCTTTGGTTACATTAGGTCCGCCAAACGATTTTCCGATGATTACATTACGACCTTTTGGACCTAAAGTTACTTTTACTGCATTTGCTAATGCGTCAACGCCGCGTTTTAAACCGTCGCGTGCTTCAATGTCGAATTTTATATCTTTTGCCATTTCTTTTTTTGTTTTAAGTTTTAAGTTTCAAGTTTCAAGTTTCAAGTTTTTTGAAACCTAATTTACTTTGTATGTCTAACTTCGTATGTTTAACTTTTAAATAATTGCTAAAATGTCGTCTTCACGCATGATGAGGTAATCTTTGCCGTCTAGTTTTAGTTCGGTACCAGCGTATTTTCCGTACAAAACAGTGTCGCCGACTTTTACGGTCATAGGTTCATCTTTTTTACCATTTCCTACAGCAACAACAGTTCCTTTTTGCGGTTTTTCTTTGGCAGTGTCAGGAATGATGATTCCAGATGCTGTTTGTGTTTCGGCTGCTGCTGGCTCGATAATCACTCTGTCAGAAAGAGGTTTAATGTTTAATGCCATAATGTTATATTTTAAATTAATTAAATTTTTTAGGTTGCTTTTGATTAGTCAGAAATTGTGCCAATGCTGTTGAACTGACAATTTTGCAGTTTTAGAACTACCCAACAAAAGGTATGACGTTTCTGTCTTTAGCCCCGATTGAAGAGAAAATACCTTTGTCAAAGTTTTAAACTTTGACAAAGGTATTGAAACGGAAAGCGGGAACATGGATTACTGATAGATCCCGAGCCATTCGCTTCTGATACAAACAAAAAAAATCCCGATAACTCGGGACTTTCTTTATCTATTTTGAGATTATTTTTTCTCTGGAGTAGTAGGCGTTGGCGTTGCTGTTTTGGCTGGTGTTGAAGGTGTAGCAGGTTTTGGTGCTACGGTTTCAGCTTCATCGATGGTTTTTAATTTGTTGTCGCTCAAATCGCCTGAAAAACTCAAGCTTGACAATAAAACCAATACGATTAATAAGCCACCTAATGTCCAAGTGCTTTTGTCTAAAAAGTCGGTTGTTTTTTGAACTCCACCTAACATTTGTGTTCCGCCGATTGCTGATGATAATCCGCCACCTTTAGGGTTTTGAACCATAATTACGATGATTAATAAGAAACAAACGATCGTTATTAATACTAAAAAGATTGAAAATGTACTCATTGTTGTTAACTGTTATTATTTTGTTGTATTTTATTTATTTCTGAAATTCGGTCTGCAAAGAAACTACTTTTTTCTGGATATTTCAAAATTAATATTTCATAAGCTTGAATCGCGCGGGAATATTTCTTTTGTTCGAGGTAAACGCGCGCCAATGTTTCAGTCATTAAGTAGGATTTGTCTTCTATAATTGGTTCTGGAGGGACTTGAACCGCGTCTTTGGAAATCGGTGGAATTTTTGGATTAGCTTCTAAAAATTTGTCGATGATGTCGAGTTTCTTCTTTTTATCCTCGTTTTCTGAAATTGTATTTTTAGATGAAGTTCTTTCAATCGGTTTGAAACGCGACAATTGTAACCATTCTTGGAACGAATGTTTTTCGTTGATCGAAAAGTCCAATGGCTTTCCGATTTCCAATTTGACTTCACTCGATTCTTCGGGTTGGTTGGATTCTTTTATAGATGATAAAATGGATTGTTCTAGAGTGTCAATGTTAGCTGGACTTGCAGTTGGATTTGAAGTGTCAATGACTTCGCTGCCAATCACATTAATATTGAGTAGTTCGGCTAATTTTTGTTCGTAATAGCCATTTTGAACCGTAACAAACGAATTGGAAGTGATAAAATCGAACAAAACACTTCGATCGGTTGTAAATGCTGCCGCTACTTTTAGAGCGTAATTGTATTTGAAGCTGTCTTGATTATACAGATGTTTTAATCGCAATACACGCGCACTTTGGAAATACGGAAACTCTTCGATTACTTTCTCCAATGAAGCGTGGTGACGCTCGTTGACGGCGTCAGGTTTGTTGATTAGGTAAGTGTAATCGGTTACGTTCATTCAGTGTTCAGTGTTCAGTGTTCAGTGTTCAGTGTTCAGTGTTCAGTGTTCAGTGTTCAGTGTTCAGTGTTCAGTGTTCAGTGTTCAGTGTTCAGTGTTCAGTGTTCAGTGTTCAGT
>JAEUTY010000039.1 GCA_016787805.1 Flavobacterium sp. | reverse complement strand
GGAATGAATGATTACATTTCAAAACCCATCATCAAAGAAATTCTACAAACAAAATTAGTGCAATGGCTCAATGATTGATAAAAAATAACTTAATTTGTAATTACTAACTCTTAAATTAAACACTAATTATGAAATGGAGAGGCAATCGTCAAAGTGACAATGTAGAAGATACTAGAGGAATGTCTGGCGGCGGAAAAGCCGTTGTAGGCGGTGGTATCATTGGTTTAATCATTTTGGCAATCAATCTTTTTGGTGGAGAAAATGCTAAAATGCTAACTCCTGTTCTCGAACAAATGAACCAAGGTCAAACAACCGAACAAACGGGAGAACAACGCGAATTAACCGCAGAAGAAAAAGAGCTAGGCGATTTTGCTAAAACTGTTTTTGCTTACACCGAAGATACTTTTAGCCAAATTTTTCAAGAAAATGGCATGCAATACGAAATGCCAAAAATGCGTCTTTTTTACGATTCTGTTGATACTGCTTGCGGAAGCGCAACTTCTGCTTCTGGTCCGTTTTACTGTCCAGGTGACAAAAAAGTGTACATGGATTTGCGTTTCTTTGAAGAACTCAAAACTCGTTTTGGTGCCAAAGGTGGCGATTTCGCTATAGCGTATGTCATTGCTCACGAAGTAGGCCATCACATTCAAACCATCACTGGAACATCCGGAAAAGTACGCCAAGCACAACAAGGCAAAAGCCAAGCTGAAGCCAATAAACTCTCTGTTTGCCTTGAGTTACAAGCCGATTTTTACGCGGGTGTTTGGGCGCATTACAACAAACAATACCTTGAAGAAGGCGACATCGACGAAGCTTTAAGTGCTGCACACGCTGTAGGTGATGACGCCATCCAAAGCAAAATGCAAGGTCACGTGCAACCCGATACGTTCACACACGGAACTTCAGAACAACGTATTTATTGGTTCAAAAAAGGCTACCAAAGTGGTGATATTAACCAAGGTGATACTTTTTCAGCTTTGTTAGATTAGAAACTATTCCAGCTATACGTTGCAAGAAACCGCCGTATAACCGCATTTTTATAAACAAAAAAGGAGCTTCTTTACAGTCGCTCTTTTTTGTTTTAAAAATTAGCGCTTCTACAACGGTTTGCTTTCCACTCCTATCTGGGTTAAAAACAGTAGTTCAATAGCACATTAATTTTTAATTATCAATTATCCATTGTCAATTATCAATTGTAATCACCCCAACCATCCATCGCGATCCAAACTCCTATACTGAATCGCTTCAGCAATATGATTGGGTTTCACAGGTTCTGACTGTTCCAAATCGGCAATTGTTCGCGCTACTTTCAATATCCGATCATAAGCTCTGGCAGACAAATTCAAACGCTCCATCGCACTTTTAAGTAATTGCAATGACGGTTCATCCAAAACACAAAACTCTCGAATCAATTTGGTTCCCATTTGTGCATTGTAGTGAATCGCATCATAAGTTTCAAATCGATTAGATTGTATTTCACGCGCTTGAATAACACGTTTTCGAATGGCAACACTACTCTCCGCTTTTTGCAATTCGGTCAACTTTTCAAAAGGAACTGGTGTCACTTCTATATGAATGTCAATGCGATCCAACAAAGGACCAGAAATTTTACTTAAATAGCGTTGCATCTCGGCTGGCGACGAACTCACAGGCGCATTCGGATCATTAAAATAACCACCTGGACTCGGATTCATACTCGCCACCAACATAAACGACGACGGATAAGTAATGGTAAATTTGGCTCTCGAAATGGTAACTTCTCGGTCTTCCAAAGGTTGGCGCATTACTTCAAGTACTTCACGTTTGAATTCGGGCAATTCGTCTAAAAACAAAACACCATTGTGCGAAAGCGAAATTTCACCAGGCTGTGGATAACTTCCTCCTCCAACCAAGGAGACACTCGAGGCAGTATGATGAGGCGCACGAAATGGCCTTTGACTCATTAATCCAGCATCTTTTATTTTGCCCGCCACACTGTGAATTTTGGTGGTTTCCAAAGCTTCTTTCAACGTCATTGGCGGTAAAATACTTGGCAATCGTTTGGCCAACATCGTTTTACCAGAACCTGGCGGACCAATCAAAATAATGTTGTGTCCACCAGCTGCCGCAATTTCCATACACCGCTTAATGCTTTCTTGTCCTTTGACATCCGCAAAATCAAATTCGGGGAAATCTACGGTTTTATCAAACTCTTCGCGAGTGTCGATAATTGTGGGTTCAAGCGTACTTTCCCCACAGAAAAAATCAATGACTTGGGTAACATTTTCAATTCCGTACACATCCAAACCATCAACAATAGCAGCTTCTTTCACATTTTGAATCGGAAGAAAAAAACCTTTAAAACCTTCTTCTTTGGCTTTAATCGCAATAGACAAAGCGCCTTTTATTGGTTGCAATCCACCATCAAGCGACAACTCGCCCATGATGACGTACTCTTCTACTTCACCAGCAACAATTTGCCCAGAAGCAACAAGAATTCCAATAGCCAATGTCAAATCATAGGCTGAACCTTCTTTACGCAAATCGGCAGGCGCCATGTTGATGGTGATTTTTTTAACGGGAAGTTGGTAACCGTTGTTTTTGAGTGCAGCAGCTATTCGGTAACTGCTTTCTTTAATGGCGTTGTCGGGCAATCCTACCAAATGATACCCAACTCCTTTATCAATGTTGACTTCTACAGTAATTGTAGTAGCTTCTACGCCAAAAACGGCGCTTCCAAATACTTTTACTAACATGGCTTATACTTGTTTAAATGGCTAATAATGAGTACAAATATAGCAAAGTTTTGAAATAAAAAAACCGCAACATGAATTGCGGTATATATTTCATAGGAAGAATTATACTATTTAAACTTAGCAATACCTTCTTCCAACCATTTTTTATAATCGTTTACATCAAAAGTAAAACCAATTGGTTCTGACAAATCATTGCCATCAGCATCTAAAATAACATACAATGGTTGCGAGTTACTTTGGTAACGCGTAATTTGCAAATCGGTCCATTTATTACCAATCGTAACCACTTCTTTTCCTGTTGTTTTTGAAATGTATTGTTGGTCTTTAGGCAATTCAATTTTTCTATCACAATACAACGAAATCAATACTACTTTTTCTTTTAAAATGGATAAAACGGCAGCATCTGACCAAACATTATCTTCCATTTTACGACAATTAGCACAAGCATCACCTGTAAAATCAATAAGAACGGGTTTATTTACTTTTTTCGCGTAAGCCAAGCCGTGTTCGTAGTCTTCAAAAGCTACAATTCCGTGTGGTCCGTGATGGGCGTGTTCGGGTAAATCAGATTTTGCGGCCGAAGCTGTTCCCAATCCGTTGCTACTTTCAGCATATGTCATTGGCGGCGTTAATCCGCTTAAAATTTTCAACGGCGCGCCCCAAAGTCCTGGAATCATATAAAAGGTAAATGTAGTTACTAAAATGGCCATTATTAATCGACCAACTCCTATTTTATCTGCCTTTTCATAATCGTGAGGCAACATGTATCGTCCGAATAAATACAAAGCCCAAGCGCCAAAAACAGCAATCCAAATCGCGATAAATAATTCCCTTTCTAACCAATGTTTTTGCAATACCAAATCGGCATTCGACAAAAATTTAAAAGCAAAAGCCAATTCTAAGAAACCTAGCGAAACTTTCACTGTGTTCAACCAACCGCCCGATTTTGGCATTGAGTTCAACCAACCTGGGAACATCGCAAATAACATAAAAGGTAATGCTATCGCTAATGAAAAGCCAAACATTCCTACAATTGGCGCTATTCCACCTTTTGAAGCTGATTCTACTAATAAGGTTCCAACAATTGGTCCGGTACATGAAAACGAAACTACTGCCAATGCTAGCGCCATAAAAATGATTCCCACTACTCCACCTTTGTCTGCTTGCGAATCGAGTTTGGTAGCCCATGAACTAGGCAAAACAATTTCGAAAGCGCCCAAAAAAGATAGCGCAAAAATCACCAATAAGACAAAGAAAATAAGGTTGAATGACACACTTGTTGATAATTCATTTAAGGCTTCGGCACCAAAAATCCACGTAATTAAAGAACCCAAAAGGACATATATGGCAATGATTGAAACTCCATAAATAATCGCATTTTTGATTCCTTCGGCTTTGGATTTACTTTGTTTGGTAAAGAAACTCACTGTCATTGGAATCATCGGAAAAATACAAGGCATCAATAAAGCCGCAAATCCACCAAGAAAAGACAATAAAAATATAGTCCACAGACTTTTATTCGTCTTTTTTATAGGTTTGTCTGTTGTGACGGCTTTAACTACCTCTTCTTTGGATTGTTCAGGGATAGCTACAGTATCTGTTACCACTGGAGTTGTAGCAGCAGAATCAACTACTTCAGCCGTTTCAGTTGCTTTTATTTCGGGTAAATTAAATGTGAAATCTTCGTTTTCTTGGATGCATTTTCCATCAATACAGGTTTGTCCTTCTAACGAGGCTTTAATTGCTTTTAATTTCGGATTAACAACTTTTATTGTCTGTTTGAATTGCGCCGATTTCGTGAAAAAATATTCCTCCACTTCAAAAACATCATTGAAATGCTTTTCGTATTTGCTTTCGTTTGTTTTACCTATTAATTGGTAATTTCCTTTGGCATCTTTGAAAGTAAAAACAGCTGGCAAAGCGCCACCATCTGGCGTATTCTGTGAATAAAAATGCCAACCATTATCAATTTTGGCATCCATAACCAAAACAAATTCAGTATCCGATTTTTGCTCAACTTTGGTTTTCCATTTTACTGGATCTAAAACTTGAGCATAAGCAGTACTAAAAAGCCAAAAGGCGATAAAACCGTAGAGAATCTTTTTCATTTATTAATACGTTATTTTTAAAATTTTTGTTGTGTTGTCTGTGACTTTAAAACGTTCATCTGCTCGATAGCCCAAAACCCAGACAATTTTATTGTTGGATTCCAAAATCCAGACGTACGACTTGTCTTTTACCGCAATTTTTTCATCTTTAAAATATTTACTGACTAATTTCTTTTTGCCGTTCATTCCAAACGGGTAAAAGTAATCACCAGTTCTAGTATTTCGCAATGTTAGCGGAAATTCAATCAAATCCTCATCGACAAATATACAATTCCCTTTGGTTTTAGAAATGTCACCTACGTTACAAAACGTGAATTTTAAGGGAATATTAACTTGGTTGTCATCTTTATAAACTAAAAATGATTGCTCCTCGCTTTTTTCATTTCGGTACAAAAACAAATAATTTCGATTTTTTAGCAAAACATAATAATCGGAATAAATCATTTTACCCGATTGCGTTGTCACCAATTTGTAGATATCATTCCAAGCGGTAAACCCAAATTGTTTCAACCATTGGTACAAGTAGGCTTTGTAATTGGGCATTTGAAGCAACTTATTCAAATCAAAAAGAATAGTTCCATCGGCACGCTCTTTGGCTACTTCTTGGTAAATGATATATTCAGCATCATGTACCAATGATTGCGCATCCTTCAAATAGTTTTGCGTGTTGGCAAATGATTCCAAAAAAGTAGGATTGATTTCTTTTAAAATAGGAACCAAATGATGGCGAATTTTGTTGCGCAAATATTTATCACTTTCGTTGCTACTGTCTTCTCTCCACTGAATGCTATTTTCTTTGGCATATAGTTCAATTTCAGCTCTCGAAAAAGGCAACAAAGGTCTAATAATTTTATCATTTACAGCTGGAATCCCAGTCAAACCATCCAAACCCGTTCCACGCGAAAAATTAATTAGAAAAGTTTCAACATCATCATCTAAATGGTGAGCTGTGACCACATAATCAACATTGTTTTCTTCCATTTGTTCATAGAACCAATTGTAGCGTAAATTACGGGCGGTTTCTTGGATTGATTTTTTTGTATACTTTGCAATAGCTTCTGTTTCAAAAAAGCCAATTCGAAGGTGTAATGTGTTTTCTTCACAATAATCATGAATAAAACGCATATCGGCATCACTTTCGTCTCCACGTAATTTAAAATTACAATGTAGAAGTCCAAATTCAAATTGAAAATGCTGAAACAAGTGCACCAAAACCATACTGTCAATTCCGCCACTAACAGCTATGTAAAAACGTTTTTTGGACAAAAAAGGAAAATTAGTATGAATGTGTTTTTTGAATTCTTGTAACATTTTTTGAAATAAAAGGCTAAAGTTAAGAACAATTAAAGTAGAATTAAAATTTCAAGACTAAAGTTGTTCTTAAAATGATAAAGATGTGATACTATTTCTGTATTCCGAAGGCGATAATTGTGTTCTATTTTTAAAAAAACGACTGAACGTTTGGATATCAATAAAGCCTAGTTCCGATGCGATTAAATGAATTGGCATTGATTGCGAACTCAACAACCGTTTGGCTTCGAGTTCAATTCGGTTTTGTATAATCTGTAGCGGACTTTTCTGAAACTTCTCCGCAAAAGTATTGGACAAAGTTTTGGATGATTTTCCAAGTAAAATAGCATAATCAGCAACCAAATGTTTTTTATTAAAATGTTGATCAACTAAATAGCTATACTCACGCATTATGTTAAGCGATTTTTTTGACACCAAAAGCAAGTTATTCTGCTCAATATAAAGTTTTCTGCATAAAAGAATAAGCTGTTTCAACATCAACTGGATGATTTCAATTCTGGATGTTTCCGCAATAATCATTCGCCATATCATCTCAAAATGATCCAATTCTTGCTTTGAAACCGATAAAATGGGAAAATTAAACGCAGTATAAAACAACAACCCTTTACTTTCTAGTTCGCTATCGTTTTCAAGAACATCAAAAAACAACTGATTGAATTTCAGAACAATACAATCGTTAGGTTCAACAAACGTGAATTGATGCGACTGTGATAAAAATAGTAATTGATTTTTAATAAAAGTATATTTTGTTCCATCAATGATCAATTCGGTTTCATTATTTTTTATCCAAATTAAAAGCCAACTTTGATCAATTTTTTCATCCAAAACGGTTATTTTCGAAACCGTTATTTTCGATAGCAAAAAATAGTCATTATTGGCTCCTTTATAAATCATGTTGTTGTTTATGAAAGTACTTCAAACATCGCATTGGCTTTGAGCAAACATTCTTCGTATTCTTTTTCTGGTTCAGATAATGAGGTGATTGCACTTCCTACAGAAAACGAAAGATACTGATTATCTGCGTTATATAGAATACTCCGAATCACAACATTAAAATCAAAATCGCCATTTGGATTAAAATAGCCTACAGCTCCACTGTACAAACCTCGTTTAGTTTCTTCCAAATTTTCGATAATTTTCATGGCTGAAATTTTGGGCGCTCCAGTCATACTTCCCATAGGAAAAGTAGTTTTGATGATTTCGACAGGAGAAGTTAGGTGTGACACATTGGAAACAATAGTAGAAATCATTTGATGCACTTGTTTGAAAGTATAGACTTGACACAATTCTGAAACCTCAACCGAACCTTTGGTTGCTGTTTTAGACAAATCGTTGCGAACCAAATCAACAATCATGATGTTTTCTGATCGTTCTTTTGGATTTTGGCTCAATTCTAATTTAGATTGCGCATCAAGTTCCATATCAAAAACACGTTTGGCTGTTCCTTTGATAGGTTGCGAAATGACTTTTTCATCTTCTTTTTTCAAATAACGCTCGGGAGAAGCACAAAGCAAAAACTGTTGATTATTTTTAAGATAAACTGCAAATGGTGGTTCAGATATTGCATTCAACTTTTGATAGGTTTCTAAAGGATGAATGTGGGCATTTTCAGCATAAAATTCCATACAAAAATTGGCTTCATAAATATTACCTAAGTGAATATTTTCAAGCATTTCATATACTTTAGCTATATAGTCCTCTTTAGAAATACGCTGTTGAATATCGATTTCGTTGGAAGATGAAAACTTACTTATCGTAGTGTTTAAAATTTCATCTAAATCGCTTTTCAATTCATCATCACAGAAATGCAAATACTGAATTTCAAGTTGATTTTCTTTGAGTAGAAAAAGCTTTTTAGGTTGAAAAAAGAATAAATCAGGAAAATGCAAACCATCAAAATTTTTCGAAAACAAATCCTCACTATCATTTTTTAAATCATATGACAAATAGCCAAAAAGCCAATCTTTGGTTTGACTTTGGTATTGATGTAAATCGTCAAAAGCGTTGTTAAAGTCTGTTTTTATTGAAGTAAATGCATCTACAGCTAAAATACAATCGTAATTGGAATAGTGTTGATGATAATCATTCGAATCTAAAAAAACTACTTCTCGGAATTGATTAGACCACAACAAAAGTTGCTGTTTGAATTCGGCTACATTGCCAATTGGCTTAGAAAAATGAGTTCTCAAAAAAATGTCTATTAGATTTCAAAAGTACAACAAAAATAGATTTTGTATCCAACAAGATTTTTGAAATTTCTGGCACGATTTTTAGTTGTACTCAATTAGTGAAAAATTAATCATAAATCATTTTAAGTATTGAATATAAAATTACTTATAACATATAGTTGAATAGTATTATATAAACCATAACTTTAAAATGATTGCTTATGAAAACAAACACCAAAACCATTCTTGCCTTGTTTGCACTTGGCTTACTAATTGCTTGCAAAAACGGCAATTACGACGAAAATGCTTCAATCGAATCGGAAGCTAAAGCCGTTGAAACAGACAGCTCAACTACAAGTAATGAGTCTGATGTTATTTCTTCCTCTGCAGCAGTTGAAAACAAAAACAGCACTCGTAAATTTGTACGAACCGCCGACGTTCGCTTTCAAGTTAAAAATGTGGCCAAGTCAACGACCAAAATTGAAGACGCTACTACAAAATTCGGTGGATTCGTAACATACACCGATTTGGAAAGCCATATCAATAGTGTTGAAAAAACCAAAGTAAGTCCGGATAGCACTTTAACTACAACTCGCTATTCTGTTGACAATAGCATCACCATTCGCGTTCCCAATACTCAATTGGATACGGTTTTGAGGCTGATTGCAAAAGAAGTTCATTTCTTAAATCACCGTAAAATTTCCGCCAATGATGTTACTTTACAAATGTTGAGCAATCAATTGGCCCAAAAAAGAAATGCTACTACTCAAAAAAGAGTAGAAAAAGCCATTGATGAAAAAGGAAAAAAATTAACGCAAGTGATTGATGCTGAAGAGAATTTAGCTGCAAAAAAAGAGCAAAACGACAACACTTTATTGCAAAATCTATCGCTAGAAGATCAGGTAAATTTTAGTACATTAACATTGGAAATCTACCAAGATGAGACCATTAAACAAGAAATGATTGCTAACGAAAAAAGCATTAATGCCTACCGTCCAAATATTGGTTTACAAATTTGGGATAGTTTAAAAACCGGTTGGTTTATTTTAGAAAAAATACTTTCATTTATAGTGGTATTATGGCCTTTTATCTTAATTGGAAGTCTTGGCTGGTTAGGTTATAAAAAATACCTAAAAAAATAAATTCTTTACAACTATGTTGATAAGCCACTTTTTGAAGGTGGCTTTTTTGTTGAATATTCATTAACTTTGAGAAACTAACCAATTAAATTTATAGGTATGAAAATTGCAACAATTATTGTGAGAATTCTTCTCGGCGGAATGATGCTATTTGCGTCAATTGCTTATTTCTTTGATTTAGCAGGCGAACAACCGCCTCCAACTGGCGATATGGCTACTGTAATGGGTGGTTTTATGGCTATGAAGTACATGTTTCCTTTAGCAAAATCTATTGAACTTATTTGTGGATTGGCGATTATCTCAGGTAAGTTTATTCGTTTAGCTTTGCTTGTTTTGCTTCCAATTACAGTCAACATTTTTTTAATTCACTTGGTTGTATCTAAAACTGAGATTCCATTGGTAACTGGTATTTTATTGGCCCATATCTTCTTGATTTATGCCAATTGGAATAGTTACAAGCATTTGGTTACAATTTAGAACAGTCACATCTTAAAACAAAAAACGTCTCACAAATTGGAGACGTTTTTTTATTTTAATTTATTAAAACTTATACATGCAAAGCTCTATTATCTGTTGCTGCCAATGCCGCTTCTTTAATCGCTTCCGCAAATGTTGGATGCGCGTGACTCATTCTAGAAATATCTTCGGCTGAAGCTCTAAATTCCATTGCGGTAACAGCTTCTGCAATTAAATCGGCACAACGAGCTCCAATCATATGAACACCTAAAACTTCATCCGTTTTTGCATCAGCAAGAATTTTAACAAAACCATCTGTATCGCCACCAGCTCGAGCTCTTCCTAATGCTTTGAAAGGAAAACTTCCTGATTTGTAAGCAACTCCAGCTTCTTTTAATTGCTCTTCGGTTTTACCAACAGCAGCCACTTCAGGCCAAGTGTAAACCACACCTGGAATTAGGTTATAATCAATATGTGGTTTTTGTCCCGCTAAAATTTCAGCTACCAAAACGCCTTCTTCTTCGGCTTTGTGTGCTAACATTGCGCCACGAACTACATCGCCAATAGCATATATATTCGGAACATTAGTTTGCAAATGATCGTTTACTTCAATTTGACCTCTTTCTGTCAACTTCACTCCTGCTTTATCTGCATTCAAACCATCGGTATACGGACGACGTCCAACTGCAACTAAGGAATAATCACCTTCTAACGAAATAATTTCACCTTTAGCGTTTTCTGCTTTTACTGTCACTGTTTTACCTTTTCGATCCACCGATTGTACTTTGTGTGAAGTGTAGAATTTCATGCCTTGTTTTTTCAACACTTTAGTCAATTCTTTCGACAAAGCACCATCCATTCCTGGGATAATTCTATCCATGAATTCCACTACAGAAACTTCTGCACCCAAACGCAAATACACTTGTCCCAATTCAATTCCGATAACGCCACCACCAATAATGATAAGGTGTTTCGGAACTTCAGGCAATTTCAATGCTTCTGTTGAAGTGATAATGCGTTCTTTATCCAATTTTATAAAAGGCAAATTCGACGGTTTTGAACCTGTTGCAATAATGATGTTTTTAGCTTCAATGGTTTCTGAAGTTCCATCTGCTTTAGCGATAGCCACATGCGTAGCATCTACAAACGAACCTAAACCTTCAAAAATAGTCACTTTATTTTTGTCCATTAAAAACTTAACGCCACCCGAAGTTTGGTCAACAACAGCTTGCTTGCGCTCGATCATTTTGGTTAAATTAACTTTAACTTTACCCGAAACCTCAATTCCGTGATCAGCAAAATGTTGCAATTCTTCATAATGATGCGAAGAAGCCAACAATGCTTTGGAAGGAATACAACCTACGTTAAGACAGGTTCCTCCTAATGTTGAATATTTCTCGATAATAGCTGTTTTAAAACCCAATTGGGCACAACGAATAGCTGAAACATATCCGCCTGGACCCGAACCTATAATGACTACGTCAAATGAACTCATGTTATATATTTTAAGTGTGTTTTACTAAAAGTTGCACAAATTTACGAATTAAATTGCAATGACAAAGGCAAAAATCGTTGGCAATTTTAAAATTCAAATACAATCCATTTCGCAACCAAAGAACGACAATTTTTAATTCGATTCTAGAAAGAATAATCACTTCAAAAAACTTCTTCAAACCCTTGTCAATCAAAGAAAACGATTTCGTAGATTTATTTTTTTACTGATATTTATCAGTTTTTTTGGCTGCTTAAAATTGGAACTTTGATGTGTAGAAATTAAACATCAAATTATAAAAAAGCATACCATGAAAAACATTAAAGTCATACAAGAATTGCATAATTTAGGAATTACTGGTTACCACGAAGTAGTGTACAATCCGACTTACGAAGAATTATTTCAGGCCGAAACTTCCCATTTCAGAAAAGGTTTTGAAAAAGGCGCTGTAACTGATTCAGGCGCAGTTGCCGTAAAAACTGGGATTTTCACAGGTCGTTCTCCTAAAGATCGTTACATTGTGAAAGACGATGTTACCAAAGACACCATTTATTGGGATGACAAAGTCAACTTTCCAACCACACAGGAAGTTTGGAGCGAATTGAAAAATTTAGTTTTAAAACAACTTTCAACTTCTAAAAAACTATACGTTGTTGACGCTTTTTGCGGAACCAACATCAATACTCGACTAAAAGTTCGTTTTGTGATGGAAGTGGCTTGGCAAGCGCATTTTGTCACCAATATGTTCATCCGGCCTTCAATTTATGAACTGGAAAATTTTGGTGAACCTGATTTTGTAGTCATGAACGGTTCAAAAACAACCAACCCAAATTGGCAAGAACAAGGATTGAACTCTGAGAATTTTGTATTATTTAATTTGACTGAAAAAATCCAAATTATAGGAGGAACTTGGTATGGTGGCGAAATGAAAAAAGGAATGTTCTCTATGATGAATTATTACCTTCCGCTCAAAGGAATGGCTTCAATGCATTGTTCTGCAAATGTAGGTGAAAAAGGCGATGTAGCTATTTTTTTCGGGCTTTCTGGAACTGGAAAGACAACGCTTTCAGCCGACCCAAAACGTTATTTGATTGGTGATGACGAACACGGTTGGGATGACAATGGTGTGTTCAATTACGAAGGCGGATGTTATGCTAAAGTAATTGATTTATCAGAAGAAAATGAACCTGATATTTGGCGTGCTATCAAACGTGATGCTTTATTGGAAAACGTAGTTGTAAATGAATATGGTGAAGTAGATTATTACGATCATTCTATTACCGAAAATTCTCGAGTTTCTTACCCGATTTATCACATTAATAAAATCGTTCTCCCTTCAAAAGCAGGACATGCTAATAAAATTATTTATTTGTCTGCTGATGCTTTCGGTGTATTGCCTCCAGTTTCTATTTTAGATGAAGATCAGGCACAATACCACTTTTTATGTGGATTTACCTCTAAATTAGCGGGAACAGAACGTGGAATTACAGAACCTCAGCCTTCATTTTCTCCCGCTTTTGGTGAAGCATTCTTAACATTGCATCCAACTATGTATTCTAAAACATTGGTTGCTAAAATGAAAGAACACAATGCCAAAGCCTATTTGGTAAATACAGGTTGGAATGGAACTGGAAAACGTATTTCTTTAAAAAATACGCGTGCTATAATTGACGCAATCATTGATGGTTCAATTGAAAAAGCGGAAACGGTAAAAATTCCATTTTTAAATTTAACTGCTCCAAAAACATTACCTAATGTAGATGATATTTTGGATCCAAGAACAACTTATAAAGACGTAGCGGAATGGGAAGTTAAAACCAAAAAATTAGTCGCTCTTTACAACCAAAACTTCGAGCAATACACCAATACCGAAGAAGGCAAACGATTGATTGCAGCTGGCCCGAGTTTATAATTTCTCCTAAAAAATACCAATGGAAAAATTCACTATCTTTCCATTGGTATTAAAAACTTAAAAAAAATGAACTGGATAATTGAGTTACTCACCCAACAATCATTTGCACAAACCATCATCGTGTTTGGCTTGGTGATCGCGTTGGGAATTTGGTTCGGAAAAATAAAAATATTTGGCGTTTCACTCGGCGTTACTTGGGTACTTTTTGTGGGATTGTTCTTTTCGTTTTTGGGTGTTACTGTACATCCAGAACTACAAGATTTTCTCAAAGAATTTGGATTAGTATTATTCGTTTACACGCTCGGATTGCAAGTTGGTCCAGGTTTTTTTGCTTCTTTAAACCGAAATGCATTAGTAACAAACATGCTTGCTAGTTTCATTGTTTTATTGGGAGTAATTACAACATTAGTACTGTGTTTTTTTTTCAATAATTCCATTTCAATTATGACCGGAATTATGAGTGGAGCTGTAACCAATACACCTGGTTTAGGTGCAGCGCAAACCACAATGACGAATTTGCATCAAGCTTCGGAAGCAACGTCAATGGTAACTTTGGCCTATGCAGTTGCTTATCCATTTGGGGTTTTTGGAATAATTATTTCGATGTTACTTTTGAAAAAAATCTTCAAAGTCAATATTGAACACGAAACCGAACTTCAAAATAAATTAGCCAATTTGCGAGAAGATCGAGTAATTTCTAAACATTTAAAACTCGAAAATCATCAATTGGTTGGTAAACCGATCAGTGCGATTTTTGAAATCATCAAAACACCTATTGTAGTTTCGCGAATGTTTCACAAAGGAACCATCATTACGCCTACTCCAAAAGAAATTTTATCAGAAAATGACGTTCTATTAATTGTAGCATCAAAAACTACTTTCGAGCAATTGCATTTATTAATTGGCCCAGAAAGCGATATGAATTTGAAAACTGCGCTGGATAGTAATTTGGTTTCGAATCATGTGGTTGTAACCAACAAAAACATAACGCATAAACGAATTGGTGATATTCCTGAATTCAATCAGCATGATTTTACGTTTACTCGATTGTATCGTGCTGGAACGCAAATGGTTCCCAACGGAAATATTATGTTGCAATTGGGCGATACGGTAAAAGTTGTCGGAACAAAAGAAAGTTTGGAACGCATCAGTGCCGTTTTAGGAAATTCGTTAAAACGATTAGAAGTTCCAGATATTGCTCCGATTTTCATCGGAATTGTACTCGGTATCATTGTGGGAAGTATTCCATTTCAAATTCCGAATATTCCGGTTCCAGTTAAAATTGGTTTGGCTGGTGGACCGCTGATTATTGCTTTACTATTGAGTCGATTTGGGAATCAATTCTACTTGAATAATTACACAACCAATAGTGCCAATTTGATGATACGTGAGTTGGGAATTACCTTATTTCTTGCCAGTGTTGGATTGAATAGCGGCTCTAAATTAGCTGCAGCATTTGAAGGCGGAAACGGATTTTATTGGATGGGTTTGGGAATAATTATCACCATTGTTCCGTTGTTATTTGTGGGAATTATTGCCAAGCATTTCTTCAAGAAAAACTTTTTTGAAATTTGCGGATTATTAGCTGGAGCATCGACTGATCCACCAGCATTGGCGTTTGCCTTAAAAATTTCTGGAAACGACATTCCTTCAGCCACTTATGCCACTGTGTATCCATTAACCATGATACTCCGAATCATTGCTGCACAACTTCTAATTTTGTTTTTTAGCTAATCTCAATCTTGTGCCACGAAAACCATTTTTGCTCCACTTTTTGTTGTCAAAATTAATTTTTGTCCATCCACAACATATTGATTCACTTCGGTGATTTTTTTGGTAAATTCGTTTTCGAGTTGCATGTCTTGGCAATACATTTTGGTTGCAAAACCATCAGTGAAACCAATTTCCTTATCATTTTTGATAGTGTAAGGAAAAGATAGTTGATTACAACCCATTTTTGACCCTGCGTTTTGCGGTTGGGTTAAATCAAGGTAAGCTTCCTTTTTGGATAACTCATTTTTATCAAATTGGCCAAATTCAGTTAACATCCAAACCCGTTTTAAATCTTGATGTTTGTCATCGCTCTTGACCGTGTTACAAGCAATGATGTAAACAAAAGTAACTAGTAAAGTAAAGGCTCTATTCATATATAAAGGTTAAAATTTAAATGCGGTTGTATTTTTCACTTCGCCAATCATAAAAGTACTGTGTGTGCTTCCAATATGCTGCAAAGTAGTGAGTTTGGTAACCATAAATTCGCGGTATTCTTCCATATCCTTGACCAAAATTTTCAAAATGTAGTCGTAATCACCACTCACATGAAAGCACTCTAATACTTCATCGAGCTGCACCACTTCGCTTTCAAACTTGGTAAGAAACTCACGTGAATGTTGCACAAGCTTGATATGACAAAAAACAACAAAACTCCTGTCAATTTTATTTCGGTTTAAAATTGCAACGTAATTGGAAATTATGCCTTCACGCTCCATTTTTTTGATGCGTTCGTACACGGCGGTAACAGATAGGTTGAGTTTTAAAGAAAGTTCTTTAGTCGTTTTTTTGGTATCTGTTTGCAGCAGAAAGAGCAATTTTTTATCCAACTGATCCAACATCATAACTGTGATATTTTCTAAAAATCTTTAAAACAAGCAACAAATATAGTTTTTTATTCTACAAATAAAAATATTTATAGTTTTATTTTCTAAATAAATACAAAACTATTGATTTTAATTCTTTAAAAAACAAAATTTGTAAAATAAAAATCTACAATCATGTCAAAATTCAACCCAGCAGATACTATTCAAGACCTACAATATTTTGGCGAATTCGGAGGCGTAAATCCTTCTATTTCTGATAGTTCTACCTATACTTTCCTTTCTGCAAAAACGATGTTTGATACTTTTGAAGGGAATGCTGAAGGTTGCTATTTGTATTCGCGTCACTCCTCGCCTATGAATTTGTATTTAGGCAAAGCATTGGCTGCAATGGAGGGAACAGAAAGCGCGAATGTTGCTGCATCTGGAATGGGAGCAATTACTTCTGTCTTAATGCAACTTTGCTCATCAGGCGACGAAATCGTTTCGAGTAGAACCATTTATGGCGGAACATATGCTTTTATGAAAAATATGTTACCTAATTGGGGTATCAAAACCACTTTTGTAGACAGTACAAAACTAGATGTTGTAGAAGCCGCTATTAACTCTAAAACCAAAGTATTGTATTGCGAAACCGTTAGCAATCCGCTTTTGGAAGTTTCAGACATTGAAAGCTTATCGAAAATTGCCAAAAAACACAATATCAAATTGGTAGTTGACAATACTTTTTCTCCTTTATCTGTTGCTCCATCACAATTAGGAGCTGATGTAGTAATTCATAGTTTAACCAAATTCATTAACGGTAGTAGCGATGCAGTTGGTGGTGTGGTTTGTGCATCACAATCATTTATTGATGATTTGAAAAACGTTAATAATGGCGCCATGATGTTGCTTGGTCCTACTATGGATAGCTTACGTGCTGCAAGTATTCTGAAAAACCTGAGAACATTACACATTCGCATGAAACAACACAGTCATAACGCACTGTATTTGGCAACAAAATTTGAAATCGACGGATTAAAAGTGGTTTACCCTGGTTTAAAAAGTCATCCAAGTCATGATTTATATTGCACAATGATCAATCAAGAATACGGTTTTGGGGGCATGATGACTCTTGATGTTGGTAGTTTAAACAAAGCCAATGAATTGATGGAATTAATGCAAAACCGAAATTTGGGTTATTTGGCCGTAAGTTTAGGATTTTACAAAACACTTTTTAGCGCACCAGGAACATCAACATCGAGTGAAATTCCGTTGGATGAGCAAAAAGCAATGGGTTTATCTGATGGTTTAATACGCTTCTCCATTGGTTTAGACAATGATATTGAACGCACTTACCAAATGATGAAAGCTTGCATGAAAGAATTGAACATTATCTAGTTTTTTTAATAGTTAGTTTTTTTTTTATAAAATCCGTTAGAACTTTATGTTTTAGCGGATTTTTCTTATATTTGAATAAAATTCAACGACTTATGAAAAAATATACACTTTTTTTATTGTTAATTTCCTATGCAAGCAATGCTCAAATCATCAACTTTCCAGATGCTAATTTCAAAAATGCGTTAGTGAATACAAATTGTATTGACACGAATAATAACGGCATAGGAGATATTGATGCCGATGCTAATAATGATGGTGAAATTGAAGTTAGCGAAGCAGTTACTGTGAATAGTTTGATTGTTGAGCAACAATCAATTGCTAACTTATCGGGAATTGAACAATTTATCAATTTACATACATTAAATTGTTCGTACAATCCATTGATTACTCTAGATTTAACAAGTCAATCCAATTTGAGTTATTTAAACGCTACAAGCTGTCAACTTACATCTATAGTAGTTGATGGTTTAACTAATTTAAATGCAATTTATGCTGGTGATAATTATTTTTCAACATTAGACTTAAGCACAACTGGATTTATTGATGGTATGTTTGGTCCAAATCCGAATTTAGAATATTTAAACATCAAAAACGGCGTGACTTCTTCCTGTATTATGCTTTTATTTGGCAGTAATACTTGCACGATATACGATAATTGCCCAGCTTTAATCTATGTTTGTTTAGATGAGAGTGAACTTCAATTGTATTTTATGCCTCCAATGAATCAAATTGGAGTCTTAAGTTCTTATTGTTCGTTTACACCAGGAGGCGGTTACAATACAATCGTTGGAAATGTGACCTATGATTATGGAAATCAAAATGAGGTTCTTTCCAATGTAAAATTAAATATTACTGACGGAGTCAATTCAGGAAGTTCTTTTACAAATAGTCTTGGATATTATATGTTATTTCCTAATATTGGTAATCATACAGTAACGCCACAAATGGAAAATCCTAATTATTTTCAAATAACGCCAACAAGTGTTAATTTTACATTTTCAACCACTGGTAATAATCAAACTGCTAACTTTTGTGTATCACCCAACGGCGTTCATCCTGATTTAGAATTGTCGCTGATTCCGTTAACTTCGGCAAGACCTGGCTTCAACTTATCGTATAAATTAGTTCTCAAAAATAAAGGTACAGAAACTCAGTCTGGAACAGTTACATTATACTATGATGACACAATTTTGGATTATTTAACATCCAATCCTACTATTTCAACAAGTAATACAGGTGCTATAAGTTGGAATTTTACTGATTTACAACCTTTTGAAAGTAGAGAATATTCTGCAATACTTAATTTGAATGGACCAATGGAAACACCAGCTGTAAATATTGGCGATGTTTTACCCTTTACTTCATCAATTGCTACTGCTGAAACCGATGAAACACCAAGTGATAATGTTTTTAGCTTCGATCAAATTGTGATTGGTTCTTATGATCCAAATGACAAAACTTGTTTGGAAGGCAGCGAAATCGCGATTGCTGATATCAACAAACCTTTACACTATATCATTCGCTTTCAAAACACGGGAACAGCTGCTGCAGAGAATGTTGTAGTGAAAGATCTTTTACATTCAAAATTAGATTTGAGTTCTTTGCAAATTACTTCTTCGAGTCATCTTTTTAGAAGTACACTAACTCAAGGAAATAAGTTAGAGTTTTTCTTTGAAAACATCAATTTGCCTGCTTCATTAGTGGATGAACCTGCTAGTCATGGTTATATTGCTTTTTCGATTAAGCCCAAAAGCAATGTGGTTGTCAACGATATCATTACAAATGATGCAAATATTTATTTTGACTATAACTACCCTATCGTTACAAATACAACTTCTACAACAGTTCGTTTGCTGGCTATAGATAATTTTGAATTAGACCATTCGTTTACCGTTTATCCAAATCCAACCCATAGTATCTTAAATGTAAAAATGGTAGAAAATATAGCTATGAACAAAGTTGAAATAGCAAATACAGTTGGCCAGACTATTTTAAGTTTGAATACAACAACTATTGATATTAGTGAATTACAATCAGGAACTTATTTCATAACTATTTTTTCTGAAAATGGAAAATCAACACAAAAATTCATAAAACTCTAAATTATTGTTTAAAACCCATAATTATTTAAATTTAATCTGATATGAGAAATCTGTATTTATTGATTATTTTAGTTTTTGTTAATTTAGAAAATTCAGCTCAAATTATCAACTTTCCAGATGCTAATTTTAAGGCCAAGTTGCTTTCATCTTCTTCTTCAAATAATGTCGCGAAAAACGTATTGGGGTTTTCGTTTAAAATTGACAGCAATAACAATGGTGAAATTGAGCAAAGTGAAGCGTTACTAGTTCATCATTTATCATTTTATGTTTATAATGGACCACCACCTTTTAAAATGGCTAATGCACCGTTGGCAAACGAAATAACTAATTTAACTGGTATTGCTTACTTTACAAATTTAAGATCTTTAAATGTTAGTCGTAATCAAATATCTAATATGAATTTGAGCAGCAATACTTTTCTTACTTATTTAGATTGTTCGTATAATGCAATTACCTCGTTGAGCTCAATTGTTTTACCTAATAGTTTGTCCAGTTTATTCATCAACAACAATAATTTAACTAGTTTAAATACTACTTCATTTTCAAATTTAACGACCTTAAATTGCAGCTCTACTGGTTTAATATCTTCAAACCTAATTTTAAATTCGCAATTAGTTAGTTTAAATTGTTCTAACAATAATATTACTTCGTATAATTTTAGTGTTTTCACCAATTTAACCAGCTTGAACGTTAGTAATAATAATTTAACTTCATTAAATGTTAGTAATAATACGCTATTGCAAACTTTAGATTGCAATCACAATCAATTATCAAATCTAAATTTGACTACGAATAATCAATTAAAAAATTTGTATTGCAACAACAATCAATTAACCAGTTTAAATTTAAGTAATGCAACTCAGTTGCAAACATTGGATTGCTCATACAACATGATTAATAGTCTTAATCTAACCAATAATATTGCACTCACTTACTTAACAGCAAACAACAATTCATTGACTTCGTTAAATGTCACAGGATTAAGTTTTTTAAATTATTTTTACTGTTATTCAAATCAACTTCCATCTCTTGATTTAACTGGGTTGAATGGATTATTGTATATAGATTGTACCAATAATGTTCTGACTAATCTGAGTTTTACAAATATGAACAACTTACAAAAAGCATATTGTTCTAACAATCAAATAACTAATTTGCAAATTTCGAATTGTATGCTATTAGGAACTTTAGT
Source organism: Flavobacterium sp. (assembly GCA_016787805.1). GTDB lineage: Bacteria > Bacteroidota > Bacteroidia > Flavobacteriales > Flavobacteriaceae > Flavobacterium. Next base: position 92,299 of record JAEUTY010000039.1, on the reverse strand, counting down.
TTGTAACAATAACAATCTAACTTCTATAGATTTATCCAACTCAAGTGTGATCCGATTGGTTTGCAGTAATAATCCTGATCTATCATTTATAAATTTAAAGAACAATGCCATTTCTGATTATTATTACTATGACATTGTGCCAATTCCACCCATGCCTTCCTTTGAATTTACCAATTTAAATTCATTAGTTCAAATATGTTGTGATGCTTCTGAAATCAATATCATTCAATCTTTTTTACCAAATTTAAACACCTCTGTTGGCGACTTTTGTTCTGGAAAATCGATAGTTGTTTTAAAATTAAATGTACAAGGATTGTATGATTTGAATAATCAAAATATGCTAGCGTTTAAATCTACTACAACATCAAGTTCGATTACCAATAACACCGATGATATTTCTGTAGAATTACGAAATACCTCAGGAACTTTAATTTCCTCTACAACAGCTTCTTTAAAAACGCATGGAGGAGCAGTCTGTCTATTTAATGGTCAACCTTCAGGTTCATATTATGTTGGAGTAAAAAGCTCTAATTCAGTCAGAACTTGGAGCGCAACGCCGCAAACAATCGGCACTATTCCATTATCCTATGATTTCACAACTTCAGCATCCAAAGCGTATGGCAACAACTTAGTACAATTAAGCAATGGTGTTTTTGGGCTTTATTCGGGCGATATCAACAATGACGGCAACATTGACAACAACGATTATTCTGCTTGGGAAATCGACGCCAACAACTTTGCTTATGGTTTTTATATTACTGATTTAAATGGAGATGGAAATGTGGATAATTCTGATTTTTCTATTTGGGAAACCAACAGTAATAATTTTATCTATTCAGCAACTCCCTTCCCTTAACTAAATACAACTAAAATTGAAAAATCCCGATTGCTCGGGATTTTTTTTTATGCTTCAATACTTTTATTCAACTTACTGTTTTTGTGACTAAATCCAAAATAAATAGACAATCCGATTAGTAACCAAATGGTGAAATAAATCCAATTCCACACGCTCAATTCGGCCATCATATACAAACAACAAACCAAACCTAATAATGGAATCAACGACAAGTTTTGACGCCAAGACCAAACAGCAAAGTACATCAACGCGATTAAAAATATCCACATTGGGATTTTGTGCTTGAACAAACTAAATCCGCTTTCGTATTTTAGCGAGTCATCGATTGGTAAACTATCGACAACTTCCTTATAGGCCAAATCATCTTCAGCTATTGTACTCAATATTTGCTCTAAATCAGACTCATTTTGAGCATGAACAGAGTTTTCAGTCAAATGCGTATAAATTTCTTTGGCTTGGTTTTCATTTAATGAAGTGACAATAGTGGCTGGATCGTAAATTTGTTTTTCATTGGTGATAAAATCCATAGTAGCTTCTCTATTTATTGTAAAGGCTAAAATAGCACCAACAAAAAGTAATATTGGAAAAATGAATTTCGAGTTTACATAAGGCGTTTTAAACTTTCCTCGTGGAATATCTTTCTTGTTTTGCAACACCAAAACACCTGCGCAAACCAATACAAAGGCAAATAAAGTTCCAATACTACACAAATCAGTAACCATTGTTAAATTCAAAAATAATGCTGGAACAGCAACTACAAAACCAGTAACTATAGTCGCATATGAAGGTGTTTTGAATTTAGGATGTACTTTAGAATAACGCTTAGGCAACAAACCATCACGACTCATACTCATCCAAATACGTGGTTGTCCCATCTGGAAAACCAATAAAACACTCGCCATAGCCACTACAGCGCTCACCGCAATAATTCCTGACATCCATTTTAAATCTAATTTATCAAAAACAAATGCCAACGGATCACCCACATTCAAATCAGCATAATTGACCATTCCTGTTAAGACTAAAGCAATGACAACATATAAAATGGTACAAATGATAATCGCCCACATCATTCCTCGTGGCAAATCGCGTTGCGGGTTTTTACACTCTTCAGCAGTTGTCGAAATTGCATCAAAACCAATATACGCGAAGAACACCGCAGAAACACCTTTTAAAACTCCACTAACTCCATTTGGAGCAAACGGAGTCCAATTGGCAGTATCGACATAAAATATTCCGACCGCAATCACTAAAAGAATAATGCATAACTTCACCACTACCATCAAATTACTGGCATTGCGTGATTCTTTCATTCCACGGTAAACCAAAGCTGTAATAATAATAATGATTAATAAAGCTGGTAAATCGGCAACCAAATGAAAACCACCAATAGTTGGCGAAGTTGTCCACGCAACATGAGCCGCCTGCAAACTTTCAGAAAGATTTTCAAAGGTTTTACCGCCTTGCATCAAAGCGGAAGCTTCTTTAAAACCATTGGAAGCCGTGAGGTAATCCATTTGAATCCATTGCGGTAATTCAATGCCGCCACTCCGCAATAATCCTGTAAAATAATCACTCCAAGAAATGGCAACCGTAATATTTCCGATGGCATATTCCATAATCAGAGCCCAACCAATAATCCAAGCCACAATTTCTCCAAAAGCCACATACGAATACGTATACGCACTACCCGAGACCGGAACCATAGAAGCAAATTCAGCGTAAGCAAATGCTGCAAAACTACAGGCCAAAGCAGTAAAAATAAATAAGAAGATTACAGCTGGACCACCATCAGCACTTGCTTTTCCGATAGTACTAAATATTCCAGCACCAATGATTGCAGCAATTCCGAATGCGGTTAAATCTCTAGCTGTTAGATGTTTTCCTAAGGCCTCGTGCCCATCGGCTTCATTTTTAGCCACTTGATCTAGAATATCTTGTACCTTTTTTTTTCGAAATAAATTGGAGAAACTCATAAGCAATTGTATCGTTATTTGTGTTTTATTTGATTACAGTGCAAAAAACAAATATAAGACATTATTGTTTCGTTCAACAAAAAATCAAGAAGCAAATCCTGATAGCCAAAAGCTATTGTTAGATAAAAAGATATAATTAAAAATAATACATATTCGCTTTTTTTATCGGTAAATTTGCAATAGAAATTAATTATTAACTTAAATACATTTACAATGGCATTAGTAGGAAAAAAATTCCCAAATCTTAAAGTTGACGCAATCTCTTTTATGGGAGATAATTTAAGAATTAACGTTTTAGAAGAAGCTACCAAAAACAAAAAGAAAGTGGTTTTGTTTTGGTATCCAAAAGACTTCACTTTTGTTTGCCCAACTGAATTACATGCTTTTCAAGGTGCTTTACAAGAATTTGAAAAAAGAAATACTATGGTAATTGGTGCTTCTTGTGACACTAATGAAGTACATTTTGCTTGGTTAAACACGCCAAAAAACAACGGTGGAATTGAAGGTGTAACGTATCCTATTTTGGCTGATACTACTCGTAATTTAGCTGCTGCTTTGGATATTTTGGATGCAGAATGGGTGTACGACGAAAATACTGACGAAGAAATTCTTGAAGGTTCAAATGTAACTTTCAGAGCAACTTACTTGATTGACGAAGAAGGAAAAATTTTCCACGAAAGTGTAAATGATATGCCATTGGGTAGAAATGTAAACGAATATTTACGTTTGATTGACGCTTACACTCACGTTCAAACCAAAGGTGAAGTTTGTCCAGCAAACTGGGAAGAAGGAAAAGATGCAATGAACGCTGATAGAAACTCTACTGCTGCTTATTTGGCCTCTCATTAATCAATGTGTCGATGAGGCAATGTGTCAATTTGCCAATTATAAACTCATTGACACATTGTCGAATTGACCAATTAACAAATTAACCTATGTTTTCAGAAATAGAAAAAGACAACTTAGCAGAAATTGTAGCCTCCAACGATGTTGTAGTAGTTCAATACGCTGCTTCTTGGTGTGGTAATTGCCGTATCATGAAACCTAAATTCAAAATGCTGGCCTCACAAAACGAAAGTATTCCTTTTGTCATTGTAGATGCTGAACAATTTCCCGAATCACGAAAATTAGCCAAAGTAGACAATTTGCCCACTTTCGCGACATTCAAAAATGGCGTTTTAGTCAACCAAAGCCAAACCAACAAAGCCGAAGTTTTGGCAGAATTGGTGAATGAGGTTTTATAAGTTCATGGTTTATGATTCATGGTTACTAACTATAAACCATAAACTAAAAACAATAAACAGTTAAAAATGAAACTACCTATAATCAAACATTTAACTCAATTTATCGAAGACAACGACCAAGATTATTTGGTAGAAACCATTGAAGTGCTCGAAAATTTGTGTGAAGTTTCTTCTTTGAAAGACGAAGAACTCGAAGTCATTGGTGAACTAATTTCCAATATGTACGGCGCACTCGAAGTCAACAAAATGATCAAAGAAGGTAAAGACAAAAAAGAAGCACTCAACGATTTTATGAAACGCGTTTTGGGTTCTATTGATAAATAAAACTGATTACAAAATTCTTTATAAAAAAACAACGTTCAAGAAATTGGGCGTTTTTTTTTTACATTTGAAAGAAAAATGGAAATCGTAATCGTCTCTATTGTTGCCTTTCTCACCGCGCTCCTCACCTTTTTCTCAGGTTTCGGATTGGGAACATTACTTGCTCCAGTTTTAATGCTATTTTTCCCTGTTGATGTCGCCATCGCGCTCACCGGAATTGTGCATTTTTTCAACAACATGTTCAAATTGGTTTTAGTGGGCAAAAACGTCAACAAAGAGGTTTTTATTCGATTCGGAATTCCAGCCATCATCTTCGCTTTCATCGGTGCGTATGTTTTGCTTCAAATTCCGACGATGCAACCGCTGTTTTCCTATGAACTTCTCGGAAAAACATTTTCAGTCTATCCATTAAAACTTACGATTGCCATTTTAATCCTCTTTTTTGCGATGATGGATATTTTGCCGTATTTCAACCAACTCCAATTCGATAAAAACAAATTGCCAATTGGCGGCGTTTTGAGCGGATTTTTCGGAGGTTTGGCCGGAACACAAGGCGCGTTGCGAAGTGCGTTTCTAATCCGCGCAGGCTTATCCAAAGAAGCTTTTATTGGAACAACTGTGGTCATTTCATCATTAGTCGATTTCACGCGACTCAGCGTCTACGCCACACGAATGATACATTTAGATTTAAAAGAAAACTTAACCTTACTCATTTGCGCCACACTCTCAGCCATGACTGGCGCTTTCATTGGAAATAAATTACTCAAAAAAGTCACCATAAATTTTTTAAAATTTACCGTAGCCACTTTCTTAATCCTCATCGGAATCGCGATAGGTTTGGGTTGGATTTGATTTTTTACCACATAGATTCATAGAAAAAAGATTGCGTAAAGTCGCTTTGCTCTAACTAGAAAACAGAGTCCTAACTTGTCTCTTTCTTCTTTCTTCTTTCTTCTTTCTTCTTTCTTCTTTCTTCTTTCTTCTGAATTCTAACTTCTGAATTCTAACTTCTAATTTCTAACTTCTAATTTCTAACTTCTAATTTCTAACTTCGCCCTCACGCAAGCAAGTCACGCAGAACGTTTTTATTTAATTGAAGTATTTCTTCCGCAACCAAAACGCCACATTGACTAATATAATCAATGCGGGAACTTCTACAAGCGGACCAATAACACCTGCAAACGCTTGCCCGCTATTGATGCCAAAAACGCCAATCGAAACGGCAATGGCCAATTCGAAATTGTTTCCTGAAGCGGTAAACGATAAAGCCGTTGCATCGCGGTAATTGGCGCCGATTTTCTTCGATACAAAAAACATCAAGAAAAACATAATGGCAAAGAAAATCACGAGTGGAATCGCAATGCGCAACACATCCAAAGGTAAATCAACGATCATTTCGCCTTTTAAACTGAACATAATTACAATGGTAAACAACAACGCAATCAACGTAATCGGCGACACAAACGGAAGAAACTTTTGGTTGAAGAATTTGTCGCCAATATATTTTTTGATAACAAACCGACTCACCACAGCCAAGGCAAATGGAATTCCGAGGTAAATACCAACCGTTTTGGCAATTTCAGCAATGGTAATATCCAATTCCAAACCATCTATTCCGAATAGCGGTAACATGACGGCCAAATAAAAATACGCGTACAAACTAAAGAAAAAGACTTGCAACAAACTATTAATTCCGATTAAACCAGCGGTTAATTCGCGGTTGCCTTCGGCCAATTCGTTCCAGACAATCACCATCGCTATACAAGGCGCAATGCCGATAATGATTAATCCGGCCATGTATTCGGGATTGTCTTTGAGGAAAAATGTAGCCAACAAAAACATCAAAAACGGCCCAACAATCCAGGTGATTAAAAACGACGCTGCCAATAATTTGGGTTGCTGAAACATCTGTGGCACTTTTGAAAAATCAATTTTTGTGAGTGGTGGATACATCATCAAAATTAGTCCAATCGCCAACGGAATATTGGTGGTTCCCGACGAAAACGAGTTGATAAAATCATCCGAATTCGGAATAAAATAACCAATGGCAACGCCAACTAACATGGCGAGAAAAATCCAAAGAGTTAAAAATCGGTCTAAAAAATTAAGTCTTTTCTTCATATTAAACCATTAAAAGATTAAGATTCATCAAGTTCTCACCTAACGACATTGTTGACATTGACATTGACATTGATATTGACATTGATATTGACATTGACATTGATATTGACATTGATATTGACATTGACCTATTTTATTTGAGAAAAGACAAAATACATTTCACTGGCAATCTGCAAACTTCTTTCAGCGTATTTTTCGTTCATCAATTCGGTTCCGTCAAACGCTTTGGGATCATCGTACTTGATTGGAAAACGTGCTTCAGCTCCAAAAACCATTGGACAACCTTCATCAGCATTGTTGCACGTCATAATGGCTCCAAATAGAGTTTTCGGATTAAAATCATCAAAATACGTTTTTGAAAAACAGATAATTGGATGTTGATTTGCATCAAATTTGACTGCGTACACTGGATTTTCCGTTTCACATAGTTTTTGAATTTCAAAACCTTGATTGACTAACGTCTCGCCCACTTTTGGAAACATAGCAGTAGCTTCGGTTCCGCCAGAATAGCAAAATACATTTTTGATTTTGAAATGAAAAGCCATTGTTTGCGCCCAAATTTGAGACAAATGACTGCGTCGGGAATTATGTGTGCAAATAAAGTTCAGGCGAATTTCTTCGTTATGATTGACTTTGTTTTGAATGTAATCAATCAACTGATTCAATACTTCCTTTCGTTCATTTGTAACAGGGATTTCAGTAACTTTTTCGATTGTTTTAGATAGTTTTTCTAACATACATTATTTTTTTTAACCACGAAGAAGCCTCAAAGTACACAAAGTCCTTTTGACTACCTAAAAAATTAACAACAACCCGAATCAGGTGAACAACAAGCTACTTTTTCTTTGATTTCGCCTATTTTAGCTTTGATTTTATCGGTTGGAATTCCGCAATGATTATTCGCTAAACAAGTGGTTTCTTTTGGCGTTAGTACAAATTTTCCGTCAGTAAAATCCAATCCAAATTTACCAATCGTACTTTCGGTTTGGTATTCGACTTCGAGTTCTAAGTCGGCGTCACCAATTAGGTTTTTAGAAGCTTCGATGATTTTCAATACTTTACTCGGTGCCAAACGATGGTAAAAATCGGCCGCCAACCACACTTGGAAGGTGATGAGTTTTTCTTCGCGAATTGTGTTGCCACAATCGATGAAATTTTTGGTCAACAAACCCATTTCAGTGATGTGAAAATGAGCTGGAATCATTGTTCCATTGGGCAATTGAATTGAGAAATTATCTATTTCGGTAAGTTGGTTTTTGAATTCTGAGATTTTCATAATTTAAGTGATTAATGATTAATAAATAGTGATTGCTAACAGCATTTCATCTTTAATTTTTTAGAAATCAAAGCAAAATAGTCTTCAATTTTTGCCATAGTTTCGGGATTTAAGCAATAGCAAATGGCAGTTCCTTCGATGTTTCCTTTGATGATGTTGGCGTTTTTTAATTCTTTTAAATGTTGAGAAATGGTAGGTTGCGCTAATGGCAATTCGTTGACAATATCGCCACAAATACAACTGTCAACCGATAATAAATACTCGACAATTGCTATGCGTGCTGGATGCGACAAAGCTTTAAACAAGCCCGCAGCCTCGTTGTGTTCAGCTGAAAAAGAGTCGGATTTTGATGCGCCCATAAATCAATTTATTTTTATATTGCAATATTACGATAAAACAATAATACTAAACAAGAAATAAATGTTAAACTTTATAAAGCAAAACCTACTTCCCTATTCCGAATAATTTTCATACTTTTGAATTCGTATAAAAAATAGCAAAATGGCATCAATAACATTAGGAGGAAATCCTATACACACCATCGGTGAATTGCCTTCAGTAGGTTCAAAATCACCCCAATTTCAATTAGTAAAAAACGATTTATCAGTGGCTTCTTTAAACGATTTTGCTGGGAGTAAATTGGTATTAAATATTTTTCCGAGTATTGATACAGGGACTTGTGCAACATCTGTTCGTACATTCAACGCCAAAGCAAGTGCGTTAGAGAACACTAAAGTGCTTTGTATTTCGAGAGATTTGCCTTTTGCACAAAAGCGTTTTTGTGGAGCCGAAGGTTTGAAAAATGTAGTTAATTTATCAGATTTCAAATCAGGAAGTTTCGGAAAAGACTACGGATTGGAAATCACAGATGGTCCATTAGCAGGTTTACATTCAAGAGTAGTAATTATTCTTGATGAAAACGGAACTGTAAAATACACCGAGCAAGTAGCAGAAATTGCCAACGAACCCAATTACGAAGCCGCATTAGCCGCATTATAATAGCATGATGGAATTCGAAAGAGATAAATCCTTTTTTACGGGTCGCCTAAAAAGCATGGGATTTGCACTAAAAGGCGCAATTAAATTAGCTACAACAGAGCACAGTGTAATGGTTCAGTCTTCTATTGCTGTGCTTTTAGTATTTGCTGGTTTTTATTTTGAAATTTCACGCGAAGAATGGATGTTTCAAACTCTGGCTATTGGATTGGTTTTGAGTGTAGAAGGATTGAATACTGCCGTTGAAAAAGTCGCCGATTTTATTCATCCTGAGTTTCATGAAAAGATAGGATTTATCAAAGATATTGCAGCTGGAGCTGTATTTTTTGCGGCAATGACTGCAATAGTTATTGGTTGTATAATTTATATTCCAAAATTTTAATTTAGTATTGTACGTAATTTCAGTATAGAATGGCCAAAACAACTAAAAAAGATACAGTAAAAAACGATACGCTTCCCGAAGAAAAAATTCCGTGGAAAATGAAATTACAGTACCGCGTGTTAATTGGTACCTTTTTAATTCTCTTCTCAATTGGTCTATTGTTAGCTTTTGTTTCCTTTTTCATTCACGGACACCAAGATCAAAATATCGTTGACGAATTGGCCGACCGAAGTGAATCAGCTCAAAATTGGTTGGGGAAAATTGGCGCTTATTTGGCTGATGTTTTTATCCACAAAGGTTTTGGTGCTGCTTCGTTCTTATTTGTGAAGCTATTTTTCATTACAGGAACTTATTTGGTATTGGATTTACCATTGAAAAAACTCAAAAACACTTGGTTTTGGGATTTGTTTGTGATGATTGTTTTATCAATGTTGTTTGGCTTTTTCGCCACCACATTGCCACAATTAGGCGGAACTATTGGCTATGAAATGAATTTATTCTTCCAAGATTTTATTGGTAAAATAGGAACTGTTTTGGTGTTAATCGCTGGTTTAGTGATTTATTTATTGTTTAAAATAAAGATGTCGCCCGAAGCCATCAAATCTTTTTTTGAAAAGAAGAAAAAAGAAATTTCGGATGATATTGATGCAATGAAAGCCAAATCGTCGTCTACCAATTACAACTTGGAAGAATATGCAGTTGAAGATAAAGACGAAGAACAGCCCGTTGCCGATTATGACTTGGACGAAGTTTTAAAACCAGCTTCGCAGTTTGAAATCAATAAAGACACATTGAAACCAACCATTTCGAGTTATTCTGAAATTGAATTAGAACCAACATTAAAGTCGGAACCAAAACCCGAAGTTGTTGCTCCGCAATTGACTGTAACTCCAACAGAACCCGCAATCAAAACCAATGACGAAGCTTTTGTGATTGAAAAAGCGACCGACGAAGATGTGATGGAAGAAAATTTGGCAGCTAAAATTGTAGCTGATTTTGGCGAATTTGATCCAACTTTAGAACTTTCGAATTATAAATTTCCAACTATTGATTTACTAAAAGAATACGCCTCAGTTGGCATTACCATCAATCAAGAAGAATTAGAAGAAAATAAAAACCGTATTGTTGAAACATTAAAAAATTACGGCATTACGATTTCTCAGATAAAAGCTACTGTTGGGCCATCGGTAACATTATATGAAATTGTACCTGAAGCGGGAATTCGTATTTCAAAAATCAAAAGTTTAGAAGACGACATTGCTCTTTCATTAGCAGCTTTAGGAATTCGAATCATTGCTCCTATTCCAGGAAAAGGAACGATTGGTATTGAGGTTCCGAATAAAAACCCAACGATGGTTCCAATGAAAACGGTAATTTCGGCCGCCAAATTCCAAGAAGCTGAAATGGAATTGCCGATTGCTTTAGGAAAAACCATTTCCAATGAAACCTTTGTGGTTGATTTAGCCAAAATGCCTCACTTATTGATGGCTGGGGCTACTGGACAAGGAAAATCGGTTGGTCTAAACGCTGTTTTGACTTCGCTTTTGTACAAAAAACATCCAGCTGAAGTAAAATTTGTTTTGGTTGATCCGAAAAAAGTGGAATTGACTTTATTCAATAAAATCGAACGTCATTATTTAGCTAAATTACCCGATACAGAAGATGCAATTATCACTGACAACAATAAGGTAATCAATACGTTGAATTCGCTTTGTATCGAAATGGACAATCGTTATTCACTATTGAAAGATGCCATGGTGCGCAACATTAAAGAATACAACGAAAAGTTCAAGCAACGCAAATTGAATCCAGAAAACGGCCACCGATTTTTACCTTACATTGTTTTGGTTGTGGATGAGTTTGCCGATTTGATTATGACCGCTGGAAAAGAAGTAGAAACTCCGATTGCTCGTTTGGCTCAGTTGGCGCGTGCGATAGGAATTCACTTGATTATTGCTACGCAACGACCATCGGTAAACGTTATTACAGGAATGATTAAAGCCAATTTCCCAGCGCGAATTGCTTTTAGAGTGACATCTAAAATCGATTCAAGAACTATTTTGGATACTGGCGGAGCCGATCAATTGATTGGTCGTGGCGATTTGCTTTTTTCTAATGGAAATGATTTAGTTCGTGTGCAATGTGCGTTTGTAGACACTCCAGAAGTCGATAAAATTGTAGAATTTATTGGATCTCAGAAAGCATATGCAACAGCTTATATGTTACCTGAATATGTTGGAGAAGAAGGATCTAGTGTGAATTTAGACTTTGATATATCCGAAAGAGACTCGATGTTTAGGGAAGCTGCCGAAATAATTGTAACGGCGCAACAAGGTTCGGCATCATTATTGCAAAGGAAGTTAAAACTAGGCTACAACAGAGCTGGAAGATTAATTGATCAGCTGGAAGCCGCAGGAATTGTGGGTCCGTTTGAAGGAAGTAAAGCCCGAAGTGTTAATATTCCCGATTTAGTAGCGTTAGAACATTTTTTTAACAATGAACAAAACACAGATTAAAATGAACAAATTATTTTCTATTGCTTTATTTATTTTAGCTTCACTTACTGTACAAGCTCAAGACAAACAAGCGAAAGAACTTTTGGATGACGTTACAGCCAAAATAAAAAGCTATTCAAACATCACCATTGATTTTAAATACAATTTGAATAATTCGAAAGAAAACATCAATCAAGAAAGTAAAGGCAGCGTTATCATTGAAGGCAATAAATATGTGTTGAACTTTATGGGAGCGACCAAAATTTTTGATGGAAAAAAAACGTACACTATTGTTCCAGAAGATGAAGAAGTAACGGTTTCTTCAACCAATGACAAAGACGAAAAATCTATTACTCCCTCTAAAATGTTGACTTTTTTCAATAGTGGATACAAATATTCGATGGATATTTTACAAAATGTAAAAGGCAGAAAAATTCAATACATTAAGTTAATTCCAAATAGTGGGAAAGACCAACGAAAAGAAGTTTTACTTGGCATTGACATCCAAACCAAACACATCTACAATTTGATTGAAGTGGGAAAAAACGGTACAAAAACTACTTTAACTGTTAATTCTTTTAAAACCAATCAACCTTTATCAAAAAATCAATTTATCTTTGTAGCCAATAAGTATCCCAACTACTACATCAATAAATTAGATTAGGATTTGTGAAAATATTAGATAAGTATTTACTTAAAACCTTCTTGATTACATTTACTACGGTATTTGTAATCTTGTTTTTTATATTCATACTCCAAACCGTTTGGCTATTTATCTCTGAGCTAGCTGGAAAAGATTTGGACTTCTTTATGGTAATGAAATTCTTGGTTTTTTCGATGCCTCGAATTGTTCCGCTTGTTTTACCATTATCAGTGCTTTTGGCTTCTATTATGACCTTCGGAAGTTTGTCTGAAAACTACGAATTTGCTGCGATGAAATCGTCTGGAATTTCGTTACAACGCGCCATGAGAAGTCTAACCGTTTTCATTTTTATATTAAGTATTGTCGCTTTTATCTTTGCAAATAATGTTATTCCGTATGCCGAATACAAGTTTATCAATTTCAGGCGTAATATAGCGCAAGTAAAACCTGCAATGGCGATAGCTGAAGGACAATTTAGTGAAATTGGGAACTATACTATCAAAGTAGCCAAAAAATCGGGAGAAAATGGAAATTTACTGACTGATGTAATTATTCACATAAAATCAAATAATGGAGAAGGCAACAAAACCATCATTAGAGCTAAAAGAGGTGAATTAGTCAGTAGCGAAAATTCAAATACATTGCAATTGCTATTGTTTGATGGTTATTATTATGAAGATATTTTTCCAAAAAAATACGAAGAACGTCAACGATTACCTTTTGCGAAAGCTACTTTTAAAAGAGATGTCATCAACATTGATTTGTCAAAATTAAACACCGATTCTGATTCAGGAGAAATTACCAACACCAATACGATGTTGAATATCAGTGAATTGAATTACACTATTGATTCTCTGAGTCTTAATTACAAAAAAGACATCAAATCGTATGCTGAAAACATTTACCAACGAATCAACACCAATTCATTTGTTTCCTATCAAAAGAATAATACAAATACGCTAAAAAACATTGAAAATCATATTAATAGTTTGAGTTTTGAGCAAAAATTACAAACCTATAATTTAGCAAAAAACAATGTTGAAGGAACTGTTTTTTCAATTGATAGCTCTAAATTTGAAATGGATGAAAAACAAAAAAACATCAATTCGCATTGGATTGCTTTGTATGACAAATTTGTAATTGCTTTTGCTTGTCTATTGATGTTTTTTATTGGAGCACCACTTGGAGCCATTATTCGTAAAGGTGGTTTAGGTTTGCCCATTGTATTTGCTGTTGGAATATTTATCATCTTTCATTTCATCAATACATTTGGTAAAAAAGTTGCGCAAGAAAACGGTATTACACCTTTTATGGGAACTTGGATGTCTTCGATGGTATTGAGTCCTTTGGCAATTATTTTAACCTATAGAGCTACTAACGATATTGGAGGAATGTTTAATTTTGATGGTGTTTTTATGCCAATCAAAAAATTGTTTGCGCGAAAAAAACTGAAAGATGAAGTGGATGAGGAAGAGGAAGAAGTGATTCAAAGTGAATCTGTTTTCGATACTAATCAAACGGCATCAACTGAGACAATTCAACCATTACTTGCATCGTATAATACAACCAGTAAAATTGCGCTTCTTTTAAATTTACTGGCAATTATTTCGTTTTTTATTGCTAAAAATAATACCAGCAAAATAGTTTTAATACTTCTTTTTGTTGCTTTGGTCTTTGCTTTGATCCGCTATGTTTATATTTCGCAAAAAAAAATAAATAAAATCTTTGTTCATCATTCACGTCATATAGAGCCCGGAATTGAAGTTGCCGTAGTCGTAGCACTTCCCTTTTATTTCCTTATTTATTTGTACAACAACAACCAATTGAAAGAATTACTTTCTGCAAAAAAATAATGCTAACACAACTACTAACTACTGAAAAAATGTCAGACAACGCATTAAAACTAAATACAATTGAAGAAGCCATAGAAGACATCCGTCAAGGTAAAGTGATTATTGTGGTAGATGATGAAGATCGCGAAAACGAAGGTGATTTTTTGGCTGCAGCAGAAAAAGTAACGCCAGAAATGATCAACTTTATGGCCACACATGGTCGTGGTTTAATTTGTGTTCCGTTGACCGAAAATCGTTGCAAAGAATTGGATTTAAATGCAATGGTGTCAAACAATACTGATATCATGCAAACGGCTTTCACTGTTTCTGTTGATTTAAGAGGAAACGGTGTAACAACTGGAATTTCTGCTTCTGATAGAGCCAAAACTGTAGAAGCATTAGTTAATCCAGATACAAAACCACACGATTTAGGTCGCCCTGGCCATATTTTTCCGTTGATAGCGAAACAAGGTGGCGTTTTACGAAGAACTGGCCATACTGAAGCCGCCATTGATTTTGCACGATTAGCCGGATTTAAATCAGCTGGTATTATTGTGGAAATCATGAATGAAGATGGAACCATGGCACGTTTACCACAATTGATGGAAGTAGCCAAACGATTTGATATGAAAATTGTATCTATTGAAGATTTGGTAGCTTACCGCATGCAACACGATAGTTTGATTGTAAAAAAAGAAGATTTTGAAATAGAAACACGATTTGGTCAATTTCGATTACGTGCTTATTTACAAACGACCAACAAACAAGTACATTTGGCATTAACAAAAGGAAGCTGGAGCAATGGTGAAGCTATTCTTACTCGAATCAATTCAACCCAAATCAATAATGATATTTTAGGAACACTGACCAACAATGCCGACAAAAAATTGGATGATATGTTTCGGTTGATCAATCAAGAAGGCAAAGGAGCTATTTTGTTTATCAACCAAGAAATTCAGTCGTTGGATTTGTTGAATCGTTTAAAAGAACTCAAAACGTTACAAGAACAAGGCGTAACTAAAGCGCCAACCATCAAAATGGACGTGAAAGATTTTGGTATTGGTGCCCAAATCTTGCATGATATTGATATTTCAAAAATCAAATTAATTTCCAACACTCAGCAAACCAAAAGAGTTGGAATGATTGGTTATGGATTGGAAATTACAGAATATGTAAGCTATTAGATTAACTATTTTAATTGATTTTTAGGTTTTAGTTCTCAAACTTACACCAAGTTGCACAAAACCTGATGATTTTAGTTTGTTCTCAAAATCATCAGAAGGTGTTTCAAAATCAGTATTGTACAAATCGTATTTGCGTCGTACAACAATTCCAGCTTTAAGATTTACCCAAAAATTAGAAGTCAAATTATACGAAAAAGTGGGATTTAAGTGTACATTCAGCGTTCTAACATAGTCTATGGATTCAAAGGTATTCACGTGAACCAAAGTAGCGTCAGTTGTAAAGGCAAAACCGTATTCAACTTTTTTTAATGACGTAAAAGTCAAATTTGCGTTATTGGGAAAAATGGCATTGAATCGCACTTTATCGCTTAAGTAATTAAAGGCTAGTATCGGAATAACTGAATTTTTACCTAAATCATTGTTGTAGTTTACTCCGAAACCCCATTTCATATTGTTGTCTCTTTTAGAAGTTCTCATAAAAATGGTAGAAACCGCTGGAAAAAGATCTTTGCGTGATATATTTTCCTCAAAATCACTACGAATTGCCAATTTAGGAACCAAAAGCATTTCCCAATTCGAACTAATCGATTGCCTTGCTAAAATCGTGTACCTAATTTCATGGAAGTTTTTGGGAAGCAAAACATCTTCTGTTGGAAACGAGTTGTAGTCGTATTGCGAAAAACGATAATAGAGTATATTATTGATTTTGGATTTAGTTCCTAATTTAATGGTTGGCGTGATGCAATTCAAATCTAAATGACTTAGTTGTGCCTCTCCTACTTCATCTTTGAATTCGCCTTTCGGAATGATGGTATAATTCAAACTAAAGAAATCCGTTTTTGTTTGCGCTAGACCATTTATAGAAATAAAAGCTATTAGCAAATAAAAATAGTGATGATTTATATCTCGAATTAAATTCAAAAGACTAAAAATAGTTCTTTTCATATGTTAAACCTGCTTTTTTTAAAAAACTAAAATAGAAAAAACTCTTATAAAATATAGAAAATGAAGTCATTAGTTTTTAAAATAAAAAATATCTAATTATTTGTTGGAATTGTATTTGGAAAACAAAAAAAGGTTACTATATTTGCATCCGCATTCGCAGGGAATGCATGACTTATTGGAGAAATGGCAGAGTGGTCGATTGCGGCAGTCTTGAAAACTGTTGACTGTAACAGGTCCGGGGGTTCGAATCCCTCTTTCTCCGCTGGTTAATTCACAAAACCTAACAAAACCCTTTAAATCCTATGATTTAGAGGGTTTTTTAATTTCCAACCTATCCAAATTATTCAAAGTTTCTCATTTTAAAGGTGTACTATTCGGAGTACTTTAAAATTTTCAATTCCTTGTGCCCCTATCTGTGCGAAGCCCTTTAAAAACAAGGAGTTCACTAAATGAACATCTTGTTTTATGTTGATAGATTTTTTAAATTTCTATTAACTTAAAGGTTACCAATTATGAATGCTACAATTTCAATTCTCTTTTATCTAAAGAGAGCTAAAGCCAATGCACAAGGTCTAGCACCAATTTTTCAAAGAATTACAATCAACGGCAGACGTTTAGAAAACAGCACTGGAAAGTTTGTTGATCCATCGAAATGGCATCCCGAAATGTCAAAAATGCGAGGTAATTCAGAAGAAGCTCGTTTAATAAATGGACATCTTGACAATTTGAGAACAAAAATCCTGATTGCTGAGAAAGAACTAAACAAAAAAGACATTCCAGTCAATTTGGAAACATTAAAAAATATGCTGCTTGGCACCAAAGAACGCCAGCGCCTACTTGTTCCAATCTTCGAGGAACACAACAACAAAATAAAAGAACTGCTAGGCATTGAATATGCACCAGGTACTTATGAGCGTTACCAAACCTCTTTAAAGCACACAAAAGA
This sequence comes from Flavobacterium sp., assembly GCA_016787805.1. Classification (GTDB taxonomy): domain Bacteria; phylum Bacteroidota; class Bacteroidia; order Flavobacteriales; family Flavobacteriaceae; genus Flavobacterium. Next base: position 75,082 of record JAEUTY010000039.1, on the reverse strand, counting down.
TTTTCTAAATTGGAAATATAGTATCTCTGATATTGACATTACAAAAATCGACCACGCTTTCATCACCGATTATGAATTTTACTTGCGTAGCGTTAGAAAATGCGCTAATAACACAGCAGTAAAGTACATCAAGAACTTCAATAAAATAATCAAGCTTTGCTTGGCCAATGACTGGCTAGAAAAAAATCCATTCGCAAACTACAAATCGAAAGTAAAAGAAGTCGAGCGAGTTTATTTATCTGAAGGCGAAATTCAAAACATCATCAACAAAGATTTCAAAACGGAAAGATTATCGCTAGTGCGTGACATCTTCCTTTTTAGCTGCTTTACTGGTTTGGCTTACATAGATGTCAAAAACTTAACAAAGTCGCATATAAGCATTGGCATTGATGGTGATAAATGGATATTCACTCACCGTCAGAAAACAGAATCCGCTTCAAAAATTCCTGTATTGCCAGTAACTCAAATGATTATTGATAAGTATGCAGACCATCCACAAGCAATAAATGAAGAAAAGCTTTTACCAATTCTCAGCAATCAGAAAATGAATGCTTATTTAAAAGAAATAGCTGCCGTTTGCGAGATTGAAAAAGAATTAACCTTCCACATTGCCAGACACACTTTTGCAACGACTGTAACGCTTACAAATGGAGTTCCAATCGAAAGCGTGAGTAAAATGCTAGGACACAAAAACTTAAGAACTACGCAGCACTATGCAAAAGTCTTGGATAAAAAAGTGAGTGAGGATATGAAAATACTTCGAGATAAATTTTCATTAACGCCAGTCCAACAGGAGCAAAAAATAATGTAAGGTCAACTTTAGATTTAGAGTTTTTAGGTTTATTTTTTTGAATCAAATCAAAATTATTAAACTTAAAACTCTAAAAAAATGAGCACAAAATTCAAACAAATGTTATTCGAGCTAACAGAACAATTAAGCTTTATCAATCTGGAAATGGATGATTCAATTGCAAAATCCGAAAAATCAGTTGAATTAACAATAAAGGCAATTGACAATTTAAAAAAGCAATTTCTTAAAAATAAAACTATCAGCTCCGAAAGTGAAGTAGATTTCTTTAAAAACATAAAACCCAAGTTTGCTTCATTATACATCTATCATAATGCTATTTTCAAGATAGAAACAAAGATGCCACATGGTGGCGACCGCATCACAAAAAAATACCTCAATAAAGAATTGAAAAAATTAAAACGTTATTTTGATAATAATTTAGACTTCTATAATTATCACAGAACCGGAAGCAGTTTTTTAGATTTCAAATACTTCATTAGAGGAGGTCATGATGTAAAATTACGATTAGACAGTTTCTATTTTGAAGCAGATCATAGTTTCTCAACATCGCATGATTTCAAGGTAGCCAAGATACTTGCACATGATTTAGTACAAGTGTACATAGAAACCAAAATTCTTAAAATGGGCAAAAAAGAACACAACGAAAAATCACAACATGAACCGAAAGGGAAAATCATTTGGACAGGTTCAAAAGTGTCTTTAACCGAAATAATGTACGCTTTTCATACCAAAGGTGTTTTCAATAATGGTGCTGCCGAGTTAAAAGAAATCGCAAGTTATTTTGAAGAAATATTCCATATTGATTTAGGGCAATACCGCAGAACTTTCCTTGAAATACGGGAACGCAAGTCTGATAAAACAAAATTCATAAACGCCTTAGAAGAGGAATTATTGAAACGAATGGAGGAAACAGATGAAACATTTTAATCGTTACTTTTTGATTTTGAATAAAATCGTTCCCAACGGGGTTCAAGTTGTGATTTTTTTCAAATCAAAACACACAAATTTGCATCATAACAATTTAAAATTATCAAAATGGCAGTAGAAATTATTACACGAGAAGACCTCAACGAATTCCGTTCACTTCTCCTAACCGATTTAAAAGAAATATTTAATGCTAAAGAAAAACCGCAAAAGCAATGGTTAAAATCTAGTGAAGTCCGAAAGCTTTTAAATATCTCTCCTGGCACGTTGCAAAACTTCCGAATCAATGGAACACTTTCCTATACCAAAATTGGAGGCACTATGTATTACGCATACAACGACCTAGAAAAAATATTGGAATGCAACAAGGTAAATGCTTTACCAACGCTTTTCAAATAAAGACGAATCTTAAGCGTAAAATCTATGAACTACATAAAACACCTAACAGGCTTTTTTAATAAAATTGCTGACGAAAACAAGCTCAATCCAACACATATTTCGTTGTATTTAGCCTTATTTCAATGTTGGAACGTGAACAGGTTTAAAAATCCAACTGGTATTTCTCGTGAAGAAATTATGAAAGCAAGTAAAATTAATTCAAATGCAACCTATCACAAGTGTATGAAAGAATTACAAACTCTTGGTTTTATTGAGTACTTACCAACTTTCAATCCACACTCAAGTTCTAATGTAAACATGATAAATTTTTCGGAAGAAGCTAAAACCAAACCAAAGCATGAACCGCTTACCTATTCAAATAATGAACCTGTTAAAAAAACAACCTTGTCAAAAAATAACAAGGCTATTGAACAGGTTAATGAACAAGCCTATATATATAATAATAAACAAACATATTTAAAAAATATAAACATAGATATTGGCACAAATTCAAATTTTTTAGAAAATGAAAGTTTAATTTTTGAAGAAAATAATCTTAAAAAAGTTAAAGAAAAAAAAGAAGAAAAAAGTTCCGCGAAAAAAGAAGAAAGAAAAAATTTGAATTCAATACTACCATCACTTGAATTGACAATAGAATATTTCTTGTTCCAATCAAGCACAGAAATTGAAGCAAATAAATTTTTCAATTACTATTCCAGTACAGGTTGGTTAGTGGGTGGAAAAACCAAAATGCGAGATTGGAAAGCAGCTGCACGAAATTGGATTATGAACCAGGATAAATTCAAAATCAAAACCCCAATAGCAAAACTGATGCCGCACAACCTCAACATAGCAAACAATAAAAACTATGCAGAACCATTGTAATCTAATGCCTTCTGTTCAAGTGTTTTTTTGTGAAATAAAATAGAATAAAAAATGTATCGAGAACTTCAAAATCATAACAATGACCAAATTCAATTACCCAGAAATAATTCAGTGGCTCGAGCAAAAGGGTAAACAAAACTATGGGGAAAACTTCAAAATCATAGAAGATGATATTCCCATAATTACAACACTTTTGGTTTATTTTTTAAATGACGAAATAATGGCAAAAACTATCGAAATCGACCTCAACAAAGGCATTTTACTTTCGGGTCCAATTGGATGCGGAAAAACATCTTTAATGAATTTGATGCGACATGTTCCAGAACAAGAAAGGAAATTCATATTGAAACCAACTCGAGAAATTAGCTTTGAGTTTATCAAAGAAGGCTACGAAGTAATCCAAAGATACAGTTCGGGAAATAAACTCCAAAACGGCATTAAAAACTATTGCTTTGATGATTTAGGTACCGAAAACAACCTCAAATACTATGGCAACGAGTGTAACGTAATGGGAGAAATTTTGCTGAGCCGATATGATCTATTCATCAACAAGAAAATAATAACTCACATCACAACCAACCTTTCCGCTTCTGAAATTGAAGCAGCTTACGGCAATCGTGTTCGTTCTAGATTAAGGCAAATGCTTAATCTAATAGCATTCAATCCAATAACTAAAGACAAACGTTAAACCAAAAAGGATGAAACAAATAACAAAATTCTGGAACTGGTTCCAAGACAACGAAGAAGCCATCAAAAACGCCTTACTTCTCGGTATCAATACCAAAGAAGTATTTCACCACCTCAACAGGAACTACTGTTACATTTCCAAAAGAATCGGTTTTCTAATCATTAGTCCATCAAACAACCAGGACAAATACACCATTATTTTCACGGCGGATGGGTATCGAAAACTATTTCCTAAAATCATGGCTTTAGAAGACCAAGCACCTCAGCTGCAACATTTCATACCACAAGCTTTCATCAAACCTATTCAAGACAAAACACTTTACCTAACAGGTAAAGACAAACCCTATATTTTTAAAAAGTGCAAAATAAAAATAAGCCAATTATTCATGGCATTAGTCGATTACAACATCACAACCAAACAGCTAAAAATTAACCTCTATATTCCATCCTATGATAGAATCAAAGAGTTTGACGAAATAGAAATTGACTTTAAATACCTAGTCATGGATGTAATCGGCGAAATAGCATTCCGTAAACACATCAAGAACATTGATTTTCTTGAATTACCCGAAGCAACCCACGGTCTTTTAAGTCTGATTGAGCTTCCAGAGTATATTGATTATTTGTATAAAATAAACTCGACTCGGAAAACTCGAGTGATTTAATATAATAATTATCTAAATTTAATAATTAATTTTTCATTATTAAAACTAACAGTTACATCTAACCATCCATTAAAATATTTACATTTATTAATTAATTTTTGAAAATCTAATTTTGAAGTTTGAACAATTGAAAATATTATTGAGGAATTTTTAAATTCCATTTTTAGATTTTCAAATATATATTTTTCATCTACATTATCTTCAATAAAAGTCTTAATTGGATCAATGGTGTCAATAATTCCAAGCAGATATAAAAACTTGAAATTATTAAATTTCAGTGGTTTAAAATTAATTAGATTATTTAATTCATATTTTGAATATAAATCATTTTGTTTTTTATTAGGCATCCAGATATTATGAGTTGCAATAGCGCTTGCTGCTAATTTATATTGTTGTTCTAATGCTTCTCCCCAAAACAGATTATCTTCATGTGCCTCAGCTTTTTTCCGTCTAATTTTAATTAATCTATCGTAAAGCATTAAACCTCCGAAAATACCATGATCAATTACTTTACCTTCTTGAATTCTATATGCAAAATATTTTTCACAACAATCCATCAATATTTTTGAAACATTAAAATGCTTTTTTTCGAATAAAATATGTTCTAAATTAAAATTTAAATATAACTGTTTCAGGTCTTTATTATCATTAATCAATTCAGAATCTTTTTCAATATGATATGCATTATCATGGTATAATGAAATTAAAAACCAGATAAATGGAAAGGTTTTATATCCTGGAGCATTTATTCCTAAATTGAATTTTTCTTTTAATCCTGTATTGTAATATATTAGAAGACCTATAAAAAATACTGAATTAATATGATTAGGATATCTTATTTCTGAAAAATCATTTCCAATTGTATCAAATACTTCTACTTTTCCACCACGCTTGAAATATCGAAAAATAAAATCAGCATGTGATATATTATTATCTAAAAATGGGTTTTGTAATTCATTTAATTTATTAATGTCATAATAGTAATCCCATTCACTTCTAGGCAAATCATTAATATGTTCAAGAATAGTTTTCATATCATATTTTTTATATTATAATAGCCATCATCGAAAAGTTATCTTTAGCATCATTTCTGCACAAGGTTTCTATTTGATTGACACCATCATGAAAAGTGGTTGCTGAATCAAAAACACTTTTAATTTGGTAAGTGTTTAATATATCTGAAACACCGTCAGAGTATATAATAATTTTATCTTTAGGAAGTAGATTATTGACCAAATGACAATCAATAATGCTTTCTTTGATACTACCAGAAACAGAACGAGTTACAACATGCTTATAACGCTCTATATTATTAATGATACTTCCATTATTAATCATTTGATTTATTAAAGTATGAGAATGTGTTTCATAAAGCAATTCATTATTTCTTAAGTGAATGATTTTAACGTCACCAACCCAAAATAAAAAAGCTTTATTTTTTAAAATAATAGCACCACCCAAAGTTGCTCCAATTTTAGCATTTAAATCATCTGACTTTTGTTTTATTATTAGATTAGACTTATTGACTGCTTTTTGAATTTCTTTTTCACTTATATCATTTATTGTAGTAAGATAAGTATGAATATTCTCTGCTACTAATTTTGAAGCAACATCCCCATACTCATAACCACCCATGCCATCAACTACCATGTGCAAAATACAATCTGGATTAATTGATTTTGAAAACAAATAATCCTGATTGCTTTTTCTTTTGCCTTTATTTGAAAATGAATTAATCATTAATGATCTCCTGTTGCTTGTTTTGTAGCTCCTCCATGTTTTGTAACTCTAGGACGAGTAGAAATTTTTATTGGCTTTAACGTAATACTTTGTTCAGATGCTTTTGTTGACCATAAAAACCCATCGCCTGGTTTCAATATACTCATATCAGAAGGTGTTAAACTACTCAATTGAGTTATTGACTTTTGAATATGTTTAAGCCATTGAGGACTATTAAATTTATGTAATAAAACTATACTACTAAGTTCAATGATTTCATTTGGTAAACTTGGCGGGTCTTGACTGGCAATCATAATACTTACTCCTTTGTGTCTCATTTCTCGTATAGCTGTAACTATATTTCCAGTAAGATCTTTATTATCCATATACTTGTGAGCTTCATCAAACACAATAAATTTATTGAAATGTTTGTCATTATAAGTTTTTACTCCAGAGAATATATTAAGCATTATAACAAACAATCCAAGTGCCTCATCTTTAACAATAAACTCATCTCTTAGGTCAACAATAATTAGCCTTCCCGGTTTCAAAATATCCCGTATATAAAAGCTGTCATCAATATATTCTCTTGCAAAACTTAATTTTTGTCTGGCTAATGCTTTTTGACTGTTTGAGAGTAGTTCTGATGATTCTACACTTTCGCTCAAACCTTCCATAGTTATGTTTCTCCTCTGTTCTCTCATCAAGGATTTCAATTGTTTGATATATGCAGAATCATTTCCTACAGCGCCAAGCAAGAACATCCAATCTTGAACATTCAACTCCATTGAATTAAATGAAATAGGTTTAATTTCAATTGAAGGATATTCCAATCGTCTTTCTTCTATTTTATCTCTTGGAGTTAATAAAACTACATCTTTTATTGAATCAGGTTCTGCACCAAATTCTTCTTTCAATTTTTGCAATTCAGTTCTTTTATCATTTGGATATATCATTGAAGTGAATTCTGGTTCATAATCCATGCTTTCACTATAATGAAAAATAACTCCAGCTAGAGGCGATGGTAAAACATTGATGCTTGAAAATTGTTTTAAAACCATTTCGGATATAGTACCAATAGTATAACTTTTACCTCCTCCTTGAACACCAAATAAACTGATAGTGTTGGTTTCACTCAAATCGATAGCAATTTTTTTATTTTGAATACTCTTTCCTAAAATCCCATATTGAGGACTTTCGGAACTCTTCCCAACGATAATATCATAATCTGGCTTTATATAAGTATTCGTATCACTCGCAACCTCTTTGTTTACTTCATGAATAACTTCATTTGGACTATTCGGTGTTGGAGTAACAGGAATATCTTCTTCATTAAAATCATCGTCTAAATCGTCATTATCTTCTTTTCTATAAGATTTATTAGAAGGAGTTGAATCTATCGTTGAGTCTATTGTTTTAATAAGCACTTCAACTTCAGGGATTACATCTTTTTGTTGTTTAATTTTTGATTTAAACCTTTGTAAAAAGGGTTTTAAAGCTTCATTTGTTCCAAGAGCAGTTCCTAATTCATTATCAAATTCTTTCTCTTCTAATCGTGTAGTATTTAAATCAGAATCAGGATCTAAAATGTCTTCAATTAGTTTAGCCCCAAAAGTGAAAAAAGTTAGACTATCATCAACAACTTCTTTCTCATGTCTTTTAGAAAATGAAAAATCAAAAATAAATCCTAACTGATTAAATTTTAAACAAAAACCTTGATCAAGTGTTTGAAGGAATGAACAATAAGTGTTATAGGCAGTGTCTGAAAGATAATTATAACGATAAGCTCTTTCAATATAGAAACTTAACAATGTTTTAAACTCTTTATTTTTTATCTCTCTATCCAATCGATCGACAGTAGTAAAATTGTTTGGATCAAAATGATGTCTTATAGCCAGAATAGTGTTTTCTATCTGCTCTTTCATTTTTAATTTCAAATCTTCTTTCTCAGACACTCCTATAGATTTTCTGCATTTGATTTCGATAATAGAAATTGATATTTCACGTTTATCTTTATCAATTGAGAACAACAAATTATCAGCTCTACTTTTTGAATTAGAAGAAAGATTTTCAAAAATATTTTGATGCAAATCAATGGGAACTAAAACAGCTTCTTCAAGGAAACCTTTTTTTTCTAGTACTCTTTTGGTAAAAGCCGAACCAATTACTTCAAAAGCTTTATTCTTAGTCGAATTAAGTTGTAATACAAGAGAACTACTTACTGCTCTTAAATCTTCAAGAATTAATTTTATTTTCTTCTCATCTTCAGTATTGTGAATATTCAAATTGAACTCTTCAAAATGTGGACCTAACAAACCTAGAACCTCTGACGAAGGCTTTGTGGTTAAAAAAGAAGATATCCCGGAAATTTCTTCTCCTGGAACATAATCTAATAAGAAAGGTGTTTTTCCATCTTTTGAGGGTTGGTCAAAAATTTGAGGTCCCAAGTTTTTATCAAATGTTATTACCCAATCTGAAAACTCATGCAATTGAGAAAGCAAAACTTTATCTCTATTAGAAAGTCTTAGTTCAATAGAAGGAATCGCTTCTGTTGAATTTATGGCTAAAGAACCTGCAACAAAAAATTGCAAAGAAGAAAATAGTGAACTATACAATAAATTTTGATTATTGTCGTGGATTGCATCAACATCAATATATCTATTCCATTTAATGTTATCATCAATTTCTTCAACTTCAATAGAATGTTCTAATATTAAACCATTTAAATAAAATGATTTTATGTTACGATGAGGCTTGAAAAGAGTAATTTTTACAGCAAACGGATTAACTAAAAAGCTTAAATGCGCAGCATACTTTGATGGATTTTGTAAATAAGCATCAATTTTATTAATTGAAAACCTCAACTTTGGAAATAATCTATTCTTAGAAGATTGAGAAAATAATTCGGCTTCTTCTGAAATGTTGGTTTCTGGATTAATTAAATTCTTTAATGCTTTACCATGTTCAATTATTGAATCTTCGCCAATGAAAATGCGAACTTCAAATTTAGTATCTACATAATCTAAATTTTTACCTATTTCAACAAACGAGTCCGAGAATATTGCTGCATCTCCAACATTAAATAAGTTTACAACCAATTTATCGGTATAAGGATGTTGTAACAGGAAATTTTTAATGTGCTTAACAACTAATTTTTTACTTATATCCGTTTCAACATAATTTTCTGTTGAAATATTGAATAATGTTCTAAAATAGTGCTTTAGTTGTTGTGTTACTGGCACTAAAGATTCATTTGTACCAACATTAGAATTGTCTAAATATATTGCCCAACCAAAAGACAATTCACCTGCATAATCATAATTCTTAAATGAATTCGGTTCAACATAAACCAACGGATTTACTTCCGGTGATAAATTGCCTAAGAATAGTTCTTCAAGCTGTCCCCATTCTTCTAAATGCACTTGATAATCTGTAGTTTTTTTATACCATTCATCAAACAATTCAATTAATTGTAAAAACCAAGACAATCGCAAAGGATGAATTGGCGACATTAGTAAACAGGAAACTGAGTTTCCATCAGGGAGCTTAGTTTTAACTTTTACTAAATCTAAAATTTGAATTTCACTCAAAAAATGTTTTATAGTTTCTTTTTCATCTTCATTTAATTCATCATCAAAAAGATTATTCTTTAATTGCGTTAACCATTCATCATAAATCTTTAGATAGCTTTTAATTACTTCTTTTAAAGAATATAAATTACTAGTTTCTATAATACCATTCGCAGTTTCATTTGAGTTTTTTATTGCTTCAAAAAGCTGATGCCTCAACTGAATTAATAATTTTGGTGCTATATAGGTTAGTTCGCTGATTTCAAAATCTATTCCTTGAAGTCCTACAAAAGCAATATTATTACTTATAGAACAATTAATATGACCTAACTGATTGCTGTGCTTTAAAAACTCATTTTCTAATAGGCGTAGCTTCGTAGATAAATTAATTTGATAATTATGTTTGGGTGAATAATTAATATGGAACGTCGAAACGTGCTTAAGTTTATCATCATTTAACCAAACGTTAGACAAATCACTCGGAAGTGGTAAATCTATACCTTCACTACTTTTTAATCGCTCAATATTATACTTAAAAAAAGCTTGTAAAACATTGTTTAATTTATCTTTTCGTTGTGTCTCCTCTTTCTCTGGGTTTTCATCAAAAAAATAATCAAAATCATCAGAATCGCAAGTCAACTTGTAATTATAGTTCTTCTTTGTTTCTGGATTTTTACCTTCTTGTTCCCATGTTTTTTGAATAGTTGATTCTTTAAAGTCATCATTTGAATTCAAAACATTACCATGTTCATCCTCAGCCAAAACTTTGAAAAAATAAGAGCCCTCATCAAACATATTAGGGTTTAATTCAATTTTAGCCTCCTGATAAGGTCTATTTGAATTCGTATTTTTTAATTTTCTTAAAGTTGAAATTTCTTCTCCAGAACGACCATCAACAGACATTAAAACAACTCTAAAATATTTCAAATCATCAATATCTTTTGGAGGCGGATTTGTACTGTATCGAATTATAACTTTTGAAGTTTGATTTGGATTAGCAATTAAAACTTTTTTACCTTCTTCAGTTTTAAAATCCGTAGATCTAATATCATCAATAAAAAGTTTAATTTCTTTAAAATTCAAATTAGGTATAGACCATTTATCAAAGCATAACTCTGAATAGGAAGAAGCAATAAGTTGACAAATACTTTCTTGTGATTTTGCATCTTTTTCAGTTCTGAAAAAATCAATAAAATACTTTTGAAGAGTATCCTGTTCAATAGGTAATTCATTTATTCTATCATATAACGGTCTATTAAAAGAACTTAATATTTTAACACTGGTTTGGTTAAAATTCAATCTTGATCGAAGCAAATCTTCATTCTCTAATAAATCTTCATCTGGCAACAAATCTAATTTAAAAAGGTTTTTACCTATCGATTTTGCCTCGTAATCATTTTCTTCTAGGGTGATTAAATAATCAATAACCTTTGAAGTTTCCATTTCATTAATAACTAAATAGCTAAATATAGAATGAATAATACGTTTATTATTAGCAGGAATTTTAGAAATAAGTACTTCTTTCAGTTTAATTTCAATACCCTCTAATGATATTTCTTTAAAAGTGGCATTGCCATAAGAATCTTCAGCAGCAGTTCTACTATTGGATGGTATTAGAACTAATAGAGGCTTTTCTTGTTGATTTCTAAATTCAATTAATTTAGTAGCTGAAATGTAACAGTCACCTCTTTCATCTTCAGAAACAATAAAAGTATTTATACTCGGATATTTCTCCGTTATTTCATCCCATAAATACATAAGTTCATTATTACCAAAACCAGTAATTTTCATGCAATGTCCAGCCTTGGCTGTAATAAACTCATTATCATATAATGAAATTACTAGGTCTATGATATTTTGATAATAGGAATTAATTTTTGTAAGCTCCATGGGAAAATTATTTTAGTTCGTAACGAGGTCTGATTTTTTGTAAAATATAGGCATCACTCAAATCATTATAAAAACCTATTTGTCTTAATTTTTGTTTGAAAGCTTCTACATTTTCTTTAAATGCTAAATGAGTATTCAAATCAGCATCTTCAAATCTTGGTTCAGACAAACCATTTATTATTAAACCGTATCGATTTCTGATTTTCTCTGTGAGTTCTTCTATTGATAAGCTTTTTGTGATAAAATCATTATCTTCTCTATGTAATACTTGTATTTGTACAAGAGCTTCGAGTAATCGAGTTCCTAACACAAATCGTCTAGGGTGTTTTTTACTTCTTCCTTGTGCAATAAAACCTCTTTCATTATTTTTTTGAGACAAATTATCAATAAATTGAACGTGATACTTGTATTGATATGGTCCTCTTATTTTCACAAGCAATTCAATGTATTTGTCAAAATAGGTAGTTTCATATTTTACCATAGAATTCAATAATTCTTTGTCTTCTTCATCCAATGAACTTTGAATATTATTCCAAAGTACTTGAAAATATAGGTCAAAATCATTTTGAGGATTTTTTAAAATATTTAAAGTAGTATCTAAATTCTTTGAATTATTCTTATCCAAATTTTCCTTCTTCAATACGGCATTAATCTGAAATGTAGCCTTGATGTAATCATAAATAGAGTTATACATTTTATCAGCATCTTCAATAGCTATTTTTGATATTTTACTTTCAAAATCATCGGTACTATCCAAAACAATACTCCAGTCATCTTTAATATCAAAACTACCTGTTTCAACAATTTTTGGCAACAGATAAATCAACTTTTGAATGTATAAGGATAAGTGAAATGATGTAATAGTTTTTAAATAATCTATCAAAACATTTCTAGGGATTTCTCTTTTATAAACCAATAATCTCCTAACATCATCACAGTACAATTCAGCTTGAGCTTTCAATATGGGTTTAATTTGGTTTAATGCAGAAGCACTTTCTAAAAACCCGGGTCTAACTTTTTTTATTAAATGTAAAATTCCTAAACTATCAACATCCAAGGTTTTAGTATTACTTATGGTATCAGTTGTTTTATCCCAACCTTCCATTAAAAATTGTTTCAAATCATCTTTAACTTCGGGATTTTGTCCCAGCATTAAGTAAACCTGGTCAGCACTAAAATAATCTCGGGTATTTTGAGCGTTTCGTACACGATAACTTTCTAAATGAATCGGTCTTAGAGAAGATATCTTTTCTTTATCAAGATTTCCTCTAAAAACCATATTTACTAGATTAGTTCGCATCCATATTTCAATAGCTTCAGAGTGTTCAGTGTATCCTGTGACAGAACCTTCTTCTTCGAGTACTCTAAATGCATTTTTTAACTTTTCAATTTCAATAAAAGCATTTTCACCAGCTCTATTTCTTTGTTTTGGTCTTATACCATCATGCCGCAACAACATATACAAATTAACCATAGTATAGTCAATATTTATGGCTTTTGCATCAGCTGTAAATAGCAATTCATTTCTAAAGACGCTTTCCTCTTTATTTAATTTTATAGCCATAGTTAAAAGGTTACTGGTTCAACATTAATATGATTAAAACTGTCTTTCATAATTTTATAAAATGCAATATTATCTCGAGTTACAACTACCTCATTATAACTCAAATTTTCAAGTAAATTTTTGAAAACAATAAGTTCTATGAACTTTCCTTTGAGATCATTTAATGATGGACTAAACCCTTGCTGTATGAAGAATAGCATTTCATATAGATCAAGTGATATGGTTAAACGGATATGTTTTTCTTCTTTGTGTCTGAAAATAAGACTATCTGGCTCGTATTCTAAATATTTTACCAAGTGTTCAGTCTTATTTACAAATAATTCAAAATCACTTAATTTAAATAATTTGAAGGATTGTCCCATAGGATCTTTTACATCTGATGAAGACAAAACCAAACTATCTTTATCCAAATTTTCATTATTACAGCCTTCATTCAATGAAACAGCCCTCGAAATACTTCTTTTTATAGAATCTTCATTGTTAGTGCTTTTTAATATTTTAACAAAGGTGAATACAGAATGATAGGGTAATCGCAACAAATAAGATGGCATTTTAACTATTTCATCATTAGCTTCATCTCTATAATCAGTGTCAATTAATTCAGATTTACCTTCAAAATATTGATGTCTAACAAAACTTTTATGTTTGGTTTTAATTTGCTGAATAATCTCTGTATTTTGTTCATGAGCTGGAATATAGGACTTATTAGCATTAAATACTTCCAATAACGAAAACTCTCTCTCAGCAAACTCAAGGTAATTTTTAGATAAATGCTTTCCGAAAAACAAATCTCTATCCAAATATGGTATTGCTACTTCACCAATATCAGTTTCTCTCAATAGCTTTATAAGTCTATCTTGGTTAGCGCTATCTTGAACAGAAGGATTAGTAATATTAAAATAATAATATTGCCAATACTTTTGTGGTTCGCTTTCTGTTGTTTGTAATAATGATTTTAAATCCTCACAAGAATAATCACGTGTTAAAGTATAGGCTATTAATGACCTCATATCTCTCATAGTAACATGAAGTTCTCTTTTCAAACTTACCGTTTTAATCAACCATTCCATTCTTGAAATAATAGTATCTCCTGCTGCACTATCATTAAAGCTGTCAACATTGTATTTAATAAAACAGTTTTTTGCTAGAGCACAACCATCACACTGTTTCCATAATTCTTTTTTGGTAAGTGCTTTAAACTGGTTTCTAAACAAACTACCTCCTTCATCGTCTTGAGCAACAACAGAGCGTAAATTCAAATTAACGATCATTACACCTTCAGGTAATTTCGTATGTCCTTCTTCGTAAAAATAATTTTCAATAGTAGTAGCTAATTTCGAATGTTTTTGCGAAGTAGTTAAAAACTCTACAAGCCGTCCTTCATTGATTGCAATTATCCTTCCTTCTTTAGCTAAATTATAATTAGTCAATCCTTCAAAAGGAGAGAAAAAGGTATCTAGAACGTCGTTATTGATATTATTTTCTTCATCTTGTGAACCATCATAATTACTCTCAAATGGATTTCCATTTATTTTGAATCTTGCTCCATTACGATGCGGATGTTGGATAACTTCTTTTACATTAGAATCATTTTCAATCTTTTTAATAAAAGCAGTCTTACCATCACCAGCATTACCAGTAATGATTAGTAATTTGTATTGTCCGTCAACTATAGCTGGAATTAAACTTTTATCCAACTTTGTTGGTGTATAAGTTAACTCATCAAATTGACTGGTATTAAAATTAACTCTAGTACCAGCATTTCCATATCGGGATTGACTATACAATGAATTCAAATAATCAACTATATTAGCTCCTTCAACACTTATTTTAAATGCCTTAATTTTATCTTTATGAGTGTCAAAAAGCTGTTTAATACTATCATAAACTCGGTCTATATTACCTGTTGTAAAAGACTTTGCTCCACCTTTCCAAAAAACATCACTAATGATTGTTTCATCTCCAACTTTCAACAGTAATTTAATTGGGCTTCCTAAATCAATAGTAGTTTTATAACTCTCAAGCTTTCCTTTAAAACGCAAAAGGGCATTTTCAATAGCTTCATGCAAATCAACATAAGCATTCATTTTATCATACAATTTTAAATTGAATGAACTACCTTGATGAATTATCAATTGAGTATGATATAATTTATTACGAACACTAACGCCATCATCATCACTAGGAGTAATATCAAGCAATCGGTCCTCTAATAAAAGTAACGCATCATACATTTGTTTAGCAGTAACAAATCTTTCCTCTTTATTTGTGCCAATAGCTTTAAGCAAAAAGGCGGCAAATTCTGTTGATATTCTAGGTTCAATATCTTTCGGGTTATTAGGAGCCTTGTGAGCGAAAGGCATTTTGCTTGGATGCCATGGATATTGTTTACATATCAATTCATATAAAGTAACACCTAAAGCAAATGTATCGGCAGACAAATCCCAATTAACTCTATAATTTTCAGAAATTAAATCTGGTGCTAAATAAGGATTGGTTCCAACAAAATCTTTGTTTTCAGAGTTGGCTGAGGCTACATTAAAATCAATTAATACAAATCGAGAACCATTATCCCAGATGATATTGTGAGGTTTTATATCACGATGCATCAATGGGCTTTTTTTAGATTGCATATCTACCAGAGCCGACAATATATCTTTACCAACCTGATAAACAGTATTTATAGGCAATCGAGCATCAGTGCGTGTATAATTACTTAAACTTTCACCATCTAAATACTCCATAACAGTAAAAAATTGTCCCGATGCTGTTAAGTCATTCCAAACAAACTTTACAATGTTATTATGTTTCAAATCTTTCAGAGCTTCATATTCGTCTTTAACCGAAGAAAAAGTAACACTTTCGTTGAATAATTTTAGCGTGTAATAAGCATCTTGAATGTTATGTTTTACTTTAAAAACTTTAGAGTATCCTCCTTTACCCAAGATTTCGTAAATAGTATACGCTCCAATAGAATCTCCTTCTTTTAATTCAGCAAAATCATTTGTTGAAGGAACTGGAAGTGCAGGCACTGGTTTTGGATGTTCAGTAGAAGTACTTTCTAAAGATTGAAGAATAAATTCTTCCAAAGCATCTACACTTTCAATTCGAGTAGTATCGTCGGTAAGTATTGTTTTCAAACAAACCTCATCCAACCATTTTGGAAGATTAGTATTCAGTTTTGTAGGCAATTTATCCATAGGCAATTTGCCTCCTAATTTATCGAGTTCATAGGGTGTTTTGAATGGTTCTACATCAGTAAAAAGCCAATAAATTAAAACACCTAATGAGTAAATATCAGAAGCTTGATTAGCATCACCAACGGTCAATTCTAGCGGATGATAAGCTGTTGCATTATTGATATTGATAGTAGGCATTACAGTATAACCTTCATCACTATGATCTACAAAATAAGATTTACCAAAATTTCCTAAATAGGCATAGCCACTACTCAAATAAATATTATCTGGATTAATATCTCTGTGAAAAATATTTTCCTTGTGGGCTTCTTTCAAAGCAACCAAAACATTTCGGATGATATTTATCTTTTCTGGAAAAGTAAAAGTTTTATGTCTTGCTTCAGAACGCAACGAATTTTCTTCAAGAAAATCTGTAATTTCATAAAACAAATGGTTAACATCATCATTCCTAAATTCAACATTTAGAATAAAAGGTTTTGCTTTAATTTTACTCAAAGCATTATATTGATTTTTTATACGCTCTTCTTGTTTCTGTAACTCTTCTTTGGACAAACCAACAGATTTAAGCGAATATTCTTTAACACGCCTTCTAACATTAGAATTAACTCCTTTTGGCTTAACTAAATATTCTACAAAATTGGGTTCTTGATGCAATATTTCAACAATCTCATAACCTTCAACTTCGCGTTTTTCATTAGGTGATTTTTTACTTTGGTTACCAATTAAAAAATCAACAATAGCTGTTTGAATAGAAATGATATCATCTTTAACTTTACCAACACTAAATGGGTCAGTAATAAATTCAAGCAATCGAGTATTCAACTCAAAAGTTAACTTTTGTGCCTCACGAGAAATAATAGGCTGATAAGAATTCTGATAAGAAAGAGAAACTAAATTTTGTATCCATGCTTGACCCCAACTATGATTTTCTTCTTTTAATTTAGAAGCTAATATGGCTGTTTTTTGACGACCAGTTTTTAACGGGTTAGCCATCTGACGGTCGTTTAAGTACCAGTAATTATCATCACCTTCTATGCGGCCTTTCCAGTCTTTATTTTCAATATTAAAGACTGCATGCGGCGCAACAACAATAAGGTCATATTCCCAATATTGAGTTCTATTATTTCTTGGATTGGTCGAAGCAATTTCCACATTAGGAATTAGAAAATAATTATCCGGAAGGTTAGCCTCCAGAAAATCAAGAACACGCTTTTCTCCTGCATTTACAACAGACTCAAAATACGGTGGTTTTAAGATTTTTGCCATGATTCTATTTCTTTTTCGATGAGGTCTATTGCTTTTTGTTCCAATTTAAATGATTGATATAAATTACTCTTATACTGTTGGATATTTGCTGTAACCTGTTCAATTAAATCATCAGATGGTAAATATATTGGTATCATATCTAAATGAAAAGGCTCAACTCTTTCTATAACTGAACCATATTTTAATGATTGAATAAAATCATTAATAAAATCTAATTTTAAGTAAGCAAAAAGGTAATAGCAATTTAGTTTTTTATCATTAGAATCAATTCTAATGATATCTTGAGAGCCTACAGCTAATTTTTCTTCAAATTCTTTAGATATTAATTTTACTTCTCCAACAGTACCAGCACATGTAAATAAAATTTGATTTTCTTTTAATGAGAGTTCATCTAAAAAAGGTGTCCTACTCTTAGATAAATATTCACACGATGAAAAAGGATCTTGTAAATTAATTTCTGAACCTTTTATATATGGGAAACCATTTTTTGAATTAACCTTAATTCTTTTAAATATACCTGGTCGATTAACCACAATTTTAAAATCTGATAATTTTTTAAATTCAATATCTAACTTTTGATATGATTCTATTGTTTTTACCCCATTATTAATATAAGATCCTGACACTAATCTTTTTTGATAGTTATTACGAACCGTTTTAATATATATTTTATTATTTATCTTGTCGATATCTTTTATACTAGGTAGACTTTCTATAATTATTTTTTTTGCATTTTTCAATAGATTATTTGCTTCAACTTTTAATTCTGAAGAACTAATAATTAATTGGTGAATTCTTTTTCTTAAATCGTCATTTATAATAGGGACAGGTATTTTTTTAAATAATTCAGGATCTATGTATGATTGTACCGAACCACCACCAAGCTGCTTTATTAAAGTATTTCCATATTTACTTTTTAAATATGCATAAATAAAACCATTATAATCTACTCTTTCTGATATGAATTTTATAATATTATTCCCAGTAACAGAACCTTCTGAAATTTTATTTACAAAAGCTACTTGACCTATTGTTCCTACAACTGATGCTAATATCATTTCATTTTTAAAAATATGCTTTGAAGTATTATTTCCTATAGTTTTTGAAACATATTTACATGAGTTATGTGGCTCAAATGTTAGCATATCTGACATAGAAACTAAGGCAGTTCCCTTTTCTTTTGATACAAATATTCTTTTATTTACACCACCAATATTAGAACAATACGATTGTGAATCTATTAAATATTCAAAAGGTTTAGATTTTATTAATTGATCATAAATAACTCCATCAGACAAATAAAATCCTGCCTTGAGCCTATTGTTTTCTACAATTGATTTATATTTTATTTTTAAATATTTCATTATTTAGTAAAATTTAAAAATGATTGAACGATAATAGGTAAATCATCGTCTAATTCCTTTACTTTTTCTTTTCTGCTTTTTACTTGATTTGTCCCGTCTTTTTTCGTCAGCAGGTATTCAGTTAAAGTTTCAAACAATAATTCAGCTCCATCTTCATCTCTCTTAAATATTGGATTACCTCTTCGGTCTTTACCAAGCTTTTCAGCAATAGCCATAAAAACTTCATAATCTTCGTCACTATCTTGAGCCAATTGTCTCGACAATTCTGTTTTCTTTTCTAGGAAAAGCAAAGATGCTTGAACACCAACTTGAGGTAAAAACGCCTCTAATGCTAAATCTATTGAAGCTAGTATTTTAAAATTAGATAAAATCCATTCTCTAACTTTAAGAGTATTAGGATTACCTAAAATACCATCAGGCAATACTATTGCCATTTTTCCACCAGGTTTCAAGAAATTAAAGCATGCTTCAATAAATAAAACTTCCGGTGCATCGCTATATTTAGAAAGTTCGTAATTATCAGCAACCTCTTTTTCAACTTTTACTTTAGCACCAAAAGGTGGGTTGGTAAATATCATATCAAAAGTACCTCGAGCATCTTTATAGTAACGATCTTCAATATCGCCCATAACAGCCAAGCTTCTGTTAATAGCACTTTCAATTTTAGCAATCTCTTCCGGATGATCCCATTTTGGGTAAGCCAAAGAATTAACATGAAAAACATTGGCATGCCCATCACCAGCCATTACCATATTCATACGAGCAGCTTTTTTCAAATCAGGGTCAAAATCAAAACCGAAAATGCTGTTTTCTGCATATTCCTTTACACGTTCATTAACTTCAATAGAATTGTATTTGGCCATCAATAATGGGCCATCTAAATTTGGGAATAATTCTTGAGCTATTTGTTTTCTCACATGGTCCAGCACCATCACAATAAATCCTCCCGAACCACATGCTGGGTCCAGAACACGATGTTTCTCTGTTGGGTTGAGCATCTCAACCATAGCTTTTACAATGTTTCTTGGTGTAAAAAATTGCCCTGCTTCTTGTTTCAAAGTATTACTCACAATAGTTTCATAAGCCATCCCTTTCACATCAATAGAAGCATCCAAGAATGAATATTTAGCAAGTTCACCAGCTATGAAAGCGACTCCTTTATCAGTCAATTCAATACCTTCATTTCCTGTAAATACTTCGGAAAACATCGAGTTATCTTTTAGCTTTTGGAAAATAGCTTTAATTCTCTCAGCTACTGCTTTTCTACCTGCTTCTGTGTTTTGTTCTTTAACACCAACCCAAAATTCTCTTCTATAACTTATATCGGTTTCAATAAATCTTCGTTTCTCATCATAAAGTTTACAAAAAATAAGGTTTAGCAATTGCCAAAATGCATCTTTCTTTCTTCCTTCGTTTCCATAAATATAATCGTGTGCTCTTTTAAATACTTTTATCAACGAATCATTAGCAGGTTTTCTACTATAAGAGCGGTCTGCTCGGTCAATATCAGCCAATGTTTCTCCTTCACCTGGGAAATCTGATAAATCAGTAAAATCAAAATCATAGCCTATTGCATCATCCTCTTTTTGAAGAAAATGATAACTAGAACCATTTGCCCACAATCCAAAATAACAACTTGGTACGGCAGCCATGGCGTTTTCTAGAGTGGCTGTTAATCCTTTCTTACTGTCATTCTCTTTAATTTTATCATCCTGAATAACACAAATTCGAATAATAGTATCTTGAATATGAGTTTTTCCCTTTTCAAAAACAACCAATTCAACTTTCTGCTTTTTAGCTTTACCAGTATCTGGGTCAACAAACTCAATTTTAAAATCGCGTTCCATATCATCCAAATCAAAACCATACTCTTCATTTAGCATACGAACCACAGATTGTAGATTTACTTCTGCACTTGTGGCTTTCTTGGCTTCAGAAGTTAATAAACACAATACTTGATTGTCGTCTAAAATTATTTCTTCTTGGGTAATTGTTTCGTTAGTCATTATGTATTGTTTGTATAAGTTGTTCTATTTCTTTTCGTTGGTCTCTTCTCGATGCATATCGCAGAAGCTTATTTTTATTTACATTATACTTTCTAAAGGCACATTCAAAAATTTCCGATATTGAATAATCAAGAGGTTTCAAATAATTTTCAGAAAGCAACCATGCATTGACTAAGATTCCTTCTAGCGTAGGTAAAACATAATCACCAATATGATCGGTAGGTGTTTCCGAAATCAAAGGATATAATAGTATTACATCATTTTGAGGAAGAATATAACGTTGAATGATTTCTTGATTAGGCTCCAAATAAACTGGTTTACTCATGGATTGCATTTGTTCAAACAACTCATTAAGCTCATCCTTCTGCACTAACAAAAATGTAGCACGTTTTTCATTTTCTCTTTCTATGATTAAATCAAGCACTTCTGTATCCCAGACAACTAAATCAGTAGAAACAAATGATTTTGTTTTATTATATACTCGTTTAGATTTCAAACTAATTTCTGTATTAAATTCAGGTTTGAAATCAAAAGTGTATATACCTCTACCTGTTTGATAGATAAGATTTTCAGCTTTTAATTGATTGATTTTCCATGGAATAGTTTTGGTTGATAATTCCGGAAATAAGTCAGAAAGGAACAAAACAAGCTCCTTTGAAGTTATAGTGGTTTGATTTGAAAACTTTCCTTTTATCGCTAAAGCTACTTCGGTATTTTTCATAAAAATGGTTAGGAGCATCAAATATAGAAATGTTTTTCACAAAATCAAAACTTTGGCAATTTATTTTTAAAAATGCCGATATTTTGTTTGTTTTTGGAATTATACTTTTTTACATTTGTTGACAACAATCACTATATTACAATATGAAACTCCAATACTGTTCCGACCTTCACCTAGAGTTCCCAGACAACAAAGAGTACATCCTGGATAATCCAATAGAACCTACTGCCGACATTCTTATTTTAGCAGGAGATATTGTGCCTTTTAAAATAATGAACGAGCAAAAAGATTTTTTCGATTATATTTCAAAGAATTTTAAAACCACATTTTGGATTCCAGGCAACCACGAATATTACTATTATAATGTAGATAGTAGCAGTTTTTTAGATACCAAAATTAGAGAGAACATTTTTTTAGTAAACAATTGTGTAAAAGAAATTTCCGGAGTTAATATAATTTTTTCCACATTATGGTCAAATATTTCTGAGGAAAAACGCTGGGTAATTCAACAAAGTCTTTCCGATTTTAAAGTAATCAAATACAAGGACCATCTTTTCAATGTAGATGATTACAACGCATTGCACAAAGAAAGCTTAGAATTTATACAAAATGCTTTAGCCACTAAATCAAATAAAAAAAAAATTGTGGTGACACACCACGCGCCTACTTTTGTAAAGCACCCTGAAAAATATGTTAATAGTAAAATAAACGAAGCTTTCGCTACCAACTTAACAAACCTAATTCAAGACAGTACTATTGATTATTGGATTTATGGCCATCATCATTCGAACATCGGAGAATTTCAAATCGGAAATACTAAATTAGTTACCAATCAATTAGGTTATGTTAAATACAACGAAAATGATGGATACAACAATAAAGCAATTATTACAATATAATTAAACAAAAAAAAATATAGTAATAAATTGATTTTAAATATAATAAACCTATATTTGCACAATAAACCTATCAGGTTTATTATAACAATTATTAGTTTATTATGGAAAAATTAAAAGAATATATCCATCAAATACTAGGCAAAGACCTTGAAATAAAAGAGCTGCCAAAATACTATGCCAATAAATTACCTTTTCTTTTCAAGAACAATTTTAATTTTTATGTAACTCATTTACACAATCATGAATTAATTTTAGTACAAGTCAATAAAGAAGATGCTTTCAATGCTGTACAATTAAGACAACAAGTGTTAGCAATCCAAAAGATATTAGACAAAAGAATTATAATTGTCACTGAAGACATCACGGCTATAAACCGTAAAAGACTTATTGACCAAAAAATTAGTTTTATAGTTCCTGGAAAACAAATGTTTCTCACAGAATTACTGATTGACATTCAGGATTTTAATAAGGACAAAACTTTTCAAAAAGAATGGCTCTTACTTCCTTCAGCACAATTAATCTTGCTATATCAAATACTACACAAAGAGGATAATTTAAGTCAATACACCTTCAAAGAGCTAGCAGAAAAATTCCAATACACTCAAATGGGAATCACAAAAGCGATTGAAAATTTAAAACGATTAGCAATTGTTGAGGTTGTTGGAACAAAAGAAAAAAATATGGTATTCCAAAATGAGGTACAAGACCTTTGGAAAAACATAGAAAAGCATCTTATAAATCCTGTTTTAAAGACAGTTTATGTAGATGAAAAACCAACAATAAAAATGTATGGTTCTAACACTACAGCATTGGAAGAATACAGTAATATGAACCCAAGTAAATTGGAATATTTTGCCATAGAAAAAACAAAATTCTATGAATTAGAAAAAAGCAATCAATTAGTAAATCTAAACAATGAAAGCGGCAACTATGCTTTAGAGGTCTGGAAATACAATCCGGAATTAATCACAAAAGGAATAACAAAAAAAAATAATGTAGATCCATTGTCTTTATACATAAGTTTAAAAGAAGGGTTTATTGACGAAAGAACAGACATGGCATTAGACCAAATAATAGAAAAATACGTATGGTAAGAGGTTTAGAAATATTCAGACAACATTTTAAAGATTTCACGGATAATTATGTGATCATCGGTGGAACTGCTTGTGATATTATCATTGATAATATTGGATTGACACCAAGAGCAACAAAAGACATTGATATAATTTTAGTTATTGAAGCATTAAGCCCAGAATTCGTGGCACATTTTTGGGAATTTGTAAAACAAGGAAATTATGATGTCAGAGAAAAAAGTGAAGAAGATAGAAAATACTACCGTTTCCAAAAACCACAAGTAGAAGAATTTCCATTTCAGATTGAATTATTTTCAAGAATTCCCGATTTATTAGATTTGGATGAAGGAACACATTTAACGCCAATTCCAGTGGACACGGAAATTTCAAGTTTATCGGCAATACTAATGGATGATGACTATTACAGTTTCACAATCCAACACAGCCAATTCAACAACGGAATTCATTTAGCCAATACGGAAGCATTAATAGGACTAAAAGCCAAAGCATTTCTGGATTATAAAACCAGAAAAGAAAACGGAGAAAAAATTGATGAAAAGCAATTGAGAAAACATAAAATGGATATTTTCAGATTGCTATTATTATTAACTCCAGAAGATAATTTTACAATTGCAGAAAGCATCAAATCAGATATTACAAATTTTGTAGAAGTGGTAAAAGATGATTTACCAGACAAACAAATTTTTAAAGAAATGGGAGCTGGAAATGTTGATGTGAAAGAGTTATTTGGCTTGTTGATTGCAGCGTTTAATATTTAAAAAAGAAACTAAATGTATTTATCAAAAATAAATATCAAGAATTTTAGAGGAATTGAAAATTTAACTGTCAATTTTAATGATAAAATAAATATCATCATTGGAGAAAATGGGAGCTGTAAGTCTGCTTTGATTGATGCTATAAGAATACTATATAATTTTTCAAAACAGAGAAAAGATATATATATTGAAAACAAAGATTTTTATATTGACAACAAAACACACAACTCAGTCGGAAACATTGAATTGTCTTACGAGTTTAAAGATCTAAATCACTACCAACAAGGAGCCTTTTATGAATTTCTTGTAATAGATAAAGATCCTTTAAAAACTTATGCAAGAGTTCAATTAAGTTATGAATATAGAGAGGGTAAAACACCTTATGCAGATTATTTTACAGGAATTGTCGAAGGACAAAAAGCAGACTATAGAAATTTTGAATTATTTCAACATTATTATTTAGATGCTTTGCGTGATAGCACAAAAGACTTATTAAACTTAAAAAATAATATTTTTGGTAAATTAATAATGAGAACTGTCACAGATAAAGGAACTAGAAGTAATTTTGAAGATATTATTGAAACAGCAAACAATGAGTTATTAAAGCAAGATGAAGTAATTAAGGCTAAAAATGATGTTAACAACAATTTGGATTCAATATTTAAAACCGGAGTTTCTAATAAAATCGGATTAAGATTAGATGAACCAAAAGCTGAACCATTTATTAACACTATAAAACCATTTTTACCCTTCGATAAAGATAGCTTAGAAGGTAAAGGTTTAGAGTTGCAACAAAATAGCTTAGGATATAACAACTTAATTTATACAGCAACAATCCTTGGAGATACAAGTAGTAGAATTGAAAAAGATGAAATAACTCATTTTGCTCTACTAATAGAAGAACCTGAAGCACATCTCCATCCACAATTACAATTAAATCTATTTAATTTCATAAAAGAAAATATAAAGGAAAACACCCAAATATTTATTACATCTCATTCTCCTACTTTGACATCTAAAGCACAGTTACAAAACTTAATTGTTTTGGACGATATTGCGTATAAACTAGACGAATGTTTTACGGATAGAGTTTCAGAAAATATTATTGAGGATACTGTGAAAAATCAAAAGCTTCAAAATATTGACTTTATTAATAGAAAAAAACAATTAGAAAGATACTTAGATGTAACGAAAAGCCAAATGCTTTTTGCGAAAGGAATTTTGTTTGCTGAAGGTATTTCAGAAGAGTTATTAGTTCCTACATTATTCAAATTAAGAGGATTCGATTTACAAGATTATAGAATCGAATTCGCTAATGTTGGTGGTACATCATTCTATCCTTTTTTGCACCTTTTTAGTTCAAGTAATCCAAAAAAAAGAATAAATAAAAAAATTGCTATCTTAACTGATGGAGATCATTACACAAAATCTAAAGACAGTCAGTATTCTTTTAAAAATTTAATTAAAAATGATTATTTAAAATTAAATGAATTAGATTTAAAAATCAATAAATCTAAAATCCATTCTCGAATCCCAAATTTAAATTCGGCAAAAAACAGTAATCAAAATATTTTTATTTGTAATTCATTTAAAACTTTTGAATTTGAAATAGCACAAGCTAATATTTCATTCAAAAAATCGAAAATCGAAAACAATTTTTTTGTAAAATATATCAAAGATGTAGCAAACAATAAATTCAAAGAAATAGAAAAATACTACAAGGATTTTAATGAAGATTTATCTGAAGAAGAACAAAGAAAAATATCCATTTTATTTTGGAAAACAATAACGGGAAAGGCTGATTTTGCACAAGATTTTTCAATTGCAATTTTAGATGACTTAGTAAACGCAAAGCTACATTTAAAAACTCCGGTTTATATTGAAACGGCTTTTAATCATCTTACTAAATAAATTAATTATGATAGATTTAAATCCACAAAGACAGGCTTATATAAACGCTAGAGGTAAAGTGGTTCTAAATGCTTGTCCAGGAAGTGGTAAAACCACAACTATTGCATATAAATTACATACTCTAGTTGAAAAGGAATATAAGTCAATAAATAAAGGTGGAATTGCTTGTCTGTCATTTACAAATGTTGCTAAAGATGAAATCAATCAAAAGTATATTGAATTTTCTAAAAAAACTTTATCCTATCCAAATATTACATCTACTATAGATAGTTTTATAAATACTTATATCACATTACCTTTTTACTATTTATTTTCAGGGAGATATGAACGTCCGAATATATTAGATAAAAATTCAGATTTAGATTCTTTCCATATTAATGAATTGTGGGACTATAAAAAAAGGAAACATAAACATTTAAATCGAGAGAACAATCCACTTATTTATATTTATAAACCAAGCTCAATAGTTAAAGATTTAGATGGTAATTATACCTCAAATGGTAATATACCCGACGCTTTAAAAGTTGATATTAATGTATTTAATGATTATGCAAAAACTATTAAAACATGGCAATTTGAAAAAGGAATTTTGACAAATTCTGATTCTACTGTTTTAGCATACAATATACTTTGTAAATATCCTCAAGTTACAATAGCATTAGCAAAGAGATTTAGCTACATTATGGTTGATGAAGCACAAGACACTTCGGAAATTCAACATTCAATTTTTGATAAATTAATTGAAAATGGCATGGAAAATATTGAACTTATTGGAGACCCTTATCAATCTCTTTATATGTGGCGTAACGCTAAACCTAAAGTTTTCATAACTAAATATTCAGACCCTTACTGGCAAGGTTTAGATTTAAGTGATAATTGGCGATCTACACAAAAAATAATAGACACATATAGTCTTTTAAGAAATTCCAAGGACGAAATTATTTCAGCAAAAAAACAATCAGATATCGAACATCCTATTTATGTTTTGACTTTTGAGGAAGGTAATGAAACTGAAGCATTAGATAAATATCATAAACTTTGTATTTGTTATAAAGAGAACCAAGTTGTTACAAGAGGTATCGATTTATCCGAAAAATTATCTGGTACTTCACAAAATAACAATAATTATTGGAAAAATCCTTTAGGGTTAAAAATCATTAATTCAATTACTGATTTAAATAATGGTAATATAAAATCTGCTATAGATAATTTTCGGTCTATTATTATTGACATTACTTATAAAAAAATAAGTTATAAAGAAAAAAGAGAAAAACTTAAAGAATTAAAAGGCGACTATAATTTAAATGCTAAACTAAACAAATTGTTAATAGAAATAGCAGATTTCAATATAATACTTGCAGAATGGACAAAAAAAACGACAGAAAAATTATCTGATTTTTCTGAACTAACTTCACCTTTAGAATTGGAATTAAAAAAAGGATCATTTAGTCCAAACCACAAAATACTCATGTCTGATTTATTTTTAGAAAAAAAAATGAAATGGAATTTTCCAATATCAACAATTCATAAAGTAAAAGGAATGACTCTAGATACCACATTATTATTCTTACACAAAAATAGACATTCAATTTCGTTAGCTGATATAACTCCATGTAATGGAGAATTAACAGAAAACCAAACAATGATTTATGTAGCTATGTCTAGACCAAGATATTTATTAGCTATTGCAATTGAAAACACAGTTGGTACTGACAAAATAATTGAAAAACTGGGTAATAATATTAAAATTATATAGTTGTTCGAAAATTATCTCATTCACCTGCACAAAATCCTCGTCTAGTCCAAGTATTCCTATACTCGCATCTTTGTTTGCTTCATTTCGCTAATTTCATTTATAACAACAATTGATTTTCTTTCAGTGGTAAAAGGAAGTTTTACATTCCAAATGCCACTCCTTTTCCAACGCTCAAAAAAAAATTACTATCATGGTTTTTGGAACAAAAACACGTTCGCAAAGCGACTCATGCCAGTAATTTTTTCCCCAAAGCTTCTTTACATAATGTGGCATTATAGTGCATAAAGAAACACCTTGCTACTAATGAAAATCACGGATGCACTATAATAACATTATGTAAAAAAGCCGCCACACCCAACGCGCTTGCCAGTGGCTCCAGGGCAACATTTTTTGCAGCTCCCATCGCATCACCCAGCTACAAAAAACACCACCCTTCGCCACTGTCTTCAACAACGTCTTGTATTTCATAGGAAATTTTACGCTCATACTTACTTTTAAGAACGTTTACGGTAACTGTTTTTAGCAACTAACTGGTTAAATCGGTAGTGTTTTCATTGGTTTTGTAAGTTCAAAAAATGGCTTAGATTTTTAGTGATTTACCTAAGGTTAAAGCCATTTTTAGAACCCACAAAACCAAAAAAGCCAGCAAGAGTATAATTTTTTATTTGCCAGAGCGCAAAGAAGTAATTGCTTTCACAATAGCCGATGCCATACCGTTACAAAGGATAATTTTCTGATATTGAAACACTAAAGCCTAAACAATATTCGTGGCATCAGCTATTAATAAAAGCAATCAGAAACATCCAAATTAGCAAATAAAAAAATGATACCCTTGCTCTGAGCTACTGCCTGCGCACTTGGTAAGTATTTGCATTGTTTTTTGAAGATGCTTCCCATTTCCATAACAACATTCCGATTGAATACTAAATCCTGAAAACTGAACACTATTTAAGCATCCTCAAAAATCAAATAGTAGAAGGAAGAGTATCAATTTTTCAGATGGATAAAGCACATTTTCTTTTTCATCACACTCAGTCATCCATCTACAAAAAATTGATACACTTCCAAAGACGACCATCTTCCAAATCAACACCCAATCCTTCAAACAAATTCAGATTATACGATGATGTTTAGTAAATGAAATCAAAATAAAAAATAAAAAATAAAAAAAAAGAGAGCAAAGATAAGTTCCAGGTTTACAAAAAAGCAAGTTCAAGCCCTACGGGTTTTTGAAAAAATCTCCACCCATTCGGGTAGTATTTTTTCAAAAAAACTTGCTTTTTTGAAACCTTCCACTTGAACGAATGGCTTTCTTTTTTTCTTTTTTTTCTTTTGAAATGAATATTCTTCGCTTCCAATTTAAAATAAAATTTGGCGAAAAAAATTTATAGGTCGAGCGTAGCGAGAGACACCTGCATTTCAAGAGAAAATCCGCGGAAAATTGAAAATCTAACCCATTTTTAAATCCGAATGTTATGCTAAATTTCATCATCAAAACCCACCGAGTAGGAACGATTTACACAAAACCACATTTGTTTATACTTAACAAGGGAATGAATAGCGGAAAGCCCCAAAAAGAGCCATTTACAAACAGTTTTGTTGTCCTTTTTCAAAACGAGGATGAATGCGAAAGTTTATTTTTCATTGCTTATAGTTTATGGAAAACAAAATTCTGGCACCAATTTCTTTGTGGTTCCGTAATTCCATTCTTACGTCTTCCAGACTTCAAAAAAGAGTTTTTTCTAAAAGCAAAAATCATGATGGAAGAGCACGAGCTACATGTTAAGCATATTGCAGCACTAAAGCTTCTAGAACAAAAGGAAAAGCAGTTTCATGAGAATATCAATCTCATAAACGATATGCGAAGAGTAATTTTATACCGCTATTGTAATAAATGAAAAAAGCCTGGTCTAACGACTAGGCTTCTTAAGTTAATCCAGTAAAGGTTACCACACGAAAACTAGACTATTTATTTTTAGATTTTGTCAACCATTTTAATGAGAGCGAAACCGTAAAACTAACAGTTGCTCCCAACGCTGCTAAGATAATTGTTTTTACAATATCTTCAGAAAGAATATTGGGTAAAATACTTAATACTGTTCCTGATGCAGTGCCAGCTTTTAAAGAAATATTAGTTTCCATCACGCGCTTTGCTGAGGTTCTCAATTTCTTTCTTGGCTTTATCATCAACAGTTATTTGGCTAATTGCAGAAATTACACCACCTGCAATAGCTACATAACCTGCTGCAGTAACTACTGCTGCAGGTAAAACAACAGGAGCAGCTACTATTGAACCACTAATACCCAATAATGCCAATCCAATACTTCTCAAAATCTTAAAAAATTTCGGAGTTGGAGCTTTCGCTCTTTCTAGTATATTCATAAAAATAACTATTTAAGATTTCACAATCAATTCAACACTTTCTTTGTTGTCCAAAGCTTTATAAACCATCGATTTTAAACTTATAAAAGCTTTTCGGGACATCAACCCTAATCCTGGTCCAGAAAGTTTTGTTACTGGAGCAATACAACCGTTCAATTCTTGCAAAGCATTATTGGCTGGATGAAACAGAATTAGACTTCTGTTTTTCACATCCAAAACCTCCAAATGCCATTGAAATTTTTGGCTGTATCGTTTTTTAATAAAATATTTCCCTTCCGGAATGCAGGAAACTCTCGTTTCATTTTCTCTCCATGGTAACTCAATTGTGTAACAAATGGATTTTCCTTTACATTCGAGTTTTCCGTTAGTTCCGTTAGGGAAATAAGTTCTGGTCAATTTAAGAACC
Source organism: Flavobacterium sp. (assembly GCA_016787805.1). GTDB lineage: Bacteria > Bacteroidota > Bacteroidia > Flavobacteriales > Flavobacteriaceae > Flavobacterium. Next base: position 44,229 of record JAEUTY010000039.1, on the reverse strand, counting down.
ATTACACACCGCTATCTACTTTCACAACCGACAACGGGTTGAAAGCTCCATTTTTAAGCGGATACATAGTTCCATTTACTTGCTGATAAAATTCAACACCTAATGCCAAAAACAATGGTTTTGTACTAGCAGGCGTAACTGCATTTACTTGGCTTATCAAAGCAGTGGCAGTGGCATCCCATGGTAAAATGGCAGTTTCTGAATGCGTTTCGACAAACGTTTCAGCTTCAAAATCAATTTCAGCACCAGCAGAAATAATTTTAAAATGAGTAGTTCCTGATGGAGCTGCAATCATATTAACTGGAATAAACGAAGCCAAATCAACACTTATTTCTCCAGCAACACGGTCAATTGTTGCAACAAAAGGAGCGAATAAACTAGTTCCTAATTTACCACGAATGTTAAATTCGAATCCCGTAAGCAATTCCGCTTCACCATCAATCACGTTACGCAAGCCTCTGTCGCTCACCAAATCCGCCTGAATAACCTTTACCATCGCTTGCGTCAAACGACTAACCATTCTACCATCAGCAGAATTTAAAAGCAATGCTCTTAATGCTGTTCTCAAAACCTTTCCGGCTTTCCCAGCTCTGCCGAACTCCGAACCATTTTCACGCGTTCTTTGAAACGCAGGGTCACTGGCAATTCTACTAGCGTCAATGCCGCCTTTTTCTCTCGCCAAGTGACCATCTTGCGTTTTGTAAAAAGTAATATCTCCGATAGTACCTTTTAGTTTAATTATGCCTTTCTGTCTAGCCATAACTTCAAAATTTTAATTATTAAAATCAGTGATCATTTCCCTCAATCATCATCCTTTTGCAACATCCATCGATTGATTTCAAGAACAAATTTTAGTCAATTAAACCAATTAAAAAAGTAGCACCAATACAATATGTCACTTTGTGACATAAATGGCAGAAATCGACATAAATACACGTTTTTGAACCTAAAAATTAAAAGTAAATTGCAGCTTCTAAACAAAATAGATTTTTTACTAATTTTATCCTGTTCAAAAAATTGGATTATACGGCTTTCATGTAAGTCAAAGCCTAGTTAAAGCTATAGATAGTGTATGAAAATTGAAAATAAGAGATTGTGTATCTACCCAAAGGACATACAACGTATTACAGGGAAGAGTTACAGGCAAAGCATACGAATGTTGCAAAATATCAGAAAGGACCTCAATAAGCTCCAAAATGAACTTGTGAGCATCGAGGAGTTCTGCCAATACACTAGCTTAAAATATGAACAAGTTGAGCGTCTTATTATTGGTTAGTTTTTAAAGTTTACTTGTTCAAAAAACAAACTTTACTTGTCTATAAAATAAATAACTACCTATTCAAATTTTAATCACAAAACAAAATTTAAATTGAAGTATTTTTTGTAAATTTGAAGTATCAACATAGATGATAAACCACAATAATTTAGAGGGGTACTATTAGGGGTACTTGAATTAAAAACAAAATATACTACATTGTATATCAGCAACATAAAGACAATAGGTTAATCCCTCTTTCTCCGCGAAAACCCTTATAATCATCTGATTGTAAGGGTTTTTCTTTTTTAGTTGACAAGTCTGTTAACAATTCCTAAGGAAAAACACCTTTCTTGAATTAGGAAAAAACCCTAAATTATTGAATATATAGTAGTTATATTTGTATTGATTAAATAGTACAAAAAAACAATTTTATTATGAGTAAAATTTACAGACACGAAAAATTGACCTACACTGGTAATGAGAATGAGGAAATTGTTTTTAAAGTAAAAATGATTTCCAACGGAAATGTTGCACGAACCAATATTGAAACACCAAACGCTGATGATTTATTAATTGAGGATTCTGGAAAAAAAAGTCTAGGGCTATTGAAAAGCCTAACCAAATCTAAAACTGCTGTATATTGTAGTGTCAAAAATCCTACTCCTGTAGCAGACAATATAATTGTAGATTTTTATGTAAACAATACACTAATACATCATCATGATAATTTAAAAACGGAAACGGAAGATCCTTTTATTATTTTGAAAATTAAATTCATTAAATCATGAAAAAAAAACTCATTGTAGCTAGTGTTTTTTATTGCATTTTAGGATTTTCACAAGAAAAATTAAACACACTTACTACTCCGACTTCGCCAGCTGCTTCAATTTTGGGAATGCAACCAAGCGCACAACTGAAGCCAAAATCTTACCGTGCTCTTGAAACAGCTTTGTACTCAAATTTTACTGATAGCAATGGCAATAGTATTATTCCTAACGATTTTGGATTGGAATTTATGCCTTATTGGGCGGTTAATAGAGGAATAAGTTTAAACGATTATTTGTATCCAAAAACGGGAATGATGCAACTGGTTCGAAATTCTTCTTTTTCGATTGCTACAACTCAAAAGTTTATTTTACAAGACAGCACTGAAACCAAAAGTATAGCCTTAGGTTACCGAACTTCTCTCTTTTTTGGAAATAAAGAAGATCAAACGATAATTGACGGTTATTTAACTGAATTGGACAACCAATTGACAATTAACAACTCTATAGGAAAAGTGTTGGACAAATACCATGACAATAACGAAAACGCTTCTAAAGAAGACTATATCGCTGAATTACAAAGAATATTGCCTGATGTGATTTACAAAGAACTTAAAACTAAATCCAAAACAGAAGCTACAACTATAGCTGAAAAAATAATAGAAGATGTTGATGCTTTAGAATTTAATATCGAGCAATTTGATACATTCATGGAGTCTGTTCTTACCATTACTAGAACTACAATTGGTGGAAATTACAATAAGTTTAAATCCTACATTACTGCCAGACAAGGTTTAGCTATAGATTTTGCAAGTGCTGTTCACATCAATTTTCCTGACAATAATTTTGAATTTTCTGAAGTTCCTAAATTCGCCATATGGTTGAGTCCTTCCTATAATTTTTCTAAAGAAATAAGTTTCTTAAAAGCTTCAGCAACTGTAAGATACGAACGCTATTTTAAATCCTATTTTGAAAAATATTTTCCTAATTCCGTCGTTTTTGATCACAATATTGACTATGGTGTTTCGGTTGCAGGTGAGTTTAAGAAATTTACTATCGAGTTTGAAGCTACCGGAAGATCAAGTAAATCATTAATTGATGCAGGACAAGACACAGCTGGCAACACTTTGTACCGAAAAGAAAACTCAAGTGATTTTCAATACATTGGCACTTTTAGCTATCGGGTAACCGATCAAATAGCAGTTTCGTATCAATTGGGTAGCGCGTTTAAACCTACTTTCAATGTTGACAGCGGAACATTGATTTCATTATTATCATTAAATTTAGGTTTTGGTGGACCCAACAAAAACGATTTAAAATCCAAATAAGATTTACCTTTTTAGAGAAAAATGACCTTTATGTATGCGTCCGTCTTGTCGGTATACAACAAACCAATAATCGGTAGCAAACATGGGTAAATTGTTGTAAGTCCCATCCCAACCTCGACTATTGGCATCAAAATTGGCCATAATTTTACCGTAACGATCGTAAATAACTATTTTTAAATCGGGTTCAAAATGCGCATTTTTAATCGTCCATCGTTCATTGGCGCCATCACCATTTGGAGTAAAAAATTTAACATAATACAGTAGCCAAACTTCTTGTGTAAACACACCGCAACCGTTTAAATCTCTTACATAAACCGTATATAAACCTGGTAGCAAATTGCTAAAAACATTACTGCTTTGGTAATTGTTGCCATCCAATGAAAATTCATAAGCGTCATTATTACTAGTATAAACCGTAATGCTATTCTCATTTTCTGTCCAATCAACAGTTTCGATTCGATCAATCTGAGGTAATGCAGAAATTGTGACACTTATGTTGGCTGATGCAGTACAAGTTAAACTTCCATTTAATCCGTACGAATTGGTAGCTGTTACCGTATAATTTGTGGTTCCTATTTGAGAGACTGTAATTGTTGGTATAGTAGCTCCATTAGACCAACTATAAGTTGTGGTGGGCAAATTAAGTACTGAAGCATCTAAATCAATCGGAGTTGAAGTACAATTGATATAATTGGGTTGTAAATTAAATTGCGGAATTTGTCCAACAATTAAATCAAAAGAACGAACTTCATAACATGATGATAATGCATTGTAAACCAAACGTGCATAAATAGTTTGAGGATTTGTAGTTGGATTGAAATTGGTTAGATTGGTTATGGTGTTTATATTTGACTGAGCATCTGATAATGAAGTATGATAAGTCAAAGTATAATCTGTTGGCGATTGCGAACCTAAAATGATGCTGTTTTGTGAAGTTAAATCAAACGTTTCATTATTGGTTATAACATTCAGGCATTGCAAAATATCATTAGGTTGAGTAATATTCACTAAAGAAATCAAAGTTGATACATCAAAAATTTGAGGCACTTGATTTCCACATGAATCTTCTACTAAAAAAGTATACAAACCTGGTCCGAGGTTATAAAAAATATTGGATGTTCCATTGATAATAGAAAAAGGCAATCCATCTTTTTCAATGATAGAATAATTCAAAGGTGGAAATCCAACAGCTGTTATCACCACATCCAAATTTCCACTTGAGGTACATGGAATCCGATTAGCATCTAAAATATCTAAAGATTGCGTAAAGGACAATGTTGGACTCAAAATCTCTAAACACACACTATCTATTGAGGCTCCTGCAGTTATTGCAATACCATTATTATAAGAATTGAACGCTCTTACAATTCTAAAAGTGCCATTAAAAGACAAATTAAAATTGGTCGTTCCATTGTAAAGTAAAAGCGAATCATTTGGTGAAGGTGTAGAACCATTGGCGTAAACAGTGTTTGTAGCAGGATGTCCCCAAGTATTTGTGTTTACATCAATTAATTTTTGCAACCAGAACGACTCATTTATGGTTCCATTGCTAACAAAGTTCAACGGAATATCAAATGAACCGCAATTGGGTTGAAGTGAAAATGAATTCGTTGTTATGGAATAACCTGGTGCAACAACGTTAATTGTATTCGCAAAATTACATTCATCAACAGCCGAAAAAGTATAATTTCCTCCTGGTAAATCATTTAGATACAAAATTCCATCAAAAGCAATAAAGTTGGAAACAGTAAAGGGCAAAGTTTGACCAAAAGCAGCTGGAGCGCTGGTTATAGAAATTGTTTGCAGTTTTCCGTTGTTACTAAAAACCCGAAGCGCAGTTTTACCTATATCACAACCAGGTCGCACTCTAGCTTCTAAACCTTGATCAACATAAACTGGAACAACTGTGCTTATCGGTGCTAAATTACTATTACAATTATCGGTCATTGTTATGGTGTAATTGCCTAAAGGAACTGGTGTTAATGTTAAAGTGCCATTGACATCAATTAAAGCCGTTACATCGTGAGGCAACGGAAATCCATAGCTAGAAGGAGCTGCAACAACAGATGCCGTAACGATTTCAAAGGAAGGAATAGTCACTACTATGGTTCCTGAATTTGTTAAACATCCATTATTATAGGAAACAGCTTGAGGAATGGGCGGATTCAGTAATACACTAAACGTTCGAGTCGTTCTTCTTCCACAACCGTCTACAATTTCAACCGAATAATTACCAAATGGCACTACATTATTGTTACTTCCAAACACCGTAGTAGCCTGTGAATAAGGTCCTGGATAACTGGCGTTAAAAGCATTTGGGTTAAAACCAACTGGTGCAGACGTAAAATTTAAACTGTAAGGAGGAGTGAAACTTGAGGCAATTAATTCAAAAAAATTTTGATTACAATCTAAAATTACCGTGTTGTTTATTAAACCCACATTATTATCAACAACAAAATTTTGCGTGTAAACACTCCCACATGCATCGGTTATGGCGATATCATAATTATAAATTTGATTGATATAATTGGGCATTGTTATTGAAACATTTTGCGATATTGGGTTGCCATTTACTATATTCGAATTTAAATTAATTGGAGCGCCACCATTAGGCGGATGAATGGTATATGAAATAGCCAATGGAAAGCCTAATACAGTGCCAGCAGAAGGAGTTAATATATTTGTAACGACTACTAAATTGCAATTTTGTGGTACTGTATCAGAAAAAGTGGGGGCGCCAATAGTTATTCCTGCTGTATTTTGACTTACCGTAAAGGTTTGTACAACGCCAATTCCACAATTATCAAAAACTCTAATTTTATATACTCCAACCGGCAATCCTACAAATGTGTTACTTGCTTGAGGAGGAAATAACATTGGTCCTGAAAATATTTCGTAAGTAACAGCAGTTCCAGAAGTTGTATTAACAGAAATATTACTAGTATTTGAACAAGCTTGATTTAAACTTTGAACATTGTAAACTAGAGGTACAATTGTACTATTAATTACTACATCTTGTTGTTGCGTTGTTGTTACTGATCCGACAGTTTCTCGTGCGATAATTCGGTAATTACCCGCAGACAATCCACTGATGTTATTTCCAGTAATTGTAGCGTATGGAATTGTTAATTCGGGCAATTTATACACTACATAAACAATCGTTCCATTGGGATCTGTATTGAATGCTGAGAATGATATCGTACCATTTCCAGCGCAAGATTCGGGTGTTGGGGTTGCTGTAAAAGTAAACCCAAATACAGTCTGCACTGATACTACAAATAGCAGAAGAAGGTAAGCTAACTTTCTTTTCATAACAGTAGGTAATTTCTATTACTAGAAACTAAAAAAGAGGCAATTTTAATTCAAATTTAGGCAAACTAACCATTACCTAATAACCTAATAACTAATATTATTAACAATTTATTGCACAAATACCCTAATTCTATAAAAAAAATGCCCGAGAAACTCGAGCACTTATTTTTATTGTTTGAAAACTAAATTATGATTTAGCTTCTTCTTTTTTAGCTGAGCAACATGATTTTTTTCCAGAAGAAGAGCATGATTTTGCACTAGCATCTGAACATCCTTTCTTTTCAGTTGTCGCTGGAGTAGTAGAAGCATCAGCTGTGGTTGAATACTTTTCAGTTTTTGCTTTTGATTTTTTTGCTTTTTTAGGCTCTTGTGCGTTAACATTCATTGTAAATAAAAAAGCTACAACAGCTAACATCGATACTACTTTTTTCATTTTATTTTATTTTTAGTTATAAATTTCTTTTATTGTGTTTCAAAAGTATAAAAAAAAAGGTAGGTTGATTATTTTAAGCGTCAATTTTAACATTACTTTTTCTCTTTCACAAATAAATTGAATAACAATCCACCCATCAAACTCCCATACAAAGTACTATTGATTGGTTTTGAGGTGATTGCGCAAGTACCACTAGCACAACCAACATAAAAATAATATGCGTAACCTGCTATTGCACCAACTACAACTCCGATTGAAGTAATTATAATTGCTTTTTTTGACATTAGTTGCTTTTATCTAAAATGACCTGAATGATTTCTTCTTTGGACAAAACTCCCGATTGACGCCACAATTGCTGTCCGTTTTGAAACAACATCATCGTTGGAACTCCTCGTACTTGCTGAATCGACGCCAACTCTTGATTTTTATCAACGTCAACTTTGATAATCGAAACGCGTTCACCAAGACTGTCTTTCACTTGTTTTAAAATCGGCCCCAGCATCTGACAAGGCCCACACCAAGTAGCATAAAAATCGATTAGCACTGGTGTTTCAGAATTGATAATATCTTGAAAAGTACTATTCATGATTACTTCTTTTTATCGTAATTTACACTGCAACCATTGGGTCCGCAACCCAAGTTAAAAATTGCTTGAAACAAAAAGAAAAGTCCAAATGCAATAAAAAACCATTCGTGAGTGATGTAGGCTTGAGCAAACAAAAACACCGCCAAACCCACACGCAAAAAGCGCATAAAATGCCAATTGGTCAATAATAATCGTTTCATTATTTTAAGGTTGAAGGACAAACATAATTCGTTCTTTTGATACCTGTTTCTTTGATAGCAGCGTAGCCTCCTTTGACATCAACAACATTGTGAAATCCGCGCGCTTTTAAGATTGATGCAGCAATTACAGAGCGATATCCACCCGCACAGTGAATGTAAAAATTATCCTCTTTTGGAAATTCTGCTAAATGATCATTCAAAAAGTCTAAAGGAGTTGACGCTACATTTTCAATATGTTCTGACTGATATTCACCTGGTTTACGAACATCAAATACAGTAACATCTTCTTGCATCTTGGTTTCCAATTCACTAGCAGTTATACCAATAATGGTATCGTATTCTAATCCTGCTTTTTTCCATGCTTCAAATCCACCATCCAAATAACCCAATGTGTTATCATAACCTACGCGCGACAAACGAGTAATGGTTTCCTCTTCTCTACCTTCAGGGGTGACTAATAAAATTGGCTGTTTATAATCTAAAATTAATGCTCCAACCCATGGTGCAAATTGTCCGTCTATCCCAATAAAAATAGATTTCGGAATGTGACCTTTAGAATATTCATCTTGGTGGCGTACATCTAAAATTAGGGCATCGGTTTCATTGGCAATGAATTCAAAGGTTTTAGAATCGTAAGCTTTAGCTTCTGAAATGATATCTTCTACATTTTCATAACCTTCTTTATTCAACTTCACATTCATAGGAAAATAAGCAGGCGGAGGCAATAAACCATCGGTTACTTCTTTGATGAATTCATCTCTTGTCATATCGGCACGAAGCGCGTAATTAGTTGCTTTTTGATCACCAATACTTCCTACAGTTTCTTTACTTAAGTTTTTACCACAAGCACTTCCAGCACCATGAGCAGGATATACAATTACCTCATCAGCCAACGTCATTACTTTAGTACGCAAACTATCAAATAAAATTCCAGCCAACTGCTCTTGCGTCATATCAGCAGCTTTTTGGGCTAAATCGGGTCGACCAACATCACCTAAAAACAAGGTGTCACCACTAAAAAGCGCATAATCATTCCCGTCTTTATCCTTTAATAAATAGCACGAGCTTTCCATGGTGTGACCAGGAGTGTGCAAACAAGTAATGGTAATTTCACCCAATTGAAATACTTCGCCATCTTTTGCTACATGCGCTTCAAAAGAAGGATTCGCATAGGGTCCGTATATAATTGGCGCTCCCGTTTTTTCGGCTAAAGTAACGTGACCGCTCACAAAATCGGCATGAAAATGAGTTTCAAAAATGTATTTTATTTTGGCATTATTGGCATTGGCTTTGTCCACATATTGCTGCACTTCTCGCAACGGATCGATAATTGCAACTTCTCCATTACTTTCAATATAATAGGCTCCTTGCGCCAAACAACCAGTGTAAATTTGTTCTATTTTCATACCTAAACTTAATTTATTTCCGTAAAAATAATCAGTATTGACAAAAAACTGGGTAACTTTTGTTACAATTTAACAAATAAAAAAGCACCTACATGAATTAGGTGCTTTTCCCAAAATAAACTAAATCACACTGTTTTACAACAATGTAGTCGGGCAAACGTAGTCAGTTTTTGGCATTGACGTGTTTTTAATAGCACTAAATCCGCCAATAACATCTACGAAATTATCATATCCTCTTTGTTTTAACATGGAAGCAGCAATCATACTTCTATAACCGCCAGCGCAATGTAAAATGAATGCTTTGTCTTTTGGAAATTCAGAAAGTCGATTGTTCATTACATTCAATGGAATATTAATTGCGTCAATCAAATGTTCCGATTGGAATTCGCTTACTTTTCTAACATCAATGATAACCAATTGATCTTCTTTGTAATGTTTTTCGAGTTGCTCTGCTGTGATTCTATTCACAATGTCTATTTCTTTTCCCGTATTTTTCCAGGCTTCAAATCCACCTTCTAAATAACCTATCGCATTATCGTAACCTACTCGAGACAAACGAACGATTGTTTCTTCTACTTTTTCTTTGTTTTCTGCAACAATAAGAATTTCTTGTTTAATATCAAGAATCAACTCTCCAACCCACATTGCAAAACTTCCGTCAATTCCGATATTAATACTATTTGGAATGAAGCCTTTAGCAAAAATTTCTGGAGCTCTTGTATCTAAAATCAAAGCCCTAGTTTCGTTTGCTACAACTTCAAATGCAGTGACATCATAGGCTTTTTGACCTTTTTCCATAATGGAATCCAAAGAAGCATAACCTTGAATATTCATCAATACATTTTTAGGGAAATATTGTGGAGGCGCTGTTAAACCAGTTAAAATTGCATCTACAAACTGATCTTCAGTCAACTCAGGGTTCAATGCGTAATTGGTTTTCTTTTGGTTGCCTAGAGTATCAGTAGTTTCTTTACTCATGTTTTTACCACAAGCGCTACCAGCACCGTGATTGGGATACACAATTAAATCGTCTGACAGAGGCATAATTTTATTTCGAAGCGAATGGTACAAATGGCGCGCAAGTTTGTCTTGCGTTAAATCGGCAATAACGTGTTGTGCTAAGTCAGGGCGACCGACGTCACCAATAAACAAAGTATCACCTGAAATCAATCCGTGTTCTTTTCCTGCTTCGTCAATCACTAAGTAGCAAGTGCTTTCCATAGTATGACCTGGCGTATGAATGGCTTTGATTTTGATTCCGCCTATTTCAAAAATTTCACCATCCGTGGCTACGTATTTTTCAAAACCAGTTGGCATTGTAGTTGGTCCGTAAACAATTGTTGCGCCAGTTTTCTTAGCCAAATCAACGTGACCCGAAACAAAATCGGCATGAAAATGCGTTTCAAAAATGTATTTTAGTTGTACACCATCGCGTTCCAAACGTTCTAAGTAAGGCTGTGTTTCTCGTAATGGATCAACAATTGCTGCCTCACCATTTGAAGTAATGTAATACGCTGCTTCTGCAATACATCCTGTATAAATTTGCTCTAATTTCATCTTTTTATTTTTTCAAAATTACTACTCGCTTTTTTACCATAAAATGATAAATATCAGTTTTATAGTGAAGTAAAAGTAAACATCTGAAAAGAAGAAAAATGTATCAAAAGTTACACAAGTACTGAGTATAGCTAACTATTTCAAGAAAATTTCATTGGTAATAATGTAAATTCCCATCATAAGTACAAACCAACCAAAAGCAGTTTTGAGTTTCTCGCCTTCTATTTTTTTCGAAAGCCAACTTCCAATAAAAATTCCTATGACAGAACTTGCTGTAAATGTTAGAATCAAATTCCAATCGATTGGTTGATCGCTTCGAATATCGCCCATAAAACCTATTAACGATTGAACTGAAACAATAAAAAGAGAAGTTCCAACAGCCATTTTCATAGGTGTTTTGGCCAAAAACAATAGCGCAGGAATGATCAAAAAACCGCCACCAGCTCCAACAAAACCAGCAACCAATCCAATAAAAAGGCCTTGTGCAAAAATGGCCAAATAGTTTGTTTTTTGGTCGTCAATAACGTTGGTGTTTTTTAGTGGTTTAATCATTCGTACCGATGCTGTTATCATTACAATGGCAAAAACAACCATGATTAAAACCGATTTATGCAGAGTGAAATTGGAAGTTGATAAAACAATTTCTGGTATAGCAGGTACAATAATCTTACGAGTCAGAAATACAGCAATTAAAGTAGGTATTCCAAACAAAACTACTTTTTTAAAATCGACCAATTTTTGTTTTGCTTTTTGAATACCACCAAACAAAGCAGTTGTACCCACAACAAATAATGAATAGGCGGTTGCCAAAACGGGTTCAACTCCCATTACATAAGTCAAAATTGGAACAGATAAAATGGAGCCACCGCTGCCAATTAACCCTAAAGTAATTCCAACAAAAACCGACAATATATAACCTATTAGATGAGAAAATTCCATGTTGTTTTTTTACGTACGAAGATGATACTATCACAATTTAAATAGAGTAACTTTTGTTACTTACGTGTCAATATTTCAATCGAAGCACGATGGAGTCGAATTCGGCCTTCGTTTTCTAAGGCTTTTAGCAAACGTGAAACCACCACTCTCGATGTATGTAAATCGTATGCAATTTCTTGGTGTGTATTGTGTATTTCTTTAGAATTATTGATTTTGGCTTTGTCAAACAAGTAGTTCAACAAACGTTCGTCCATGTTCATGAAAGCAAGGTTATCAATAGCAGATAACATTTCTTTCAAACGATTGTTATAGCTATTAAATACATAATTACGCCATGATTTGTATTTTCCTAACCATTCTTCCATATTGGCAACAGGAATCATAATGACTTGACCACTCGTTTCAGCAACTGCTCTGATTTCACTTTTGGTATCGCCCATGCAACAAGCCATAGACATAGCGCAAGTATCCCCTTTTTCAATAAAATAAAGTAAGAGTTCGCCTTCGTCAAAATCTTCTCTCAAAATTTTAATCGCACCTGTAATTAGCAAAGGCATTTTTTTGATGTAATCGCCAAAGTCAATTAGCACGTCGCCTTCTTTAAAATCGCGTAATAGCGAAACTTGGGCAATTTCATCCATTAATTTGTCTTCAAAAATATAACCGTAGGTTTGCTTGAGTAAATCTTTCATTAATTCTAATGCTTTTAGATTGGTAAAATTCGAGAAAAAAAATGAATTAAAATCATAAAAAAAGACAAAACTAAAAGCTTTGTCTTTTTACATAACTACAATTAGAAATTATACATTTTCGACTTTCATCATATTATTTTCAAAATAAATTCTATTAAAAGTGTTATTATTTTTTCAATGCACTTTCATACATTTCAATCCATTGATCAACGGTAACTTTAGCACATAATTCGCCTATCAAGTCATAAGGAATGTCGTCCATTTTTTTGAAACGCACACAACTTTTTCCCATATCCAACTTGGATTTGCAGTGTTTTGGATATTCAGCAACAAACCAATCGTACAGATTTTTATCAGCATAAACTGCCATATGGTAAATGTTAATTGAATTCTTTTGCGAAGCCATTGCAAAAAAAGGCAATGGATCTTTAGGATTGCAATGGTAACCTTTGGGATAAGTTTCGTGAGGCACAACATAACCCAACATTCCGTAACCCATAACTTCCTTAAATCCTTTTGGCAAATTAGCTACAACAACTTTACGTAATTGTTGCATTACTGGTTTACGATCTTCAGGTAATTCGTCAATATATTGATCGGGAGTGATTGCTTTTGATTGCATACTATTATTTTGATTTGTAATGTTCTTAAACAAAGATAATAATAATTTTTTTAATAGATTTACACCATAAAATTGCATTCTTACTTATGTCTCATAAAAATCCATTGCGTAAAGATAAAACGTGTTTGAATTGTAATGCTGTTGTAGACCAACGTTTTTGTCCGAATTGCGGTCAAGAAAACACCGATACACGCAAAACATTTCATCATTTGTTTATTCATTTTTTTGAAGATTTAACACATTATGAAAATGCTTTTTGGAAAACCATTCGAAATCTTTTATTCAAGCCAGCATCATTAACTAAAGAATATCTTTCAGGCAAACGATTGTCGTACCTTGCTCCTGTTCGATTGTATATTTTTATCAGTTTTGTTACATTTTTTCTAATTGCAGTGATCCCGGATACGGATGGAGAATCAGAAATTGTCAAAGTCAAAGAAGAAAAAACAACCCAAGAAGTTAATACTGACGCCAAGGGAGCCATTTTGGAACAACAGCGTAAAATTGATGAACTCAAAAAACAAGGCGTTTTTTCAGAAACTGAAGCTGATTCGTTGAAAAAATTTATTAAAGAAGCCAAAGAGAATCAAAATTACGACGATTCTTTCAATTTTGGTTATCATTCTATTGAACAAATGGATTCTATTCGAAAAGCCAATCCTGACGAAATCAATCGTTTGGAATATTGGTTGAATAAAAAAACCATTGCCATCAACGACAAATACACTAGCGATGAGATAAAAGAGAAATTTGTGGAGGAAGCCGAGCATAATTTTCCAAAAACGCTTTTTATTTATATGCCATTATTTGCCTTAATTTTATGGTTATTTCACAATAAAAAACGTTGGTACTACTTTGACCACGGAATATTTACTTTACACTATTTTTCCTTCCTACTTCTTTTAGGTTTAGTATTATTTCTTTTGAATACCTTATTAGATTTGGGAGATAATACCATTATTACAATAGTCAAATTTATAATGAATTTTGTTGGTTATATTTGGATGATTTATTATTTCTTTCCAGCGCATCATCGATTTTATGGAGAAACTAGAATCGTATCGTTTATAAAAAGTATACTATTATTTTTTATCAATTTCATATTATTTTCAATTATTTTAACGTTATTCTTTATATATACCTTTGTCAACTTACATTAAATTGCTCATGAAAAAGATTTTAATATTAGTGTTGCTTTCAGTTACATTAGTGAATTGTTCAAGTAACCAAAAAACCACTACAGCAGTACCTGATGTTCCTAAATACATCAATTCAATTACTGCTGAAGAGCTTCGAACGCACTTATCTATAGTTGCCTCTGACGAAATGGAAGGCAGAAACACAGGAAGTGAAGGTCAAAAAAAAGCAGGTCGTTATTTAATTAAGCATTACCAAGACAATGGTATTCCGTTTCCTAAAGGCGCAAACGATTATTACCAAAAAGTGCCTTCTGAATTCATGAAAAAAGGCTTTAGTCCAAAGCTAAATGACTCAGAAAACATTTGGGCTTTTATTGAAGGAAGCGAGTATCCAAATGAAATTGTAGTAGTTTCGGCACATTACGATCATGTTGGAATTAAAAATGATGAAGTATACAACGGCGCGGATGATGATGGTTCAGGAACAGTAGCATTACTTGAAATTGCACAAGCATTTCAAATGGCAAAAAATGATGGCTTTCGCCCTAAGCGTTCGGTTTTGATTTTACATGTAACTGGAGAAGAATACGGATTGCATGGTTCTCGTTATTACACTGAAAATCCGCTATTTCCGTTAAAAAATACAATCGCCGACGTGAATATTGACATGATTGGTCGCCACGACGATTTACATAAAGAGGACAGCAAATATGTGTACTTAATTGGTTCCGATTACCTTTCTACTGATTTGTACAATTTGTGTGAGGAAGCCAATAAAAAGTACATCAACATTGCTTTAGATTACAAATACAACGACAAAAAAGATCCGAATCGTTTTTACTACCGATCAGATCACTATAATTTTGCTAAAAACGGAATTCCGTCGGTGTTTTTATTTAGTGGCGTTCATGCTGATTACCACAAAGCGACCGATGAAGTAGATAAAATTGAATTTGATGCTCTTGCCAAACGAACGCAACTCGCTTTTGCTTTTGCGTGGGAAATTGCCAACAGAGACAAGCGTTTGGTTGTTGACAAAAAAGACGAATAATAAAAAAACTCCTTTAATTAGGAGTTTTTTTTTTGTATTGAAAACTGGCTTTAAATTCTTTTAATAAATTATCGGAGAAAAAAAGCGACGAATACGAATCGTGCGCTTGAGCGTTGCTCTTTTCAAACTCGGCCAATTGGTGTGAATATTTTTTTAATTGTTCTGGAGTCAATAATTTTCTGTAATCATCTTCTTGTCGAATGAGTGTTTTAACAAACAAATCGGTATCTTTTGAATCCTCAGATGAAATCATTTTCATATAAATGGTTTCCAATTCTTTGTATTGCTGAATGAATAATTCTTTAAAAATAGGATTTTGCTCTTCCGTATAATTGACAATTCCAAAAGTGATTTTCCCTTTAGTTTGCCAAAACATCGTCAGTCCTTCTTCTCCTTTTGCTATAAAATTTTGCATAACTGCCAATTTTAATTTGATGGTTTTCTCAATTTGAGCCTGAGAAAACAAAGGAATAAAGAGTAAAAAAAGAAGTATTTTTTTCATCGGATTAAAATTTCAAAACAAAAATAATAAAAAAACCACCCGCTGTAACGGATGGTTGAAAATTTAGGGTGAAAGACGGGTCTCGAACCCGCGACCTTCGGAACCACAATCCGACGCTCTAACCAACTGAGCTACAATCACCATTTATTTTGAGGTTGCAAATATATTGTAATTCTTTTCTTCTGCAAAGAAAATAGTTAAAAAATTACAGCAAATTGCTTAAGCTATTGACAGCCAAATACCTTTCAACCGTGAATCCTTCAGCAAATTCTGTTCCAATAATTCGACCCAAATCTTGAGCACGGTATTTCACACTATCCAAAAAGTTTTTGGAACTAATGGGCGACTCAGGTTCATTCGTATTCGGGTTGTAAAATTGTGAACTATACGCCAAAATAGAATCCATTTTAATATCAATAAAACCTGAAATATCAACCACAAAATCAGGTTCGAGGTTGTTCCATTGAATGTAATGATAAACCACTTTTGGTCGCCAAGCGTTTTGATTTTCGCCATTCAAACTCGTTTCAATTTTTCGTAAACCCGATAAAAAACAGGCATCAGAAACCAATTTACTTCCTTTTCCGTGGTCAATGTGACGATCTTCAATTGCGTTGCAAAGCACTATTTCGGGTTGGTATTTGCGAATCATTTGAATGATTTTCATTTGATGTGCTTCATCATTGATAAAAAAACCGTCGCGCATATCCAAATTTTCACGGGCCGAAATACCCAAAATTGCAGATGCTTTGGCTGATTCGGCATTGCGTATTTCAACCGAACCTCGTGTTCCTAATTCGCCACGCGTTAAATCGATAATTCCCACTTTTTTACCGAGTGAAATTTCTTTGGCAATTGTGCCACTACAACCTAATTCTACATCATCTGGATGTGCTCCGAAAGCTAAAATATCTAATTTCATATTCTTTATTTTTGTTGACACCAACGTTCAAAAGTCATTTCAAATTTGTATTCGTTACCGTACATCCCAACATGCTGCCAACCTGATTTTCTATAAAATGTTTCGGCTCTTGTTCCTGGATCGGTTCCAAGCCAAACCGTTTGGGTTGTTTGCGTAAAATACCAATCGAGCATTACATTGTGTAATTTTCTACCAATTCCTTTTTCAGCAAAATTAGGATGAACGAACAAAGCCCAAATATTATTTTCAACTAAATCTACTATTGAAAAACCAACTACTTTATCATTTTCAACGGCAACCCAACCCTTTCCTCTACTAAAAATGTACGCATCACAATCGTCAATAGTAACAAGTTCAGGGTTTGAAAGCACATTTTCAGTAACAGAAAATCGGACTTCCATGATGGCTTCTAAATCTTTTTTGACAGCTTCTCTTATTTCAATCATACTAAGCGCTTCTTAATTGTCATCGATTTATTTACCGTTTCCCAAAACTCTTTTTCAGGCTGGCTGTCTTTTGTGATTCCACAACCAACATAAACCGATGCCAATTGATCTTCCAATTTCATGCAACGCAAATTAACAAATAAATCGGAATTGGTTGTCTTATACGTGGTAAAATCAACATTCAACTCGCCTAGAAATCCAGTGTAAAACTCGCGGTCGTAATTTTCATTTTCATTTATAAACTTCATCGCTGGTTCTTTTGGCAAACCACAAACAGCTGGCGTTGGATGCAACTTTTGAATAATTTCGCCCAAATCATTTTGGTCAATTATAGCTTCAATATCCGTTTTTAAATGTGCTAAATTTCCAGCTTGAATGGTTTTGGGTTTAGAAACTGAGACTTTTTCAGAAAATAGATTTAAATTCTCAGCTATAAATTCAGTGACCAATTGTTGTTCTTCTTTTTCTTTACTTTCCCAAACCAACTCATTGTCAAATAATTGCGTTCCAGCCAAAGCAACAGTGTGCAAAGTTGTATTTTCAATTTTGATGAATTGTTCGGGCGTTGCTCCTATCCAAAGACCCACTTTTGGATGATAAAAACAGTAATTAAAAGCCGTTTTATAATGAAACAATAACGATTTAAAAATACGAATCGCGTCCAAACTTGTTTCAACTACTTCTTTTCTTGATAAAACAACTTTTCTGAATTCGTTGTTGTGTATGGCTTGAACTCCTTTTTCAACTAAATTTTCAAAATTAATTTTAGCATTGGGGTCAATTTCATTGTTTGGCTCTTTCGAAAGATGAAAATCAGTGTCAACCAAAGTATCAACAATCACATTGCATTCCAGCAATGGTAAATAGATTTTTTGATTTCCATCAAAAGAAACAAATGCAAAACCATTTTCTGTAAAATCATTTAACACAAATAATTGGTCGTTCTTTTGAAAAACACTAATAATTTTGTGTGAATTCGGTTTACAAAACAACGCAAAAGGCAGTTTTGATGCAATATGATTTTGGGCAGTTTCAAACCAATTCATTAGCGACGAGGTAAAATCATGTTAGTGAGTTTGCAAAGCGATATCAGTTTTTCGTTTTCATCCACAATTCGGATTTCCCAAAGGTGAATACTTGCTCCTTTGTGAATGATTTTGGCTGTTGCTGTGACCAAACCTTCGCGTTTACTTTTCAAATGATTGGCTGAAATTTCAATACCGCGAACTTCTTGTCTTTCGGGATTGACAAACATTATCGAAGCTGCGCTTCCAACGCTTTCTGCTAATGCAACACTTGCGCCACCGTGCAATAATCCCATAGGTTGATGCACTCTTGGATTAACAGGCATTGTAGCTTTAAGAAAATCTTCGCCAGCGTCAATAAACTTGATTTCTAAGGTTTCCATTAACGTGTTTTTGGACCATGAAGCGCACAATTCGAGCATTTTTTCTCTATCGAAAGACATAATTATAAATTTGATGTAAAGATAATTGGTGCAAAGAGAAAAGAGAAAAGAAAAGCAAAAAAAGATGTCTAAAAAGTACGATTACTGTAAAAAAAACGTTTTGATTAAAATTTTAACTGTTGATTTTAATTTTTAAATTAAATAACTACTTTTACCAAAATTGATTACTTATGCGTTATTTATCATTATTGCTTGTACTTTTTGCTATTTCATTGACTTCATGTCGTAATGATTTTGAATTTGAATCTAGTACAGGTGGTTTGGAATTTTCAAAAACAACCGTTTATTTGGACACTGTTTTTACTGATATTGGATCAAGCACTTATCGTTTAAAAGTTTACAACCGAAGTGATAAAGACATTTCCATTCCTCAAATCAAATTAGGAAAAGGTAATGCTTCAAAATACCGTATCATGGTTGATGGAATGACTGGAGAAGATGCGGATGGAAATGGTGTTGGCGATGGGAAAATTTTTAATAACGTAGAGCTTTTAGCCAAAGACAGTTTGTATGTGTTTATTGAAGTTACTGCCAACATTGCGAACGCTAATCCAACAGATTTTTTATATACTGATAAAATTGAATTCACCAATATAGCTGGAGATCCACAAAATGTTGATTTGGTAACTTTAATTCAGGATGCTTACTTTATTTATCCTGAACGAACAGGTTCACCCAATAACTTTTTATACGAAGGAATTAATTTGGGTGTAGATGACGAAGGTGAAGCAGCCATTTTTGCTGGTAGTAATCTTTCAGAAACCGATCCTGTTAACGGTAATGAGTTAATTTGGACCAATGAAAAACCTTATGTAATTTACGGTTATGCCTACGTTCCCGATGGAAAAACACTTACTGTTAATGCTGGCGCCAGAGTACATTTTCACGCCAATTCAGGTTTGGTTGTAGGCAAAAATGCCATCATAAAAGTGAATGGTTCGCAAACGGATAATGATCCTGAAAACAACACGAATGAAGTTATTTTTGAAGGTGATCGATTAGAACCACAATTTTCAGATGTTCCTGGTCAGTGGGGAACTGTAATGGTTTTGTCAACTAGTACCGAAAACGAAATCAATCACTTGACTATAAAAAATGCTACAGTTGGAATTTTATTGCAAAATATTGCTACTGGAGAAGATACTGCCGTACCAAAACTAACCATCAAAGATTCTCAAATTTACAATTGCTCTAATGTTGGTATTTTAGCACGAAAAGCGACACTTACTGGTCAAAATGTGGTTGGTAATTATTGTGGTCAAGCAACTTTGGCTTGTACTTATGGCGGAACTTATAATTTTACTCATTGTACCTTCAATAATGATTGGAATAGTTCCAAACAAGTGGCTGTATTGTTGAGCAATTATTACGAAACGATTAGCACTCGCTACATCAGCGATTTGAATGCTGCCAATTTTAATAATTGTATCATTTATGGAAGTAATCAAGTTGAAATGATTCTCGATAAAAAGACTGATGTACCTTCAAATTTCTTTTACAAATTCAATAATTGTATTATTAAGTTCAATAACATTAACAATCAATTTACGAATAACGATATGTACTTTTTCACCACAGATCCTACACATTACAACAATATTTACCTCGCCACCAATTCACAACTTTACAATCCTAAGTTTGAAAATGCAAACAAAAACAAAATGTGGTTGTCTGCAAATTTAGAATTGGCAGTTGATCCTGCGTTTAGTACTTTTAATGATATTGTAAATCTAAGTCGCGCAGTTTCTCCCGATTTAGGTGCTTATCAATTTGTAGAATAATTTGTTTACATTACTTTGACGTAATTAACAAAATGGCAACCATTTTTTGTTAATTACTTCTCATTCTTTTGGTTAAAAAGTAAATAGTCTTTCCTACTTTTAGCTTGACTATTAACCCATTTTAACTATGAAAACAAATTTACTAATTACAGCACTATTGCTGTCGATTTTCACTCGTGCTCAAATTCCGGCTGGATATTACAACACCGCAACTGGAACAGGTTACACACTCAAAACACAGTTGTACAACAAAATTAAAGGTCATACCAACAAAGGTTATGCTGGTTTGTGGACCACATACGCTACTTCTGACAGAGACAATCAGTACGAAAACGACAACACTATTTTTGATTATTATTCTGAAAACCCAACTGGAACTGATCCGGTAATTTTTGCTTATAGTACTAATCAATGTGGTACATACACTACTGAAGGAAATTGCTATAACAGAGAACACATTGTTCCACAATCGGTGTTCAATTCGGCATCTCCAATGGTTGCAGATGCGCATTTTATTCCACCAGTAGATGGTTATGTAAACGGAATGCGCTCGGATAATCCACACGGAAATGTGGCAACAGTAACTTGGACTTCATTGAACGGAAGTAAACGAGGTACTAGTGCAGTTGCTGGTTATACAGGAACTGTTTTTGAACCTTTAAATGACTTTAAAGGCGACATTGCACGAATGTACTTTTATTTTGCTACTCGATATGAAAACACAGTAGCTTCGTATACTACTTATCCAATGTTTAACGGAACAAGTAATCAGGTTTTTACTAATGGATTTTTGGCGATGTTGATTCAATGGCACAATCAAGATCCTGTGAGTGCTCGTGAAATTGCGCGCAATAATGCAATTTATGCACGCCAATTGAATCGCAATCCGTTTATTGATCATCCTGAATACGTTGGTATGATTTGGGGTGGAGCAGCTCCCGATACTCAAGCTCCAACTGCTCCAACTAATTTGGTTGCTTCTTCTATTACTGCTTCATCATTGCAATTAAATTGGTCGGCTTCAACTGATAATATTGGTGTAACTGGCTATGATGTGTATATGAATGGAACATTAAAAACTTCGGTTACTTCTACTACAGCATCAATAACAGGTTTGACAGCAGGAACTACCTATTCATTTTATGTAAAAGCCAAAGATGCTGCTGGAAATTCATCCAACAGTACTACAATTAATGCCACCACAAATGCCACTAATTTGGTTACCGATTTGTATTTTTCAGAATACATCGAAGGTTCTTCCAATAATAAAATTTTAGAAATTGCCAATGGCACAGGAAGTTCTGTGGCACTTTCGAGTTATGTTGTTAAAAAACAAACCAATGGTGCTGGCGCATGGAGTACTGGAATTACATTATCGGGAACATTAGCCAATGGAGCCAAATACGTTATGGTTCATAGCAGTACTAGTAGCGCTTGCTATCCTGTGGCTTCAGCCAATTATTCGAGTGCTGGAAGCGAATTGACATTTAATGGAAATGACGCTGTTGGATTATTCAAAAACGGAGTTTTAATTGACATTATCGGAACTTTTAATGGTGGAACAGCCAATTTTTCTGCGGATGAAACCTTACGAAGAAATACTACAGTTGCTGTTCCTAATGCCACGTTTAACAAAGCAACCGATTGGACAGTGTATTCGTTAGACACATGCAATGGAATTGGAAATCGAGTTATTGAAGAACAAGCCATTTCTTTAGATTTCAAATTGTATCCAAATCCTTCAAATGGGACATTTATGATTCAATTAACGGATAGAACAATGATTTTTGATGTAGGAATATTTTCGGCTGTTGGTCAAAAAGTATTTGAAAAATTAGGTAATAGTGATCTTTTAGAAATCAATCACTTGCAATCGGGAATTTACTTAATCAAAGTGAACTCATCAGGAGAATCGTTGACAAAGAAAATAATTATCAACTAATTAAAGAGCTTCCAACAAGGAAGCTTTTTTGTTTCTGTAAGAATTGTATTTCTGTTTTATCAATTTTAATTAAAAAAAAATAGAATCCTATATAGAATTATATACATTTGCCTCGACTGAACTATTTTTAAATTGAAAATCAACCTACTATTTGCGACACTTTTGTTGTCGATAATCTCGTATGCCCAAATTCCAGCTGGTTATTACAACACAGCTACTGGGACAGGATATACATTAAAAACACAGCTTTTCAACAAAATTAAAGGCCACACAAACAACACTTATGCTGGTCTTTGGATAACGTACTCGACTTCTGATCGGGATTTGTTTTACGAAAATGACAATTCAATTCTTGATATTTATTCAGAAAGACCAACAACGAGTGATCCTTATGTATACCAGTACAATACTAGTCAATGTGGTGTTTATGTAGTCGAAGGAAGTTGTTACAATCGCGAACATATTATCCCTCAATCGGTTTTTGGATCGGCTTCGCCAATGTATGAAGACGCTCATTTTGTAATTCCAGCTGACGGTTATGTTAATGGTATGCGGTCTAATCATCCACACGGAAATGTTGCTACTGCCACTTGGACATCACAAAATGGAAGTAAAAGAGGAACAAGTGCAGTTGTGGGTTATACAGGAACTGTTTTTGAACCCATTGACGAATTCAAAGGTGATGTTGCTCGCATGTATTTTTATTTCGCCACGCGTTATGAAAATCTTGTTGCCAATTATGGGTCTTTCCCAATGTTTAACGGAACAAGTAATCAAGTTTTCGCCACTCCGTTTTTGAATTTGTTAGTTACTTGGCACAATCAAGATCCTGTGAGTCCAAGAGAAATTACTCGAAATAATGCCATTTATTTACGTCAAAACAATCGAAATCCTTTCATCGATCATCCCGAATATGTTGGGTTAATTTGGGGAAGCCTAACAGACAATCAAGCTCCAACTACTCCAACGAATGTAGTTGCATCAGATATTTCATTCTCAGGTTTGACTTTGAGTTGGAATTCATCAACCGATAATATTGGTGTTACTGCTTATGATGTGTATTTAAATGGAGCGCTTTATGCAACAACTACAACTAATACAATTATCCTAAGTGGTTTAGCTAGCAATACCAGCTATTGGTTGAGTATTATAGCGAAAGATGCTACAGGAAATAGCTCAGGTGGAAGTACACCAATTAGTGCCACAACACTACCAATTCCCGACACTTCACCTCCAACAAATCCAAGAAATATTACACATTCTAATGTAACTGGAACATCCATCACAATTAATTGGTCCAACTCCACTGATAATGTTGGTGTTGTAGGTTATGATATTTACGTAAATGGTGTTTTTTCAACTTCCGCAACCTCAACCAATGCAACAATTTCTGGTTTATCTCCAGCCACACAATACCAAATCTATTTAATTGCCAAAGATGCCAACGGAAATAATTCGCCAGTTAGTACTACAGCAACTTTTAGTACTTGTGAGTGTTTTAGATAAATACTATTCTTTTATAAATTTACTATTAGAAGTTCCTTTCTCTGAAATTACTTTTACAAAATAACTTCCTTTTTTTAAACCTGAAACATCAATCCTTTCTGATGGATTCGTTGCTACTAAAACCAATTGACCTAAGGCGTTATAGATGTTTACTGAAGTAATTGAAAGACTATTATTTGCTTTGATATTCAATTCATTTTTAGTTGGATTTGGATATAAAGTAACGTATTCTTCAAAATCAAAATCATTGTTACCAAGCGTCTGAATAGTCGTTGTTGCAGTGTTTGTTTCAATTGGGAAGTTATAATCAAAATAAATATTGGCTTTATTACTGAATGTATTTCCAACTACTAAACTTGGCAAAGTTTTGATCTTAAAAGCCACGTAACCATCGTTATTGGCATCATCAAAAGGCAATTGAATATTTTCGAAAATGAATTCTACCTTACCATCTGCTGCAATTCGAGTAACAAAAGAATGACTTGAACTTATTGGAATTAAAGTACTCAAGTTGAATTTGGTTAAATCAATCATGTCTTTCACTACAATATTTTCAGCTGGAAATGTACCTGTGTTTTCAAAACGAATCACGTAATGAACGTATTGACCTATCATCTCCGATCCGACAACATTACCTTCAACACAGGTTTTATCGTTTGGATCAAAAGCACCTACTACAATTTGTTTTAAACTACTTGTATTATCAGGTAAATGTTCGTCACCAGATAATGGATTTATAATCGCAGTAAAATTCAATTGATCGCCTATATTCACCGCTGGAGTTTCTTGTGGTGAATTGATGTTTATGGTTATGTTGATTTCTCTAGTTTCAAAAGGCTGTAAGCTTGTGTAATTATATGTTAAAAGCCCTATTACTTGTGATGAAAAAAGTGGTGTTGAAGAAACTAAATCCATTTTATCATCCTCAAATTGAAAAGTTACTGAACCTGATAAAGTAGTTGTTCCTTTGTTTTTATATATAATTTTATAAGTTGCATCAAAACCTGGTCGAGCTGGTAAAGTAGGCACAATCATTACTTCTAAATCGTTATGATTACCGTTAGGAATAACACAAAAATTTTGCAATAAAGGAGAAGCCTGAGCAGGAAAATTAGCAGAAATGGCTGATGGTGAAGCAATATAATAACTTGATGACTCAAAAATAGGTGTTATTGTATATGAGCCTGACATAAAAGGGAAACTATAATTTCCACTAATTGAAGATATGTATGCTCTTGTGTTGATTCCGTCATAAATTGAACACTTCATTGTTGGGTAAAACGCATCATTTTCATCACATCCATTATTTTCTAAATCCAATTTTAAACTCCCTTCAATTGTATAATAATTTCCACCAGGAACAAAAGAACAATAAGGACTCAAGGAACAGTTCGTATAGCCATATGAATTTACTAAATATGAAATATATACTTCTTCTCCTTCATCTATGCATATATATTGCAAATTCGGGTTATTTGAAAAGGCGGCATCATTAGGCAGATATCTACCATTTTTTATATTTAATGCTGTCAATTCATTATAAGAACAATCAAAACCTGATAAATTTACTGCAGGACTCAGATCTAAATTGACAAGATTATTGCTTTTACAATCCAAAAAAGAAAGATTAACCAAACCCGTAAAATCAAGAGATTCTATCTGATTGATGTTAACATATAGATTAATTAAATTTACTAAACCATTTAAATTAAGCTCAGTTATTGAATTATAGCTAATCATCAAAGTTTTCAAATTAACTAAATTTGAAACATCAATACTTGTAAGGTTATTTCGATGACAGCTAAAGGTTTCTAAGAATACTAAGTTGGACAAATCAATTGAAGTTAGTGAATTAAATTCACAATCTAAATATCTTAAATTTGTAAAAAAAGAAATACCTTCTAAAGAAGACATGTAAGTAGAAATATTACTATTGTAAGCATTGTTCACTCTTAGTTGATAAACCGCTAATGCCTCACTAACTTGAATTTCATTATCATTATTAGCATCTATTTTCATATTTGCTCCACTTGCGTTCTTTGCAATTGTATTCGAAGTTGAAGAACTCAAAAGTCTCGCTTTAAATAATGGATCAGGAATGTTAATAATCTGAGCTTTAACAGTAAAGAATAAAAGGAATCCAAACACCAAAAAGTAATTTTTTTTCATCTCATAAATATTTGAAATTCAAAAGTATATTTTTTTTTTAATCATAAGAATTTTATTTCCTCAAATTGTCAAAAAAACCGTTAAAAACTATTAATAACTCTTTTGGCTAATCGTGGTTTTTGGATTAAATTTGCGCAACAACTAACAACAACACAATGATTCATTTTTTCGGAAACGAAACCTCAACTGTATTTGCTGTACAAACGCAAAACGAACTTTCAGCAGAAAATAGTTCAAAACTTAATTGGTTATTTGGTAACGCACATAAAATAGATAAATCCGTTCTCGCGGATTTTTTTGTTGGTCCTCGTGCCGCAATGGTAACGCCTTGGAGCACTAATGCTGTTGAAATTACACAAAATATGGGTATTTCTGGCATCATCAGAATTGAAGAATTTCAAATTGTTTCAAGCGATTTTACTGATTTTGATCCAATGCTTTCGCAGAAATATTCCGAGTTGAATCAAAACATTTTTACCATCAACATTCAACCTGAGCCTATTATCGAAATTGACGATATCACCGCTTACAACCATAAAGAAGGCTTGGCGTTAAGTCAGGAAGAAGTGGATTATTTGGAAAATTTAGCAAAAAAAATCGGCAGAAAACTAACGGATTCAGAAGTATTCGGTTTTTCACAAGTAAATTCAGAACATTGCCGTCATAAAATTTTCAATGGAACCTTTGTCATTGATGGCGAAGAAAAAGGAACCTCATTATTCAAATTAATCAAAAAAACTTCGGCTGAAAATCCAAACGATATCGTTTCTGCTTACAAAGACAATGTGGCGTTTATTAAAGGACCGAAAGTGGAACAATTTGCTCCTCAAAGCGCCGACAAGCCTGATTTTTACACCAAAAAAGAGTTTGATTCTGTCATTTCGCTCAAAGCTGAAACACATAATTTCCCAACTACTGTTGAGCCTTTTAACGGCGCAGCAACAGGTTCGGGCGGCGAAATTCGCGATCGTCTGGCTGGTGGACAAGGTTCGCTCCCACTCGCTGGAACCGCAGTATATATGACTGCTTATTCGCGTTTGACCAACAATCGTTGGTATGAAAACAACGGAATGCAAGAACGCAATTGGCTGTACCAAACTCCGATGGATATTTTAATCAAGGCTTCCAATGGAGCTTCTGATTTCGGAAACAAGTTTGGTCAACCTTTGATTACAGGTTCTGTTTTGACTTTCGAACACCAAGAAGAAAATCGAAAGTTGGGTTACGATAAAGTGATCATGCAAGCGGGTGGAATTGGCTATGGAAAAGCCTCACAAGCACAAAAACACGAACCCAAAACAGGTGATAAAATTGTAATTTTGGGAGGCGAAAATTACCGAATTGGAATGGGTGGAGCAGCAGTTTCATCGGCTGATACTGGCGCTTTTGGCTCTGGAATCGAACTGAACGCTATTCAACGCTCCAATCCAGAAATGCAAAAACGCGCTGCCAATGCCATTCGCGGATTGGTAGAAAGCGATGAAAACCCAATTGTATCAATTCACGATCACGGCGCTGGCGGACATTTGAATTGTTTATCCGAATTGGTGGAAGCCACTGGCGGATTGATTGATTTAGATAAATTGCCTGTGGGCGATCCAACGCTTTCGGCTAAAGAAATTATCGGCAACGAATCGCAAGAGCGTATGGGATTGGTAATCGGGCACAAAGATATTGATACTTTGCAAAGAATAGCAGACAGAGAACGTTCACCGATGTATCAAGTAGGTGATGTGACTGGCAATCATCGCTTTACCTTTGAAAGCAAAACTACGGGAGCTAAACCAATGGATTTTGCCTTAGAAGATATGTTTGGAAGTTCGCCTAAAACGATAATGGCCGACAAAACTATCGTCCGAAATTATACAGATGTAGCTTATTCGCAAGAAAATATTCCAACTTATTTAGAAGAAATTTTAAAGCTTGAAGCTGTTGCTTGCAAAGACTGGTTGACCAATAAAGTGGATCGTTGTGTAGGCGGAAAAGTAGCCAAACAACAATGCGCTGGCCCCATTCAATTGCCCTTGAATAATGTAGGTGTTATGGCTTTGGATTATAAAGGAAAAGAAGGAATTGCTACTTCGATTGGGCACTCACCTATTTCGGCGTTGATTGACCCAAAAGCAGGAAGCAGAAATGCCATTGGTGAAGCGCTTTCTAATATTGTTTTTGCACCATTGAAAGATAATTTAAAAAGTGTTTCACTTTCAGCCAATTGGATGTGGCCGTGCAAAAATGAAGGCGAAGATGCGCGATTGTATGAAGCCGTTGAAGCGTGCTCGGATTTTGCTATCGAATTGGGAATCAACATTCCAACTGGAAAAGATTCGCTTTCGATGAAACAAAAATACCCGAATGATGAAGTAATTGCGCCTGGAACTGTAATTATTTCGGCCGCTGGAAATTGTTCAGATATAACTCAAGTTGTGGAACCAGTTTTACAAAAAAATGGCGGTTCAATTTATTACATTAATTTATCGCAAGATGACTTTAAATTGGGAGGAAGTTCATTCGCACAAACCCAAAATAAAATTGGTTCTGAAACGCCAACTATAAAAGATGCAGCTTTCTTCAAAAAAGCATTCAATACCGTACAAAATTTAATTAAAGACAACCAAATCGTTGCTGGACACGACATTGGAAGTGGCGGATTGATTACTACTTTGCTAGAAATGTGTTTCGCTGATGTGAATTTAGGCGCAACTATTTCGTTAGATGCATTCTCAGAAAAAGATTTAGTGAAGATTTTATTCTCTGAAAATATTGGATTGATTTTACAAGCTAAAGACGATGTAGTATTTGAAAGTGCCTTTGAAGGAGTTGAATATTTCAAAATAGGTTCTGTTGAAAATTCAGATTTACTTGAAGTTTCAGGTATGGCGTTTCAAGTTTCAAGTTGGAGAGAAAAATGGTTCGAGACCTCTTTCCTACTCGACCAAAAGCAAACCAAAAACGGGAAGTCGTTGGAGCGATTTGAAAATTATGCTAATCAGCCTTTGAACTATGTTTTTCCAAAGCATTTTACAGGTAAGAAACCCATAATTGAATCTAAACCTCGTCCAAAAGCTGCCATTATTCGTGAAAAAGGAAGCAATTCGGAGCGTGAAATGGCCAATGCAATGTACTTAGCCGGATTTGATGTAAAAGACGTTCACATGACCGATTTGATTTCAGGGAGAGAAAACCTAGAAGACATTCAGTTTATTGGAGCCGTAGGTGGATTTTCAAATTCGGATGTTTTAGGTTCGGCCAAAGGTTGGGCTGGCGCTTTTTTATACAATGAAAAAGCCAAAACTACCTTGGACAATTTCTTTAAAAGAGAAGATACTTTATCAGTTGGTATTTGTAATGGTTGTCAGTTGTTTATGGAATTAGAAGTGATTAATCCAGAACATGAAATTCATGGTAAAATGCACCATAACGATTCGCACAAACACGAAAGCGGATTCACGTCAGTAACTATTCAAGAAAATCATTCAGTGATGCTCAAAACCTTAGCTGGAAGTACATTAGGCGTTTGGATTTCGCACGGTGAAGGAAAATTCAAATTGCCTTACGAAGAAAGCAAGTACAATATTGTAGCCAAATACGCTTACGAAGGTTATCCTGCTAATCCAAATGGTTCGGATTATAATACAGCCATGATGTGTGATGTAACCGGAAGACATTTAGTGATGATGCCACACATTGAACGTTCAACTTTCCCATGGAATTGGGCTTATTATCCAAAAGACCGAAATGATGAAGTTTCGCCTTGGATAGAAGCATTTGTTAATGCGCGATTATGGATTGAAAACATTAATTCTTAATAAATTATGAAATTAAAAACCATTTTTCTTACTGCTTTTTTATTCGTTGCAACAAATAGTATTGCACAAAATTCGAATAACGAAATCAATTCAAAAGACGGTGTTCGTTACATTACAACTTCAATAAATTACCCAGTAGCTGGAATTTATACTTTTAAAGGTGGAGAACCTATTGTTGAATTGAACAGCAATGGAACTGGTTTTTACCAATTGCACGATCAACCCAAAAGAGCCATGACTTGGGGATTCGAATGCGATAAAGAAGGTGCGTTAAAATTTACCAAAGGCTACGACAGTACCGAGTATATAATGTACTATAAATTTACATCACCTTCAGAGCATGGCGCTGAAGAACAGTGGAATAAAGTGGAGTTTTCAATCCATTTTAACTCGTTGAAAATGTTCATCAATGGTGAACGCGTGAAGAGTTTTATTTATAAAGAAGAAAATTAAAATTACTAAACGCTATCTTTTACCCAAACAATTAAATAATTTGTTCAAAGTAAATAAATAAATCCACGATAGAATTAACAAAATCGTCAGTAAAAAGTAATTGACAACAATTGTTATAGGCGTATTTTTGAGTCCAATTTTATTGAATAATTTTTTTCCAAAAAGTTCTAAAGCGATTAATGTTAACAAAAGCAGTTTCCAATTACTCGACAAATGGATGCTGCATATTTTTTCAAAAGAAATCACAAAAGGTGATGATAAAAAATTACAAATCATTTCTTTGAAATTACAGTTTAGTACATATATAACACCCAATCCTAGTAAGGTAGTTAGAGTAACTATCATTATCAAATAAGATGTTTTTTTATATTTCACATTAAGCAACTTCCATGCTTTAAACAGCATACTTGACCCAACATTCAATTCGTTAGTCAATTGCAATGGTTGTTCAAACTCCTTTTTGATGCATTTGAATTTCCAATCATGAGAATCTGTAATTGTTGATGTGTTTTTTTCTTTGTCTTCCATTTTCAAAGAAGCAATCGTTTGCAAATAACCGCTGTACATCAATGAATAAGCTTCTGCATCTGTAAAAGAATCTAAGTCAGTTCTAATATTGGAAATGGCTGTTTGAAGTTGTTTGTTGATATTGTAAGATGTAGTTGGAAAAGCACTTGATGCATTCACAGGTTTAATTCCTGATACAGCGTTTAAGATATTGACATCACCTTCATTCAAATCCTTTTTTAGATGCATTAGATGCAATCTATCATAAAATTTGTTTTTGCTTTTGAGTAATTGATCATTGAGTTGAAGATCTCTAATATGTTCAGCAGAAACATTGGTAGAACGAAACAATTCAGTCAAAGGATTGACAACCAAAGCTTGCTCTGACTTTAATTGGCCGCTAGCATCACTAATATAAATATCTTTACATTCATTTTCAATTAATGCTGTAATTCCTTGATTATCATGCACTCCACCATCCACTAATTTTAAATCAATTCCTTCGTACAAATCTTTTAACTGTAATCCAATAAACAACCCAGGAACACATGATGAAGCTCCAACAGCATTGCACAAAGGATAGTTTTTGTAATTACTATCCGAAATGTTGTCATAATACACTCTTCGAAGTCGTTTTTTTGGATCTACTTCACGATTAATAAGTATGGGTGGTTCTCCCATCCAAGTTGAAGCAAATTGAAAATTATGCCCTGTATTGAGCGATGTTGTGTTTAAAATAAGTTGCGGAACCTTATAGGCTCTTTCATAATTGGAATTTTGAATAGTAAAACCGTCAATCCCTTTGGGGGCGATTGTGGTATCTTTGAGCGGAATTTTAGTGGTTTGAGTTAGTGTTGAATAAAAATACTTATCGTATAATTCGGCCATGCGGTTGGTTCGACTGTAAGTATTTAAAGCTGCAATCTTAATATTGGAGATTGGATTTGTAAACCACTTCATTCTCAAATTATTTTGAACACCATTATGAAATTTAGGAATCATGTTCTCAATTAAAGTAATGTATGAAGATGAACTGAGTTGACTCTCTTCTTCTCTTTGCAAAAGATTGCGCAATTCGAGATAATAAAAGGCGCCTAAAATTGATCCTCCAGAAACACACGAAATGACCTCAATGTCTTTTAACTTATCGTTTTCAGCCAAAGCCGCTAAGACTCCTATATGAAAATAGGAAGCTCGAAATCCACCTCCTGACAAAGCAATTCCTGTTTTAGTTTGCTTAGTCGGAATTTGAGACTCTTTTTTATTGTAAAGCAAACCTAAACATTGATTGTATTTTTCGCTATCATACTCGTTTTCAGCATTCAACTTCATGCTTGTTCGAAACTTGGAAAGTTCCATTTTCAAATCAAATAACATATGAAGCTGTTCGATTGTTGTGCGCTTTTTCCAATTTTGGCTTTCTAAAATGCTGTTGTATTTCAGTATAATTTGGCTTGCTTTGGCGTAATCATTAATTCCGAGTAACGACTCTATCAAAGTAGCATAATCAAATTGCAAGTCTGAATCATCTTCTGCTAAATTTCTGACTTTGGCTTTAAATTCAAGTAAATTATTGTCTAAATCAGTAATTGCACTATTTGCCAATGATTCGATAATTTCTGTTCTTATAGTAAGAGCGTCGTTAATCAATGACTCAGCTTCAGTTAACAGAGCTGCATCTTTGATTTCTTTACTTAATTTGCATTTTTCATGAGCTAGCAACTCGTTGATAAAAGCTAAATTTGTAGCACAATAAGCGAAGTCATTTAGCTGATTGGAACTACACTCTAAATCGTTTTTATTAACTCGCCAAATTGAAGTTCCTTTTTCGTAAAACTTTTTTGAAATTTCAAGATTCAAAATATCTCTATCATAATACCATTTTCGCTTATAAATAGCACCTATCAAACCAGCCGTTTCGCATTCGGTTAACTTAGATATATCTTTATGTTCGTCGAGATTAGATAAAGCCTTTTCAAATTTATAATCAGAAGACAAACTTGGATCCTTGTAATAGTATTTTGCTAAATTCTGTTTGTCTCTTTTAGTTGCTTTGTATTCTTTGGAATCAATTAGCTTGCGCAACAAATTTCGTGCATAAAAAAACAAATCATTTTGAGCTGCAGTTTTGGCCAATTCAATTACTTCCTCAATTGAAAATGAAGCTTCTTTACTCAAAATTTCATCAGCTCTTTTGACAATTTTTGCTTTATCCATCATAACTTTTCTTTTACCTCAACTATTTATACTTTAGGATTGGGTTCGGTATTACTTTTCGAATTTGTCTTTTTAATGCTCAACAAATTAACCATCATTTGATACCAAAATGGTGCTCCTAATGTTAGTGAAATTGTAGTTATAAACAGACCAACTATCTTTTTTAAAACATCAAAAAAGCTCGTTTTGTTTCCTAAAATTTCAGCTTCATAATTCAAACGACCATTTCCTTCACCAGTCCAACCGTAAGGCAATTCAAACGAATCAAAATCTTCTAAAACAACTTTCTTCATTTCTTTTACAGCCTTTAATTTTTCTTCATCAGAAGCGTTTTCATTGACTACGTATTTATCTTTGGGCAAGTTTTCGGCAAATTTGACCATTGCTTCACGCTTGTCTTTATTTTCATACAAATATTCAATGATGACCAAGCTATCAATATTCATCCCAAAGCAGATAAAAAAACTAATCGCAAAAACCCAAACACTCACATAATTCTTATACACTACAGTAACAGTAACCATATAATTGTCGAACCATTCTGAAATTTTCTTTTTTAGATTGGTAAAATTAGCTTGACTAGTTTCTTCGAGTTCGGTAATAATTTCATTCAGTTTGGTCTTAATAAACGAATTATCTAAAGCGTCAATTTTCTTTTTAAATTCAACTATATTTTTGGCAAAATCATTGGTGTTACCTTTCTTTTGAATTTCATCAATCAAAGCACCTGCAAAGTTTTCGGTAGCAATATAACTTGGTTTTTTATTCAACTTGTTGGCAATATTAAACTTAGATGCCAAATTATGAATGTATTTCGATTGGTATATTTTGCTTATCAAACCATTGTTATTTTCTTTTTCATCAAATAAATGAACCAATGATTTGTGCAAAATTACGCCGCGACTATTGAGTAACATTGCAATTATTTCTTTGATAAATGAAACGACTGTACTCAATAAAAAGTACACTACAACAAGCGATATTACAACTTCTAAAACGGTTGGAAACATAATGATTCGATTAATATTGAATGAATCCTTTATTAATATCTTTTACTTTTCGAATGAGTTGAAAAACGCCAACGCCTTCTCGACTGTGATTGTCATTTGTATTTCCTTCTATTGTAGTTATAAATCCTCCATTGACTTCTTTAACAATTCCAGTGTGACCAAATCCGCTTCCGTGATCCATAATGAAAATTTGTCCTGGTTTTACTAATGAAGGATCTTGTTTGGTGTTTTTAGCAAGTATTTTTGTTCCCTTTGACTCGTTCCATCCTTTCAAAACACCACCTGTTTTTACTAATGGATTGGGTTGACCAAGTTCTTTCGCAGCTTCATTAAAACACCAAAAAACAAAAGCCATACACCACGAATATCCTTTTCCTAAACCTATTGAAGCCAAATATTTCTCGACTTCTGGACCACAATTTGCACTCCCTTTTTCACGTACACCAATTTGAGAACTAGCAATTTCAATGGCTCTTTCATGCAATTTCTTTTTAACTGTTGTATTTTGCGGTACTGTGTTTTCACCAAATAAAACAGCCCAAGTTATGGCTCCAATAACACCATCTGGGCTCAATAAATTTCCGTTTTGATCAGTGTTTTGAGTCTGAAACAACTTAACAGCACTCACCGTTTTAGGTCCAAAAACTCCAACTGAAACATCTAACGGGCCATAGCCCTTTTTGTTCAGTTGTGTTTGGACCGCTTTGATTATTGTTTTGTCTGTTTCTCCTTTTTTGATATTTCTTCCTGGATATTTCATAATTTGTTGATTTAGAAGTTAAACGAATATTATATTTCGTCTAATTTAGGAAGATTATCATTGTCAAAAAAGGGGAAAAACACCCTTTTTTATTTTACCTCTAAATCATTCGCTTTAAAAAAAGCCTCCGAAGAGACTTTTAATTATTTTTTATGTTGCTTTTTGTAAGCCATTAGGTAATCGCCTTTGGGTTTACCAATATCAAAAGAACTGAATTTGACAAAAACTCTTGTCGCCAAACGAGCGTCATTTTTGTCCCAATTTTCGTACTCAATTCGATAGATTGCTGAATACATTTCGGCTCGACCAACTCCGTGATAACAATGCAATAAAACTGGATAATTATCTGGATTATCCATAATTTTAAAAAAGTAGTCTAAGTTTTTTTGTGTCGGAATTTGATCAGAACCGTTATTGAAATAATTTACTCCTTTTAATTTTGCAATAGCTTCTTTCTCTGCGGTTAACTCAGTTGGAATTTCAGGATTATTCACATCATCACCTGTCCCAGGAAAACGCAAATCGACTATACTTTTTATATTGTATTTTTGGACATAATCGGCAATTTCATCGGGCGGAATTACACCACTTTTATAGACTTTATTTTCAGTGATAGTTTCAAAATTGTGGTTAATGTGCATGTCGTACACGTACTTTCCAACACCTGCAAGAACTATTAAAAATACACCAATAATTATTTTTTTCTTTGTACTCATTTCACTTCTGTTGTTAATTTTTTATCAATAACTCGGTTCATATAATCTTGATAAAATGCTTTCGACTCAAGCTCCAAATTATCCATTTCTGCATTTCTGTTTTTAATCAAATTATGTTCTAGAGCTTTGTCTTTAATATCGTAAAAACCAATTGCATTTTTTCCATCAAAAACACAAGTATAATTGCCTTTTGAATAATGATGAATATTACCTAACGAATTCACCACAAAAGGCTTTGTTTGCTGCTTTTTATCGACCAAACTTCTACCCCAACTTCGAAATGGTTTGTCATAACCAATCATGTCCAAAATGGTTGGATAAATATCAATTTGTTGCGCCAAGTCTTTATTTACACCAACATATTCGCTGTTGGGTTTAAAAAACAAAATTGGAACAGCAAATCGATTGAGTGTTTGATAATACTCGTTATAAAACACTTGATTTCCGTGATCAGCAACCATTACAAAGATAGTGTCTTCGTACCAAGGTGATTTTTTGGCTTCCTCAAAAAAGCGTTTCAAAGCATAATCAGTGTATTCGACACATTTGTGCATGATGATATCGCCTTCTTTAAATTTGTCTTTGTATTTATTGGGAACAATGTAAGGTTCGTGTGATGAAACTGTGAAAACAGTCGAGAAAAAAGGCGTTTTTTGCTTGTCCAGTGTTTTTTTCATGAATTGCAAAAAGGGTTCGTCCCAAATGCCCCAAAAACCATCAAAATCTTCATCGCTGTTGTATTCGGTTCGACCGTAATAATTGTCAATTCCTAAAATATTACTAAATCCTAAAAATCCCATGGAACCATTGGCTGCTCCATGAAAAAAGGAAGTTGTATAACCTTTACTTTCCAATGTAGAAACCAACGATTCGATTTTTTGTTTCGGATAAGGCGATGAAGTAAACGCGTCTTTATACGTTGGTATTCCTGCAATAATCGATGACATGCCGTGAATTGACTGACGTCCATTAGCATAAGCGTTTGAAAAAATCAAGCTATGTTGCGCTAATGAATCGATAAAAGGCGTGTGACTTTTGTAATTTTTAATGTTCATGTCTTTATTGAAAGCACCACAATATTCACGACCATAACTCTCTAAAATAATCAAAACCACATTGGGTTTCGACTCAGGATTATTGTTGTAAAATTTGATGGGTTGGATTTTTTCAGCTATCACTTTTTCAGTTACTTCTGGGAATTCTACTTTCTTGAAATTATTACTGAAAAACGTTCGAATAATGGCAAATGGTGTATTCAATACAATGTCGGCGTGTACAATGTTTTTCACATGGCGACTCGCATCCAGTAGGTTGATTGGTCGAGTGGATTTACTCAAATCGCCTCCTCGAATTCCGGCTACAATCACTAATCCGAAAACAAAAAAAGCAACTGATGATAAACCGAAATAGGCAACCTTATTCTGCGGTATATCAGCTTTGAAGCGAATCTTTTTATACAGAAATACCCAAAGAAAAGCCAAAACAAAAAAAAGTACAAAAACATGCCAATAATCGACTATAAAACTCAAAAACAAAATGGTTTTATTCTTCTCATTTTCAACTACATTCATGGCAGCCAAAGTGGTTCGGGCTAAACTGTATTTGTAATAAATGAAGTCAATAAAATTGGTTGAATATGCAAGTAAATTAGTAATGAAATACAGATAAAAAAGTCCTTTTTGAAATCCTCTTGATGTATTTTTTACCAACGGCAAAATACTTAACAAAATAAAGAGTAAATTCACATATAAAATGGCCGATGTATCAAAGGTCAAACCGTAATAACACAACTTTAAAAAGTATGAAAACGAGCTCACTTGCAACAAATCGTCATTGTAAAAATAAAAAAGCAAACGGGCGATAGCGTAAAACAAATAAGCCAATCCTATTCTCATTAACAAGACTTTATACTCATCGATGCGCAGTAATTTCTTCATGAAGTGAAAAACTATTTCCGCAAAACTACTAAATTCATCAACTATAATTCTTAAAATTATTGTTAATCTGTTTTTTATTAATTAATTTGCAACAAATAAAATGCGATAATGACTAAAATTAAACGACTTTTTGATTTTCCCTATTACCAATTAGAAAAGAATAATATTCACGACTGTTTGGTAACCAAATACAATGGCGAATGGATAAAAACTTCTACACAACAGTATGTAGATCAAGCCAATGCCATTTCAAGGGCGTTGCTCCGAATGGGAATTCAAAAAAACGATAAAATCGCAATAATATCTTCGTCCAACCGAACCGAATGGAATATTATGGACATCGGTGTGTTGCAAGTTGGAGCGCAAACTGTTCCTATTTACCCTACCATTTCGGCAGAAGATTACGAATACATTTTGAATCACTCTGAATCCCTTTATTGTTTTGTTTCAGATGACGTGGTTTTACAAAAATTAAAGTCCATTCATAAAAATGTTCCGCTTTTAAAAGAAGTGTATTCGTTTGACGAAATTAAAAGTTGCAAAAATTGGAAAGAAGTACTGGCTTTAGGTGAAGACCAAAGCAATCAAGATGTGGTTGAAGACCGAAAAAACAATGTTTTACCAGAAGAATTAGCAACAATAATTTACACCTCAGGAACTACAGGAAAACCGAAAGGTGTCATGTTATCACACCACAATATTGTTTCCAACGTATTGGACAGTTCGCCAAGAATTCCTTTTGAAGAAGGAACGAGTCGCGCATTGAGTTTTCTTCCCATTTGTCACATATTTGAACGTGTAATTTTATACATTTATCAATACTACTCCGTTTCAATTTATTTTGCCGAAAGCATTGATAAACTCTCTGATAACATCAAAGAAGTAAAACCAACTGTGTTCTCTGTTGTACCTCGATTGCTCGAAAAAGTATACGATAAAATTTACGCTAAAGGAACTGAATTAACTGGAATTAAAAAGAAACTCTTCTTTTGGGCCATCGACTTAGGATTGCGTTACGAACCTTATGGCGCTAACGGATTTTGGTACGAAACACAACTTTCTATTGCTCGAAAATTAATTTTTAGTAAATGGCAAGAAGGCTTGGGCGGTAATTTATCGGTAATGGTTTCTGGAAGTGCTGCTTTGCAAACACGTTTAACACGAGTATTTGCAGCCGCTGGAATGCCCGTAATGGAAGGTTATGGTTTGACAGAAACATCGCCAGTTATTTCGGTGAACGATGTTCGAAATAAAGGATTCAAAGTAGGAACAGTTGGTAAAGTCATCAACAATGTAGAAGTAAAAATTGCCGAAGATGGTGAGATTTTGTGCAAAGGTCCGAATGTAATGATGGGTTATTATAAAGATGAACAACTAACCAATGAAGTAATTGTAAATGGTTATTTCCACACAGGTGATATTGGTGAAATTGATGCTGAAGGTTTCCTTAAAATTACCGATAGAAAGAAAGAAATGTTCAAAACTTCGGGTGGAAAATACATTGCACCACAGTTGATTGAAAACGTGATGAAACAATCGCTGTTTATTGAGCAAATTATGGTTATTGGCGATGGCGAAAAAATGCCCGCCGCTTTCATTCAACCCAACTTTGATTTTGTTAGAGAATGGGCCAAACGTCATCATGTAGATGTGGGCGATTTGAACGAAGAAATTGCAACTAATCCAGAAGTCATTAAACGAATACAAGAAGAAGTTGATGCTGCCAACGAAAAATTTGGTAACTGGGAAAAAATAAAGCGCTTTGAATTGACTCCAAAT
This sequence comes from Flavobacterium sp., assembly GCA_016787805.1. GTDB lineage: Bacteria > Bacteroidota > Bacteroidia > Flavobacteriales > Flavobacteriaceae > Flavobacterium. The sequence goes on along the minus strand of JAEUTY010000039.1, from coordinate 5,018 downwards.
ATTTGGAGCATTGATGGTGGCGAACTTACTCCTACTCTTAAATTAAAACGAAAAGTGGTGCGCGAAAAGTATAAAGACTTGTACGATAAGATTTATAGAGGTTAAAATACATTTGTTGATTGCAAACAAACGACCTAGAGCACTTATAAACAACCACTTAACAAAACTCGTTGATAAGTAAAAACCCAATCTACTTAAACAATTCTTAAAATTCATTACTTTTATGGCACTAACCAATTAAATTAATGAATTATGAATGTAAAAAAATTAATTATCGGCGGAATTGTCGGTGGAATCGTGGATTATCTTTTGGGAGGATTATTTTATGGTGCTTTATTTCCAAACATATATCCTCAATCTCCAGAAGTCAAGCATGAGTTCATCTTATTAGGGTGTTTGACTTTTGGTTTTTTAGTTTCTTATATTTTCACTCAATTGGCTTCAGTTTCAAATGCTGTTAGTGGTTTAAAAGCCGGAGCAATCATTGGTCTTCTCTCAGGATTATACATGAATTTCTTTATGTATGCCAACCAACCTGCAGATTATAAATTAATGCTTACTGATGTCGGAATATCCGTTGTTATGGGCGCTGTTGTTGGTGCTGTAGTTGCCTTTGTAAATGGAAAAATAAAGTAGTCTATCTATTTCAATACATTAAGCCACGGGAAATTCTCGTGGTTTTTTTATTGCTAATTAAGACATTTAATAGGTTTTTGAAACCTGTTAGGTGAAATGACTGGTGTATAACTTATCTATGGCTTTGATATGGAGTAATAGAATTTAGAAAGTGATTTAGCGCGGATTATAAATCAGCGCTGTCTTTTTTTTCATTAAAAAATTGTAACTTTGATACACATTCACAATCAAATAGAATAAATATGAAAAATCCATTTACTTGGGTCGAAATTTATGTGTCGGATATGGCACGCGCCCAAAAATTTTATGAATCCGTTTTACAAATTAGTATGACACCAATGCAAGCACCGGGAGAATTTGGTGACCTAGAAATGGTCAGTTTCCCTTGGCAAGAAAACGGTGACAATATCAGTGGTGCTTTGTGTAAAATGAACGACATGCAACCCGGAAGCGGCGGGACTTTGGTTTATTTTGCCTGCGATGATTGTTCAATTGAACTTTCACGCGTTGCCAATGCAGGAGGAACTCTTTTACAAGAAAAATTTCCAATTGGTGAACACGGATTTTGTGGGATTGCCATGGATACGGAAGGAAATATGATAGGTTTTCATTCGATGAAATGATTATTGGATTTCAGGACTGTAGGATTTTAAGATTTTAGGGTAATTAAATTAGGATTTATGACTTTTAAAAAGACAATTATGAAAACAAAACTACTTTTTTTACTGTTTTTAAGTTCATTATGGTCGTACGGGCAATCAATAGAAATTAATCAAATTACACCTACTGCTGTTACTGGCGGTGTGAATGTAAATTTGTTAGTAACTACCTTTAATGGCGCTGGTTATTTGAGTAATACTTATTCGGTTTCAGAAAATACGATTACTCTTAATGTTTGCTATTGGTTCAATATAACATTGCCTGTTTATCAAATGAATAATGACTTTTTTATTCCGCTCACAACTGGTGGAAATTATACACTCAATGTCAATATTTTTCACTCATCTTCGGCAACGCAATGCGACTTTTTTGCCAACGGACCGAGCGCTACAGTCAACTTTTTGAGTAATTCAGTCTTTGAAACTACCGATAATCGATGGCAACTTTATCCCAACCCAACCAGCGGAAGTGTTTCATTTCAAGGAAATAGTATTGACTTAACGAAAGTAACTGTGTATGATGCAACAGGAAGATTAGTGCACACATTTGTCAACCGTGAAATTGATTTTTCATCATTTAACGAAGGAATTTATTTGGTTAAAATGGAAACAACTAATCAAATTGTAACGCAAAAAGTGGTGGTGAAACGATAAATTTTAATTGATAAAATATTTAAAAACCAAGCACTTATAAGCTAAAAAAATAAATGAAAATAAGTATCATAAAAACGAAAGAAACCTCTTTACTAATGAAGCGGTTTCTTTAACTTGACACTCTTCCTTAGAAGAGCAGCACAAAGATACTTAAATTAGTTTAATGTTGTTTTTCAAAATATCACACCAAAAAATCCGACACCAAACGTTGTCTAAATCGGTCGATTGGTTTTAAATCCACATCAATATCGCCAGAGTTAATATCAAATGGATCGTCTAAGCCTACAATTAAAAGGTATAAATAACAAAACAAAAAAGTAATTGAAGAAGTGACAAAATAATCAGCAGCAGGTGTTTTGAATTTAGTAATAAGCAACAATGCCATTACAATAAACAAAATACTTTGCAGCAATACATAAGCCGGTTTGATAAAATTATTACGCGAAATAGTATAAGCACGTGTCAATTGTTTGCGCATCGCATTAGTGTTTTCTTGAATGCCTTTGATTGCTTCTTTGTCTACACCACGTTCGGCAAAATAGTAGGCAATTTCATTCGATTTTCGAATCAAAGGAAAAATCACATTAGAATCTTTTCGTTGGCTGTAAATCCATGCTATGATGCCATCTGTAATGGTAATTAGTTCTTCACGCAAAAGACTACTGTTGAGTGCTTCTTTGCACAAATCACTAGTTCCAGTTCGTGGCGCTTTGAATGCCAAATAAATCCAATCTTTTATAGCTTCTAGATTAGCGGCGACTTCACCCGGAATCTTCTCACTTTCTTTAAAATCAGACATTGTAGCTGCCAATAATAATCCGAAAACAAAAAAAGCACCCGTAAATATGATGGTAATATCGGATAATTCTATTAAATCATGGAAATCTTGTCCATAAATAGATAAGTTTTTGAACACAAAATTCTTCAAACTTAAAACAGCCAATGCTGCTATGAGCGATTTAACAATTATGGATCGATTGAGTAGTAATTTCATGTTTTTTGCTTTTTTACAAATGTATAAAATTTGTGGAAAGTCTGTAAAACCAAGCTTTTTAATCTCAATTTTTAAAAAAAATACTATGCATGCATAAAAAAATTAAAAATAGTATGCGTGCATAATATATTTTTTATATCTTTGGCTTTCGATTACCACAATTATGAAGGAAAAAACTATAGATTATACGTTAAGAGCAACATGGCAAGCCGTTTCAAGAATGTACAATGAGGAAGCCTCAAAATTTGATGGTTCAATGGCTATTGGTTTTGCCTTATTGAGCATCGATAAAGAAGAAGGAACTCCATCTACCTACATCAGTAATCGCATGGGAATGGAACCTACAAGTTTAACTCGAACCTTAAAAACATTAGAAGAAAAAGGACTCATTACGCGCCAAAAAAATCCAGAAGACGGAAGAGGTGTTTTAATCTATTTAACCGATTTAGGAAAGAAAATGCGTGAACAATCACGAAATACGGTATTAAAATTCAATGAAGTGGTTAAACAAAATATTGCAGAAGAAAAGTTAAAACATTTTATGGAAGTGGCAGAAGTGATCAATGATTTGATTGCGGAGAAGAAGATATTTTAGAAAGTTGTAAGTTCTAAGTTGTGAGTTTTAAGTCTCGCAACACAAACTTACAACATACAACTCATAACATACAACAAAAGATGAAAAGAACAATTAAAAAAGTGGCAGTAGTTGGCTCAGGAATCATGGGCTCGGGCATTGCATGCCATTTTGCTAACATTGGTGTAGAGGTTTTGCTTTTGGATATTATCCCGAGTGCATTAAATGAATCAGAAGAGAAGAAAGGTTTGACGCTCGAGAGTAAAGTAGTCCGTAATCGTTTGGTCAACGAACATTTAGCGAATGCTTTAAAATCGAATCCGTCGCCGATTTATAGCCAAAAATTTGCCAATCGAATCACAACAGGAAACACAACGGATGATATGCCTAAAATTGCTTCTTGTGATTGGATCATTGAAGTGGTTGTAGAACGTTTGGACATCAAAAAATTGGTTTTCGAACAAATTGACAAATTCAGAACGCCAGGAACTTTGGTAACGTCAAACACCTCAGGAATTCCAATTCAATTCATGAACGAAGGGCGAAGCGAGGATTTCCAGAAACATTTCTGTGGAACACATTTCTTCAATCCAGCCCGTTATTTGAAATTATTCGAAATCATTCCTGGGCCACAAACCAGCAAAGAAGTTTTGGATTTCTTAACGGGTTACGGTTCACGTTTCCTCGGAAAAACTTCGGTTGTTGCCAAAGATACTCCAGCATTCATCGGAAACAGAATCGGGATTTTCGGCATCCAAAGTTTGTTCCATTTGGTAAAAGAAATGGGATTAACCATTGAAGAAGTGGATAAATTAACTGGTCCAGTAATTGGCCGACCAAAATCGGCTACTTTCCGCACAGTTGATGTTGTAGGATTGGATACTTTGGTACACGTAGCCAATGGTTTGTACGAAAACTGTCCGAATGACGAAGCGCACGAGTTGTTCAAACTACCAGATTTCATCTCTAAAATGATGGAAAACAAATGGCTCGGAAGCAAAACAGGTCAAGGTTTCTACAAAAAAGAAGGAAAAGACATCTTATCATTAGACTTAGATACATTAGAATACAGAGCGGCGAAAAAAGCTTCGTTTGCCACCTTAGAACTAACCAAAACCATCGACAAACCTATTGATCGTTTCAAAGTTTTGGTAAAAGGAAAAGACAAAGCGGGTGATTTTTACCGTAAAAATTTCTCTGCAATGTTTGCGTACTGCTCGAACCGAGTTCCCGAAATTACCGACGAGTTCTACAAAATTGACGATGCTATGAAAGCTGGTTTCGGTTGGGAAAATGGTCCGTTTGAAATTTGGGATGCGATTGGAGTTGAAAAAGGAATCGAATTGATGAAATCGGAAGGTTACGAGCCAGCAAGTTGGGTAACTGAAATGATTGCTTCAGGAAATTCTAGTTTTTACACTGTAAAAGAAGGTGCTACTTATTTTTATAACATTCCTTCTAAATCACAAGAAAAAGTGCCTGGACAAGATGCGTTCATTAT
>JAEUTY010000031.1 GCA_016787805.1 Flavobacterium sp. | reverse complement strand
ATAGATTATGAAAAACTGGCCTCTTTGGGAAGTATTTATACGAAGTAAAAACGGATTAGAACACCGTCATTGTGGAAGTTTACACGCAAGCGATGCTACAATGGCATTAGAAAACGCACGCGATGTTTATACACGTCGAATGGAAGGTGTAAGTATTTGGGTAGTGCCATCAGCTCAAATTACAGCGTCAAATCCAGAAAACAATGGTGAAACATTTGAACCAGCCATGAATAAGGCGTATCGCCATCCTACATTTTACGAACTTCCAGACGAACTAAAACACATGTAAAATAATGATGAATTGAGAAAGTTATGACATTCAAAAAAAACTCATCACTCATCACTCATCACTCATCACTCATCACTAATAAAATGAACAACAATTTAATTCAATACATCTACGGAATTGCAGACAATACGCTGATTTTAGGACAACGTCTAGGTGAATTGTGTGGTCACGGTCCTAGTATCGAAACCGATATTGCATTGACCAATATTTCTCTCGATTTATTAGGACAAACGCGCAGTTACTATCAATATGTTGCACAATTGCAAGGCGGAGACGCAACTGAAGATACCGTTGCTTTTCTGAGATTAGAACGCGAGTACAAGAATGTTCTTTTGGTTGAACAACCCAATACTGATTTTGCGTATTCGATTACAAGACAATTTTTGTTTGATGTTTTTCACTTAGCATTATTAGAAGAACTGCAAAACAGCAATGACGAAATGCTGGCTTCTATTGCCAAAAAAAGCATTAAAGAAGTATTGTATCACAATCGTTTTTCTTCCGATTGGATTAGAAGATTGGGAGATGGAACTGAGGAAAGCCACAACCGAATCCAAACCGCAATCAACGATTTATGGATTTTCACCGATGAGCTTTTCCATCAAACAGATGCTGATAAAGTTATGGTTGCTGAAGGAATTGGTGTTGATGGGACACTCCTAAAATCTACTTATTATAAAAAAGTAAGCGAAGTTTTAGAGGAAGCAACACTACAAACACCACAAATTGAATACTTCCAAAAAGGAGGGAAAAACGGAATACACAGTGAACACATGGGTTTCATCCTAACCGAATTACAGTACATGCAACGAACATATCCGAATATGACGTGGTAAGAAAGTGCTCAGTATTCAGTATGATAAAAAAATAGCGCCTTTGTGCCCTTGCGAGAAATAAAAAAAACTTAGCAAACTTAGCGTAAAAACTTAGCGTCTTTGCGGTAAAAAAATGACAGAACAACTAACACATATCAACCAAGAACTCTTCGAAATCCTCGAAACGGTTTCCGATCCCGAAATTCCAGTTTTGTCGATTGTAGAAATGGGTGTTGTTCGTTCTGCTAAAATCATAAATGGAATAGTTGAGGTTGAAATTACACCCACTTACAGCGGTTGCCCTGCAATGGACGTAATAGGTGATGATATTAAATCAGCATTCCAACAAAATGGTTACGAAGCCAAAGTGAAATTAATCCTTTCACCCGCTTGGACTACCGATTGGATTACACCAAAAGGCAGACTGGCATTAGAAAAATACGGAATCGCATCGCCTTTATCAGAATCAGCCGATAAAGAAGCGCTTCTGGGAAATAAAAAATTAGTCAAATGTCCACAATGTGGTTCATTCAACACAAAATTGATTAGTCAATTCGGTTCAACTGCATGCAAAGCATTATTCCAATGCGAAGATTGCCTAGAACCATTCGACTACTTTAAATGTTTAAAATGATTACTAAATGTCATTGCGAGAACTTGTCCCGAATTTCGGGAAACGAAGCAATCTCATGTTAAGTAACAAGAAATAAAATAAAGGTATGAGCAATTCAATAGAACTAAAAATTGAAAACAATGTCGCGTGGATTTTATTCAACCGACCCGATGTATTCAATAGTTTCAACCGTGAAATGGCATTGCTGTTGCAAAAAACACTTGACAATTGCAATGCAAATACAAGTGTTCGCGCCATTGTTTTAACCGGTAATGGCAAAGCATTTTGCGCTGGACAAGATTTAAAGGAAGTAACCGATCCCGAACTAAATCCAGGTTTTAGAAAAATACTTGAAGAACATTACAATCCAATCATTCAAAAAATCAGAACCATCGAAAAACCAATTATTGGTGCAGTAAATGGCGTAGCTGCTGGAGCTGGAGCCAATATTGCTTTAGCTTGCGATATTGTGGTTGCTTCTGAAAATGCCTCTTTTATTCAGGCTTTTAGCAAAATCGGGTTGATTCCAGATAGTGCAGGAACTTTCTTTTTACCGCGTTTAATTGGTTTCCAAAAAGCATCGGCATTGATGATGTTAGGCGACAAAGTTTCGGCTGTAGAAGCGGTCAACATCGGAATGATTTACAAAATTTTTCCAGCAGGTATTTTTGAAGAAGAAGTACAATCGCTAGCCCAAAATTTAGCTCAAATGCCAACCAAAGCACTAGGTTTAACCAAACGATTACTCAACCAATCGATGACCAATAATTTGGAACAACAGTTAGCTTTAGAATCAGATTTACAAATCGAAGCCAGTTCATCCAACGATTACAAAGAAGGCGTAACGGCTTTTGTAGAAAAAAGAAAACCAGAATTTAAAGGAAATTAAAAAGAGATTGCAAGACTGTAAGATTTTAAGACATTATAGAATCCTACAATCTTACAATCCTACAATCTTATAATCTTAAAATGAAAGTAGCAATCATAGGTTCCGGAACCATGGGAAGCGGCATCGCACAAGTAGCCGCCATTTCGGGTTGTACTGTAAAGTTATTCGATTTGAATCAAGAAGCATTAACCAAAAGTAAAAATGCACTTGACGTTTCTTTATCCAAATTGGTAGAGAAGGAAAAAATTGATGTTGCCGAAAAATCCAGAATCCAAAATAACATTTCCTATGTCAACACGCTAAGCGATTTGTCCGACTCCGATTTGGTGATAGAGGCGATAGTTGAAAATCTCGAAGTCAAGCGAAAGGTCTTTTCGGAATTAGAAACACTAGTCTCGGAAAAAAGCATCCTAGCGTCTAATACATCCTCACTTTCTATTGCTTCCATTGCAGCTTCTTGTCAAAAACCTGAACGCGTCATTGGAATTCACTTTTTTAATCCAGCACCTTTAATGCAATTGGTCGAAGTGATTCCAGCAGTCCAAACCAGCGAAGAAGTGTTGCAACAATCCGTACAAATTATTTCGGATTGGGGAAAAGTAGTCGCAGTGGCCAAAGATACACCCGGATTTATCGTCAATCGTGTGGCGCGCCCATTTTACAGCGAAAGTTTGCGAATCTATGAAGAAGGTGTAGCTGATTTTGCCACCATCGATTGGGCGTTAAAAACGTTAGGCGGATTCAGAATGGGACCATTTGAACTCATGGATATGATTGGTCACGATGTCAATTATATTGTCACCGAAACCGTATTTACAGCCTTTTATTTCGACCCAAAATTCAAGCCGTCATTCACCCAAAAACGATTGTTGGAAGCGGGATTCTTCGGTAGAAAATCAGGAAGAGGATTTTACGATTACAGTCAAGAGTTACCCTTACTTACCGAAGATGTCATTGCGAGGAACGAAGCAATCTCAAAATCAATCTTTGAAAGGGTTATTGTAATGCTCATCAACGAAGCGGCTGACACGTTGTTTTTAAACATTGCTTCCGCAAAAGACATCGACAACGCCATGACCAAAGGAGTAAATTACCCAAAAGGATTATTGGCTTGGGCAGACGAACTCGGAATCCAATGGTGCGTTACTAAAATGGACGAATTGTACAACGAATACCACGAAGATCGTTACCGTTGTAGCCCAATTCTTCGTCGTATGGCAAAAGAAAATAAAAAATTTCTATCCTAACAGGTTTCCAAAACCTGTTAGGTATTTAATAAAAATGTTTAGTTAAAATAGTAAAATGAAACCAAACGAAATTGTCAACAAAATGTTCCAAAACGATGCCTTCAGCCAATGGCTCGGCATCACCGTTGAAAATGTTAGTGAAGGAACATGCACACTTTCTATGGAAATAAGAAAAGAAATGACCAACGGTTTTGGCATCGCTCACGGCGGAATCACCTATTCGTTAGCTGATAGCGCTTTAGCCTTTGCTGCCAATTCCCACGGTCGACAATCAGTAAGTATTGATACGTCCATTAATCACATCGAAAAATTACTTGAAGGAGATAAAATAACGGCCACCGCCAAACAAGATGCTTTAAAAAACAAGTTTGGATTTTATAGCATAGAGATAAAAAAAGAAAATACCATTGTAGCCCTCTTCAAAGGAACTGTCTTTAGAAGCGAGGCAATTTGGCAATAATAAACCAATACCTAATTTAAATGAAAAAAATATTAGCATCCTGCTTTTTGTTAATCTCACTCATAGGTTTCACACAAACTGACAGTCTTAGCGTAAAAGACCAAGAAGACCTAGAAAAAGGACTTAAGATGTTGTTTGATTCCAAAATAAGCATGGATATTGACAAAACCATTTTTACCCAAAATGAAGCGAACACCTATTTTACAGAAGACCAAAAAGTTGGTATTGTAGGCATGGTGGTGCCTCAGGCGTATGCAAAAATGAAAGCGAAACTCGATGAAGGCAATAAGAAAGAAGGAATGGAAGTGGTTGACAAAGGGGAACTAATCATTGACGGACAAAAAGTGCTGTTTATGAAAAGCCTGACTAAAAATGAGGAACAAGAGTTTATTATAATGATTTACAGCAAGGAAAACAACGCCGATTCCTGTATTATGATTACCAGTTTTTTTGAAAAAAGTAAGGAAAACCAATTCAAACCCTTGGTAGAAAAAGCCATTTCATCTGCAAAACTAACCCAATAATGAGCGAAGCATATATCATAGACGGCGTTCGAACGCCAATCGGAAGTTACCAAGGAACACTCGCATCGGTTCGCCCCGATGATTTGGGTGCTTTGGTGATCCAAAAAGTAGTAGAAAAAAATCCCAATATTCCAAAAGACGCTTACGATGATGTCATTATGGGTTGCGCCAATCAAGCAGGCGAAGACAACCGTAATGTAGCGCGTATGTCACTGTTACTAGCAGGATTGCCGTATACAGTTCCGGGTGAAACAGTCAATCGGTTGTGTAGTTCGGGTTTATCAGCTATTATTGGAGCCAATCGTGCCATCAAAGCGGGCGACGGACATGTTTTTATTGCAGGTGGTATCGAAAATATGACGCGCGGACCTTTAGTGGTTTCCAAACCATCCTCAGCCTTCGGAACCGATTCTAAAATGTACGATTCGAGTTTTGGATGGCGTTTCATCAACCCCAAAATGCACGCGATGTACGGCACCGATGCGATGGGTGAAACTGCAGAAAATTTAGTTGAAAAATACAATATTTCACGTGAAGATCAAGATGCTTTTGCTTTGCATAGCCAACAAAAAGCAACTGCCGCTCAAAACTCAGGACGACTGGCCAAAGAAATAGTAACGGTTGAAATTCCGCAACGTAAAGGCGATGCAATTCAGTTTTCAAAAGACGAATTCATCAAACCAACCACTTCAATGGAAGGTTTAGCCAAATTGCGCCCGGCCTTCAAAAAAGACGGAAGCGTAACCGCTGGAAATGCCTCAGGCTTAAACGATGGTGCTTGTGCAACTATTATCGCCTCAGAAGAAGCCGTTCGAAAATACAATTTAAAACCATTAGCCCGAATTGTAAGTTCGGCAGTAGTTGGTGTAGAACCCAGAATCATGGGGATTGGACCAGTTGAAGCCACCAAAAAAGCCTTAGAAAAAGCCAATTTAACGCTAGACCAAATCGACATCATCGAATTGAACGAAGCATTCGCAGCACAAAGTATCGCTTGTATACGTGAATTAGGGTTAAAGGACAATGACCCACGAATTAATCCCAATGGTGGTGCCATTGCAATTGGTCATCCACTGGGGGTAACGGGTGCACGAATCGCTTATTCAGCCGCATTGGAATTGCAATTAACAGGCAAACGATACGCTTTAATCACGATGTGTATTGGGGTTGGGCAAGGTTATGCCGTAATTATAGAACGTGCTTAATATCCTAATAGGTTTTCAAAACCTGTTAGGTATAAATAGTTTACAAATACAATAATAGATTACAAATTAGCCCTGATGCAAGGGAAAAACCTCGCTTTTTTGCGAGTTTTGGAAAGGCAGCAGGAAAATGGATTACAAATAGAGACCAAGCCTTTCGCTCCTGTAAAAAATCTGCGAGTCTGTGGCAAAAAATATAGAAAATGAATAAAACACAACATTACGTACTCGGAAATTGGACTTCAGCAACAGGTGAAGGAAAACCGACTTTTGATGCCGTTACAGGCGAATTCATAGCCGAAACTTCCGTAGAAGGATTAGACATTCCGGCGATTTTGCATTACGGACGTACCAAAGGTGGCGAACAATTGCGTAAAATGACCTTTCAAGAGCGAGGCAATAGGCTGAAAAGTTTGGCGATGTACTTGACCAAACGCAAAGAAGCTTTTTACGAAATCAGCTACCGAACAGGTGCTACTCGTGTCGATTCGTGGATTGACATCGAAGGTGGCTTCGGAAATTTATTTGCCAATGCGTCGTTGCGAAAGTTATTTCCAAACCAATCGTATCACGTAGAGGGCGACCCAATCGACTTGTCAAAAGGCGGCCGTTTCATGGCGCATCATATTTTGGTTCCCAAAAAAGGAGTAGCCATTCACATCAATGCGTTCAATTTCCCAATTTGGGGAATGTTGGAAAAATGTGCGGTTAATTGGATGGCCGGAATGCCAGCTGTAGTGTTACCAGCGCCAGCAACAGCCTATTTAACTGAAGCCGTTGTTCGCGAAATTATAGCCTCAAATATTTTACCTGAAGGCGCTTTACAATTAATTTCTGGAACAGCCAAAAACATTTTTGATACGGTGGAAAGTCAAGATGTAATCACCTTTACAGGCTCTGCAGCTACAGGAAGATTACTCAAAGCATACCCAAGAATCATTCAAGAAGCGGTTCCGTTTACCATGGAAGCCGATAGTTTGAATGCTTCAATTCTCGGAGAAGATGCCGTTCCAGGAACACCCGAATTTGACTTATTCATAAACCAAGCTCGTAGCGAAATTACGGTAAAATGCGGACAAAAATGTACCGCCATCCGTCGTATGATTGTTCCCGAAAAGTTAATGGACGAGGTACAATCGGCTCTTTCAAAATCATTAGATAAAGTGTCCATTGGTGATCCGCGTCTGAAAGAAGTCCGAATGGGCGCATTGGTGAGTAAAGATCAGGTCAATGTATTGAAAGGGCGAGTTCAAGAATTAGCAAAATCAGCTCAAATCATCTACGGCAATATCGAAAAAGTAAATCTTATTGGTGCCGATGAAAAAGGAGCTTTTGTAAGTCCAGTGGTACTTCGTGAAAATAAACCGTTCGAGAACATCGCTGTACACGAAATTGAAGCCTTCGGTCCAGTTTCTACAATTATGCCGTACAAAAGCCTTGACGAAGCCATCGAATTAGCTCAAATGGGTAAAGGTTCATTGGTGTCTTCAATCGTAACCAATTCGGATGCAATTGCCAAAGAATATGTAGTTAATGCAGCATCACACCACGGCAGAATTTTAGTACTCAATCGTGAAAACGCCAAACAAAGTACAGGTCATGGTTCGCCATTACCATTATTGGTTCACGGTGGTCCAGGTCGCGCTGGTGGTGGCGAAGAAATGGGTGGCGTGCGTGGTATCAAACACTATATGCAACGTTGTGCCATCCAAGGTTCACCAACCACTTTAACCGAAATAACAGGGATTTATCAAGCGAATTCGGCTTACAAAGAAATCACCCAACATCCGTTCCAGTACCATTGGGAAGACATCCAACCCGGAATGTCATTACGAACGCACAACCGTACGGTTACCGACACCGACATCATCAGTTTTGCCAATTTAACGTGGGATCATTTCTACGCACACACTGATATTACTTCGCTTGACGGAAGTATTTTCAAAAAACGAACGGCTCACGGCTACTTTATTTTAGCAGCAGCTGCAGGTTTGTTTGTCTATCCCAATAAAGGTCCGGTTGCGGCTAATTATGGTTTGGAAGAATGTCGTTTCTTACGCCCGATTTATCATAACGACACGGTTTATGTGCGACTAACTTGTAAACAAAAAGTAGATCGTGATGTGGCTTCAGCCGAGCATCCAAGTGGAATTGTCAAATGGTTTGTGGAAGTGTTTGATACCAACGACGAATTGGTTGCAGTAGCTACAATTCTAACAATGGTGCAGAAAAAACAAGAAGTTTTTGTAGAAATGACGGACGAAAAAGTAGCAGAATGCATCAGTAAATTAACTGAAAATTCAAAACCCAATTGGGGAATCCTAACACCGCAACATTTGTTAGAACATTTGGAGCATGGGTATCGCATCATGTCGGGTGAAATTCAGGATTTCGAAATTGCCACACCCGAAAAGATTTTAGATAAAGTGCACAATTCATTATACAATTACGATAAATTCCCTAAGGGAACTGCTTTCCCAACCATGAAAAAAGGCGAATTGGAGGACTTAATTCACCCCGATTTTGAAACGGCTAAAGCCAAATTCTTTGAAGCCAGAGAAGCGTACAAAATTTTTTTCAAAGAAAATCCAGAAGCCGTTATGAAAAATATGGTATTCGGTGAATTGAACCGTTACGAATCGTATTTGTTAGAACGAAAACATTTGAATCATCATTTTGAACAATTTAGTATTTTATAAATTAATGATTAGAAGCTAATCCCGCTATTCGTTGCTCCCGATGAAAAATCGGGATCCACTACTATCGGGGCTAGGCTATAGTAATATAAAGAAAATCAGCGGGAATCAGTTCCATCTGTATCATCCGCGGCCAAAAAAATAATTATGTCAGAAGCCTACGTTAAAAAAGAAGTAAACAACAGTATCGCCACCATCGAGTTTTTTCATCCCGATCAGAACTCCTTGCCAGGCAATATTCTAGCACAATTAGCCAATACCATCACTGAAGTGGGAAACAATGACGATGTAAAAGTCATCATTCTCAAAAGTGGCGGCGACCGTACTTTTTGTGCCGGAGCCAGTTTTAAAGAACTCATCGCCATCAATGACGCAGCTACTGGAAAAGTATTTTTCTCCGGTTTCGCCAACGTCATCAACGCCATGCGAAAATGCCCCAAATTCATCATTGGAAGAATTCAAGGAAAAACAGTCGGCGGCGGAGTAGGAATTGCAGCAGCAACGGATTATTGCATGGCAACAAAATTCGCAGCGATAAAACTATCCGAACTAAACGTTGGTATCGGACCATTCGTGGTTTCACCAGCTATCGAACGGAAAATGGGAGTTTCAGCCATGTCCCAGATAGCCATTGATGCGAACACGTTTTACGAAGCCAACTGGGCCAAAGAAAAAGGCCTTTTTGCACAAGTCTACGAAAGCATCGAAGAAATGGACGAAGCCGTACAAAAATTCGCCGAACATTTGTGCACGTACAATCCCGAAGCCATGCTCGAAATGAAAAAGATTTTCTGGTGCGGCACCGAAGATTGGGACAATTTATTAGCCGAAAGAGCCGCCATTAGCGGACGATTAGTATTGTCTGATTTTACAAAAGAAACGTTGAAGAAATTTAAATAGAGCAAAGACCGCTACGCTGCAAGAAGCAAGATCGCTTCGCTGCAAGATTAAGTGGATAAATAAAAAGATTGAGATGGATTTGTCTTTCTTCTTTCAGTGCAACGGTCTTTCTTCTTTCATCTAAAAAAAATGATATACGAATTCAAAGGGTTCATCCCAGTCATACACGAAAGTAGTTTTATCCATCCGCAAGCCGCGGTAACGGGCAACGTAATTATTGGAAAAGATGTTTACGTTGGTCCAGGCGCAGCGATTCGTGGCGATTGGGGCGAAATCATTATTGAAGACGGTTGCAACGTTCAGGAAAATTGTACTATTCATATGTTTCCAGGAAAATCAATGGTGTTGAAAGCAGGAGCGCATATTGGTCACGGAGCCATTATACACGGAGCCAACATTGGAAAAAACTGTTTGGTCGGAATGAACGCAGTCATCATGGACGATGTAAATGTCGGTGACGAATGTATCATAGGCGCTTTAGCATTTGTAAAAGCGGGAATGCAAATTCCCAATAGAAAAATGGTGGTCGGAAATCCTGCCACTATTGTAAAAGACGTTTCCGACGAAATGATTGATTGGAAAACAAAAGGAACCGCTTTATACCAACAATTACCAAAGGAATGTTATGAAACCTTAAAAGCAGTGGAACCTTTACGAGAAATTCCAGCCAATCGTCCCACACAAGAATCGTTTTATAAAACATTAGAAGAATTTAAAAGCAATAAGCTTTGAGCGATAAGCAATAAGCTAGATTAACTTTTGAAATTGAAGAATAGATAACTAAATTAAAAATAAAGTTGTTAGTATTTGCCAATAAAGGCTTATGGCTTACAGCTTATGGCTTACAGCTATGATAACAGAATTCAAAATGCCCAAAATGGGTGAGAGTATTACCGAAGCGACCATTATCAACTGGCTAAAATCAGTTGGTGATTATGTGGAAGCAGAAGAAACTATCGTTGAAGTCGCTACTGATAAAGTAGACAACGACGTGCCTTCTCCTGTTTCGGGTGTGATTACCGAAATTCGTTTTCAAAAAGACGATGTAGTAGAAGTAGGAACGGTTTTGGCGTTAATCGACTCAAATCAGAGGGCAGAAGTCAGAAGTCAGAAGTCAGAAGCCAAAGTGGAAAAAGAAAATACTTCAACAACCCACAACCCACAACCCACAACTCATAACGTACAACTGAAATCGAATCCGAATGCGTTCATCTCACCACTGATTATTTCCATCGCTCAAAAAGAAAATCTTTCGATAGAAGAATTACAAAGTATTCCGGGTTCAGGAACTGATGGACGTTTGCAAAAAAGTGATGTGTTCAATTATTTAAAAAATAGAAAATACCCAATCCAAAGTAAACCAGTAGTCAATAGTCATCAGCCATCAACTTATCCAAAACCCAAAATCAATTTTGTTGAAGGAAAAGACCGCATAGTAGAAATGGATCGCATGCGTAAAATGATTGCCGATCACATGGTGTATTCCAAACAGACATCGCCTCACGTTACTTCGTATATTGAAGTAGATGTAACGAATTTGGTGAATTGGCGCAATGCAAACAAAGATTCATTTCAAGAGAAATACAACGAGAAACTCACTTTTACACCTGTTTTTGTTCAGGCTGTAGCCAAAGCCATTGTTGATTTTCCCATGATTAATGTTTCGGTGGATGAAAAAAACATCATCGTTCACAGCGACATCAACATCGGTATGGCAACTGCTTTACCATCAGGAAATTTAATTGTTCCTGTAGTAAAAAATGCCAATGAAAAAGATTTAGTTGCTTTAGCCAAAGACGTCAATTCATTAGCCGAAGCGTCGAGAAATAACCAATTAAAACCCGAACAAATTCAAGGAAGTACTTTTACGATTTCCAATGTAGGAACGTTTGGTAATTTGATGGGAACGCCAATCATCAATCAACCCGAAGTAGCGATTTTAGCACTCGGAATCATCAAAAAACGCCCCGAAGTTATTGAAACTCCCAATGGCGACGAAATTGCCATTCGAAGTATGATGTACCTTTCATTATCCTTTGATCACAGAGTAGTAGACGGATTTTTAGGTGGTTCATTCCTCAGAAAAATAGGAGATTACTTAGAACAATTTGACACTAACATAACGATATAAATTATGAATGCGATTATGACATCAGCAATTAAAATAACCAGAGTAGCTCAATCCAAAGCCAAAGAAGTCAATTTGCACAACATCACCATGGGAACGCGATTTACTGATCACATGTTCGTTTGCGACTACGAAAACGGCGAATGGCACGATCCGCGAATTGAACCATTGGCTTTAATTCCGACGCATCCTGCCGCCATGGCTTTGCACTACGGACAAGCCATTTTTGAAGGAATGAAAGCCACTTTAGGGAAAGATGGAACTCCGCTGTTATTCCGACCTGAAGAAAATGCCAAGCGAATGAATTTTAGTGCTGATCGTATGGGAATGCCTTCGTTTCCTGAAGATTTATTTGTGGAAGCGTTAAAGCAATTCACCGCTTTGGAAAAAGAATGGATTCCTACGCAAGAAGGCAGTGCTTTGTATTTGCGTCCATTTATGTATGCCGACGAAGCGTTTATTGGAATGCGTGCGGCCACGAGTTTTAAATTCATCGTAATGGCATCGCCAGCCGGACCTTTTTTCAGTAGAAAAATCAAATTGTACGCCGAGAAAAAATACGTTCGTGCCGTAAATGGTGGAACCGGAGAAGCCAAAGCTGCTGGAAATTATGCTGCTGCCATTCGTCCAACCGAATATGCCAAAGCCAAAGGATACGACCAAGTATTGTGGTTGGACGCGCAAGATTTTGAATACATTCAAGAAGTGGGAACCATGAATATTTTCTTCAAAATTGCTGGAAAATTTATCACACCAAGTTTAACAGGTTCGATTTTATCGGGAATTACCCGAATGAGTGTAATCGATTTATTGAGAAGCAAAGGTTTTGAAGTAACCGAACGACCCATCACCATTTCAGAAATCATCGAGGCATCCAAAAACGGAAACTTAGAAGAAGCTTTTGGGACTGGAACAGCTGTAGGAATTGCCATGATTGAGGAAATCGGAAACAACGATTTATCGATCAAATTTCCAGTAGAAAACCCAGTTTCTGTAATGGTCAACGATACCTTAAACGCCATCAAAGTACAAGACATTGAAGACAAATTCGGTTGGATTGTAGAAGCTAAATAGCTGACAGCTCAAAGCTATTAGCTTTTAGGAAAAAATATAAAAAATGTTAGACAAAAACACACTCGAAAAAGCCTTCGCCACCATGGCAACTGCCAAAGCCATGGCTACTTTGTACGAAGACAATTTCAAAATCGTTTCCAAATACGTGCACGCTACTTCACGCGG
>JAEUTY010000014.1 GCA_016787805.1 Flavobacterium sp. | reverse complement strand
GAAATGGATTGCACACGAACACCACACCAAAAAGCAGAGGGCAATTTGAAAAACAAAAAAGTATTTAATTTGGACGGAGAAATCGGCATGAAGTATTGATTTTGTTGTAAATATAGTGAATTCTAATCATCTATACTTCATATAATAAATGTTAAATAAATGTTAATATTCAGTACTTTGTATTGCATAGTATTTGTTTTTAGCCTTATCTTTGTATAAGAAATTAATAGCCTATCTATAGTATTATTGATTTCGAGTTTTAATCATCAATCAAAAAACTAAATCAAATTAAAATGGAAGCATCAAGCGAAAGAAACATTTCAACCTTAGTACACTTGAGTACGTTGACTCAATATTTTATTCCATTTGGGAATTACATTTTTCCAATTATATTATGGAGTGCCAAAAAGAATGACTCCGAATTTATTGATTACAACGGCAAACAAGTGTTGAACTTTCAATTGAGTATGTTGTTGTACTCTCTTATATTAGGAGTAATTGCGGTGCCAATTATTATTTATACCGTTTTACAAAACCTAACCATCAATGACATTATTAATGAAAACCATCATGTTTTTAACGAAGTGCATTTGGGTAAACTTTCAGGGTTTGCGGTATTGCTAATCAGTGCAATTATTGTCTTTGGATTTATGAAAATCATGGAATTCATTTTGATCATTTACGCTTCAGTAAAAACTTCGAATGGCGAACGTTACAAATATCCTTTAACAATCTCATTCTTTAAATAAAATCATCAATCAATCAATCAATCATCAGTCAAAAAATGAACAGTTTAATCAAAAAAACAAAGTCGAATTATGAACATTGAAAACACAAAAGCCCAAATGCGCAAAGGTGTTTTAGAATTCTGTATCTTATCAGTCTTACGAGATAACGAAGCATATACTTCTGAAATATTAGACACCTTAAAAAACGCAAAATTGCTTGTAGTAGAGGGAACCGTTTATCCGCTACTGACAAGACTTAAAAATGACGGACTACTCAACTACCGTTGGGAAGAATCAACATCGGGACCACCTCGTAAATACTACGGTTTGACCGAACTAGGCAAAACATTTTTAACAGAATTGAACGGCACTTGGACCGAATTGTCAGACGCCGTGAACATCATAACCAATCAAAAATAACAATCATGAACAAAACAGTAAATATTAATATAGGTGGATTATTCTTTCATATTGATGAAGATGCTTTCCAAAAATTATCAAGATACTTTGATGCTATAAAACGTTCGCTTTCTAATTCATCTGGAAAAGATGAAATCATGAAAGACATTGAAATGCGTGTTGCCGAGTTGTTTACCGAACGTCAAAAAAGCGACAAACACGTAATCAATTTAAAAGATGTGGATGAAGTTGTTGCGGTGATGGGACAACCAGAAGATTATCGTATTGACGACGATAGTAACGAAAACAATCCAACTCATTTTTCGTCATCAACTGGTAGAAAAAAATTGTACCGCGACAAAGACAAAGGTTTAGTGGGTGGTGTTTGTACAGGTTTAGGCCACTATTTTGGTGTGGATGCAGTATGGATTAAAATTGTATTTGTCTTGTTGGTTTTAGCTGGATTTGGAACGGGAATATTAGCCTATTTAATCCTTTGGATTGTAACTCCAGCTGCTTTAACTACATCTGAAAAATTGGAAATGACAGGTGAACCTGTAAACATTTCGAATATTGAAAAAAAAGTAAGAGAGGAATTTGAAAGCGTTTCCAATAAAATCAAAAATGTGGATTATGACAAAATGGGAAACGAAATTAAAGCGTCAACACAAAATGCAGGCAATCGTTTAGGCGATGTTTTAACAAGCATTTTTGGAGCTTTTGCTAAAGTTTTGGGCGCTTTGATTATGGTTTTTGCTGGATTATCTTTATTAGGCATTTGCGTTGGTGGTGTTATTTTGATCTTTTCTTCTTCATTACCTGAAAATACGCTTTTCAACCATTTCTCCACTCCAATTGGTTTTGAAACACCTTTGTGGATTCAAGGTATATTATTCTTATTGGCTTTCGGAATTCCGATGTTTTTTATTCTTTATTTAGGCTTGAAACTGTTAATAACCAATTTAAAATCAATTGGTGGCATCCTAAAATATGGCTTATTGGCTATATGGGTTGTCGCTGTGGGAATCTTAATTTCTTTAGGAATAAAAGAAGCTAGTCAAATTGCTTACGACGGAAAAGAGGTGAAAAAAGAAATCATCAACATCAATCCAACCGACACCTTATTGGTTAAGTTCAAAAATAATGATTACTATTCTAAAAATGTAAATGATTTTACTGATTTCCGTTTGACGCAAGACGAAGCCAACAATCAAGTTATCTATTCCAATGATGTTAGTATCGAATTGCTACCTACAGATGAAGCAAAACCTTACATTCAAATTGAAAAATTAGCATACGGAAAATCGCCAGAAGATGCCAAAAAACGTGCAGAAAAAATCAAATATGCATACAAAATTGAAGGCAATCAAGTGATATTAGACAATTATATTTTGACTGAAATTAGAAACCGTTTCAGAGAACAACGTGTAGAAATCTTCTTGTACTTACCTAAAGGAATTATCCTTAAACCAGATAGCAGTTTAGAAAATTATGACCGTTCAAGCGATGATTTCTTTAACTTACATTACAGTGATGAATATACGTATAAAGTAGAAGATTCTAAAATAAAATGCTTAAATTGCCCTGAGTATGAAAACGAACATGACGATGTGCTAACTGAAGACATTAATGTAATAGAAGAAAATGATTCGATTGAAACCGTTTCTGTAAAAATTAATGGAAAAGAAGTGATTCAAACCAAAAAAGGAAAACCTGGATTGGAAGTTAATAAAGAGGGTATAATTGTTAAAACCAAATAATCATGGAAAAAATAATAGTTCTTTGTAGCAAAATCATAATGTTTATCGTTACTACTATTGTAGCATTATTATTCACCTCATGTAAATATGACATCGATTTGGGTAACGGAATTGATGGCAACGGAAAGGTAAAAACAGAAAACCGTACCGTGAGTGAAAACTTTACCAAAGTATCCTCCAACCGCGGAATGGAAGTAATTATTGAGCAAGCGCCGACGACTGAAATTCAAGTAGAAGCTGATGAAAATTTACTCAAACACATCACCACCAAAGTCGAAAACGGTACTTTAGTAGTTTCCTCTGACGAAAACATAGACTCAGCCGAAAAAATGGTGGTGCGCGTAAAAATGCCTGAAATAACTGGATTGGAATCTTCAAGTGGTTCAAGTATTGCAACTTTAGCTGCTATCAAAGGAACTTCAATCAGTGTTAAAACCAGCAGCGGAAGCGAAATTAAAGCAGTTTTAGAATACGATAATGTGGTTTCTGAATCAACTAGCGGAAGTAGTTTAACGGTTTCAGGTAAAGCGCTAAAATTCACTTCTTCATCATCTAGCGGAAGCACATTAGACGCAGGAAATTTGATGGCAAATGCAGTTGTCGCACAAGCTACAAGCGGTAGTTCAACGGAAGTACATCCTTTAGTTTTACTCAACGGAACTGCATCAAGTGGCGCTTCAATCGACTATAACGGAACTCCTAAAACCGTTACCGAAGAAGAATCATCAGGCGGAAGCGTCTCTAAAAATTAAAAATTCCAAACATCTCAATGCAAATTGGGATGTTTTTTTTTGGAACGATCTCGTCTTTTGGGACGAGAGGGCTTTCTTGATTTGGTAATTCCTGCTACTTGTCCCGTTTTAAAACGGGATCAGGGTTAGTTGGCAAACTATTTGATAAGAGTTAGTCGTTCTGAACAATAATTATTAAATTTGTGCATCTAATTCAAAATTGAAAATGAAAAAAACGCTTTTTATACTTACCTTAATCCTTACCACAACACTCTCCTATTCTCAAAAAAAAGAAAAAGTAAAAGGCTCTAAAATTGTCACTACCGAAAAAAAACAAATTGAAAGCTTCGATGCTATTGAAGTAGCCGACAACCTCGAAATTTTTTTAATTAAAGGCGACGACAACGAACTCGAAATTGAAGCCGACGATAATTTACACCAAGCCATTGATATCGCTTTAACAGGAAGTACATTGCGACTTTCCACTTTAAAAGATATATCGTCATTCAAAACCCTTAAAGTTCGTGTAATTTATACGGATGTATTAAAAAGCTTGGTGCTCAACGATGATGCTCAAGTTACTGCAATAACCGACTTACAATTGGAAAATTTTTCGATTAAATGTTTGGGGCATGCCAAAGCCTACATCAATGCAAAAACCACAAACTTTGAGATGCAATGCGATGACAAAGCCAAAGTCGATTTGAATTTGAAATCAACCAAAACCACTATTAGTTTATCCAAAAACTGCGAAGTAAAAGCCTTGATTACCTCTACGGATTTGGTTTTTGATTTATACCAAAAAAGTAACGCCGAAATTGAAGGCGAAGTGGAAAACCTAAAGTTGCGTTTGGACAACGATAGCAAATTCACAGGTAAAAATTTAAGCGCCAAAATAGCCGACGTTACCACCGAATTGTACACCAGTGCTTCGATTCAAGTCATTGATAATTTGACGCTAACCGCCACTGGCAAATCGGAAGTAGAATTGTATGGTGAACAGAAAATTTCAATCAACCGCTTTGAAGACAGTGCGGTTTTGAAAAAGAAACCTTTGAAATAAAAAAACTCGGATGATTTAACCGAATTACATATTCTATTATAAAACATAAAAAAGCCGAACAAATGTTCGGCTTTTTCGGTCGGGGTGGCAGGATTCGAACCTGCGGCCTCCTGCTCCCAAAGCAGGCGCGATAACCGGGCTACGCTACACCCCGAAAGCGAGTGCAAATATAAAACTAAAAATTAGTTCTCAAAATGTTTTGAACTAATAATTCATATTTATTAACAAATAGTTTTTTCTAATCTGTTTCATGACTTTTTATTTTAATAAAAATATACCTTTGCAACACTAAAAAATAAACAAACTATGTCTGATACGATAGAAAAAGTAAAATGCCTTATAATAGGTTCTGGTCCTGCGGGTTATACTGCAGCCATTTACGCCGCTAGAGCCAATATGAATCCGGTTTTATACCAAGGAACTCAGCCTGGAGGACAATTAACTACTACCAACGAAGTAGAAAACTTTCCAGGAAACCCCGAAGGAATTACAGGTCCGCAAATGATGATGAATTTGCAAGAACAAGCTGAGCGTTTTGGCACAGATGTGCGTGATGGTTGGGTTACAAAAGTTGATTTTTCGGGACCAATTCATAAAGTATGGGTTAATGACACGAAAGAAATGCATTGCGAAACTGTAATCATATCAACTGGTGCTTCGGCTAAATATTTAGGATTACCATCGGAACAACATTATTTGAATATGGGCGGTGGCGTTTCGGCTTGTGCGGTTTGCGACGGATTTTTCTATCGCAACCAAGAAGTAGTGATTGTAGGAGCTGGAGATTCGGCTTGTGAAGAAGCACATTACTTATCAAAATTGTGCAAAAAAGTAACCATGTTGGTGCGCAGTGAGCAATTTAGAGCCTCGAAAATCATGGCTGAACGTGTTCGTAAGACAGAAAATATCGAAATATTATTAAATACTGAAACGGATGAAGTTTTGGGTGACGGACAAGTGGTAACTGGAGTTCGTGTGAAAAACAGAATCACGGGCGAAATGAAAGAAATTTCGGCTACAGGTTTCTTTGTTGCAATTGGTCACAAACCCAATACAGACATTTTTAAAGACTATTTAACACTAGACGAAACAGGTTACATTGTGAATGTTCCTGGAACAGCTAAAACCAATGTTGCAGGTGTATTTGTTGGTGGTGATGCCGCAGATCATGTATACCGTCAGGCGATTACGGCTGCAGGAACCGGTTGCATGGCCGCATTGGATGCTGAGCGTTATTTGGCGAGCAAAGAGTAAGTATGATTTACGAAGTTAGAAGTTAGAAATTAGAAATTAGAATTAACGAAACTTATACAAAAAAAGCCGTTCATTGAGTTGAACGGCTTTTTTTATGGCTTTTAGAATTACAAAACTTTCTAATCTAGCCCCGATTGCAGCAAGTATCCTTTTTTAATTGCCATGGGTTTCAACCCGTGGTAATTAAAAAAGATACTGCGGAAAGCGGGACAACTGTGCTGCTGAAACACAATACTTGTGCTTCAAAAAAAAATCAATCTTCCTTTAAAGTAATTACAGCTGTTTTTTCGAGGTTGAATTGGCCTTTTTTGAATATTTCGCCTTCACAGATTTCGATTTCATAACGCCAAACGCCTTTAAGTAAGTTGTATAAAGATTCTTTTCCATTGTCGGAAATAATTAGTTCTTCTTGCAATTCGTTGCCTTCATCGTCTTCATTGAACAATCGCAAAACGATTTTCTGACCTAACTTGTTTTTAAATGTGGTCTTTTTGACATTAGCTGAATTGGCTTCGGGATCCATGTAAGCGGTTTTGACAAAAGCCAAGCCACCCAATAAAATTTCGCCTCCTTTAATCACGCGATCAAGGTCGGATTGCGCATAACTTTGGCACTGTAAAAGCACCAACACTACTAGAACTACTACTTTCATTTTGATTGGTTTTAAGATTAAGTAGTGGTGATTTCATACTTGCGCTGTTTTTGAATTAAAAACATAAAATTGAGAAAAAACACCAGTTGTTATTAGTAAAAAACAGTGTTTTTTTAGTAACTTATTACTTATTTAACATAAAAAACTACTACAATCCACAAAATAATATCGAAGGTTTGTCGTTTGCTTTTAATACTATTTTAACACCAAACCCAACTATGATAGGAAATGATTTTGGCAACAAGCTCAGACAATTGCGCTTGGACAAAGGTTATTCTCAGGAATATATGGCTGAGCTGTTAGAAGTTTCGCAAAAAACCTATTCCAATATCGAAAACAACAAATCGCCCATTTCGGTAGAGCGTTTGTTGAAAGTGATTCACGAATACCAAATTGACGCAAGTGCTTTTTTGACTGAAAAATCAAAAGTTGCCACTTTACAACCCACTATTGAAAATCGTAAAAAAAACACAATTACTTTCTTATCGGAAGAATTGATTCTCCAACTCAAAGAGCGCATTGAAGAATATAAAACAATTGTTCATGAAAAAAACAGGCGAATTGAGTTTTTAGAAAATCGTTTGAACACCTAAAAAAGCGGAACAATACTGCTGAGTTTGATTAAACCTGACAGGTTTATGTAAAAGCTACAAAATTTCTAACTTAGCCCCGATTGGAGGAGCAACCTTGTGCGACGGAAAGCGGGACGAGTGTTCTATTGAAATGCTATACTTCTGCTTCTCAAAAAAAAAACCGAACATTGCTGCTCGGTTGGTATATTAATCATTCATTGAGATTAAGAACTCGTCGTTGTTTCGAGTCTTTTTGAAACGGTCGTTGATGAAATCCATGGCTTCTACTGGGTTCATGTCGGCCAAGTATTTGCGCATGATCCACATACGATGAATGGTTTTTTCGTCTTGCAATAAATCGTCTCTTCGCGTCGATGACGACGTCAAATCGATGGCTGGGAAAATACGTTTGTTGGCAATTTTTCGATCCAATTGGAGTTCCATATTACCCGTTCCTTTGAATTCCTCGAAAATTACCTCGTCCATTTTAGAACCTGTTTCGGTTAGTGCCGTTGCGATGATACTTAATGAACCACCGTTTTCGATGTTACGCGCCGCACCAAAGAAACGTTTTGGTTTTTGAAGTGCATTGGCATCGACACCACCACTCAACACCTTACCCGATGCAGGTTGCACAGTATTATAAGCACGAGCCAAACGCGTAATCGAATCCAATAAAATCACTACATCGTGACCACATTCTACTAAGCGTTTTGCTTTTTCAAGAACAATATTGGCGACTTTCACGTGGCGATCGGCTGGTTCATCAAAAGTTGAGGCAATTACTTCTCCACGCACACTGCGTTGCATATCAGTTACCTCTTCTGGTCGTTCGTCAATCAACAACACAATTAAATATACTTCTGGGTGATTGGCAGCAATGGTATTGGCAATGTCTTTCAACAACATGGTTTTACCCGTTTTAGGTTGCGCCACAATCATACCACGTTGGCCTTTTCCAATGGGTGAGAACAAATCAATAATACGAGTCGAAATGGTAGATTGTCTTCCAGCTAAATCAAATTTCTCTTCAGGAAAAAGTGGTGTTAAATGTTCGA
The DNA here is from genome assembly GCA_016787805.1 of Flavobacterium sp. Lineage (GTDB taxonomy): Bacteria > Bacteroidota > Bacteroidia > Flavobacteriales > Flavobacteriaceae > Flavobacterium. The sequence continues at coordinate 83,325 of JAEUTY010000014.1, read as the reverse complement.
ATGATACTCTATCGCGTACTACTTGCGGATCGTGACCGTTGATTTTTAATACTTTTACTAAAGGGAAGAATTTTTCGCCTTCTTTAGGTGGACGCACCACACCTTTTACCGTATCGCCTGTCTTTAATCCGAATAAACGAATTTGAGAAGTTGACAAATAAATATCGTCAGGTGAAGCTAAATAATTGTAATCGGAAGAGCGTAAGAAACCGTAACCATCGGGCATCATTTCGAGTACGCCTTCGCTTTCTATGATTCCGTCGAATTCGTAATCAGCATCGCGGAAGTTAGGATTCTTTTTATTTTTGAAATTCGGATTTTGGTTCGGGTTTTGACTGCCGTTGCCGTTACCATTTCCGTTATTATGTTTAAATTTAGGATTATGTGATCTTTCTTCTGAGTTTTCTTGAAATTCTTGTGGTTCTTGAACTTCTGAAGTAGTTTCTGTAGGTTTTTCTTCGGGTGAAGTTTCATCGATTTGGGTAGCTTCTTCTTTAACCGCCTTGAACTTTTCTTTCTTTTTAAACTTGGAAATTTTGGTTGGTTTAACTTCTGTCGGCGCTTCTTCTTTGGTTTCAACAGCTTGCGGCTTTTCTTCTGAAAACAAATCTTGCGTCGAGGTTACTTTGGCATCGGGTTTTATTCTAGCGCGCTTCACCTTTTCGGGCTTGGCGACTGGTGCATCGGCAACTTCATCATTAGAAGTAGCGGCTTGATGAGCCAAAATCATTTCGATTAACTTTTCTTTTTTAACGCCCGCAAATTTTATGGTTTTGGCCAATTTGGCAATTTCTTGAAGCTCAGGCAGCTTCATTCCTTTTAATATAGAACTATCAAACATGAATGTTTATAATGAATTAGATAATTTGAAACAGTATACAAATGTGTGGTAAATTTCTTGGTAAAAATATCCGTTGTCTATGAAGTTGTTACGGATTTATAGTGCAATAATACAACTTTTTTTTTAGTATGCAAATAGTTTTATATAAAAAGAAATTCTATTTTTGCCGTACAATTGTATTAAAAATGATTCAACGTATTCAAACTGTATATTTAGCAATCGCTTTAATTGTAAACGGCGTTCTTCCTTTTGTTTTCCCTTTATGGAAAATAGATGGTAAAGACTTTTATTTTATGCAGAGTTTGGTATACAACGCACTATTTGGTTTGAGCGCTGTTTTATCGTTAATTAGTATTATTTCATACAAAAAGAGACAACATCAATTTGTGTTAGGCAGATTGAACATCATATTAAATTTAATTTTATTAGGATTATTTGTATATCGTTCGCTAAATTTATCTGGAGAAACGGCGTTAGTTTCTGAGAAAGGTATTGGGATGTTTCTACCTATTATTTCTATCGTTATGCTGGTTTTGGCCAACAAAGCCATCAAAAAGGATGAAGATCTCGTAAAATCTGTTGATCGATTGAGGTAAACCTATAAACTTAGTTTATTAGTGCGTAAGAATCCGTTTCATTCAGTTGAGACGGATTTTTTTGTTCGCTTCGCTCATGCTTTTACTGCAAAGGCGCTAAGCTTCTCGAAAGGTGCGCAAAGTTTTTATTGCAAGATTTAGTCTTAATTATGCCTTCTGAATTCTGCTTTCTGCTTTCTGCTCACTGAACACTGAACACTATTTTTTTCCAATCTCAATCACCTCCAAATTCTGAATTTTATCACCCTCAATTTCAAATCGTAACATGGTTCGTACTTGATGAAATCCGTATATTCCGCACGCACCCGGATTCATATGCAACAAATTTAGTTCTTTATCGAATTGCACTTTTAATATATGTGAATGACCACAAATAAACAATTTGGGTGGATTTTGCTTAATTTCACTTCGTATCACTTGGTTGTACTTGCCAGGATAACCACCAATATGTGTGATCCAAACATCAACACCTTCACACATGAATCGATTGTTTAACGGAAATTCCATTCGGGCTTTATCATCATCAATATTCCCATAAACCGCACGCAAAGGTTTGATTTTTTTAATAGCATCTGTTACAACCAAATCACCAATATCACCTGCATGCCAAACTTCATCCGCTTGACGAACATACTTCAAAATAGTATCATCAATATGACTGTGTGTGTCGGAAAGGAGTAGGATTTTTTTCATTTTGCCACCAAGACGCTAAGTCGCAAAGTTAATTATTTACTGTCTAAAATACTGAAAAGTGAATATGGAATTAGCAAAACTTTAAATATTTTATCAATTAAAATCTTTGTAAATTTGGCGCACGAAAAAGCTAAAAGCTAAAAGCTAAAAGCTAAAAGCTAAAAGCTAAAAGCTAAAAGCTGAAACCTGAAACCTGAAACCTGAAACCAGAAACTTGAGATACTTCATTGAATTAGCATACAAAGGAACAAACTACCACGGCTGGCAAAACCAACCCGACGCTGCTTCTGTACAAGAAACTTTAGAGAAATCACTTTCTGTTTTGTTGCGAACTCCAATTGAAGTTGTCGGCGCAGGTCGCACTGATGCTGGTGTTCATGCCAAGCAAATGTTTGCGCATTTTGATAGTGATTTAGTTTTTGAAATTCCAGTTTTAGTACACAAACTCAACTCGTATTTACCCAAAGACATCGCCATTTTCAACATTCATAAAGTCCATGACAACGCTCATGCTCGATTCGACGCTACCAAACGTACCTACGAATACCATATTCATACATTTAAAAACGCTTTTGAATGTGGTGATTCGTGGTATTATGGCTTGCCTTTGAACATAGAAAAAATGAATGAAGCATGTAAAATACTATTCGAACACACTGATTTCGAATGTTTTTCAAAAGTCAACACTGATGTTAATACCTTTAATTGCAAGATTTACGAAGCGCATTGGCAACAAAACGAAGACAAATTAATGTTCACTATTTCGGCTGATCGTTTCTTAAGAAATATGGTTCGCGCTATTGTTGGCACCATGATCAACATTGGTTTAGAAAAAATAACAGTAGCCGATTTCACCCAAATAATTGAAAGTAAAGACCGCAACAAAGCTGGTTTTTCGGTTCCCGCACAAGGATTGTATTTAACGAAAGTGGAATATGATTATATTTAAAAAGTACAATATTAGAAGGCAGAAAATAAAAGGCAGAAAGCAGAGAAAAGAACATAGAATATTGAAAATAGATTTTTTAAATTTTACCAATTTATTAAATCTGCGTTCTAAAATAGGAATAAAGCTAATTATATACATATAAACTTTACGAACCTTGCGATAACCTTTGCGCCTTTGCGGTAAAATAATAAGCAAAGCGAATTAAAAAATGAAAGCAAAAGCATTTGATACTAAACTTTTTAGCAAAATATTACGCTACACCAAACCTTACAAAAAAAGGTTTTATGGTGTAATTGTATTTGCTGTCTTGTTAGCCATTTTTGCAGCAGTTCGTCCTTTATTATTGGCTGATGTTGTGGATGAATACATCAAACCCAAAAAACATTTAGGATTGGTGCAATACATTGTCATCATGGGATTGACTTTGCTATTTGAAGTGCTTTCGCAATTTTACTTCGTCTATTGGGCCAATTGGCTCGGACAAGATATTATCAAAGACATTCGCATTAAACTGTTCCAACATTTGCTAAATTTTAGAATGAAGTATTTTGATAATGCTCCTGTTGGGCAACTCGTCACGCGTTCGGTTTCCGACATTGAGCAAATAGCGAAAATCTTCAGTCAAGGTTTGTTCATGATCATTAGTGATTTGATGAAAATGGCTGCTTGCTTGATCATTATGTTTTATATGAATTGGAAGCTGTCACTTATTGTGGTTGCGGCCATGCCAATTTTGATCTACATCACGCGCGTTTTTCAGAAAAAAATGCAAGTGGCGTTTGAAGAAGTGCGAAGTCAAGTGGCTCACCTCAATACGTTTGTTCAAGAACGACTTACTGGAATGAAAATCGTACAACTTTTCAATCGTGAACAAATCGAACACCAAAAATTCATCGACATCAACCAAAAACACAACAAAGCGTGGCTTAAAACCATTTTGTACAACTCTATTTTCTTTCCTATTGCCGATATTATTTCGTCGATAACATTAGGATTAGTCATCTTTAATGGCGGAATTCAAATCATCAACGGAAGCGATTTTACTACTCAAGGTCAAATGACAGCCTACATTATGTTTATTGGTTTCTTGTTCAGTCCGTTGCGTCAAATTGCCGATAAATTCAACGAAATGCAAATGGGAATGATTTCCGCCAATCGCGTGTTTGACATTTTAGAAACACAAGAAGAAGTCCAACAAAACGGATCGATTACGGCTCATCATTTTATAGGTGAAATCCAATTCAAAGACGTTCGTTTCAGTTACATTAAAGGTGAAGAAGTGCTGAAAGGCATTAATTTGGATGTAAAACCCGGGCAAACCATTGCCATCGTGGGTTCGACTGGAGCAGGAAAATCAACCATTATCAACTTACTCAACCGTTTTTACGAAATTGATTCTGGCGAAATTTACATCGACAACCAAAACATCAATGCCTTTGAATTACAGAGTTTACGACAACAAATTGCGGTGGTTTTACAAGATGTTTTCCTATTTGCAGACACGATTTTTCACAACATTACACTACACAATCCGAGTATTTCAAGAGAGGATGTAATCACTGCCGCACAAAGAATTGGAGTACACGATTTCATCATGAGCTTGCCCGACGGTTACGATTATGATGTGAAAGAACGTGGTGTGATGCTATCTTCAGGTCAACGCCAACTCATTGCTTTTCTTCGTGCTTATGTTTGCAATCCGAGTATTTTAATCTTAGATGAAGCGACTTCTTCCATCGATACTTATAGTGAAGAACTGATTCAAAACGCTACCGAAACCATCACTAAAGACCGAACATCCATAGTCATTGCTCATCGCTTGGCCACTATTGTTAATGCAGATAAAATCATCGTCATGGACAAAGGCAAAATCGTCGAACAAGGCAATCACACTGAATTACTCGCCAAATCCGAAGGCTACTACAAAAATCTATACGAATCACAGTTTTCTGTTGAAATTTAAACTCTCATTTATGGCATTCACTCTCGCAATTTCAAACCATCGAACACCATTAAAAAACAACACTTGGCTCAAAATCTTTATCGGATTTTTCCTTATTTGTTGGATTAACTCTTACATCGGCAACACCGATACGGCAAACTGGTTTCTAGAAAATACTCTTGTATTTCTATTCCTCGGATTTATGTTTTTTTCGTACAAAAAATTCCAATTCAGCGACTTAAGTTATTTGCTCATTTGCGTGTATTTGTGTTTGCATGTTTACGGTTCCAAATACACTTACGCAGAAAACCCATTTGGTTATTGGCTCAAAGATTACCTCGGTTTAGCACGCAATCACTACGATCGTATCGTGCATTTTAGCTTTGGTTTTCTACTCGCTTATCCGATGCGTGAAATGTTTTTGAAATGGTTGAAATTCCCAGCTTGGGTGGCGTGGACATTGCCCATCGAAATTACACTTTCGGTTAGTGGTTTCTACGAACTTATCGAATGGGCTGTGGCCGATATTTTCTTCAAAGCCCAAGGCGATGCGTATCTCGGAACCCAAGGTGACATTTGGGATGCTCAAAAAGATATTTTCTTAGCCTTTTCAGGCGCAATCATTGCTACTACAATTGTATCCTTAATTAAAAAAATTACAAATATAAAATAGGTCATTGCGAGCCGAGCGAAGTAATCTGAAGCTATTCCTGCTTTACACTCCAAGTTTTGGTACTCCAAACTATTTTATTGGCACCAAAAAGCGCTTCCGTTGGTCGCGTTTTTAGCACCATAAAATCACGTTTTCCGTTACCAAAAGCTTTCCGCTGCAATCAGGGCTAAAACAAACCTAACAGTAATCAAAAACCTGTTGGTTTTATACTATATTTTCAAAAATATTTCTGTAAATTTGCCACTTCATTTTAACACAGATTGAATCTTATGAAATACGATATTATTGTTTTAGGAAGTGGCCCAGGCGGTTATGTAACAGCCATTCGTGCCTCACAATTGGGCTTCAAAGTAGCCGTTATTGAAAAAGAAAACTTAGGCGGAATTTGCTTGAATTGGGGTTGTATTCCCACCAAAGCATTACTAAAATCAGCCCAAGTTTTTGATTACCTAAAACATGCTTCCGATTATGGTTTGACCGTAAAAGAATTCGACAAAGACTTCAGCGCCGTAGTAAAACGTTCACGCGACGTGGCCGACGGAATGAGCAAAGGTGTGCAATTCTTGATGAAGAAAAACAAAATTGACGTAATTGATGGTTTTGGGAAAATTAAACCTGGCAAAAAAATAGACGTTACAGCAGCCGATGGAAAAGTAACTGAATATGCTGCCGATCACATTATCATTGCTACTGGCGCTCGTTCTCGTGAATTGCCTAATCTTCCACAAGACGGTGTAAAAGTAATTGGTTACCGTCAAGCGATGACATTACCTTCGCAACCTAAAAAAATGATTGTAGTGGGTTCGGGTGCTATTGGTGTTGAATTTGCACATTTCTACAACTCAATGGGAACCGAAGTTACCATCGTAGAATTTATGCCAAACATAGTTCCTGTTGAAGACGAAGACATCTCCAAACAAATGGAACGTTCGATGAAAAAAGCAGGTGTTAACATCATGACCAATTCATCTGTAGAAAAAATCGATACTTCTGGAAACGGCGTAAAAGCGTATGTAAAAACCTCAAAAGGCGAAGAAATTCTTGAAGCCGATATTCTATTATCCGCAGTTGGAATCAAAACTAATATCGAAAATATTGGTTTAGAAGAAGTTGGAATCGCAACAGATAAAGACAAAATTTTAGTAAACGCCTACAACCAAACTAATGTTCCTGGTTATTACGCTATTGGTGATGTAACTCCAGGACAAGCTTTGGCTCACGTAGCTTCTGCTGAAGGAATCAATTGTGTGGAAAAAATCGCTGGTTTGCATGTTGAACCTATCGATTACGGAAATATTCCTGGTTGTACCTATGCTACACCCGAAATTGCTTCTGTTGGTTTGACAGAAAAAGCGGCTAAAGAAAAAGGATACGAATTAAAAATTGGTAAATTCCCTTTCACTGCCTCAGGAAAAGCAAAAGCTGCTGGAACTCCTGACGGCTTTGTAAAAGTAATTTTCGATGCCAAATACGGCGAATGGTTAGGTTGTCACATGATTGGCGCTGGCGTAACCGACATGATTGCAGAAGCAGTTGTGGCTCGTAAACTAGAAACTACTGGTCACGAAATCTTAAAAGCAGTTCATCCACACCCAACGATGAGTGAGGCTGTAATGGAAGCAGTGGCTGATGCGTATGGTGAAGTAATACATTTGTAAGTTCGATAGAGACGAAGTAAGAAACACAATATTGAAATCCGTTTAGTGAAAACTAGACGGATTTTTTTTTGCTTAACATTTGTTTGACTATTTATTCTAGCACAAAGATTAATCTCCTTAATTCACATAACAATCCGTCAAACAACTGCTAAATTTTGATTAAAAAACATAAAATTGTTTAATTTTTTTCAAAAAAAATTAAACAAATTAATAAATTTGTATATCAATCAAAATCAATTTATTATGAAAAAGAAAATTGCAAATTTAGTAGTATTGGGTTTGTTCTATTGTATTTCAATTCAAACCGTTGCCGCTCAAGACGAAATCAAATTAATCGGTTTTAGTTCTAATGGGCAAAGCATTGACAATTTAGTAAAATGGAATGCTGGATCAACTAGTTTTCTCCAAACCAATCCAGTGGATTATGTTGGTGTATTGGTTGGTTCTTCTGTTTACAATTCTAAAATTGGCGAATATTATTCTAGGATTTTAATCTCAGAAAACGAAGACTATGTAAGTAAAATGCTCAAATACCAATCACAGAACAATTCATTTTCACTTACAGATGTAACTAGCGTTTACAATGGTTCTGCCGAAGTAGACATGCAAACTGGTATGCTGTATTCTTATGATGGTGATTTGGATAACAATATTTACCTTAATCGCTATAATCCTATTACGCAAACTTCAACAAACTTAGGGTATTACAATTTTAACGAAGAAGTCTTCTTCTTTCCTGATTCAAGTTGTTATGATTCGGATGCTGGAATTTACTACTTCATTGTACAAGGTAATAATGGTAAAAAATTAGTAAAATCAACCATAACTGGAGATAGTTATACTTATACAATTATTCCTCTTATTGGTGATGATATCACGGGTAATATTGGTTTAGAATACAGTAACGAAGAAAATACGATTCACCTAATTTATCCCGAATACAATTTTGAAACGGGAACATCAACGATGAATGTTGGAAATCTAAACCCAGAAACAGGTCAAATTACTAATGTTTTGAACATTGCAGAGATTTCAGCACTACAATTGTTCAACAGAACCTATGACCAAAATACAGAAAAACTTCTTTTTATAGGAGTTGATTTGAATAATGAACAACGTTTATACGCCTACAACACACTAACTTCAACACTAGAAAACCTTCCTTTGCCACAAACATTGCTACTCGAAATTGAAGCTGACAATTACGAATATGCACAGGCTCGATACAATAGTTTAGGTTTAAATAATTTCAACCAAAATACTTTTATTGTAAGTCCAAATCCTGCTAAAGATTTTTTAAATGTAAACTTCGAAGGGCAAAATTGTACTTATGAAATAGTGGACATAACGGGTAAATCAATTCAAAATGGAACACTACAAAATGGTCAGCAAATTGTCGTTACTAGTTTAAATAAAGGGATGTATTTTTTAAATCTCAAATCAGACGAAATTACTAAAAATATAAAAATTTTCATTGATTAATTTGGTTTGTAGCTTGTAGAAATCCGTCTATTTGTAGGCGGATTTTTTTTATTCCTAACATTAGATTACTTTTATATGCCTAAAAAAAGCTCTCTTATGAAAAAGATTTACTTCTTTCTATTTTTTATATTTATTTCAAATTCAACTCTCGGCCAAACTTTTTCAGGAGCAATTGGACCAATAGCTGACGATGGTTCAACCAACGATTACAATCTTTCAATTAGTGGATTTCAATATGCCAACTTAAATACCTCATTTGGTATTCAACAAGTTTGCTTAAACATTACGCATACATGGGATTCAGACCTAAATGTCTTTTTGGTTTCACCAAGTGGAACAATGGTCAATTTGTTTTCAGGAATTGGAGGCGATGGTGATAATTTTACCAATACTTGTTTAAATCAATCGGCTACTGTGTCAATCAATACTGGAACTGCACCTTTTACGGGGACTTTTAAACCGCAAGAAACATTAGGTAATTTCAATAACGGGCAAAGCGGCATTGGAACTTGGAAATTGCGTATTATTGATACGTATCCTTTTGCCGATACAGGCTCCGTGTTGAGTTGGAGTATTACTTTTGGCAGTAATGCTCCTGGTCCATTTGTATTTACTTCTTCTAATTTACCAATTGTAGTTATCAATACTAATGGTGTGGCAATTCAAGACGAGCCTTCCATCAATGCAACAATGGGAATTATTTTTAATGGTGAAGGCAATATGAATCAAGTTTCAGATACACCAAATAATTACAACGGCAACATTCTAATTGAATACCGCGGCAATTATTCGCAATCGTTACCACAAAAACCCTATAAAATTGAAACTATTGATGCCGCCAATGCAGAATTAGATGTTTCTTTATTAGGAATGCCAGCGGAACACGATTGGGTGTTGATTGCCAATTACAACGACAAAGTATTCATGCGAAATACATTGGCTTATTCACTTTTTACACAAATGGGACATTATGCTGCGCGACACAAATTCTGTGAAGTAATCCTCAACGGAAGCTACCAAGGTGTTTATATTTTGATGGAAAGTTTGAAAAGAGACAATAATCGAATTGACATTGCCCGACTTAATCCTGACGAGAATTCAGGAATAGATTTAACTGGCGGTTATATTATTAAAAATGATTATTGGAATGAAAATGACAGTTGGTTATCGAACTTCTCGCCTATTGATCATCCCGGATTGGACATTCATTTGGTGTACGACTATCCAAAACCTGAAGACATTTCACCACAACAAAAAACCTATATTCAAGGATTTATAGACGAATTCGAAACGGCTTTGTACAGCATCGATTTCGATTCTCCCACAACAGGCTTTCGCAATTACATTGATACTGAGTCATTTATAGATTATTTCATAATTAACGAACTATCGCGCAATAATGATGGTTTCAAAAAAAGCAGTTATTTCCACAAAGACAAAGACAAAATAACTGGTATTTCTAAACTCAAAGCTGGACCAGTTTGGGATTTTGATTGGGCGTGGAAGAACATCAACGAATGCTACCTAACTACTGTTACTGATGGCTCAGGTTGGATTCATTTAATCAACAATTGCAATCCTGATAGTAATTCCACAGGTTGGTATGTGCGTTTATTGCAAGACCCAACATTTCAATCGGAATTGCATTGCAGATGGATTGAATTGCGAAGTACTATCTTGAGCGAAACAGCACTCAACAATTACATTGATCAAACAGCACTTTATTTGCAACAAGCACAAGACAGACATTTTCAAAAATGGGGAAATCTTGGTGTGAACACCGGAACTCCCGAAATTGATCCTGACCCAGCTACTTTTGAAGGTCAAATTTTGAAATTCAAAAGCTGGATTACCACTCGAATGGCTTGGTTGGATGCGAATATGCCTGGTGACATTTCCAATTGTGCACTTTCTGTTTCAGAAAATGAAAATCACACTTTGCGATTGTTTCCTAATCCAACGCATGATTATTTCTATATTGAATCTACAACAACGCCAATCTCAACCAAAGCTGAAATACAGATTTCTGATGTTTTAGGAAGAACTGTCCATCAAACAACTATCAAAAGTTGGAATGAACCTATTTCAATATTAGGTTATAATTCAGGAACTTATCTAGTAAAAGTTTTTGTTGATAGTAAAAATTTCACAACAAAACTGGTAATTGAGTAATTGAATTTGAATCGTATTTTCTGTTTTAATTAACATCTTTATATATCATAAAAAATACTCATTTTAGTATATTTGCGCAAATTTAAATTTCATCAAATGATGACTATGAAAATAAAATCCTATTTGCTTACTTTAGTAAGTCTTGCTTTTGCAATATCCTTCTCTTTCGCACAAGAGCGCAACCTCAAAAACATCAAAAAACTCACTTTTGGTGGCGATAATGCCGAAGCGTATTTTAGTCCAGATAGCAAAAGTTTAACTTTACAAGTAACCAACACTGCTTTTGGAGTTCCGTGTGATCAAATCTTTATGCTCGATTTGCAAGAAAAAGAAATCAATCAACAAAGTTTAAAACGCATCTCAACAGGTCAAGGAAGAACCACTTGTTCTTATTATATGCCTGATGGCAAACATATTTTGTATGCTTCTACTCATGAAGGAAATGTAGCTTGTCCGGCACCTCCAAAACCACGAGACGGAAAATACCTCTGGGCAGTATATCCTGAATTTGATATTTACATGGCCGATTTAAAAGGAACTATTGTGAAAAAACTAACGGATTCTCCGGGTTATGATGCAGAAGCTGTGGTTTCACCCGACGGAAAAAAAATAGCTTTTACCAGTACACGAAGTGGCGATTTGGAATTATGGACTATGGATATTGATGGTTCTAATTTGAAACAAATTACTAATGGTTTGGGTTATGATGGTGGAAGTTTCTTTTCACCCGACAGTAAAAAATTAGTGTTTCGTTCGTCTCGACCTAAAACTGAAGAAGCCATAGTCGAATACAAGCAATTATTGAGCGAAAATGTAGTAGCTCCGACCGAAATGGAAATCTACACCTGCAATGTTGATGGAACTGATTTGAAGCAAATTACTCATTTAGGTAAAGCCAATTGGGCGCCATTTTTCCATCCTTCAGGCAAAAAAATCATCTTTTCTTCCAATCATCATGCAACGCGTGGATACGATTTTCAGTTGTATATGATTGATATTAATGGAGATAACCTAAGACAAATTACTTTTGAAAGTGAATTCAATGCGTTTCCGATGTTTTCGCCTGACGGAAAAAAATTGGTTTTTTCGAGTAATCGTCAACAAGAAAAAGCGCGTGAAACCAACGTTTTTATTGCCGATTGGGTTGATACAGACGAGAATGAATATGTAAATCAAAGCGAACTTAAAAAACATATTTCGTATTTGGCTTCGGATGAATTAAAGGGAAGATTAACGGGTTCGAAAGAAGAAAAAATTGCATCCGACTATTTATCCAAACAATTGAAATCATTAGGATTAAAGCCATTTGAAAAAGACAGTTACATCCAAAATTTTGATTATAAAGTACGTTTGAATCCACACGACTCTTTAGACACAAAGGCCAATTCGGGTCGAAATGTAATTGGTTATTTAGATAATAAAGCTTCTAAAACCATTGTTATTGGTGCGCATTATGATCATTTGGGTTTGAACGAGCACAACAACTCAACCCAACCCAATTCGAAAGGTCAAATCCACAATGGTGCCGACGACAATGCTTCGGGTGTTGCAGCTGTTTTGGAACTCGCTCGAATGTTTGCCAAAAATAAAACAGTAGAAAACGCCAACTATGTTTTTGCACTATTTTCGGGTGAAGAAGACGGATTGATTGGTTCTAAGAAACTAGCCGAAACCATCAAAACTAAGTATCCAAATGTGGTAGCCATGCTCAACATGGATATGATTGGACGATTGAACGACAAAAAAGAATTGACCGTTGGCGGTGTAGGCACAAGCCCGATTTTTCCGAACTTAGTGGAGAGAAACAAAACCGCTGGATTCAATGTTACTTTGGATCAAAGTGGTGTTGGTCCTTCTGATCATACTTCTTTTTATTTGAAAGATATTCCAGTTTTATTCTTATTTACAGGAACCCATTCTGACTACCACAAACCTTCCGATGATGAGGATAAAATCAATTATTATGGTGTGAAAAATTGCACCGAATTTGCCTTCCGAATAGTAAATGAACTAAGTGACCAAACGGCTATTGAATTTACCAAAACCAAAATGAATACCGAAAAAACACGTCCGAAGTACAAAGTAACTTTGGGTGTAATGCCAGACTACACCGATCATGGCGACGGTTTGCATATTGATGGTGTAACCGACGGTCGCCCAGCACAATTGGCAGGCATCAAAGAAGGTGACATTATCACCAAAATAGGAACTTGCGATATCAAAGAAGTTTACAGCTACATGGAATGTTTAGCCAAAATAACCGCTGGTGAAGAATTGCCTGTAACTTTCAAACGCAATGGCGAAGTAAAAACCGTGACAGTGAAGTTCTAAATAGTAGAATTTAAAATAGAAAATCCGCTCCAGTTGTAGAGCGGATTTTTTTTTTTTACGATTTTACGCGTTGATTTTGTAGCACAATCATCTGAATTTGAATTAAATCATTCAATGCCAAATCCATTTTTGTATTTCCATTAGATAAAATAGAATTGGTTAACGGAATTTTTTGCTGATTTGCTGTCAATTTCAAATTGTACGCTTCGACTCTGTTTTTCAATTCTGATAAACTCGACGATGCAACATGTTGAACAAAACTTGTTTCTCCAATGATAAAGTCATCATTCTCATGATTGCCAGAAAAATTTGCTGTTCCTGTTTCCTTTTGCAACGCTTTCTCTTTTAACTCCTGACAAAAAGAATAAACCAAATCACTACTTTTTTTCAAATCTTGCGAGAGTGATTCTTCCTGTAAATTCAATAGTTGCCGCTCATTTTCTAAAATTTGCTCATTGATTAAATATGTTCTTGTGTTCTCAGCGTACAGTTTTTGGGTTCCATACGGACTTCTAACCAAAGTCAAAATCAAAGCGCTTCCTGTAATAATAAGTATAGAAGAAACTATTGTATTGACTTTCGTGTCTGGGTTTTTAATTCCGGAAAAGAAATAAATCGGCAAAAACAAAAACACCATAATAAACAAGGCTGAAATGCACAACACATTTGCAAATGGCCAATGCATAACTTTGAATAAAACACCCAAACTAATTGATATTGCTGCCAAAGCACCCAAACCAATGACCACTTTCTCTTTGCTTTCTTTTTTCTCTTTGGCTTTTAGCACAAAAAGTAAAGGCAAAAACACCAAACTCAAAAGCACAACACCAACCAAAAGAAGGAACGATGCGCCTGGCCAATGCAAAAATTTAAAAAGTAGGCCTAAACATAATAAAGAAGCTGAAACACTTCCACTAACTAACATTATTTTTTTCATCACATAATAGTTTTTATGAATTAATAAATGGATGGTCTCCTCCTCTATTTCAACTAATTGCTTTTCATAAAATTTTGCAATTTCATTGAAATAAAAGCTCTCGAAATCACCATCTTCATCGAGATTATGCTCAATAATACAACAAACATGATCCAATAGGTCTTGCTGCAGGCTGACCATCTTGACGCCACGTGCACTGATGTCATCAAGAATAAAATCAATTTGTTGATCACTGATACAATACATTTATACCGCTTGTGGATTAATGTCTAACAAAAATTTCATCGTGTTCATAAAATCAGTCAATTCGCTCACTTTTTCATCAATTTTTGATTTTCCAGCAGCACTCAAACTGTAATACTTACGAACTCGCTTGCCTATATATTCGGTTTCAACTGTAACCAAACCTTCGGCTTCTAATGAATGTAAGGTAGGATACAAAGCGCCTTCTGTAATCTGAATTTTATCCAATGATAACTCTTTTACACGTTGCGTAATTTCGTAACCATACATGCGTTTGTTGTTTTCCAATTGCTTCAAAACAATCGTTTTTAAAGTCCCTTTTATTAATTCTGATGAATACAACATAATTTTTTATTTAAATAGATAACGCAAATATACATAAGAATATTATGTATCTAACAATTATGTATAAAATATTTATATTTTTTTTTATTTTTACTTATATTATTTTACAATGACAACAACAGAAGTTTTAAAAGAATTAGAAGGCTATGCCGACGCACAAACTAAGAAAACACTAATGACTCATGGTGCGCAAGAGCCTTTGTTTGGCGTGAAAATTGCCGATTTAAAGAAGATCTTAAAAAAGACCAAAAAGAACCACGAACTTTCATTGGATTTATACAAAACTGGTAATTCTGACGCGATGTATTTGGCCGGACTAATGGCCGATGAAACCAAAATTACCGAAAATGATTTAGACGAATGGGTTAAAAATGCGTATTGGCTTTACCTCAACCAATACGCTGTGCCTTGGGTTGCATCCGAAACACCTTTTGGGTTTCAGCTTGGATTAAAATGGATAACATCTAATAATGAAAATACAGCATGTGCAGGTTGGGCAACACTTTCTAGTTTCGCTGCAGTTAATTCAGACGATCAATTAGACCTTGCTAAATACAGTGAATTGTTAGATTTTGTTGAAAAAAACATTCATACTTCTCCTAACACACTCAAACGTTCGATGAATGCATTTGTGATTGCAATTGGATCGTTCATCAAAGACCTCAACAAAAAAGCATTAGAAACTGCCAAAAATATGGGAAAAGTTGAAGTTATTTTGGCTGGAACAGCTTGTAAAACACCATTAGCAACCGAATACATCAACAAGGTGGTAAACTCAGGTAAATTAGGTAAAAAACGCGCTACTTCAAGGTGTTAAATTCCTTTTAAACCATCAATCAAAGCATCAATTTCTTCTTTAGTATTGTAATGACTAAAAGAAACTCGTAGACTTGGTTTTTTCAAATCTTCTTCGGTTAAAATTTCGGCTAAAACATGTGAAGGTTTCACACTTCCGCTTTGGCAAGCACTTCCGCGTGAAACAGCTATTCCTTTCATATCCAAATTAAATAAAATCATAGCGGTCTTTTCTTCTGAAAAAGGCAATAACACATTCAAAATATTGTAAAAAGTGTTTTCTCCATTGATTTTAATCTCAGGAAAGTTGGACTTCATTTGCTCTATACAATAGTTTTTTAAGTCGATAATGTACGATCGCTCTTCGTTTAACTTCTCATACGATAACTCTAACGCTTTCGCCATACCCACAATTTGATGTACCGCTTCCGTTCCGGCCCGTAAACCTTTTTCCTGCTCGCCTCCATAAAATATAGGTTGCAAAACAATTCCTTTTCGAACAAACGCAAAACCAGCACCTTTGGGTCCGTAGAATTTATGTGCACTGGCTACTAAAAAATCAACTGGAATTTCAGCCAAATCAAACTCAGCTTTACCAATCGACTGCACTGTATCACAATGAAATAAAGCATTGTATTGATGACAAATGGAAGTGGTTTTTGCAATATCCAAAACAGTTCCGATTTCGTTATTGACATGCATTAAGGTAACTAAAGTTTTATCAGGATTACTTGACAATAGAGTAACTAAATGCGAATAATCGACAGATCCATTTGGCAAAATAGACACATAATCTACAGCAATACCAAACTCTTTTTGCAATTGTTTAACGGTGTACAAGGTAGCGTGGTGTTCGATTTTACTGGTAATAATTCGCCTTACACCCAAATCCTTTACCAGACTTCTGAGTATCCAATTAGTGGCTTCAGTGGCATTGGTTGTAAAAATAATTTCTTGTGAAGTACAACCCAAGTGTTTGGCAATACTTTTACGAGAAGTTTCAATAAGGTTTTTGGCACTTCTACCAAAACTGTGCGTTGACGAAGCGTTGCCAAAATCATTTTGCAAAACATTCATCATCTCGTCGATTACTTCTTTTCGCAATGGAGTGGTTGCGGCGTTATCTAAATATATTTTATTCATTATTACAAATAGAAATTATTTACTTGAAATGGATGGTTATTTATTTTACAAAAATACGAAAAACCTAACGGACATTTTGCTTAAAAAAAACCTCAGTTGCCCCCAAACCATATTTTTGATAATTGGCATCTTGAAACGAAATTTGCTCATAACGTTTCAACATAAAATCCAATTCCGACTTCAAAACACCTTCACCAACACCATGAATAAAAACAATTTTAGGAATGCGGTTTTTGATTGAAAAATCGATGTGCCTTTTGGCTGTTTCCAATTGAATGGTTAGGATGTCAAAATTGGATAAAGCGTTTCTATTTTTGACTAATTTTTCGATATGCAAATCAAATTCTGGAACACCTCGTTCCACTTTTTCAAGCTTTTTTTGAAGTTCAACTTGCTTTCGAGTAGGTGTTTCGTCATTTTTTATTTTAGCTAAAGCTTCGCTTTTGTTAAAACTATTTAACTCATTGGAATTGTTTACTTTAATTAATTCATTGACAAAATATGTCATCAAGAATTTATCACTAGTTTCGATTATAACTTCATTGTTTTTAACACCCACCACTACTCCATCAATAGCATCATCAAGCACCGAAACCTCATCGCCTATCTTAAATGTTTTCATCCTCTTCTTCATTATTTTTACTCGGTGTTTTTGCACTCAATTTTATCATTCCAAACACAAAAACTATGACTGCCAAAGCCGTAATAATTGGATTGGGTTTTTCTTCGTTTTGTTCGTAAAAAGCAATAAAAAAACAAACGGCCATTAAAGGAATCAATATCTTATTCATAGTTCTAATTTATTCTTCAAAAATAGAAAACTAAAATGATTGGAATTCAAATTTTATTTGTAAAATTGTAAATACTAAAAATAATAGCGATGGAAGAATACATGGTTCCATGCATGAACAAGAAGCTTTTTGGGATAGAATGTTTCGGATGCGGAACTCAAAGATCATTATGGATGTTATTGCAAGGTGATTTTGTTGGCGCTTTCAAAATGTTTCCTGCCATCTACACCACTATTCTTTTGTTTGCATTCATTGGACTACATTTTATAGACAAATCAAGGAATTACAAAAACATGATTATTGGATTAGCAATTGCAAATGCAGTGATTATGGTAGTTTCCTATTTTTACAAATTAACCCATTAATAACTAAATACTTTTTTTATGGAACAATCAAACTTCAACGAATTGACAAATCAAAAATTACCCAATGCAACCGCGGTGTTGGTGTTAGGGATTTTATCTATCGTAACCTGCTGCTGTTATGGTGTAATTGGCCTTATCTTAGGAATTATAGCTTTGGTTTTAGCTAAGAAAGATAAAGCACTTTACGATGCTAACCCTCAAGCTTATAGCAATTACAATAATTTAAACATTGGTAAAATTTTAGCTATAATCGGAATCGTGTTAAGTATTCTTTATTTACTAATGACCATTTGGATGTTTGCTACATTTGGACTTGAAGGAATGCAAGATCCACAAGCTGTACAAGAAAAAATGAGAGAAATGATGGGGCAATAACCCACATGTTTTAAAATAAAAAAATCCGTCTGTAATTAGACGGATTTTTTATTTCTATCAAATTGATTTTATCGTTCAAATTCTTTCAACGTCGAGATGATGATCGAAACACAATCCAACAACTGCTCTTCGTTCATTACCAAAGGTGGCGCAAAGCGGATAATGTTTCCGTGTGTAGGTTTTGCTAATAAGCCATTTTCAGCCAATTTAAGACAGATATTCCACGCAGTGTCACTTTCTTCTGTGTCGTTGATCACAACAGCATTTAAAAGTCCTTTTCCACGCACCAAAGTCGCAATATTGGATGTTTTGATGTAATCGGCTAATTTTTCTCTGAAAATAACTCCTAATCGTTCTGCATTTTCAGCTAAATTTTCTTCTTGAACTACTTCCAAAGCAGCTATTGCAACAGTAGCGGCAACTGGATTTCCTCCAAAAGTAGAACCGTGTTGACCTGGTTTCAAAACACTCATCACAGTATCATCCGACAAAACTGCCGAAACTGGATAAGCTCCGCCCGAAAGCGCTTTTCCTAAAACCAAAATATCAGCATGAATATCCTCGTGATGAACAGCCAATAATTTACCTGTTCGCGCTATTCCGGTTTGTACTTCATCCGCAATGAACAAAGCGTTATGTTTTTCGCAAAGTGCTTTCGCTTTCGCTAAATAACCATCTGAAGGCACGTAAACTCCTGCTTCACCTTGAATGGGTTCCACCAAAAATCCTGCTACATTAGATGAAGAAGACAATGCTGCTTCTAAGGCATCAATGTCGTTGTAAGGAATGTTGATGAATCCGCCAGTATAAGGTCCGAAAAATTTTCGCGCGTTTTCATCATTTGAAAAAGAAATAATGGTCGTAGTTCTTCCGTGGAAATTACCGTCACAAACAATAATTTGTGCTTGATTTTCAGGAATTCCTTTTTTCTCGTACGCCCATTTTCTGCATATTTTAATAGCCGTTTCCACTGCTTCAGCTCCAGTATTCATAGGTAATACTTTGTCGTATCCGAAGTATTTGGTAACGTATTGTTCGTAAACACCCAATTTATCATTGTGAAAAGCTCTTGAGGTCAACGTAAGCGTTTGCGCTTGTTCTACCATTGCACCCACAATTTTAGGATGACAATGACCTTGATTAACAGCTGAATACGCCGAAAGGAAATCGTAATATTTTTTTCCATCTAAATCCCAAACAAATACACCTTCTCCTCTACTCAAAACAACTGGCAGTGGATGGTAATTGTGCGCACCATACTTTTTTTCCAAAGCAATTGCCTCGGCTGGGCTAATTTTTTCTAAAACTGACATAATTTTTCTTATTGATTCTGAAAATCGCAATTCCTTCTTTCGGAGAGAAATCATCCGTATTTTTTAGCAAAAATAAAGAAAATTCAAAAACCAAATCTCAAATTCCAAATAAATTAAAAAATAGAAGCACTAAAATTCAAAATGCTACGAATCTTACGAAGTTTTATTTTTTTGCTTTTCGGATTTAGTTGTTATTTGGAATTGATTCGTTCTAAGATGTCATTCATCATCTCAATTTGAACTTTCTGAATTTCAATCAACTCTTGTTGTTGGTGCATGATTAAATGATCGAGTTTCTCATCGAGCATCCTGATTTCTAGCTCTGACTTCAAATTAATCATATAATCTTTCTTAGCGCGTTCACGGTCTTTTTCCTCTTGACGGTTTTGACTCATCATAATCACTGGTGCTTGTAATGCCGCAATGCACGACAAAATTAAGTTTAACAAAATAAACGGATACGGATCAAAACCTTTGTTCATCAAAATAAAAACATTCGAACCAATCCAAATGGTAATGAACACAAAAAACGAAATAATAAACGTCCAACTACCACCAAACGACGCTACTTTATCAGCAACAACTTGCCCAAAAGTGCGATTATCTACTTCGTCTTCTACTTTAGACACAAACGATTTATCTTCATTCAACGAATGAATTACATTTTTGTGCAAATCGTTCAACTCACCTACTTCCGACTGTAGAAATTTAGAAATATACTTTTCGCGGTACACATTCAATTCGCTTTCGGCAATGAACTGATTCACGTCGAAATCGGGATGATCTTCTTTGATGAGTGTATAAATTGCGGTGCGAATGGTTCGTCCGGCTACTTTTTCTTTCTCTGAAAATTCTTGTTCAGAAATAGCGCTTTTAAAAGTCGATGGTGCATTCATAACGGAAGTTTTGGCTAAGTTACCACTTTATAAATTCTAAAACACAAATTCCAAATCCCAAATAAATTAGAAATTCGAATTCTAAAATTCAAAACGGTCTACTTTTTTGAAATTTTGAATTTAAAAATTGGAGCTTATTTGCTTTTTGTTATTTGGAATTTACATCGCGTTACCCGAACAATTCTAACAGCTTGTTCACTGTATTCCAATTGCGTGTCGTTGAAACCACGTTCATGCTCTTTTCAATCCATTTGTTGTCCAGTTTGGTATTGGCAGGCGAAGTGTCGTATTTGAGGTAAATGCGTCGACCATCGAGTTGAATTTCGTCGGGTTTGATGAAATTGAGGTTGAGTTGCGTAATCATATTCTCAGGCAATTCAGATGAAACGAACGAAACATACAGTTTTTTCAAATCAACGCCTTCTTCGTTCAAAAACAAATTGCGATCCAAACACGCTTGCAAATCTTCTTTCCCAATCACCAAAACCGGAACATCGTGACCAAAGGTTTTAAAGATTTCATTTCGGATCAACAAACCTACTTTTCCAGGGCTTTCTTCCTCAGTACTGACAAACACATTTCCAGATTGTATGTAGGTACGAACATTTTGAAAACCAATAATTTCAAGCGCTTTTTTTAAAGCATCCATTTTAATCATTTTATGACCAGATACGTTGATGCCGCGAAGGAGAGCGAGGTGGGTTTTCATTGGTGAAATTTTCTACTAATTTATATTTTTTTCTTAAACTTTCCTCAAAAAACTAATCAATCCCTTATTTTTGCGCCATGAGTAGAAAAAAGACCGACCGAATTGTATTTGAGCACGTCACTGTTTTAGATGCTGGAGCGAAAGGAGTTTCAGTAGCTAAAGCGCCCGATGGAAAAGTAATTTTTATTCCGAATGTGGTGCCTGGCGACGTGGTTGATGTTCAAACTTTTAAAAAACGTAAAGCTTATTACGAGGGAAAAGCGATTCACTTTCATTCGTTTTCAGAAAACCGCATCGAACCTGTGTGCCAACATTTTGGTGCTTGTGGCGGTTGCAAATGGCAAAACATGAAGTACGAGCAACAGCTGATCTACAAAAACAATGAGGTTTTTAATAACTTAAAACGCATCGGTAAAATTGAATTACCTGATTTTGAACCGATTTTAGGTTCGGAAAAACAATTTTTCTACCGTAATAAAATGGAATTCGGATTTTCAGACACGCGTTGGATGACCGATGAAGAGATTCGCTCTGGCGTTGAATTCGATTCTAAAAATGCACTTGGCTTTCACATTCCAAAAATGTGGGACAAAATTCTGGATATCGAGAAATGCCATTTACAAGAAGATCCTTCGAATGCAATTCGTAATGCTATCAAGGAATTTGCTACTGAAAAAGGTATGACATTCTTCAACGCGCGTAACCACGAAGGTTTGTTGCGTACATTGATGATTCGCACGGCTTCTACTGGCGAAATCATGGTGTTGATTCAGTTTTTTGAAGATGACAAAGCCCAACGTGAATTGTTGTTGGATTATGTGTTTGAACAATTCCCACAAATCACTTCGCTGCAATACGTTATCAACAGCAAAGCCAATGATACGTTGTACGATCAAGACATCAAATTGTACAAAGGTCGCGATTACATTTTGGAAGAAATGGAAGGTTTGCAGTTTAGCATCAACGCCAAATCGTTTTACCAAACCAATTCGGATCAAGCTTACGAATTATATAAAATCACCTGCGAATTTGCTAGCTTGACCGGAAATGAAGTCGTATACGATTTGTACACTGGAACAGGAACGATTGCACAATTCGTTTCCAAACAAGCCAAAAAAGTCATTGGTGTAGAAGCTGTTCCGGAAGCGATTGCAGATGCGAAAGAAAACGCTAAACGTAATAACATTTCCAATTGTGAATTTTTTGTGGGTGACATGAAAAATGTGTTCAACGAAGCCTTTATCGCACAACATGGCCAACCTGATGTAATCATCACTGATCCACCACGCGATGGCATGCACAAAGATGTGGTAGAACAAATCTTGAAAATTGCTCCAAAGAAAGTCGTTTATGTAAGTTGCAATTCGGCCACACAAGCGCGTGATTTGGCTTTGATGGACGAAAAATACAAAGTCACTCGTGTTAGACCCGTCGATATGTTCCCACAAACGCATCATGTGGAAAATGTTGTACTTTTGGAAGTTAGAAGTTAGATTTAGTTAGCGGTTAGCAGTAAGCTAAAAGCTAAAACCAAGAATATAGAGCAGAGAAAAATCGAATACAACACTATGAAACAAATAATTATACTTTTATTAATCACCTTTTCACTTGCTGGATGTGAGAAAGATGACATTTGCGATGAAACTACTTCTACTACTCCACAAGTTGTAATTGAGTTTTATAATGCTGCGAGTCCGAATACGCTAAAAAACGTTAGTAACTTGAAAGTGGTTGCTAATGGTTTTACTGAAGCATTAACAGGAACAACTGGAGTCAGTAAAATAAAAGTGCCACTACAAACCAATTTGGATGCTACCACTTGGCAATTTATCGAAAATGGTTTGGATACAGATGCAACTAATGATAACGAAGACATTTTAAACTTTACTTACACACGCGAAACGGTTTTTGTTTCGAGAGCTTGTGGTTATAAAACAGTCTACGATTTAACCAATTCCAATACCAATTTAGTGGCTACTGACGCCGACAACTGGATTGATCATATTACCATCATTCAACCTAATATTGATACCGAAAATGAGACACACATTAAAATTTATTTTTAGTCTACTTTTTGTCTGTGTTTCGTTACTCGGAAATGCACAAGAAAAAAAGAAAGATTCGGTAGTTCCAAAAACCGAGCGTTTTGGTGTGCGATTTGGTGTCGATTTATTCAAATTGACGCGTTCGTTTTACGAAAAAGACTACCGCGGATTGGAATTAGTGGGTGATTACCGACTCACCAAACGTTTTTACATTGCTGCCGAATTGGGTAATGAAAACAAAACCGTTGACGACGCACAAGTTAATTTTACTACAAAAGGAACTTATATAAAAGCAGGTTTTGATTACAATGCTTACGAAAATTGGCTCAATATGGAAAACATGATTCATATTGGATTGCGTTATGGCGTAAGTTCGTTTAGTCAAACATTGAACAATTACGAAGTGTACAACACACAACAATATTTTGGAGAATCGCCAACTATTGATGCTGGAACAGAATTTAATGGTTTGTCAGCGCAATGGGCCGAAGTCGTTTCGGGTGTGAAAGTTGAAGTATTCAATAATATTTATGTCGGTTTTAGTCTGCGTTTGCATTATTTGTTTTCCAACAGCAAACCCGAAAACTTTGACAACTTATACATTCCGGGTTTCAACAGGACTTACAATGGTAATTTTGGAGTTGGATTCAATTACACGGTTTCGTATTTCTTACCGTTGTACAAATCGACAGCAAAATCAAAAGAAACTAAACCTAAAGAAAAATAACCTTTGAACAACTCATCACCTACTTTGTAACACTCTGTCAAAGAAAAGAATTACACAGAGAATCACTGAGTTTTAAGAGTTTCACAAAGAGGACAAAAACAATTTATCCAACTTCTTTGGCGTCTTTCAAAAAAAGCCAACGCATGTAGATTTTTTCTTCTCCATTTACTAATCCGGCTTGGAATTTCGGAGCCAAAAGTGTTGCCACTACAAATGATGCTAACGGTCGCATAATTCCCGTTAACGAGGTATAATCAATTAAGATGTAACGAATAAAAACGTACAGTATTCCGAAACTGAATAAGTTGTATAAAAGGGCTTTGTTCTTTTTTGACATTTTTAAATGTTTATTGTTTGTGGTTTATTGTTGACTGTTCTATGTTTTATGTTCTGCTTCTGTATTCTGCATTCTGAACACTGATTACTGATCACTACTCGCTAACTTGAAACTTAGTTCGTTTACTTCCTTCGTACATTTCGTATTTAACAAAGCGGGCTTCCAAGCTTCCGTTGAACAATTTTATTTTTCTTGATGGTTTTAAACCAACGAACTTCAAGGCTTCCAGATTGGCAGTGATGAACCAAGTGTGAGTGCCTGGATAGTTTTGCTTCATGGTGTCGCCCATTTCACGGTAAAAACGTTCCAAATCGATATCCAAACGTTCACCATAAGGTGGATTGAACACCATGTGTAATGGTCTGGAAGTTTCTTTTTTGGTGTCGAAAAAGTTTTTTTGTTCGATGGTCACAAACTCGTCGAGATTGGCATTGCGAATATTATCAATCGCTTTTGAAACTGCGCTTGGGGCTTTGTCATAGCCTGTTATGGTGTAGCGAAAATCGCGGGTGCGTTTCATCAACGAATCGATGATTTGGTCAAATAAATCGTTGTCCCAATCGTTCCATTTTTCGAAAGCGAATTCTTTGCGGTTGATGTTGGCGGGAATATTACACGCAATCATAGCGGCTTCGGCCAAAATGGTTCCAGAGCCACACATTGGATCAAGAAAATCCGATTCACCATTCCAACCTGAAAGCAACAGCATTCCTGCGGCTAAAACTTCGTTGATTGGAGCGATGTTAGTTAATACCCGATAACCTCGTTGGTGCAATGACGCTCCCGAAGTATCTAACGAAACCGAACATTGGTCGCGATCGATGTGAATGTTGATGCGTAAATCAGGGAAATCTTTATCAATACTTGGACGTTGGCCTGTTTTTTCACGAAATTGGTCAACAATCGCGTCTTTGGCTTTTTGGGAAACGAATTGCGAATGTTTGAAATGATCGGAATGAATCGTAGAATCGATGACAAACGTTTGATTGGCTTCTAGGTACTTCGACCAATCGATGCCTTGAATGCCTTTGTACAAACTCTGATCGTTGAACACTCTAAAGTGGTAAATTGGTTTTAGAATTTTAAGTGCGGTTCGCAACGACAAATTGGCTTTGTACATAAAACCTTTGTCGCCTTTGAAACTCACAGCGCGGGTTCCGATTTCAACCTCTTGAGCGCCTAATAATTGTAGTTCTTTAGCCAGTATTTCTTCAAAACCAAAAAAGGTTTTGGCAATCATTTTAAAGTTTTCCATTTTCAATGTCAAAAATCAATTTCAATTTCAATATCAATTACAATGTCAAAAAATTAATTTCAATTACAAATAATTAATGTTAAATTTAGATTGTAAAAAAAAACAATTTCTTAGAATTGGTTTCTTGGTAAGCCTTTAGTTTGTTCTCTAGCCCCGATTGGAGCGACTATCCTCGAAGAGATAGTGCGGAAAGCGGGAATATGGATTACTGACGCAGACCAAGCCATTCGCTTCAAAAAACACAAACCTTGGGAATTCTTCGGCAAAAATACATTAAATTTGCAGGATTAGAATTCATTTGAAAAGAATAAATGTCAGAACTTACAAATTCGAAAACCGAAAACTGGTTTGCCTCTTGGTTTGATACACCGTATTATCATATTTTATACAAAGAACGAAATTACCGTGAAGCACAGCTATTCATGGACAATTTGACGCATTATTTAAACTTGCCTGAGAAAGCCAAAGTGCTCGATTTGGCTTGTGGGAAAGGACGACACGCGATTTATTTGAACAAATTAGGTTTTGATGTTTTGGGTGTTGATTTGTCGGAAAACAGCATTGCTGAAGCCAACAAAAACGCTAACGATTCGTTGCATTTTGAGGTGCATGATATGCGTGAGCCTTTTGAAAAAAAATTTGATGCGATTTTTAACTTGTTTACTAGTTTTGGGTATTTCGAACACGACGAAGATCATTTGAAGACGCTGGTTGCGATAAAAGAGAGTCTTTCTGACTATGGTTTTGCTGTGATTGATTTTATGAATGTGAATCATGTCATTGCCAATTTGGTTGCCGATGAAGTAAAGCACGTTGACGGAATTGATTTCCATATTCAACGTTATGTTGCCGACGACCATATTGTTAAAGAAATTGAATTTACGCATGAAGGCGAATCACATCATTTTATAGAAAAAGTGCGCGCGTTTACTTTGGAAGATTTTCAGCAGTTGATGAACGAAGCAGGCATTTATTTGCTGGATGTTTTTGGCGATTATAAGTTGAAAAAGTTCCACAAGAAAGACAGTGAGCGGTTGATTATGATTTTTAAATAGAGAAAAGAAGAAAGAAGAAAGAAGAAAGAAAATAGCATAGCATAGACTAAATGAATTATATACTTCCATTACTATCGGTACTTTTGGGTTACGGAATTGCAATTTTACTCAAGCCCAAGGCCAAGCAAAACCTCAAACTTTTATTGGCATTTAGTGGTTCGTTTTTGCTTTCATTGACCGTGATGCATTTGCTACCCGAAGTGTATGAAAGTCACAATCACAGTATTGGGATTTATATCATGGTTGGGATTTTGTTTCAAATCATATTGGAATTTTTCTCGAAAGGCGCCGAACACGGCCATGTTCATGGTCACGATAAAATTACACAAATGCCTTGGTTGTTGTTTATTAGTTTGTGTTTACACGCGCTTTTAGAAGGTTTTCCTGTTGGTCATCACCACGATTTGGCTATCGGAATTGCGATACACCATTTGCCAATAGCTATTATTTTGACTACGTTTTTTTTGAATGCTGAATTGAATAAAGTTGCGTTGTTCTTTTTTATGCTTGCCTTTGCCATAATGACACC
Organism: Flavobacterium sp.; assembly: GCA_016787805.1. Taxonomy (GTDB): domain Bacteria; phylum Bacteroidota; class Bacteroidia; order Flavobacteriales; family Flavobacteriaceae; genus Flavobacterium. The sequence goes on along the minus strand of JAEUTY010000014.1, from coordinate 56,128 downwards.
TTTGGGAACATTTTTATCGGATGGTTTTCCTGTGTTAAATGACTATTATACCGAAATTACAGCGATTGTCATCGGTATATTATTTCACATTTCTTCTACTATTATTTTTGAAAGCAGCGAAGGTCACAAATTCAATATTGCCAAGATTTCTATGATTATTCTAGGGATTATTTTGGCGTACTTTTTATAAAGCAAAAAGCTATAAGCTGTAGGCTGTAAGCAAAAATCTCTGTAACTTAGCGACTCAGAAACTCAGACACTTTACAATGAACTTCACCAAAACCACCGAACAATCCTCTCACTACGAGCAATTAGAACATATGTCGGTTGCCGATTTGCTTTTTAACATCAACAAAGAAGACAAAACGGTTCCGCTTGCCGTTGAAAAAGCATTGCCACAAATTGAAGCTTTGGTTACTCAAGTGGTTGAAAAAATGAAACTTGGCGGAAGGCTTTTTTACATCGGAGCAGGAACTTCTGGGCGATTGGGAATTGTAGATGCATCGGAATGTCCGCCTACTTTTGGTGTTCCTTTTGATCTAGTCAACGGAATCATTGCTGGTGGCGATAAAGCCATTCGCAAAGCCGTTGAAAATGCCGAAGACAGCACGACACAAGCTTGGATTGATTTGCAAGAACACAACATTAATGAGAACGACATTGTAATCGGAATTGCGGCTTCAGGAACTACACCTTATGTGATTTCGGGTTTGGAAAAGTGCCATGAAAACAACATCATCACAGGTTGCATTACTTGCAATGAAGGAAGTCCGTTGGCATTAACAGCGCAATTTCCAGTTGTGGTTGTGGTTGGCCCTGAGTTTGTTACAGGAAGTTCGCGTATGAAAGCCGGAACTGCACAAAAATTGGTGTTGAACATGATTTCAACGGCAACGATGATTCAATTAGGTAGAGTCAAAGGCAACAAAATGGTGGATATGCAATTGAGTAACAATAAATTAGTTGACCGTGGCATTAAAATGATTATGAGTGAAATTCATGTGGATTATGAAAAAGCAGCTCAATTATTGAATCAATACGGCAGCGTTCGAAAAGCAGTGGATAATTACCAAAAATAATCTGTTCTTAAAAAAATATTGCTATTTTTATACTTTAATAAAAGCTAAAAACTACTACTATGAAAAAACTAATTGTTTTACTTACCCTATTTGCTTGTTCGATTATATCTGCACAGGAAATTACTATGCAAGGTAAACGATACTTTGTAAATGGTCAACAGTTATCTACTCGTGAGGTGAAAGAAAAATTATCTTCTAATGCTGAGGCTTTACGTCTTTTCAAAAAAGGGAAAAGTAAATCATCAACTGGAGGAATGTTTATTGGATTGGGAATTGCTTTTACAGCAGCCGACTTGGTAAAAGGATTGGTTTCTGATGAAAAATACCCTGGCCCTGCTACTTACATTGGCGCTGGATTTTTGACTATTTCGGTTCCGATTTTGATAGGAAAAAACAAACGCATGAAAGAAGGCATCGATATGTACAATAATGGTTTGAAAAGCACTGGTGATGCTGAAGAGGTAGAACTGAATATGATATCAAACCAAAATGGTTGTGGCATACAATTGCGATTTTAATGAGTACTAAAAAGGAACAATTAGGCAAAGGAATCCGATTGATGTTCGGAGCATTACCATTAATGTTTATTGGTCCAAGCGTTATTTACAACGCCTTTATGAACAAACACACTAATTGGCATTACTTGGTTTTAGTCATAGGCTGTATACTTTGTATTTTGGCCGTTTTTTTAGCTTTTAAAGGAATCAAAACACTCACTGATGCACTTTTCGATGGAGATCAATAACGCGTATTTAGAAAGCGTCAAAAAACAATTTCTGTATTACAAATTGTTGGGCGAAAAAGCGATGGATCAATTGGAACCTGAGCAATTATTTGTTTCGGTGAATGATGACACCAACTCTATTGCTGTAATTGTACAACACCTTTCGGGCAATATGTTGTCGCGTTGGACTGATTTTTTGACTACCGATGGTGAAAAAGAATGGCGCCACCGCGATGGTGAATTTGAAGAAACAATACAAACCAAAGAAACGCTTTTAGCCATTTGGAACCAAGGCTGGAATTGCTTTTTAGATGCGCTAGAATCGTTGACTCCAGAACAATTATCCACAATCATTTACATTCGTAATGAAGGTCATACTGTGGTGGAAGCCATCAACAGGCAATTGGCGCATTATCCGTATCATATTGGTCAGATGGTGTTTTATGCAAAAATGCTCAAAAAAGGAGAATGGAACAGTTTGTCGATTCCGAAAAATAAATCAAATACGTACAATGCGGATAAATTTTCGAAAGATAAGAGTATTAAGAATTTTACCGATGACGAACTGAATAAACTTCAATAGCAATTACAATAGCAATTACAATAGCAATGTCAATAACAATTTTAAAAAAAACAACTCTTTTTTTACTTACACTTTCTTTGGTTTCTTGTTATAATCAAGAGCGCAATTGCAAAGACTTTAAAACAGGTAAATTCACTTCGGAAACTACTATTGAAGGAAAAAAGTTCACCACTGAGTTTGAACGTAATACCGATATTCAAATCGAAACGTACGAAGGCAAAATTGACACTTTTAAAGTACGTTGGATTAACGATTGTGAATACATTATGCAAAATGCAAATCCGAAAAGTATGGCTGAAAAAAAAGCTATTTCGGTTAGAATACTGAGTACCAATGACAAAGGTTATACTTTTGAATATTCATATGTAGGCGACGCGAAAAAACAAAAAGGAACTGTAACAAAACTAGACTAATTCACGTACAACTCATTTTAACTAAACTATCCTAAATGGACGCAATTTTTACTACAGATGGCTTGATTGCCCTCTTGACCTTAACCTTTTTAGAAATCATTCTCGGAATTGATAACATTGTATTCTTGTCGATTGTATCAGGAAAATTAGAAGTTAAAGACCAACCCAAAGCACGCCGAATTGGGTTGCTGTTGGCGATGGTTTTTCGAATCATTTTGTTGTTCGGAATTACCTGGGTAATGAGCCTCAAAGAGTCGTTTTACGATTTCGATTTTGGATTTTTCTCTGGCGGAATTTCGGGTCAAAGTTTGATTATTTTTGGTGGAGGATTATTCCTTTTGTACAAATCGGTTTCTGAAATTCACCACAAATTAGAAGGAGAGGAAGAATCAACTAGCGGAAAAGCGAGTAATAGTTTATCGGCAGCTGTGATTCAAATTGCCTTATTAAACATTGTTTTCTCATTTGACAGTATTTTGACCGCTATTGGATTGGTTAGTTCAGCTGAACCACCGAAAGGATTTGGTCCGGCTGGCGCCATCGAGATTATGATTTTAGCGATTGTTTTATCGATTGTTGTAATGTTAGCTTTTGCTGGTCCTGTGAGTAAATTTGTCAATGAACATCCAACAATTCAAATATTAGGTTTATCATTTTTAATATTGATTGGAGTAATGCTTTTGGCAGAAGGTTCGCACTTGGCTAACTTCCGATTCGGAAATGATGTAGAAGTGCATAGCATTCCGAAAGGTTACTTGTACTTTGCGATATTCTTCTCGTTGTTTGTTGAGTTTTTAAATTTGAGAATGAAGAAAAATAGCAAAAAACCAGTACAATTACACAATAACAAAATTGTGGATGAGAAGCTGAAAGACAGTGATTTAACAAACTAATAAATTAGTAAATTTTATAGAAAACTGACAGGTTTTGAAGGCCTGTCAGTTTTTTTTGTTAAGACAATCCAATAATTTTCCCACCGTTATCAATATCTATTCGCTCTGCATTCGGAACACTCGGTAATCCTGGCATTCGCATTACATCGCCTAAAAGAGGAACGATAAATCCAGCGCCACTGGCTATTTCAAATTCGCGCACCGTAACATCAAAATTCGTCGGACGACCAATCAACTTTTCATTGTCCGAAAAACTCGCTGGTGTTTTTGCCATACAAACCGAAAATTCATTAAAACCCAAATCGTTAATCATTTTCAATTGCGTTTTGGCTTTCGGCGATAAATCGACTGTGGTAGCGCCATAAATTTTGGTAGCTATTGTCTTGATTTTGTGCTCAATGTTATCCGATTTTTGATACAATGGCACAAAATCGGTAGTTTTTTTATCGATGGCTTCCACTACTATTTCGGCAAGTTCCGTTGCGCCTTTTCCGCCTTGAGCAAACGCTTTACTCACTACCGCAACAACCCCTTTTGCCAAGCATAATTCTCTTAATTTAGCATATTCTTCTTCGGTATCTTCGGGAAATTCATTGATACAAACCACTGGATTAATGCCGAATTGCTGGATGTTTTCGATGTGTTTTTCTAAGTTACAGAAACCGTTTTCTATAGCGGAAACTTTTGGGTATTTCAATTCGTATTCGCTCATTCCTGCATGGTGCTTCAACGCGCGCAACGTAGCTACAACCACAACAGCGTCAGGTTTTAATCCCGATTGTGCACATTTGATGTGGAAGAATTTTTCGGCTCCTAAATCAGCTCCAAAACCTGCTTCAGTTACCACATAATCACCTAATGACAATCCGGTTTTAGTAGCAATTACCGTATTAGTTCCTTGCGCAATACTCGCAAACGGACCACCGTGTAAAATCGCTGGATTACCTTCTAAGGTTTGTACTAAATTCGGTTTCAAAGCCTCTTTTAAAAGTACAGCCATAGCTCCAACTACTTTTAAATCGCGTGCAAATATTGGTTTCCCATCAAATGTTTTTCCAATGAAAATAGAACCCAAACGACGTTTTAAATCTTCCATATCTTTTGAAAGGCACAAAATCGCCATGACTTCGGAAGCAGGCGTAATATTGAATCCTTCTTCTCTAAGCACTCCGTTTGCTTTTCCTCCAACGCCAATAATTACCTGACGCAACGAACGATCGTTCATGTCCATCACACGTTTCCACGCAATAGTTCGAGGATCCAAACCTAGCGAATGAACTGGATTTTGCAAATTGTTATCAATCACAGCCGAAAGCAAATTATTGGCTTTTTCAATCGCCGAAAAATCGCCTGTAAAGTGCAGATTGATGTCTTCCATCGGAATAACCTGAGCATAGCCTCCACCAGCAGCGCCGCCTTTCATTCCGAAAACGGGTCCAAGCGAAGGTTCGCGCAACACCGCAATTGCTTTTTTATTGATGCAATTCAATCCATCAGCCAAACCAATTGACATTGTAGTTTTACCTTCACCATATTTAGTGGGCGACATGGCAGTAACCAAAATCAGCTTTCCTTTCGGATTTTCAGATTGCAAATGAAGAGGCAACTTAGCCTTGTATTTTCCATAGTATTCTAAATCGTCGTTGGAAATGTTTATTTTTTGAGCTATTTCTTTGATGTGAGTCAACGTAGCACTTTGTGCTATTTCAATGTCGGAAGGAAAGTTGGGCATAAATAGAATTTTAGAGAAGTAAAATTAGGCATTTGAAACCGTAATAAAAACGACAAAAATCATGTTTTAAAAAAACCTACTCGATTTGAAGCCAAGTAGGTTTTGATTGAATTAGTCTAACGATAAAGTAATTTGTCCGTCGTCGTCGGTTTCGGTTTGGATGTCTTCTGAAACATTTTCATCACCCGAAACTTCCATTTCTTCTGGAGCTTCCTCTTCGGGTTCTTCGTACGGTAATGGTTCGAGTAAATTGACTTGTTTTAATTTATCGGTTGTCAATTGATTTCCTAATGCTTTGATTCCTTTTACCGAAATAAACTGTTCTAAATCAATAGTTTGATTGTCTTTTTGAACACCTTTCACTTTGGCAAATATAATTTCAGCCACTGGACGCCAATCAGTTGAAACGATTTCCAATTGTGACTTTTCGTGTTCGGTGATAAAGATTTCTTCTTTGTTTTCGTTTTCAACTAAGAAACGTTTTACAAAATAGCGTTCTTTTTCACCATCGTAATAAATGGTCGAAATGGGTTTCTTCGGATTCCATTTTTCCAACACAATCATATCTTCATCAAAATGTGTGGTTAATTCTGGAATAATGGTTTTTAATTTGCCTGTTTGACTAATGATAAGCAAACGATCATTTGGACGGAATTCGCCCAACAACTCGCCTCTTCCATCTACATTCAAACGTTGCACTGTATCGTCAAACCACACTTTTCGAGGACGTAAAGTTGAAATTCCTTTCTCTTTCAGTTCGATTTTTTTGATTGGATATTTCGTCACTGTATTACCACGAGACGCTCTTCCTTTGATGGCAATATCCGAGAAATCAACGTCCCATTTTAGCTTTTTGATACTTCCAACTTGGCGCAACAAAATCGTAACTACTTCGGCCTCACCATTCGGATTTGCAGAGAAATACGACACTTGCGAACCTGCTTTTTCTTGAGTCAAATCATAGAACTTATCACGTGTTACACCCGAAACATTGAAACGTTTAATAAAAGTAGAACCGTTTTTACCATCGCGGTAAATCATGTTGTAAATGGTACGTTTATCGTTTTTGTCAAAAACATCGATGTGAATGATGTCTTTACCTACGAATTTCTTTTCATCTACTTTGGTCACCATCATTTTACCATCGCGCAAAAAGACAATTACATCATCAATATCCGAGCAATCGGCCACGTATTCGTCTTTTTTCAAACCTGTTCCAAGAAAACCTTCTTCTCTATTAACGTACAATTTGGTATTTCTCAGAACTACTTTTGTCGCTTCAATAGTATCAAAACTTCGCAATTCAGTTTGGCGCTCGCGACCTTTTCCGTATTTGTCTTTTAGTGTTTGGAAGAAATTAATGGCAAAGTCAACAATGTGGTCCAAGTCGTATTTGACTTGTTCCATTTCGGCTTCCAATTTGGCTATGGCATCATCGGCTTTGTCCGAATCGAAACGTGTGATACGAATCATCGGAATTTGCGTCAGTTTTTGCAAATCATCGTCGTTGATTTCACGAACCAACGCTTTTTGGAACGGTTTGAAACGATTGTACATGTATTCGTATAGCGATTCTCTATCGGAATACAATTTGAAATCGATGTACATTTCTTCTCGGATGAAAATCTTTTCTAAGGTAGAGAAATGCCATTTATTTTCGAGTTCATCGAGCTGTATTTCTAACTCACGTTTGAGTAAATCAACGGTGCGATGCGTTGAAATTTTCAACATTTCGGTCACACCAATGAACAACGGTTTGTGGTTTTCGATGACACAACCCAAAGGCGCAACCGAAGTTTCGCAAGCCGTAAATGCATACAAGGCATCGATGGTTTTATCAGGAGAAACTCCGGGCGGAAGATGAATCAGAATTTCAACCTCAGCGGCCGTGTTATCTTCAATTTTTTTGATTTTGATTTTCCCTTTTTCATTCGCTTTCAGAATACTGTCAATCAGCGTTCCGGTATTGGTTGAAAACGGAATTTGGCTGATCACCAACGTTTGCTTGTCCAACTGACCAATTTTGGCTCGCACACGAACGCGTCCGCCGCGCATACCATCGTTGTAGTTGGAAACATCCGCAATTCCGGCAGTTGGAAAATCAGGATATAAAGTGAACGGTTTGTTTTTTAATATTTTAATCGAACAATCTATGAGTTCGTTGAAATTGTGTGGCAAAATTTTGGTTGAAAGTCCTACGGCAATTCCTTCTGCACCTTGAGCCAAAAGCAACGGAAATTTCACAGGAAGATTCACCGGCTCGTTGCGACGTCCATCGTACGATGCTTGCCAAGTGGTAATTTTGGGCGAATACAAAATATCATGGCCCAATTTAGAAATACGCGCTTCGATGTAACGCGAAGCTGCAGCGCCATCACCAGTAAGGATATTTCCCCAGTTTCCTTGCATGTCGATGATCAGGTCTTTCTGACCGATTTGCACCATGGCATCACCAATACTCGCATCACCGTGTGGATGGTATTGCATGGTGTGACCGACGATGTTCGCTACTTTGTTGTAACGACCATCATCGAGTTCTTTCATCGAGTGCATGATGCGACGTTGAACGGGTTTGAAACCATCTTCAATAGCGGGAACAGCACGTTCTAGAATTACATACGAAGCGTAATCCAAAAACCAATCCTTGTACATTCCTGTAACTTTGGTGATGGTGTCTTCGGGATTTTCGTCGTTTTCGTAAAAATGACTTCCTGTTGATGTCCGAACAATGTCGGCAAAACCTTCGTCTTCTGAAGCATCGTTCAGCTCGTCGTTAGTTTCCTCGTTGTTTTCCTCTTCAGGAATGATGTTGTCTTCTTCTTCGTCTTTCATTTATGCTGAATTTATTCAGTATCTTTTCTTAATTTTTATTTTTCAACTACGTCCAATTCGACTTTCAAATTATTGATGATAAACTCTTGTCGGTCGGGTGTATTTTTACCCATATAAAACTCCAACAAGGTTTCGATTGACGTGGCTTTATCTAGCATTACAGGATCGAGGCGAATGTCTTGACCGATGAAATGTTTGAATTCGTCGGGCGAAATTTCTCCCAATCCTTTGAATCGCGTGATTTCGGGTTTGGGTTTTAACTTTTCAATGGCATTGACACGTTCGTCTTCGCTATAACAGTAAATCGTTTCCTTTTTATTTCTCACACGGAACAGTGGAGTTTGTAGAATGTACAAATGTCCGTCTTTGATAAGTTCGGGAAAAAATTGCAAGAAAAACGTAATCAGCAACAAGCGAATGTGCATACCGTCAACGTCGGCATCGGTAGCAATTACGATGTTATTGTAGCGCAAATCTTCCATTGATTCTTCGATATCTAAAGCCGCTTGAAGCAAATTGAATTCTTCGTTTTCGTAGACAATTTTCTTGGTCATTCCATACGAATTCAACGGTTTACCGCGTAAACTAAACACCGCTTGCGTATTCACATCACGACTTTTGGTAATTGAACCCGACGCCGAATCTCCCTCGGTGATGAACAAGGTACTTTCTAAACTTCTTGGGTTTTTAGCATCGGTTAAATGCACGCGACAATCACGTAGTTTCTTGTTATGCAAACTCGCTTTTTTGGCGCGGTCTTTGGCCAATTTTCGGATTCCGGATAGCTCTTTACGTTCGCGTTCGGCTTGTAAAATCTTGCGCAACAAAGCATCAGCCGTTTCTGGGTTCTTGTGCAGAAAATTATCGAGTTTAGTCGTGATGAAATCGTGAATGAACGTACGCACCGTTGGACCATTCGGACCAATATCGGTCGAACCTAATTTGGTTTTGGTTTGCGATTCGAAAACCGGCTCTTCCACTTTTACAGAAACTGCAGAAACGATGGATTTACGAATATCTGACGCTTCAAAACCTTTGTTGTAGTATTCGCGAATTGTTTTTACAATAGCTTCTCGGAAAGCGTTTAAGTGCGTTCCACCTTGCGTGGTGTTTTGACCGTTTACGAACGAGTGGTATTCTTCTGAATATTGCGATTTGCTGTGGGTAAGTGCAATTTCGATGTCGTCGCCAGTCAGGTGAATGATTGGGTAAACTGAATCTTCCTCGGTGATCGTTTCTTCGAGTAAATCTTTTAAACCGTTGTCCGAATAGAATTTTTCGCCATTGTAGTAAATGGTCAAACCTGTGTTTAAATAACAATAGTTTTTGAGCATTTTGACCACGTACTCGTTGCGGTACTTATAATTCTTGAAAATCGTATCGTCGGCTACAAACGCCACTTTGGTTCCTTTGCGTTTTGTAGTTTCTGTAACATCTTCTTCTAGCGTTAGATTTCCAGCTGAGAATTCGGCTGCTTTTTGCTGGTTGTCACGTACGGATTCTACGCGGAAATAATTCGACAACGCATTCACCGCTTTGGTTCCGACTCCGTTTAAACCTACTGATTTTTTGAAGGCTTTGGAATCGTATTTACCGCCTGTATTCATTTTGGAAACTACGTCGACAACTTTTCCGAGTGGGATACCGCGACCGTAATCGCGTACGGTTACCATTTTGTCTTTGATGGTGACTTCGATTGTTTTGCCTGCGCCCATGACGAACTCGTCGATACAGTTATCGAGTACTTCTTTGAGTAAGATATAAATTCCATCGTCGGGAGACGAACCGTCGCCGAGTTTCCCGATGTACATACCAGGACGCATTCGGATGTGTTCTTTCCAATCGAGTGAGCGTATATTGTCTTCGTTGTACTGATTTTCTAGTTCCATTGTAAGTGATCGAATTTGCGCTAATATAGTGAATGTGCAAGGGTTTTGAAACTGCTATTTATCAAAGTTATTAAGAATGTTTTTGACAAAAAAAGAGGGTTTCAGGTTTCAAGTTTTAGGTTTTATTCCGCTACGCTCCATACAGTTCGGCTTTGCCTCGAGTCAGGTTTTAGGTTGAGAAAAAAGTAGTATTAGTTACTGAATACTGAGACTGAACACTGAATACTCTTTTTGCCCCCGATTGTAGAGGAAAGCATTGGGCAGGGCAACACTATTTTTTGTTGCTGTACAGGAGCGACCAGCGGAAGCTCATGTATGGCTTACAAAAAAAGGGTTGACCAAGCAATCTTGGAACGGAAAGCGGGATTAGGCACTTATTTAGTGGTCAGTGGTCAGTCGCAGTGGTCAGTTGTATTCAAATAAAAAAGACTTCTTTATCGGAAGTCTCTTTTCAATATTCTATTTTCTATGTTCTTTTTTCTGAATTACACATTGAAACGGAAATGCATTACATCGCCGTCTTTTACAATGTATTCTTTTCCTTCCACGCGGAGTTTTCCGGCTTCTTTTACTTTGGCTTCAGAACCGTATTGTGAGAAATCTTCGTACGAAATAACCTCGGCGCGGATGAATCCTTTTTCAAAATCAGTGTGAATTACGCCTGCGGCTTTTGGTGCTGTATCGCCCACTTTAATCGTCCAAGCGCGTACCTCTTTAACACCAGCTGTGAAATACGTTTGCAATTTTAACAACTTATAGGCTGCACGAATCAAAACGGCAGAACCTGGCTCAGTTAAACCCATATCTTCTAAGAAAACTTGGCGTTCTTCATAGCTTTCTAATTCGGTGATATCGGCTTCGGCACCAACCGAAAGTATGATTACTTCAGCATCTTCGTCTTTTACTAATTCGCGTACCTGATCTACGTATTTGTTTCCGTTAACCGCTGAACCTTCGTCAACATTGCAAACATAAAGAACAGGTTTATTCGTAATTAATTGAAAATCTTGCATTAATTCTTCCTCGTCTTGGTTTTGAGGAGCCACTGTTCTTGCTGATTTAGCCTGCAATAAAGCTTCACGAATGCGGTCTAAAAGTGCTTTTTCAGCTTGCGCTTCTTTGTTGCCAGTTTTGGCCGCACGATTGACTTTTTCAAGGCGTTTTTCAACCGTTTCTAAGTCTTTTAATTGCAATTCGATATCGATGGTTTCTTTGTCGCGAATTGGATTTACGCTTCCATCAACATGAACGATATTATCGTTGTCAAAACAACGTAAAACGTGAATGATTGCGTTACATTCTCTGATATTACCTAGGAATTGATTTCCCAAACCTTCCCCTTTACTTGCTCCTTTTACCAAACCTGCAATATCAACGATATCAACGGTTGCCATTTGCACACGTTCGGGTTTAACCAATTCTTCCAAACGCACAATTCGTGGATCGGGAACGTTCACAACGCCAATATTGGGCTCGATGGTACAAAACGGAAAGTTAGCACTTTGCGCTTTGGCATTGGATAAACAATTAAATAAAGTTGATTTTCCTACGTTAGGTAATCCTACAATTCCTGCTTTCATTACTTGTTTTATTTTTAAAAGTGTGCAAATATAACGTAATAAAAGTAAGTAACAAAAGTATCGTACGAACTACAGTATGTTATTCTCCATAAATTCCATCTTCAATAGATTCGATGATTTTTTTCTCTTCTTCAGTAGTGGATAATCCGGAAGTATTCCAATAATTTGATAAAATGACATTGCTTTTATTAAAAAGTGTTTTGTCTTTAAAAACTTCGCTGTCATTATAGATGTAGTTTTGATTACTAAAATTGGTGGTTACAAAATAGTTTCTGACTTCAATGCTTTTGGATTTATTTTTTTCGACTTTATCAAAACCTATTTCCTCTTTTGAACTTACTAAATAGTAGTAACTTCCTTCCAATCGATACATTGTTTTGAAATTGGATTTGTAGATATTTCTGGAACCAATCGATTTTTTTTCTTCAATTTTAGATAACGTAAGCGGAGATACAACCGAGTTTACTTCGACAATTAATTTTTTCTTAGGATCATAAATAATGGTAAAATCGTCTAGAAGATCTTTATTGCTCTCAACAGGAATCGCCGTTAAACAATACAACTCTTTGTTGGCAGAATATACTTTTATTAAAAAATCAAAATCTTTTTTGGCTCTTGGCTCCAACAGAAGGTTCAAATACTTAAAATTATAGTAATTTTCCATAATATCATTGAGATTGTAGCCTAGCAAATCGGCCGAAACATCTTCATCGATTAACCCTATCGATCGATTTTGCTCTACCAATATATTTGAGTTGATTTTTTTGGTTTTATCAAACAATTGAAAGTTCATGATACCATCGTTATAGTAAGAATAAATTCCGTTCATTTTGAAAAATTCACGACAATACACTTTTAGTCGAGCTGGAACTGTCAATGCTTTTCTGGAATTTTGAATCAAATTGGCTAAAATTTTCTGAGGATGTTGTTTCGTTAAGATAACTTCTTCCAGATTATTTACATTATTTTTAAGGTAAATGATATTGACATCTTCTTTGAGCGTGGATGAACGTACGGTTGTGCCAACATAGGAAGTGTGTGAAATTTGAATATTAGAAGCACCTTTCAGCACAAAAGTTACTTTCCCTTCTGAATTACTTAAAACAACTTGTTTGGATTTTACTATCAAAACCGTTGCGTCTTCTATTGGTTTTTGGGTTTCGGAATCTTTAAGAATAATGACTTTTTCTACATTTTGAGCCTGAAATGTCAAAACTGTAACTAAGAAAAGTAGAACAAAAAAACTCCTCATATTGGTTTTTGTTTTAACAAATCTAGCAAAACTTATTTGTATTTTTTAACAAAAATGATGAGAATTTTTAAATGAATTAAAAAAATACAATGATTATCTTAAAATTTTAAATTCATTTACTTCCATTCACGGGGCTTTTTCCCAATCCGTTCTGGAAGTGATAAAGCGACAAAAACAGTTCCAAAGTAGGCAATCGTAAAAAAAGTAAGTACGTTGTAATAGGTCAACCAAAATTGTGAAAACGTTGCCAATTCCATAGATCTAGAACTTTTGTCAATTAGAACAATTGTAGAATGACCTTTCCTTAAAAAATTAAGGTATTTCCATTCGTCTCGACAGCTTTGATAAAGATAATTATCCCATTTAAATTCTACCAATGGTGATTTAAAAAGAGGACTTCTACCATCAAAATAGTCTTCAAAATTTTGATAATTCTCATATTCTGAACCATCATAACCTATGACTTTTGCTTCCACTTTCTCATATGTATAATAAATATACGATTTGTAAGCCAAATTTAAAATAAGTAGAATTCCTAATATTCTAAAAAAGTAATACGCCATAAGCAAAAAAAACCTCAAGATAACTTGAGGTTGGTTTATTATTCGTTGTGTAAAAACGATTGTCTATTCAATAACGTCTCTTCGCTTTCCACATGATTATCGTCGGGAACACAACAGTCAACTGGGCAAACTGCAGCACATTGTGGTTCTTCATGAAATCCTTTACATTCAGTACATTTACTAGGAACAATATAGTAAATATCATCCGAGATAGGTGTTTGAGCAGCATCTGCATCCACTTCTGAACCGTCAGGCAAAATTACTTTTCCTTTTAATTTCGTTCCGTCTTTGTATCTCCAATCGTCAGCTCCTTCATAAATTGCTGTATTTGGGCACTCTGGTTCACAGGCACCGCAATTAATACATTCATCTGTTATTATTATTGCCATTTTTTTTATGCTTTATGCTTTAAGCACTAGGCTTTAAGCTATTATATTTAAATTAAATTAGTGCTTACTGCTTAAAGCGTATTGCCTAAAGCCAAAAAACCTTAATTTTGCGCAAAATTACAATCAAAACCTTTCATAAACAAGTTACTTATGTTACAAATCGACAAAAAAATATGTTTTATTCAATTAGGGCATTTTTTGAGCCAGTTTTCATTGCACAACAACATCAAAAAAGAGGCTGTCGAAAACAACGATTTGTTTTATGATGATTTTATCAATTTAATCGAGCTTTCCCAATCACACAACGGCTGGTTTACGCCTGAACAAGTGTATTTTGCCATTCAATCATGGGCAGATTCGTTGAGTGAAACGAACTTGAATCAGTGGTTAGCAGGATATGATTTTTCGAATTTTCAACCCAAAACTGTTGGTTTAATTTTGGCAGGAAATATTCCATTGGTCGGGTTTCACGACTTTTTATCTGTACTCCTTTCGGGTCACAAAGTAATTGTTAAAACTTCATCCAACGATCAAAAGTTGCTACCATTTTTGGCCAAATACCTTATCACTTGTGATGCGCGATTGGAGAATTACATCACTTTTACAGAAGGAAAACTAGAGCATTTTGATGCTGTAATCGCTACTGGAAGCAACAATACAGCGCGTTATTTTGAATATTATTTTAAAGATAAGCCTTCTATTATTCGTAAAAACAGAAATTCAGTGGCAATTTTAAACGGTAACGAATCGCATGATGACTTAGTGAAATTGGGTGAAGATATTTTCCGCTACTTTGGTTTAGGATGCCGAAATGTCTCCAAACTTTTTGTTCCTGAAAACTATGATTTTCAACTTTTTTTTCAGGCGATTTACGAATACAAAGATGTTATTTTTTACGAAAAATACTCCAATAATTACGACTACAATAAAGCGGTTTTTTTGATGAGTAATTTCAAACTGCTCGACAATGAATTCCTTACTTTAAAAGAAGATACGAGTTACTCCTCGCCTATTTCTTCGGTTTTTTATGAATATTATTCTGATTTGAATGAGCTACAAAATCGATTACAACAAGATGCAAACCAAATTCAGTGTATCGTTTCTAATAACTTAATTGAAAATAGTATCGCATTTGGCCAAACCCAAAAACCAAACCTTTGGGATTATGCTGATAATGTGGATACTTTAGATTTTTTACTCAATATTTAACTATTTCCCATTTCAATATTCGCAAAAATTGTTGTTAACTAAAACGATTTCGTTAATAATAGAGGTGAATTATTATCAAATTCTAACTGCTTTTTCGCTCCCTATTTCCGAAATTTGCAACTTAATTTTTTGGAGATTCAATCATGAAAAAACACAACTACAGCGCAGGACCATGCATTTTACCGCAAGAAGTTTTTGAGAAATCGGCAAAAGCTATTTTAAACTTCAATAACTCCGATTTATCCATTCTTGAAATTTCACACCGTAGTAAGGATTTCGTTGCCGTTATGGAAGAAGCCAGAGCTTTGGTATTGGAACTTTTAGGTTTGGAAGGAAAAGGTTATCAGGCTCTTTTTTTACAAGGTGGCGCTAGTTTAGAGTTTTTAATGGTGCCGTATAATTTAATGAAAACTGATGGAAAAGCGGCGTATTTAGATACGGGAACTTGGGCTAATAATGCCATCAAAGAAGCCAAACATTTTGGTGAAACCGTAGTCGTTGCTTCTTCTAAAGATCAAAATTATAATTATATTCCTACTGAATACACTATCCCAACTGATGCAAGTTATTTTCACTGCACCAGCAACAATACCATCTTCGGAACCCAAATGAAATCGTTTCCACAAACAAATGTTCCAATAGTATGCGACATGAGCTCGGATATTTTTTCACGTACTTTAGATTTCTCTCAATTTGATTTAATTTACGCTGGAGCACAAAAAAATATGGGTCCAGCGGGAACCACTTTGGTTGTAGTGAAAGAAGAAATCTTAGGAAAATCGGGGCGTACCATTCCGAGTATGTTAGATTACGAAAAACACATCAAAGCCGAAAGTATGTACAATACGCCTGCGGTTTTCCCTGTGTACGCCTCGCTTTTAACCTTACAATGGTTGAAAAACTTAGGCGGAATTTCTGCTATCGAAAAAATCAATCAAGCCAAAGCCGAATTGCTTTACAACGAAATTGATCGCAATTCTTTATTCATCGGAACTGCAGCTGTGGAAGATCGAAGCACAATGAATGCTACCTTTTTATTAGTAAACCCTGAACACCAAGAAACCTTTGACAAAATGTGGAAAGAAGCTGGAATTTCGGGCTTAGCTGGTCATCGTTCTGTTGGTGGTTATCGTGCTTCAATGTACAACGCATTACCTCTTGAAAGCGTTCAAGTTTTGGTCGATGTAATGCAAAAGCTAGAAGAAGTGTTCAGTGTTCAGTCGCAGTTGGCAGAATAAAACAGAACGCAGAAACAGAACGCAGTAAACAATTTACATTATACAATTTACATTATACAATTTACATTATACAATTTACATTATACAATAAAAGATGAAGGTATTAGCCAACGACGGAATTTCTAAAAGCGGAATTAAAGCTTTAGAAAAAGGCGGATTTGAAGTCATAACAACCAAAGTAGCACAAGAACAAGTTGCGAATTTTATCAACACCAATAACGTTGCTGTGCTTTTAGTGCGCAGTGCAACCAAAGTAAGAAAAGACATTATTGATGCTTGTCCTGGACTAAAAATTATTGGTCGCGGCGGCGTTGGTATGGACAATATTGATGTGGATTACGCTAGAGCAAATGGGAAACACATAATCAATACTCCAGCTTCTTCCTCAGAAAGTGTGGCTGAATTGGTGTTTGCGCATTTGTTTACTGGTGTTCGCTTTTTGCACGATGCCAATCGTAATATGCCATTGGAAGGCGACACCAATTTTGAAGGCTTGAAAAAAGCATATGCCAACGGAATTGAATTACGTGGAAAAACACTTGGAATTATTGGTTTTGGGCGAATTGGACAAGCGGTTGCCAAAATGGCATTAGGATTGGGAATGAAAGTAATTGCTGCCGATAAATTTGTGAGCGAAGCCGTAATTCGTGTTGATTTTTATAACGGACAATTCATTAATGTAGACATCGTTACCGAACCATTAGAAGATGTATTCAAACATTCTGATTTTATTACATTGCACGTTCCAGCTCAAGAAGGTTATGTAATTGACAAAGCCGAAATAGAACTAATGAAAGACAATGTAGGTATTGTAAACTGTGCTCGTGGTGGTGTGATTAATGAAGTAGCTTTAGTAGAAGCTTTGGATAACGAAAAGGTTCTTTTTGCTGGTTTG
The DNA here is from genome assembly GCA_016787805.1 of Flavobacterium sp. GTDB lineage: Bacteria > Bacteroidota > Bacteroidia > Flavobacteriales > Flavobacteriaceae > Flavobacterium. The sequence continues at coordinate 38,857 of JAEUTY010000014.1, read as the reverse complement.
GATGTTTTTGAAAACGAGCCAACACCAGAAATTCAGATATTGATGCACCCAAAAATTTCATTAACGCCACATATTGGTGCTGCTACTTTAGAAGCACAAGACCGAATTGGAACTGAACTAGCCGAACAAATTAGTAGTTTGCTAAAGACAGAAAAATAAGTTGAATTTGTTTTTTATTCAATATTTTTCCTACATTTGATAGTTAAACTAAAAAAAGAAATAAGATGTTTGATCAATTAACAGAACTCGTAAAACAATTTGGTGGTGATGCAGTGGTAAATAACCCAGCTGTACCAAATGAACATAATGAAGCGGTAATGGAACACGCAAGTGGTTCTATTTTAGATAGTTTGAAGAATATTGCTTCTCAAGAAGGTGGGGCCGATATGATTGGAAAATTATTTGAAGGCAATAATGCTGGCGATGCCTCCAACCCAGTTGTAAGTATGATTACTGAACAATTGAGCGGAAGTTTAGGCGAAAAATTTGGTTTAAGCAGTGAAGCTTCGTCGGGTGTTGCTGGAAGCTTGATTCCAAAAGTATTAGGTTCGCTGATTGGTGGAGCCAAAGACCCAAACAATGCTGGAATTCAAATTTCGGATGTGATTGGAGCCATTACAGGTGGCAATGGCGCTTCAAGTGGTGGATTGATGGATGCAGTATCTAAATATGGTGGAATGTTAGGTTTGGATAAAGATGGAGACGGACAAGTTGGTATTGGCGATGCAATTTCAGCCGTAACTGGCGGAAGTGAAGGCGGACAAAAAAGCGGTGGCTTTTTGGGCGGATTACTCGGAAAATTATTTGGTGGAAAATAATTTATTTTTCACTCTTTTATAAATCACCTTGCTACTCCAAGGTGATTTTTTTTTGTTAAAATCACGAAAAAAAAACAACTAATTAGTTGAAAATTAATAACTTTGAGAAAAGTTTTGTCATGAAAAAAGTAGTCACTACACTACTAATTGTAGGATTAATAATTAGCTGTAATTCAACTCAAAAAACAGTAACAGATTCAACTAATGTTGTTACAAAAACTTCAGACACTGTTCGGATTGCTAATGACGAAATAGAATACGAAGTAATCATTATTGATCCTGGATTTAGTTCTTTTTTGTACGGACAAGCGCGACCAAGAGGTTATTATTCAGAATCGTTTTTAGAACAACGCAACCGACTTTATGTTATGGAATGGAACAGTCGTGTGCTTCAACCAACTCGCTTTGATCCGAATTTGTACGAAATGCAAATCGATTACGATCCGAATATTCATTATGGATACGAAGTCAACTATTTGATTTACAATTATTTTATTTATTTTCAAATTCATTACAAACAACAGCTCGCAGGATTTGTACCTCGGATTTAATTTACTAAATTTGTAGTCTACAATTTGAAGATGAGTAATTTTAAAAAACGCTGGAACATCAAATCCAACTGGCAAGTATTTGTCATTATAGTTGTTTTTGCCATTACTGGATCAACAGCAGCTTACTTATCAAAACCGTTTTTGTCTTTGTTTGGAATTGTTCGCGACACAACTTCGGGTTGGATTTATTGGCCACTTTACATCATCTTAATCTTTCCTATTTACCAAGTGCTTTTGGTGTTTTTTGGATTTGTTTTCCGACAATTTGAGTTTTTTTGGGCTTTTGAAAAGAAAATGCTACGCAGTATGAAACTCGGATTTATTGCTGATTTTTTTGATTCGTTGAAGAAATAGAGTTATTACACAGAGTTGCACTGAGAAGGCTCAGAGGTTCAATGAGAAAATAAAAAAACCAACCGTTTCCGATTGGTTTAGTGTTTTTCTTATTTTCCTTTTTTGATGATGTAGGTATAGAACCACATAATAGTAAAGGATGGAATAAAGTCGGTAAACGGAATGGCTTCTTCTAAAAAGGCGAAAATTCCTCCTAACTTACCTGCAAATCCTTTGTAAATGCGTGTCATCAAATAACCTGCAACTGGTGCCCAAACGATATCAGCAAATTCGCCTAAAAACGGGATTGCATAAGTGGCATAACCTATTAAATCTAACACTATACTCAGAATCAAATCGCGGCTTTTGTTGTCCGCAATATTGTTCTCCTGATGCAGTTGAATTTCTTTTGTCATTCGTTAATGTAATTAAAAATACATAAGTCATTATACAAATCTGATGCCAAATTTGACTACAAAAGTGCGTGAGCGATACTGGCACTGTTTGAGCTCGCCCGCAGGGAAGCGAGTGCCTGTAGCGCGACCCAGTTGCAAACTGAATATCGAAGAACAGCTGTTTGGTGAACTGGGGCACGCCCAACTAAAAAAACTACTTTTCTTGTTTAATTAAGTTGAAGAAATCGTTGCGGTTTTCTTTTTCGTTGAAAATGCCTCCATATTGTATGGTCGACGTGTAGCTCGATTCGTCTTTGATACCGCGACTCGATACACACAAATGTGTGGCTTCCATCACCACAATCACGTTGTCGGTTTCGAGTACCGATTTGAGTTCGTTGAAAATTTGCATAATCAAGCGCTCTTGCACTTGCGGACGACGCGAATAGTAATCGACGATACGATTGAGTTTCGACAAGCCAATCACTTTGCCGCTCGAAACATAACCGATGTGCGCTTTTCCGATGATTGGCAAAAAATGGTGTTCGCAAGTCGAATTGAAACTAATATTAGCTTCGACAAGCATTTTATCGTAGTGGTAACTGTTATCAAACACCGAAATTTTGGGTTTGTTGGCCGGATTCAAGCCCGAGAAAATCTCTTGAATAAACATTTTGGCTACGCGATGTGGTGTTCCTTTGAGGCTGTCGTCGGTCATGTCTAATCCCATTTCTTGCATAATGGCGTGAAAGTGATGTTCGATGACTTGCATTTTATCAGCGTCTGATTTGTCAAAAGCATCAGGTCGTAAAGGAGTTTCGGCTGATGTCATTTGATGATTATCGCCAATCAATTCGTAAATTTCTTTTTCCAACAGTGTGTTCATGGCTAAGCTGATTTAAATTAATTTGTTTAACAAATTTAAACAAATATTAAACAAAATATTTTCTTTAACTTTTATTTATTATTTATTCAACGATAAATAGAATTGATAATCGTTGTAGAATCAAAATACTTTGTTTCTTTGTAAAAAGTTTTTTTCTATGATTCAAGCCAAGAACATTCACAAATTGTACGACCAATTGCACGTTTTAAAAGGTGTGGATTTACATATTCAAAAAGGCGAAATTGTGTCGATTGTTGGAGCTTCGGGTGCGGGAAAAACGACTTTGTTGCAAATTTTGGGAACGTTAGACCAACCGTCGATGCAAAATGGTACTTCATTACACATTAATGGTGAGGATATTTTGAAGATGAACGACAAGAATCTTTCCTCGTTTCGCAATTTGCATTTGGGATTTATTTTTCAGTTTCACAATTTATTGCCCGAATTTACGGCTTTAGAAAATGTTTGTATTCCGGCTTTTATTGCCAAGAAAGACAAAAAAACGGCCGAAACAGAAGCCAAAAAACTATTGGATTATTTAGGATTATCGCACCGAATCAACCACAAACCTGGTGAATTATCGGGTGGTGAACAACAACGTGTGGCTGTTGCAAGAGCTTTGATTAACCAGCCTGCGGTGATTTTTGCCGACGAACCTTCGGGGAATTTAGATACGGTTTCGGCCGAAAATTTGCACCAATTGTTTTTCAAACTCCGTGAAGAATTTGGACAAACTTTTGTCATCGTAACACACAACCAAGATTTAGCCAACATGGCCGATCGCAAATTGGTTATGGTTGATGGATTGATTGGTTCGTAGTATTTTTTAGTACATTTGAGTTAAAATCAATCCGATGCTTCTCATTTTTATTTCGTGGATTTACATCGCGTTCACCTCAATCAATTTGGGAGTTGGATTGGATAAGCTTTTAAAAAACGATGCCAATTCGATTGTAATAACAACCATGAAAGGATTGTTTGTTGCAACGATTTTGGCCAGCTTTTGGGCTATTTTTGGGAGAATAAATGTAGAGTTCCATATTTTTTTACTTGCTTTAAACAGTGTTTTATTTCTCCGTTTCAAAAAGGAAATCACTACTATTTATATTACTTTCTTTGACCAATTATCATGGTTATCAAAAAGTTTGCAACTGATATTAGCGCTGATTTTAATTTTGATACTAGCGCAATGTGCTTCAGCACCTTTTATTATTGATAACGAGAGTTATTATATTCAAACGATTAAATGGCTCAACGAATATGGTTTTGTAAAAGGTGTAGCCAATTTGCATATTTTTTTCGGGCAAACTAGTGGTTGGCATATTGCTCAGAGTGCTTTTAACTTTTCATTTTTGTACGATAATTTTAATGATCTGAGTGGATTTTGCTTATTGTTAGGCAATTATTTTGCGATAGACAAACTCCATAATTACTTTAAAAATCGGAAAAATCATTTTTTAGTCATTGGTCTTTTTCCTATTGCCAATTGTTTCTTTTTTCAGCTCATTAGTGCTCCATCTACTGATATTCCTGTGTATGTTTTTACTTTCGTTTTGTTTTTTTCAGTCTTAGACCTAGAAATTAAAAAAGTTTCCCTCTCAACATTGAACTGGATTTTTATACTTATTGCTTTCATTTTGTACATCAAAATAATGTCGATTGGATTGCTTATGATACCTTTGATAGTAGTGTTGCTAAATTTCAAATCATTAGTTCCTAAAATAGCTCCAATAGTAGCTATCGGATTTGTGACATTTTTTATCTTTATAGTTAAAAACACAATTCTATCAGGTTTTCCTTTGTTTCCTACTACTCATTTTCATTTTTCAACATTTGATTTTTCAGTGCCGAAAGAAGTTGGTGATTACTATTTTACTCAAAATAAACTGTACAGCTTTTTCATCACTAGCAGTGAATTTCAATCCATGTCAACCATTGAAATCATTTGGCGTTGGATGGCTGCTTCCAAAATCAATGGAATAATAAACTCATTGACGCTCCTTCTGTTTTTGATAACACCCTATTTCATTAAAAAATTCTATCCACAAAAAAAATGGTGGGTTTTGTACGGAATTTGCTTTTTTCAACTGATACTATTGCTTTTTACGTCTCCCGTGTATCGGTTTTTTATTCACTTTTCGTTCTTTTTAGGTTGCATTCTCTTGGCTCATTTTTTCCAAAAAAAACTACATTTATTCATACTGTTTTATTTGAGTTTACTACCTGTCATTTTAGTTGTACTTTTCCCAATTCGTTACGACGCTTTAACCAAAAACAAAAATATTAGTCAAAACAGCGCTTTCGAAATTAGCACTATTCTTTTCCCACATTCTAATAGCAAGCTATCAATGGGCTACTCAACTGAAAAAATAGGCAATTTGACCTATAATTCTCCCAAAGAACCAGCTTATTTTTGGGTAACCGGAAATGGTGATTTGCCTTGTGTTAGCAAGCAACAAATTGATTTCTTTAAAAAATACCTCAAAGTATATCCTCAACAACGAGGCAACACTTTAAAAGATGGTTTTTATTCAAAAAAGCGGGCTAATGACTAAAACTGAATTACAAAATTTTCTGGATGAAAAGGTCGATTTATACAATAACCCAAAATTTATTGAAAGTGACCCGATTCAAATTCCACACCAATTTTCAATCAAGGAAGACATTGAAATTGCAGGTTTTTTATCGGCTACAATTGCTTGGGGAAACCGTAAAATGATTATCAACAATGCTTCTAAAATGATGGAAATGTTGGGCAATTCGCCTTATGATTTTATCATCAACCATCAAGAACATCATTTAGAAAAATTAGAACATTTTGTACATCGCACTTTTAATAGTACTGATTTAGTTGGGTTTATCAAATGCCTGCAAAACATCTATAAAAACCACAATGGATTGGAAGCGGTTTTTGCTCAACACCAAGAAGCCAATTCGATGCAAAAAAGCATATCGGAATTCAAAAAAACTTTTTTCGAAATTGAACACCACAACCGAACCCAAAAACACATTTCCGATCCGATGAACAATTCGGCTGCCAAACGCATCAATATGTTTTTGCGTTGGATGGTTCGCCACGATAACAAAGGAGTTGATTTGGGCATTTGGAAAAGCATCTCGCCTTCAGCTTTATCGTGTCCGCTTGACGTTCATTCGGGCAATGTAGCACGAAAATTAGGTTTGTTGACCCGAAAACAAAACGACGCCAAAGCACTTTTGGAACTCGATACCAATTTACGACGATTTGACGCCAACGATCCTGTAAAATACGATTTTGCATTATTTGGTTTAGGCGTTTTTGAACAATTTTAGTTCGTTAAAATGCGTTATATTTACCATCTCAACCAGAAAACTACTTATGGAAATTCTTTTACTCATCGCTCTTTTTATATACTTAGTTGTTACCAATAATTCTTTGAGTTCCAAACTAAAGAACATGGAGGAACAACTAAACGCATTAAATCGAAAGTTAAACAAACTAAAAAGTACAGTTGCTAACGATTCTAAATCACCTGATTGGGTTGCCAAACCTGATAAAAAAGAAGAAAAAAAGAATATTCCTGTTATTGAAATTGGCGAAGAATTCAAACCTGTTATTGAAATTCCGGTAACCAAACCAATCGATGAGGAAAAGGAAAAAATTGTTTACTCGATGAGTGAACCTGAACAACGTCACCATCAACCGCAACAGTATATTCCTCAAAAATCGTGGTGGGAAAATTTCAAGGAAAAAAATCCCGATTTAGAAAAATTCATTGGAGAAAACCTCATCAACAAAATTGGTGTTTTAATTTTGGTTTTGGGGATCAGTTATTTTGTAAAATATTCAATTGATAAAGGTTGGATTAGTGAGCCTGCTAGAGTTGGACTCGGAATACTTTCGGGTGCATTAGTATTGGGAATTGCACACAGATTGCGCGATAAATTCGCCGCATTTAGTTCGGTTTTTGTTGCTGGAGCTATTGCCATTTTTTATTTTACTATCGGAATTGCGTTTCACGATTACAAACTCTTTGGACAAACAACGGCGTTTATCATCATGGTTTTGATTACCGGATTTAGCTGTTTTATTTCGCTTTCCTACAATAGAAAAGAACTTGCCATTTTGTCGCTCATTGGTGGATTTGCCGTTCCATTCATGGTAAGCACAGGCGAAGGAAATTACATTGTTTTATTCACTTATATTTTGATTCTCGACTTAGGGATTTTAGCCATTGCCTACTTCAAAAAGTGGAATGTCTTAAATATTTTGGCTTTCGTTTTTACCATTTTACTTTATTGTTCTTGGATGATCACTGATGTCTTCGGTCCAAAGCCACATTATCTTGGAGCATTACTTTTTGGATTTGCCTTCTATTTGGTTTTCATTGCCATGAATATCATCAACAACGTTCGAAACAAAGGTTCGTTTACAATAATAGAACTTTCCATTTTAGTCAGTAATACGTTTGTTTTTTACGCCGCTGGAATGGTAATTTTATCCAACTATCATCCTGAATTTAAAGGCTTATTCACCACTGTATTGGGTGTTTTAAATTTTGGCTATGCGGCGATTTTATACAAAAAATTCCACCTCGACAAAACGGCTGCTTATTTGCTAATTGGTTTAACATTAACATTCATCACTTTAGCAATTCCAGTTCAGTTTGAAGGCAATTACATCACACTGTTTTGGTCGGCTGAAGCTGTTTTATTGTTTTGGTTGGCCCAAAAATCAAACCTCAACAGTTACAAATTCGCTTCGGTAGTAGTAACGTGTTTGATGCTGATAAGTCTGCTCCTCGATTGGAAGAACAGCTATATGTACGGACAAAATTATATGATCATTTTTAATAAATTTTTCATCACTGGAATCGTTTCTGTTTTATCGTTGGTTGGCATCCGACATTTACTTAAAAATGAAACTGAAAATTCGGTCTTGTGGGGAGTTACATTCAATCCGATAACTTACAATCAACTCATTACAATTTTGGCTATTGTAGTTGGTTATTTTGTTGGTTTGTTGGAGGTTTCTTTTCAATCAAGTGCAAATTTATATGGAAACGATTCACCATTTGGACTCACTATTTTGTACCATTTAGTATTTTGCAGTGTATTGTTTTATTTCCTTGTTAAATCCAACAAAGTCATTAATCATAAAATTGCTGTCATTATCGGATTGTTCAATATTTTCTTGTTTACATTTTGGTTTTCGAATACGCCTTTCAACGAAAATTACGAATATTTAAATTCGGTAGTTCGTTTTAGAGTGTCATTTTGGTTGCATTATTTGTCGCTGGCAATTGTAATTTATTTTGGTTACCAGATTTACAAATTGAACAAGGAGAATGTGATTTTCGAATTCTTCAAGCACAGATTGATGTTGTGGATTGTTGCTTTTTTCATCATTTATTTAGCGAGCACCGAATTGATGCTACACAGTGAAGTGATTTCGCTTTCACCTATTACACAAAATGAAGTAATGTCAAGTAGATGGTACCAAGATAACAAAGACATGACTTATGCTAAAGAGCTGCTTTCCTACAAAAATACTGATACTGTGCGAAATTTGGTAGTTCGAACTGGCTATCCAATTCTTTGGGGAATAATTGCTTTTGCGTTCTTAATTTATGGTATAAAAAAACAAAACAAAAAAGTGCGAATCATTGCACTTACAGTTCTCGGATTGACTATAGTAAAATTATTCTTGTACGATATTCGAAACGCATCCGAAACCGGAAAAATTATTGCATTCATCTTGCTAGGAATACTCATTTTGATTATTTCATTCGTATATCAAAAAATCAAAGTGTTGGTTTTAGACGATGCAAAACCTGTTGAAAATGAAGAAAAAAATGATACGATATAGTTTATTATTTCTGGTTGCACTGACGCAATTGTCGTTGGCCCAACAAACCAAAGCAAAACTTGAAAAAGTCAGTGAAAAGAACTTTTACCGCATTCGGGTTTTACCAGAAATTCGCTCGGCTTCCAAAATCAATTTGGGCGATTTACGTATTTTTGATAGCCAAAAAAATGAAGTTCCATACCTTATTGAAACCCAACTTCCAAAAACAGAAACCAATCAGTTTGAACCCTTTTCGATACTTTCAAAAAGCAGTATCGCTAAAAAAACGTCAACGATCATTGTTGAAAATCCGAAGCCAAAAATCAGCGAACTGACCTTGCTTATTGCTAATTCAGATGCAAATAAAAAGCTCAGCATCAGCGGAAGCAACGATCAAAAGCAATGGTTCGGAATTGCCAATAGCATCGAGTTATTTGACATGAATAATCCCAATTCGACTCAAGTTACGCAAACCATTTCGTTTCCGATGTGTTCGTACAAATTCCTCAAAATCGATTTTGACGATTCCAAAACATTGCCTGTTAATGTACTTCAAATTGGCTCAACCAACAGTAGTTTTCAAATGAACGAATGGGAAGAAATCCAACCCAAAAACCGCTTCATTACGCAATTGCCAAAACAAAAGAAAACGTTGCATCATGTAGTTTTAAATCAATCGCAAAACATTGAAAAATTGGCCATTAAAGTAAAAGAACCCACTTTATTCAATCGAGCAGTTAGTGTTTACACTTTAGAAACTAAAAAGATTAATAATGCAACTACGACTAATCAAGAAATTATAACAGAGTTCACTCTTTCCTCAAAAGGTTCCAACGAATTTGCTATTGTTTCAGGTAAAATAAACGAATGCTACATCGAAATTTCGAATGAAGACAATCCGCCGCTCAACATCGAATCCATTCAACTCTTCCAAAGACCACTATTTCTAATTGCCGAATTGGATCCGAAAGAAGATTACACAGTCGTAACTGGAGATGACAAATTATTCGCTCCATCCTACGATTTGGCTCACTTTGAAAACGAAATCAAAAATGCAGCAGGCCAAATCAAAATGACCCACCTTGAACAAAAAACCAGCGATAAAAAAATAAGTGAACAACCATCATTTTGGCAACAATCGTGGTTCATGTGGATGTGCATCATCTTGGCGGGTATTACCATTTTATACTTCAGCGTAAGTTTGGCAAAAGAGATGAAAAAATAACCCAATTGTGTTATAAAAACTATTTTTTGTCATAAAAAGTTCCAATTAGAATTACTATTTTTGTACAACTAAATTACAAACAACACTATATGCTCATCCTTGGAATTGCTGGTGGAACAGGCTCTGGAAAAACAACCGTTGTACACCAAATCATGAATGAATTACCTGAAACTGAAGTCGGAATCATCTCGCAAGATTCGTATTACAAAGCCAATCCTGGCCTATCGTACGAAGAACGCAGTTTAATCAATTTTGATCACCCGCGTGCCATTGATTTCGAATTGCTCGTGCAACACCTCAAAGATTTAAAAGAAGGTAAAGCCATCGATCAACCTGTGTATTCGTTTGTGACTCACGACCGAACCGACGACACCATTCACACACATCCACGAAAAGTAATGATAGTGGAAGGAATATTGATTCTCGCCAATCCCGAATTGAGAGATATGTTTGACATCAAAATTTATGTACACGCTGATTCCGACGAGCGTTTAATTCGCCGCTTAAAACGCGACATTGCCGAACGCGGACGTGATATGGAAGAAGTGTTAAATCGCTACCAAACCACACTCAAACCGATGCACCAACAATTCATCGAACCGACCAAAGCCTTTGCAGATATTATCATTCCTAACGACAAATACAACACGGTAGCCATCGACGTAGTGCGTGCCGTAATCAACCAAAGAATTGCATAGTATGGCCAATCCGCTCAATAACTTCATTGCAAAATATCCGTTCTTAAAATTCTTAAGCAACCGATACGTTATTGTGCTGGTTTTCTTTATCATTTGGATGTTGTTTCTCGACAATACCTCGTACTTGTTGCACCGCGAATTAGACCAACAAATCAACGAACTCGAAGCCAACAAAAAGTACTACCAAGACGAAATTAAAAAAGACAATAAAAACATAAAAAAATTACAAGATCTCGATCGTGTCGAAGAATACGCCCGCGAAAAATACTATATGAAACGCGACAGCGAAGACATCTACATCATCGAGTACGAAGAAGACGAATTGCGCAAGAAAGATTCAATCGCTAATTTACAGTAGCACACGTTCAAAGCTTTTACGAACACTCGTCCCGCTATCCACAGTATCTTTTTTGCAGGAAATTAGAATGCAAAAGAAAACCTCAAAAGCAAAAAAGGATACTTGCTACTATCGGGGCTAGGTTAGAACTGATAGTAGTTTGAAAGAACCAAGTCAACAGAAAGCTGAAGGCTGAAAGCTAAAAGCTGAAAGCTGAAAATAAGAACCGACAACCAACAACATACAACCCACAACTAAAATAATTTACCGTGGAAAACACCAATTTATTCCCAGAATTCGAACCCGTTTCTTCCAAACAATGGAAACAACAAATTCAGTACGAACTCAAAGGCGCCGACTACAACGAAACCCTCGTTTGGGAAAGTCCTGAAGGTATAAAAGTAAAACCTTTTTACCACAACGACGAAGACCAAGCCAACTTAGGTTCAATCGCTCCTGAAACAGCTTTTAGTATCGTACAAAACATCTTTGTTCACGACGTCAAAAAGTCGAACGAACGCGCTTTAGACACTTTGCAACGCGGAGCCGAAAGTATTCGTTTCACCATCGAAAATGAAACCATCGCTATTGTAGAATTAATGCATAATCTTCCTTTAGAAAATACAACATATTACTTCAATTTGCCCTTTCTATCTGTCGATTTCGTAAACCAATTAAATGATTTTAAAACAAAAAATAACGCCAATTTCTTCTTCTTAATCGACCCAATCGGACATTTGTGCCACGATGGCAACTGGTTCGAAAACCTCGATTCCGATTTTGAAAAACTAAATACTTTAGCAAAAAAGACAACTTCTTTCCTAAAAATTTCTTCTGGAATTTACCAAAACGCTGGCGCGAATAAAGTACAAGAACTCGCTTACACTTTAGCACATGTCAACGAATATTTCAATCGAGTTGCTACTATCAATTCACCAATTACAATTGAAGTTGGTGTTGGAAGCAATTACTTTTTTGAAATCGCCAAACTACGTGCTTTAAGATTATTATTCAACACTTTAGCCAAAGAATACAATCACAATTTCGATTGCCACATCATTGCTACACCAACAAAACGCAACAAAACCATTTACGATTACAACGTCAATATGTTGCGCACCACAACCGAATGCATGAGTGCCATTTTAGGTGGAGCCAATGCTATCGCCAATTTGCCTTACGACAGTTTGTACCACAAAGACAACGAATTTGGCGACCGAATAGCGCGCAATCAATTATTGGTTTTGAAACACGAAAGCTATTTCGATAAAGTCAACAATCCCGCTGATGGCGCTTATTACATCGAAACTTTGACCGAACAATTGGCTGAAAAAGCGCTTTTATTATTCAAAGAAATCGAAGCCAACGGCGGATTCATTACACAATTAATAGAAGGAAACATCCAAAGAAAAATCTCCGAAAGCGCCGCCAAAGAACAAGAACTTTTCGATTCGGGAAAAGAAGTGTTACTCGGCACCAACAAATACCCGAACAAAAACGACCGAATGAAACACGATTTGGAATTGTATCCATTCGTAAAACAAAATCCGCGTAAAACACTCATCACGCCAATTATTGAAAAACGATTGGCGGAAAAAGTAGAACAAGAACGTTTATCTCAAGAAGCATAACCATGAGAAAGAACATACAAGATATAAAGTTAGAAGTTAGAAGTCAGAAGTCAGAAGTTTCAAATGCAAAGCCTTTCAAAACTGCTGAAGACATTTTGGTTAAAAGTAACTACTCAGAAAAAGACATCGAAAACCTCGAACATCTAGGTTTTGGTGCTGGTTTTGCGCCTAATCTTCGTGGACCATACGCAACGATGTATGTACGTCGCCCGTGGACGATTCGTCAATATGCCGGATTCTCAACAGCCGAAGAAAGTAATGCGTTCTATCGTCGCAATTTAGCTGCTGGACAAAAAGGACTTTCAGTTGCTTTCGATTTGGCTACACACCGCGGTTACGATTCCGATCACGAACGCGTTTTTGGTGATGTCGGAAAAGCAGGTGTTGCCATCGATTCGGTGGAAGACATGAAAATCCTTTTCGACCAAATTCCACTTGGTGAAATGTCGGTTTCGATGACCATGAACGGAGCAGTTTTGCCTATCATGGCTTTTTATATCGTCGCTGCGGAAGAACAAGGTGTGACTTTAGAACAACTTTCGGGAACCATCCAAAACGATATTCTAAAAGAATTCATGGTTCGCAATACGTACATTTATCCGCCAACACCTTCGATGAAAATCATTGCGGATATCTTCGAATTCACCAGCAAAAAAATGCCCAAATTCAACTCGATTTCAATTTCAGGTTACCACATGCAAGAAGCGGGAGCAACAGCCGATATTGAGTTAGCGTACACTTTAGCTGATGGTTTAGAATACATTCGAACAGGTTTAGCGGCTGGAATGAAAATCGATGACTTCGCTCCTCGCCTTTCCTTTTTCTGGGCGATCGGAATGAATCATTTTATGGAAATTGCCAAAATGCGAGCTGGACGAATGTTGTGGGCCAAACTGTTGAAACAATTTAATCCGCAAGACGAAAAGTCTTTGGCTTTACGCACGCATTGCCAAACGTCGGGTTGGAGTTTAACCGAACAAGATCCTTTCAATAATGTGGCTCGAACATGCATCGAAGCTGCTGCAGCTGCCTTTGGTGGAACGCAATCTTTACATACCAACGCATTAGACGAGGCCATCGCTTTACCAACCGATTTCTCGGCTCGAATTGCCCGAAATACACAAATTTTCTTGCAAGAAGAAACCAAAATCTGCAAAACGGTTGATCCTTGGGCAGGAAGCTATTATGTGGAAAGTTTGACGAATGAAATTGCTCAAAAAGCCTGGGCGCTGATTGAAGAAGTAGAATCGCTTGGTGGAATGACCAAAGCCATCGAATCGGGAATTCCAAAACTACGCATCGAAGAAGCTGCGGCACGCAAACAAGCACGGATCGACAGCGCACAAGATATTATTGTAGGTGTCAACAAATTCCGTTTGGAAAAAGAAGATCCACTACAAATTTTGGATGTAGATAACGATATGGTGCGCAAACAACAAATTGAGCGTTTGAACCAAATCAAAGCTACACGTGATAACGCTAAAGTGGCCGAGTGCCTAACCAATTTAACCAATGCCGCAAAATCAATTATCAGCGAAGCCTCAATAACTCCTGACTTTAGTCAGGAGAAAAAAGATGATAATAATTTACTATCTTTAGCCGTAGAAGCAGCCCGAAACAGAGCTACATTGGGAGAAATTAGTGATGCTCTCGAAGCCGTTTTCGGACGCTACAAAGCACAAATTAGATCGTTCAGCGGCGTGTACAGTAAAGAAATCAAAAACGACGAAAGCTTTGAAAAAGCAAAACAATTGGCCGATGCCTTCGCTCAAAAAGAAGGTCGTCGACCGCGTATTATGATTGCCAAAATGGGACAAGACGGTCACGATCGCGGTGCCAAAGTAGTGGCAACCGGTTATGCCGATGTGGGTTTTGACGTGGATATTGGTCCGCTCTTCCAAACGCCACAAGAAGCGGCCAAACAAGCCGTAGAAAACGACGTACACATTTTGGGTGTTTCCTCATTGGCAGCCGGACACAAAACACTAGTTCCTCAAGTCATCGACGAACTCAAAAAATACGGTCGCGAAGACATTATGGTCATCGTTGGTGGTGTAATTCCAGCGCAAGACTATCAATTCTTATTCGACTCAGGCGCAGTTGCCGTTTTCGGTCCAGGAACCAAAATCAGCGATGCGGCGATTAGTATTTTGGAGGTGCTTTTGGAGGATTAGTTAATAAGTTTGCAGTCGCAGTCGCAGTTTTCAGAAAATAGAATATATAAAAACACTGACAGTAATGTTGGTGTTTTTTATGAGCGAATGGTTCGGGCTTTCTAGTAATCCTTATTCCCGCTATCCGTTCTATCTCGTCCAAAAGACGAGATGCCACTACTATCGGGGCTAGAGAATAAACGTATTGAGGAGAGTCAAAATTACTCAGACGACTATCTTCAAGCAAAACCTTTCACTATATTTGAACCATGAACCGCAACCAACAAACACTCCAAAACTGGAATTTACTCGCACAGACATACCAAGACAAATTCATGGAAATGGATTTGTACAACGCTACTTATGATCAGTTTTGCAATGCAATTACCAAAGACAATGCGTGGATTTTAGAATTAGGTTGTGGTCCGGGAAACATTACAAAATACCTTTTGGAGCAAAAACCAAACTACTCCATTTTGGCTACTGATACGGCGCCGAGCATGATTGCATTGGGAAAAATCAACGTTCCCAAAGCACAATTTCAGTTGTTGGATGTGCGTGATATGTTGGCATTAAACCAAACTTTTGATGCTATTTTAGGCGGATTTGTAGTTCCGTATTTAAATCCCATCGAAACCGAACAATTTATTGCGGATAGTTTTGAAATGCTTAATCAAAATGGCGTTTTGTATTTCAGTTGTATCGAAAAGGAAAAAAACTATTCAGAAACACAAACCAGTAGCGACGGCAAAATTACAATGGAAGTTAATTATCATGAAGCATCGTATTTACTAGAATCATTGCAGAAAAACAACTTTCAACTGCTTTCCTTTTTTCGAATTGATTATCCAAAACCCAATGGAATTTCGGATATTCATTTGGTTATTATTGCTCAAAAAACGAATTAATTATGTCCAAATTGCCACACATCACAACCAGTATTTTCTCAATCATGTCGCAAATGGCGAACGAATATGGTGCGATTAACTTGTCGCAAGGCTTTCCGAATTTCCCAGTGGATGAACGATTGAAAAACTTGGTTGCCAAATGGACCAAAAATGAAATTCATCAGTATTTACCCATGGCTGGATTTCCTCCTTTGTTGGAAAAAATTGCGAACTTAACTTATGCTTCTTATGGTAGAAAAGTAAATCCTTCAAGCGAAGTTTTGATTACAGCTGGCGCCACTGAAGGCATTTTTGCAACGATTCAAGCTTTAGTCAATAAAAATGAAGAAGTCATTATTTTAGATCCAAGTTACGATTGTTATGAAACGCCTATTTTGCTTTGCAACGCGATTCCAAAACGTATTCCCTTAAACGATGATTTTAAGCCCAATTGGGAATTGATTGGTGATACAATGAACGCAAATACTCGAATGATTATCATCAACAATCCGCACAATCCTACAGGTAGAATTTGGTCGGAAAACGATTTTCTTCAATTGGAAAAATTACTTGATTTGTACCCAAATGTGATTGTTCTTTCGGATGAAGTTTATGAGTACATTACGTTTGAAAACCGCCATATTTCAGTACATCATCGTGAAAAATTAAGAGATCGAAGCGTTAGTATTTCATCATTTGGAAAGTCCTTTCACATTACAGGTTGGAAAATCGGTTATGTTGTGGCTTCCGAAGATTGGATGAAAGAGATCAAAAAAGTGCATCAGTTTTTGGTTTTTTCGGTAAATAGTGTGGCACAATATGCGCTCAACGATTATATGGATTTAGTTCAAGTTGCCGATTTAGGGAAATTTTATCAAAACAAAAGGGATTTTTTTCGTGAATTAATGACCAAAACACCTTTTGAATTATTGCCATGCGAAGGTTCGTATTTTCAAATTGCGTCTTACAAAGGTATTTCGTTTGAAAACGATATTGATTTTACTAAAAGATTAGTCAAAGAATTCGGTGTCGCTGCTATTCCATTATCGCCTTTTTACGCCAATAGTAATCAAACCCAATGCATTCGATTTTGTTTTGCCAAAGAAGAAGAAACTTTGAAAAAAGCCGCTGAACGACTACAAAAATTATAAATAACTTTTTATATTTGCGCACCAATTTCGGGATGTAGCGCAGCCTGGTAGCGTACTAGCATGGGGTGCTAGGGGTCGCTGGTTCGAATCCAGTCATCCCGACCAATGAAAATCTAAAGATTTATTCTAAAGTAAAATCCATCAAGCTCGCTTGAATGGATTTTTTTGTGTAAAATCTTCAGTTTTGAAAAAACTGTTTAGAATTTTTGTTGAGCAACTTACCCTAATTCTGGATCACCGATAGGTAATCCAAGCTCGCTTGAATGGATTTATTAAAATTTTGAATATTCAACTTGGAATTTTGAATGGTGAAGTTTTTATAACAGCATAACACTTGTACATTGAATATTTGTTGTTCTTCATTCATTGTTTTTTGAATGTTGAATATCCAACTTGGAATGTTGAATGTTGAAGTTTTTATAACAACATAACACTTGTACATTGAATATTTGTTGTTCTTCATTCTTTGTTTTTTGAATGTTGAATATCCAACTTGGAATGTTGAATGTTGAAGTTTTTATAACAACATAACACTTCTACATTGAATATTCGTTGTTCTTCATTCATTGTTTTTTGAATGTTGAATAGTCAACTTGGAATGTTGAATGGTGAAGTTTTTATAACAACATAACACTTCTACATTGAATATTCGTTGTTCTTCGTTCATTGTTTTTTTGAATTTTGAATATCCAACTTGGAATGTTGAATGGTGAAGTTTCTTTTTTAACTACAAAATACTTCAACATTGAACATTCGTTGTTCTTCATTCTTTGTTTTTTTTTGAATGGTGAATAGTCAACTTGGAATGTTGAACGTTGAAGTTGGTTTGCTTAGAATTACCATTGCCCTAGCCCAGACCGAAGAGGAAAGCTTTTTGCCAAAGCGATTGTGTTGTACTTGTTGGGATAAAGCGACCAAAGGAAGCTCTTAGCGCAACTTAGTACAACCAATTGATTTAAAAAAACTTGGAACGTAGAGCTGGATTGGCTTCTGATGAATTAAAAATGAAGAATTAAAAATTAAAAATGAGCATACTATTGAATACAAGATGCTGTGTTTATTATCTTTATGCTTCTCGGTATTTTCTAAATTCTTAATTCTGCCTTCATAATTCTAATACTGTTTACCTCTTGTCAACCCTAAATTTTAGAAGCTACCAATAAAAAAATTACATTTGCTTTTGAAATACTTCACAACCACTTATGAAAGGTTTTCTAAAAATAATTGCAGTCGTTTTGCTTTTTGTTGCTGAGACTCTTTGGGCCAATCCGTCAGAGAATCCGTTGTTGCAAAAAGGTTGGGCTGCTTTGGTCAAAGACGATGAAAACAAAGCGTTTGGGTATTTTTGGGAAGCACACGAAAAAGCGAAAAAAGATAATAATAACGAAGACCGAGCCGAAGCATTACTTTATCTGGGCATTTGTTCGTATGGCTCGAGTTTGGAAAAAGGATTGCAGTTTGCCACACAATCGTTGGAGCAATACAAAATGTTAGAAAAAAGTAATTCTAAAGCCGCTAAAATTGGTCGTTACCGTTGTTTACAATTAATTAGCACCATTTACAGTCGCCAAAAAAAATACGACGACGCCATGCGATTGAGTCAAGAAGTAGTTGCCGAATTACGCAATCATAACGATCAATCGGGAACATTGGGTTTGGCTTACACTAGTTTGGGCGCATTGTACAATTTAAAAAAGCACGTTGACTCATCGGATATTTGCTATCAATTGGCTTTGGTCGAATTTGAGAAATCGAAAAATACAGCTTATTTACCCACTTCGTATTGCAAAATGGGAGAAATTGCTTCGCGGAAAAAACAGAAAGAAATCAGTTTTAATTACTTTAATAAAGCCTTATCATTAGCGCAATCGAGCAACAACAAACAAGCACAAGTTAATGCTTTTCTCGGATTGGGAAATTGGTATCTTGATTTTACGTCGAATCTATTAACAGCTGAGAATTATTTTTTAAAAGCGTTGGTTATTGCCGAAAAATTGTCTGATAAAACGTTTGAAATCAAATCAATAGAAGCTTTAATCAAAGTAAAAAAGCAACAAAGCGATTTCTTTGAAGTCAGTCAATTGCAAAACAAAGTCATTCAAATCAAAGATGAATTTTATTCGTTTGAACGCGAACAAATTGTAAAAAGCCTTGAAGTACAATTTGAAGTAGCCGAAAAAAACCGAAAACTCAAATTGGTTTCGGCTGAAAAAGAAGTTTCAAAACTAACCAATTACCTATTAATGAGTTTATTGTTGCTAGTTTTTATTGTATTTACAGCTTTGTATTTCTTTATGAAACGAATCCACAAACGCGACCAACAATTACTCAAAACCAAAGAAGAATTGGTCGTTTTGATGGAAGAACAAAAGCTTTTGAAAGAGCAACAATTTCAAAATGATATTGAGCACAAGGAAAGTCAGTTGAGTGCCATTACGATTCAAATGGTGGAAAAAAACGAATTGCTGGATGAAATTAAATCCATCTTGAATAAAAAAGAACCCAATTCGGAAGCCGAACTTAAAAAACTAGTGAATAAATACACCATTCAAGACAATAACTGGAACCATTTTGATCATTATTTTGAAAGTGTCAACAAAAACTTTTACACACGTCTAAAACAAAAATATCCAGAAATCAGCGCTAACGATTTGAAAATTTGCGCCTTAATTAAACTCAATTTATCCATTAAAGAAATGGCTACTATTTTGAATATTTCGCCCGATAGTGTCAAAACAGCGCGTCATCGCCTGCGCAAAAAATTGCAATTATCGACTGAAGAAAATTTGACAGATTTTATTCTTTCGGTATAAAAACCATTATAAATAAAGACTTTACAAATATGTCAACCTAATGTCAACCTTAAAAATTATAGATATATAAAATAAAAGGTAACTTTGTTTTAGAATTGCTTAAAAATGAAAACATTAATCAAAAAATAAATCATCATGAAAAAGAATTACTTATGTAGCGGATTACTTGCTCTGGCATCGATTTTCAGTTCAAATGCACAGGTTTTGAATGGAAATTTTGAAAACATCAAACCTAATTTTCTCCCAAGTCATTGGGGAATGAATTTGATTTTACCTGTTGTTATGAATCCTCAAACCGGACAAGCTACAACTGATAACATTCAATATCCATGGTGTATTCCTGCCTTATGCTATGTTTCATATGAACCCCATTCTGGTCAAACAGCAATGGAAATTGCCAATGCTTTCAATCAAACTCAAAACAAAGTGATTCCAGGTGAAGCCGTTCTTTTTAGCGATGAAACTCAGGACTCACCAGGCTGGAATCCGGGAATGATTATTGAACCCGGAATGAATGTTCAAACCTTAGGGTTTTTCTATAAATTCCTTCCTGCTGGAAATGATGTTGCAGAAGCTAAAATAACTGTTTTTGATAATGAAGGAAATGAAATAGGGACTGCTAGTGTGGATATAACGGGAACCAATAACCAATACCAATACGTTTATTCGTACATCAATTATACTTCTACGGCAACACCAGCCTACATGTACATTTCTTTTACTATGGAAAAAGAAGGTTCAACAGCAAATTTCGGAAGCCGATTGGTAATTGATAATGTGGTTACCAATTTTCAAGCACTTGATCTAGTTTTGGCTACGCTTGAACAAAAAAATGATTTTAGTATTGCCCCAACTTTGGTCGACCAAGAAATCAATATCATTCCTTCAAGCGAAGCGACTGGAACTATTAAATACAGTATTTTCAATGCTGAAGGACGATTGGTAAAAGAAAATAATGTTGAAAATACTACTGCTTATGTTTACTCTATGAATGTAAGCGAATTAAGTCAAGGTGTTTACTTTTTGCAAATCAGTTCCAACCTTGAAACCGTCGTAAAAAAATTCATCAAAAGATAAATCATCAATCGTAACTATTTAGTTAGTGAACAGGATAGAAAAAATTTCTATCCTGTTTTTTTATTTATTATGCGTGCATACTAAAAGTTTTGCTATCTTTACCAAAACTAATACATCAAATTATGGATTTTTCAGCAAAAATGCTACGCGATGATGCGTTAAAGGGTAAAACAATAGTGGTAACAGGCGGCGGAAGTGGTTTGGGAAAAGCCATGACGAAATATTTTCTTGAACTAGGCGCCAATGTGGCGATTTCTTCCAGAGATTTAGAAAAACTAAAAACAACAGCTTCCGAACTTGAAAAAGAAACAGGAGGAACTTGTTTGCCAATACAATGCGATGTACGTCATTACGACCAAGTAGAAGCCATGTTAGCCGAAGTTTTAAAAACCTTTGGGAAGGTTGATGTTTTGCTCAACAATGCTGCTGGAAACTTCATATCACCAACCGAACGATTATCAGCGAATGCTTTTGATACAATTATTGATATCGTGTTGAAAGGCTCTAAAAACTGCACGCTCGCCTTCGGAAAACATTGGATTGCCGAAAAACAAACCAATTGCAATGTGTTGAATATTGTAACAACGTATGCTTGGACAGGCTCAGGTTATGTGGTGCCAAGTGCTACTGCCAAAGCTGGAGTGCTTGCCATGACAAGAAGTTTGGCTGTAGAATGGGCCAAATACGGCATTCGTATGAACGCTATTGCTCCCGGACCATTTCCTACCAAAGGCGCATGGGATCGACTGTTGCCGGGCGATTTAGCCGAAAAATTTGATATGTCTAAAAAAGTACCGTTGCGTCGCGTGGGTGATCACCAAGAATTGGCGAATTTGGCGGCGTATTTGGTTTCCGATTTTTCGGCGTACATCAATGGCGAAGTGGTAACTATTGATGGCGGCGAATGGCTGCAAGGCGCCGGACAATTCAATATTTTAGAAAAAATTCCGCAAGAAATGTGGGATATGCTCGAGGCGATGATTAAGAATAAAGGAAGTAAGTAGTTTTCAGTCGCACTCACAGTTTTTTTTAGGAGCAGGAATTTTGTGGTTTTAACGACGTAAAGTCCCGCTTTCCGCTTTACTGCGTGCCGCTGCAATCGGGGCTAGTTCAGACGTTTAGTCTTTCAGTAGAACTATAGTTGGAGTGGTCAGCAATCAGTGTTCAGAAAGCAGAATTCAACACAAAATTGTCATTCTGACGAAGGAAGAATCTCTTCAAAACAAGTTCATGAGATGATGTGCTTCGTGCCTCAGCATGACAAGTTTGTCAAAAAAACTTAGTAAACCATGTGAATTCCGATAACGATCGGAATTACATCTTTGCGGTTAAAAAAATATTTAAGTAAAGTTTGCGTTTAGTAGTATACTCTTGTACTATGAAAACCAACTTTACTTTTTTTATTCTACTGATTCTAACATCAAGCTGTTTCTCAAAAAACACCACTGAAACTGAGACTGAGACTCCATTCGAAAACACTTCCAAAGTCATCCATATTTTTGTAGCCTTGTGCGATAATAAATACCAAGGCATCGTTCCCGTTCCTGCCAAAATTGGCAATGGCCAAGATCCAAATAACAATTTATATTGGGGTTGCGGCTTCGGAATCAAAACCTATTTCAAAAAAAGTGCGGAGTGGAAATTCCTGAAATCAGAGAACGTAAGCGGAATCGTTTTGGAACGACTTATTTTTAAACATACAACCAAAGATGTTTACTTAGTTGCTGATGCTTACGATGGAAAAGAAATCCAACAATGCACCGAAGATTTTTTACACAGCAATTCGGGCGGTTTAAAAAACACCATTACCATTAATAACAAAACCATCGGAATTTATGGCAACTCCAATCTAGTAGCTTACATCGGTCACAATGGTTTGATGGATTTTAATTTGGATGAAACCTACACAAATTCTGATAACAAAACACGCGATTGCATCATTTTAGCTTGTAAAAGTCGTAATTATTTTTCGCCTTACATTAAAAACTCAAAATCAAATCCGCTAGTTTGGACTACACAATTCATGGCGCCTGAAGCTTACACCATTCACGATGCTTTGTCGGGTTATGTACAGAATGAAACTTCAAACCAAATCCACCAACGCGCTGCCAAAGCATATGCAAAATTCCAGAAATGTAGTTTGAAAGCCGCTTCGAAGTTGTTGGCTACTGGGTTTTGAGATCGCTTCGCTGAAAGACCGCTTCGCTGCAAGATAAAAGATTTTCTTTCTGCTTTCTGAATACTGACCACTGATTACTGAATACTGCGACTGCGACTGAAAACTGCGACTATCCTAGCCCAGATGGAAATGGAAAGCTTTTTGCGCTGCAACTGTATTTTTTGTTGGCTGGATAAAGCGACCAAAGGAAGCTCTTAGCGAGCCTTACAAAAAAATAGTTTCAGCGTAAAAACTTGCAATGCACAGCTGGAATAGCTTTTAGAAATAAAAAAAATAACAATTAACTATTGTTAACAAATAAGGCTTTTATAAACCATAAAAAATCGTATTTTTACACCTCAAAATTTTTAAAATATAAATGGGTAAAATCATTGCAATAGCCAATCAGAAAGGCGGTGTTGGAAAAACGACAACTTCGGTTAATTTAGCTGCATCGCTGGGAGTTTTAGAGAAAAAAGTGTTGTTAATTGATGCCGATCCGCAAGCCAATGCGAGTTCGGGTTTGGGCATTGATGTAGAAAGTGTAGAAATTGGA
Organism: Flavobacterium sp.; assembly: GCA_016787805.1. Taxonomy (GTDB): domain Bacteria; phylum Bacteroidota; class Bacteroidia; order Flavobacteriales; family Flavobacteriaceae; genus Flavobacterium. The sequence continues at coordinate 15,361 of JAEUTY010000014.1, read as the reverse complement.
ACCTATCAAATTTTGGAACACAGCAATGTGCCTGAAGAGGCGATTGTTACGACCAATTCTCCGAATGTAGATGTAATTCCGGCTCATATTGACTTGGTGGCGATTGAAATTGAATTGGTTGACAAGGAAAACCGCGAGTACATGCTCAAACAAGCCTTGGAAAAAATCAAAGACAATTACGATTATATTTTGATTGATTGCGCGCCATCGTTGGGATTATTGACCTTGAATGCGTTGACTGCAGCTGATTCGGTGGTGATTCCGATTCAGTGTGAATATTTTGCTTTGGAAGGTTTAGGAAAATTATTAAACACGATTAAAAGTGTGCAAAAAATACACAATCCCGAATTGGATATTGAAGGATTGTTACTAACAATGTACGATTCGAGATTGCGTTTGTCCAACCAAGTGGTGGAAGAAGTTCAAAAACACTTCAACGACATGGTGTTTAAAACCATCATCCAGCGCAATGTAAAATTGAGTGAAGCGCCGAGTTTTGGAGAAAGCATCATCGGATTTGACGCTACGAGTCGCGGTGCCGCCAATTATTTGAGTTTAGCCGAAGAGATTATCAAGAAAAATAGTAACTAAGAAATGGCAAAAGCAGTACAGAAACAAGCTTTAGGAAGAGGATTATCTGCCTTATTGAAAGATCCAGCAAACGATATCAAATCGGTTAACGATAAAAATGCCGACAAAGTTGTGGGCAATATTATCGAATTGGATATTGATACCATTGAAATCAATCCGTTTCAACCGCGTACCAATTTTAATGAAGAATCGCTACAAGAATTAGCGACTTCGATTAAAGAATTAGGTGTGATTCAGCCAATTACCGTTAGAAAATTAGATTTTAATAAATACCAATTGATTTCGGGAGAACGTCGTTTGCGTGCTTCTAAATTGATTGGACTGACTACAATTCCGTCGTACATTCGAATTGCAAACGACAACGAATCGTTGGTGATGGCGTTGGTAGAAAACATTCAGCGTCACGATTTAGATCCGATAGAAATTGCGCTTTCGTACCAACGTTTGATTGACGAAATTCAATTAACACAAGAACAAATGAGCGAAAGAGTTGGAAAAAAACGTTCGACGATTACCAACTATTTGCGTTTGTTGAAATTAGATCCAATTATTCAAACAGGAATTCGTGATGGATTCATTTCAATGGGACACGGTCGCGCGATTATAAATATTGACAATCAAGACGTTCAAGCTGATATTTACCAAAAAATTGTCAGTCAAAACCTTTCAGTACGCGATACAGAAGCTTTGGTTAAAAATTACCAAGATGGATTAAAACCAAAAGCTAAAACGACCAAATCAGCTTCATCCTTTACCATTGCTGACGACCAGAAAAAAGCAATTACCAACTTTTTTGGTGCTAAAGTTGAAGTAAAAGTAGCTGTAAATGGAAAAGGGAAAATCTCAATTCCGTTTCATTCAGAAGAAGATTTCAACCGCATCATTAAATTAATTAATAGTTAGTGAGAAGGCTTTTGTACATAGCGCTTTTCTTTTTTATAGGAACATCAATAGCTTTAGCTCAAGATGAGTTGCGAATTGAAAATGTAAAAACCAATGACACGTTAAAAAAGAAAACGATTGATCCGCTTGCACCTTCAAAAGCAGCGTTTTATTCGGCTATTTTTCCAGGCTTAGGTCAAGTATACAACAAAAAATATTGGAAAGTTCCAATTGTGTATGCTGCCATCGGAACTGGGATTTATGCGTATACATGGAACAATAATAAATACCATTTGTATCGTGATGCCTACAAAAATCGTTTAGCGGGTCGACCTGATGATTTTAGTTATTTGGATAATGACCGATTGATTCAAGGCCAAAAGTTTTACCAAAAAAACCGCGATTTATCGGCAATTATAACTGTCGCTCTATATATTTTAAACATAGTTGACGCTAATGTAGACGCTCATTTACAACAGTTTAACGTAAATGATGATTTGACATTTAAACCCAGTTTACAGCAAGACGATTTGTATCGTCAGCAAAATTTGGCCTTCACAATAACCTATCAGTTTTAGCAATTGTAACAAATTTTCAAATTTTACATCTAATAGCAAATGAAAATAGCACTTTTAGGTTACGGCAAAATGGGAAAAGTAATTGAACGAATTGCTTTGGAGCGCGGTCATGAAATTGTCCTACGCAAAGGAAGTGCCGATTCATTTGAAGGATTATTGAATGCAGATGTAGCGATTGACTTTAGTGTACCCAATGCGGCTGTTGGTCATATTTCGGAATGTTTGAATAGTAATGTTCCTATTGTTTCAGGAACAACGGGTTGGCTGCACGATTACGATAAAATGGTCGACTTGTGTAATGAGAAAAATGGTGCTTTTATTTACGGTTCGAACTTTAGTTTGGGCGTTAATCTATTTTTTGAGTTGAACGATTATTTGTCGAAAATGATGGCAAAATTCAAAGAGTACACTATTTCGATGGAAGAAATTCATCACACACAAAAATTGGATGCTCCAAGTGGAACAGCTATTTCGTTAGCCAAAGACATTATCAAAAACGCTGAATATTCCAACTGGACAATTGGGCAAGAACACAATGAAAACGAATTATTCATCGACGCCAAACGAATCGAAAATGTACCTGGTACACACAGTGTTTTTTACACCTCAAAAGTAGATACCATCGAAATCAAACATACAGCACACAATAGAGATGGTTTTGCTTTGGGTTCGGTAATCGCAGCCGAGTGGATTTTGGGTAAAAATGGCGTTTTTACGATGAAGGATGTTTTGGAGTTGGGGAAGACAATTTGAGAATGTGGCAATGAGACAATTAGACAATTAGACAATTAGACAATTAGACAATTAGACAAAAATAATAAGATGTAGCTCAAACGATTGAATTAAAAATAGAAAAATCATCTAAAACAGACTCAATTATTCTATTTTCTATTCTCTCTTTTCTTTAAAAAATAAAAATTATGACAACATATCAATGGTTTGTTTTTTTCCTGATAGTACAACTGATTCATGGATTAGGAACATGGAAATTATACGAAAAAGCAGGTAGAAAATCATGGGAAGCTTTTGTCCCAGTTTACAACTCAATTGTGTTGATGAAAATCATCAATCGACCCACTTGGTGGACTTTTCTTTTGTTTATTCCAGTAATTAATTTAATTATGTTTCCAATTGTTTGGGTGGAAACGCTACGTAGTTTTGGTAAGAATTCTACTTTCGATACTATTTTAGGCATTGCTACTTTAGGATTTTACATCTATTATGTTAATTATACTCAAAATGTAAATCATATTGCAGACCGTAGTTTAAAACCAAAAAGTGCTGCAGCTGATACAATAAGCTCTTTACTTTTTGCCGTAATTGTTGCTACTTTTGTTCACACGTATTTCATTCAACCGTTTACTATTCCAACGTCTTCATTAGAGAAATCTTTGTTAGTTGGGGACTTTCTTTTTGTAAGTAAATACAATTACGGAGCAAGAGTTCCAATGACAACAGTTGCTGCACCTATGGTTCACGATACTATTCCAATTGTACATACCAAATCGTATTCTAAATGGCCTCAATTGCCTTATTTCAGATTGCCAGGCTATGAAAAAATCAAGAATAATGACATTGTAGTTTTCAACTGGCCAGTTGACACTGTATACAAATTCTTTGATAGATCAGGTTTAAAAGCCGACAAACCAATTGATAAAAAATCGAATTATGTAAAACGATGTGTGGCAATTCCAGGTGATACTTTTGAAATCAGAGACGGAATTATTTTCATTAATGGTAAAGAATCAATATTGCCTGAAAGAGCCAAACCTCAGTACATTCATACTGTTTATTCTAAAAAAGGAGTTTCTTCAGAAGTATTAGGACAAACAGGTTCAACTGAATACAATAGAACTTTTGAAATCATGTTGACTAGCCAAGAGCAATTAGATGCTTTAAATCAACCTGGTGTTTGTACTTCTATGGAAGTAATAGATAAAAATAAAAATCTTTTCAAAATAAGAACAGAACCAAGAGGTGTTCCTAAAGAAATAATTTCAAATTACGGATTAGCGCTTCAAGAAGTTAATGATTATGAGGTTCAGGCAAATTTAACTTTAAAAGCCGCTGATTTACTGCGTAAAAGCACCGATATCGATTCTGTGGTTCGTGTAATTCTACCAAGAACAGCCAACAAAGCAATTTTCCCTCACACACGCGATTGGTCGTTGGATAATTTTGGTCCGATGTACATTCCGCAACAAGGAAAATCAGTTCAACTAGACTTAAATTCATTACCCTTGTACAGTAGAATCATAACCGAATACGAAGGTAAAAAGCTAGAAATCAAAGGAAGTGATATTTACATCAACGACAAAAAAACAACCAGTTACACTTTTGATCAAAACTACTTTTGGATGATGGGAGACAATCGTCATCGATCAGAAGATTCAAGGTATTGGGGATTTGTGCCAGAAAATCATATCGTTGGAAAACCCATCTTCATTTGGATGAGTATAGACGGAATCAACGATGGCATTCGCAATTGGAGTATTCGTTGGGATCGATTATTTACTACAGTAAGTGGCGAAGGCGAACCGCAATCGTACTTCAAATATTTCTTAGGATTGTTGGCTTTGTATTTTGTGGGTGAATATTTTTGGAAGAAAAGAAAGAAAGTAGCTAATTAGTCAATGTGGCAATGAGACAATTAGGCAATGAAAGTAAAGCAATTGACACATTCTCAAATTGACACATTCCCAAATTGACAAATTGACAAATTGACAAATTGACGAATTGACACATTAAAAATGAACATCCTAATTTACCCGAATTATTTCCCATCAATATCGCATTTCGTTGCTATTGCACAAGCTGAAATGGTGACTTTTGAAATGGAAGATAATTTTCAAAAGCAAACCAACCGCAACCGAATGTATATTTACAGCCCGAATGGTTTGCAATTGCTTAATATTCCAATTAAACATAATAAAATTGCACATCAAAAAACCAAAGACGTCAAAATTGAAGATGCTTTTGGATGGCAAAAACAACACTTTAAATCGTTAGAAGCTGCTTATAGAACTTCGCCTTTTTTTGAATACTTTGAGGATGATATTGTGCCTATATTCGAAAAGAAACATACTTTTTTGATGGATTTGAACCTACAATCGATGGAAATTGTATCGAAGTGTTTGGGTTTGGATTTCCCTTACGATGAAACGGTCGAATTTTTTCATGAAGTTCCCAATAAAGTAGATTTTCGTTCGTTAGTCAACGGCAAAAAAGACACCAATCAATTCGGTTCGTACACGCAAGTTTTTGGCGATAAACACGGTTATTTGAATAATTTAAGCATCTTAGATTTGTTATTCAACGAAGGACGCTATGCTTTGGATTATTTGAAAAAGCAGTCGTTACTATTCTAACATCTTCAATCGCGCAATAATCGGAAAGTGATCGGAATTTTTGAATTTAGGAAAGTTTTTAAAACTCTTGACTTCCATTTTTTTATCGGCAAAAATATAGTCAATTCGAGCCGGATAATATCTGAATTGGTAGGTTTGCCCGAAGCCATTTCCAGCTTCTTCAAAACAATCGTGCAAATCACCTTTGATGTTTCTATAAACATATGAAAACGCACTATTATTCATATCACCGCAAATAATCAATGGATATGTACAGGTCTTTTTGTGTTCCGAAATGAGTTCGGCTTGAATTTGTTGTTTTTTAAAAGCTTCACTGATTCGATTGAAAACCATTTCTGATTTCTTTTTATTGATTGACTCAACGTTCTCTTCTATTTCACTAACATCAGGCGAAATTTTAATCGATTCTAGATGAATATTATACACTCGTATCGTATCTTTTCCTTTACGAATATCAGCAAAAATCACACTGTTATTCGATTCTGGCAATTCAATCGTACCATCATTAATAATGGGAAACTTCGAAAAAATGACCTGACTCGTCTTTATCTTATTTCCCTGTTTGTGCAAATATTGGTAATTGTACAATCGAAAGCGTACATTGGCTGAAGACGAATATTCTTGAATACAAAGTATATCAGGATTTTGTTCATTGACAAAAGTCAAAATCTCCTCGCCAACAGTTTCTTTTTCCATCCATTTGAATAAATTAAACAAACGAACGTTATAACTCATTACCGTAAAATCATTGGTTTCTTTAGGCAAATCGATTGACGAAAATTTGTAGTATTTATTGACAAAAGTAATTCCCAACAACAACACGATTCCTGATAAAATAACCTGCTTTTTGAACTGAATCAACCAATACAAAAAGAACAACAAGTTAATCACTAAAAATGAAGGCAAAAGCAACGTTAACACCGACAATAATGGAAATAATTTGGGTGCCAAAAAAGGTAAAACATAAGCAATGAAAGACAATACAGTAAGTACTATATTGAAGAAAAACATTACTTTATTAAACCTTGACAGTTTTTTCATCTATTTACCAGAATTGAATAAAAACTCCTTTTCGTCTTTTGTTAAACTATCGTAACCCGATTTACTTATTTTATCCAAAATCTCATCGATTTGTTGTTGCGTTTTATCTTTAGTTACAATTTTACTTTCTCTTTTTACCGCAGGTTTCTTCGGATTTACATATACTTTTTTGAATTTAGTTCCTTGTTTTTTACTAAAAATGGTAACCATAAAATCAAAAAACGAGTTGATTCCAGAAGTCAAATCAGTGCCTCTTTTTAACAAAAATATATAAATATAACCAAAAACAGCGCCGCCAATGTGAGCCAAATGCCCACCTGTATTTTCCAAAGGTAACTGAATCAAATCGAAAAAGACGAGGATAAATGCAATATGCCATAATCTCATTTTGAAAACACCAAACAAGTGTACTTCCATATACGGTTGATACGAAGTAGTGGCAAACAAAATCGCCATAACAGAACCTGAAGCACCAATCATTTGGGTAGAAATGGTTGTTAGAGCAGGCAAAAAAGCATAACTAACAATGAAAACACTACTCGAAAAAATAGCGCCAAGTAAATAAACGCCAAGTAGTTGTTTTTGTGTAAAAAAGGTAATAAAAAGTCGGCCAACATAATACAACATCAACATATTAAAGAGCAGATGCATAATACCCGAATGAAAAAACGAGTAACTAACCATCGACCAAGGTTTCCACATTAAATCATTAATGCTTGAGGAAACACTAACAAAATTTAAATATTGAATCTTAATATTAAACAACTTTAAAACAGCAAAAACCACTTCAGGAACGACAAATAAAGTGACATTCCAAAACACCAATCGGATAGAAATACTACCCATTTTGTACTGCAATTTTAAATCTTCAAGTACCGACATTAATTCCAACGATTATGTTTAAATTTATTATTTCTCCACATCATCATCATAATAAAACCAAATAAAGCTCCACCAACGTGAGCAAAATGAGCAATTCCTCCACCAAATATAGAAACTCCAGTTACTCCCGAAAAGAAATCCATTAATACCAAGCCAGGAACAAAATACTTGGCTCTAATTGGAAAAGGAATAAACATCAACATCAATTCGGCGTTGGGAAACATAAAAGCAAAAGCGGTTAACAACCCATATATTGCTCCAGATGCACCAACCATAGGAGTTTGAGCATTTCTTATCGCGCCTTCTAAAACATAAAATTGTTCAGGAGTACATTTTGATTGAACCAAAATATCCTTTATAGTTCCTTCTTGCAAAAATCCTTTAGAATCAAAGGCTGAAGAAAAATCCAGATTCAATAGCGTATGTATTTCTTCAGTGTTTAATTTTAATTCTGATAAACTATCCAAAATAGTATGAACTTCATAATAAGTTACTCCTAATTGAATTAAAGCAGCGCCCAATCCGCAAGAAATGTAGAAAAACAAAAACTTTTTTCCTCCCCAATAATGTTCCAACGGACTACCAAACATTACCAATCCCATCATGTTAAAAACAATATGCATCAAATTAGATGAAGAATTTGGCAAGTACACACTGGCGTGCATAAACATATGAGTTATTGGTTGCCAAAGTTTAAAATAATCTGTCTCTGGGTAATACAGCGAGAGTAATTGATAAGCAAAATCACCTACAAAGTTAGATCCAATAAAGAAAATAATATTTATAATCAGTAGTTGTTTTACTACTGGTGTGAGATTCATCATACGCTAAATTTTTTATCCAAATCATCCACACTCATGGTGATAAAAGTGGGTTTTAAAAAAGGTGAAACATTCGGTTCTTTACAAGCAAACAAGTTATTAAGCAAATTTTCTTGTTCTTTTTCAGTCAGATACGTTCCGGTTCGTACTGCCAAACTTTTGGCCATCGATTTAGCAATAGTATCATTCTGACAAAAACTACTTTCTGGAATTCCATCTTGCAAATCAGAAATCAATTGTTCCAACACCATCGAAACTTCACTTTCACTTGTATTTACTGGAACTCCAGAAATGTGAACGGCATCCGATTCAAATGATTCAAAAACAAATCCAGTATTTTCTAGCGACATTTGCAATTCGGTGATGAGTTTCATTTCATTGGGTGAAAACTGCAACTGCAACGGAAATAACAATTGTTGGCTCGAGGCTTGTTTAACCGTCATATTAGTCAAAAATTGTTCGTATAAAACGCGTTGGTGTGCTCGGTTTTGATCCAAAATTACCATTCCCGATTTAATCGGACTCACAATATATTTCTTATGAATTTGATACGTACGTTTAGTGGTTTGCTCCTCCTCTTCTTTTTCATCAAATAAAGAAGCTGTAACTTCTTCATTTTCAAATGAAAAACCACCAATTTCTTCCGTGTCTTGCTTTAAACCTACATACAAACTTTCCCAATTAGCTCCAACATCTTGCTTTTTATAAGATAAAGTACTTGAATACGATTTTGTTGACTTTTGCTTCATTAGATCATTATCGCCAGAGTCATCAGCAAATGGATTGAATGAACGATCTACTTGAATGGTTGGATATTCTGCTGTTTTGTTTTGGTATTGGTAAGGTGTGTCTAAATTCGGATCGCGATCAAAATCTAAGACTGGGGCAACATTGAATTGACCTAAACTATGCTTGATTGAAGAACGCAAAATGGCGTACAACGCATGTTCATCGTCAAATTTAATCTCCGTTTTGGTAGGATGAATATTGATGTCGATGGTATTCGGTGGCACATCTAAATACAAAAAGTAACTCGGCTGAGCATTGTCTTTTAACAAACCTTCAAAAGCAGCCATCACTGCATGATGCAAATACCCACTTTTGATAAAGCGATCATTAACAAAGAAAAATTGTTCACTACGGTTTTTCTTAGCAAATTCGGGCTTACCAACAAATCCTTGAATTTTGAGTATATCGGTTTCTTCTTGAACCGGAACGAGTTTTTCATTGGTTTTGGCCGAAAATACGTTGACAATACGCTGTCTGTAATTCGACTGTGGTAAATTGTATGCTTCACTACCGTTGTGAATCATTGTAAAATAAATGTTCGGATGCGCCAATGCAACACGGTGAAATTCATCAATAATATGGCGTAATTCAATCGTATCCGATTTTAAAAAATTACGTCGCGCTGGAATATTAAAAAACAGGTTTTTTACGGCAAACGAAGTTCCTTTGGGCAAAACAGAAGGTTCTTGTGAAACAAATTTGCTGCCTTCAATCACAATATGCGTTCCCAATTCGTCTTGCTCTTGCTTGGTTTTCATTTCCACATGCGCAATAGCAGCAATCGACGCTAAAGCTTCACCACGAAAACCTTTGGTATGCAAATCGAACAAATCTTCCGCTTGACGGATTTTGGAAGTAGCATGACGTTCAAAACACAAGCGTGCATCAGTAATATTCATACCAATTCCGTTGTCAATGACTTGCACCAACGATTTTCCTGCATCTTTGATGACTAACTTTATGTCAGTAGCTTTGGCATCAACGGCATTTTCAAGCAATTCCTTTACAACTGAAGCCGGACGTTGCACCACTTCGCCTGCAGCAATTTGATTGGCAACGTGATCAGGAAGCAATTGAATTATACTCGACATTCTGGTTTTGAATTTGTTTGGTTTGTTATAGTTAATACTAATCCGACAAATTTAAGTAAAATCTGTGGGTAAACATAGTTAACAACTTACTAAAAAAAGAAAAACCTACTCCAAAAGAATAGGCTTTATAGTATTAGTTTAAAAAAATTAGTTGTTTTCAGAAGTCCGACGTAATTCGGCCATTTTGATCGCGGCGATTGCGGCTTCGGTTCCTTTATTTCCATGCTTTCCACCGCTTCTATCTATGGATTGTTGCATCGTATTATCAGTCAACAAACAAAAAATTACTGGAACATCAGTTTGAACGTTAAGGTCTTTGATTCCTTGGGTTACTCCTTCGCAGACAAATTCAAAATGCATCGTTTCGCCTTTGATTACGCAACCAATTGTTATTACTACATCAACATTTTGAGTTACAATCATGCGTTGCGCACCATAAACCAACTCAAAACTACCGGGAACATTCCAACGAATAATGTTTTCTTTTTGTGCACCACAATCCAACAAAGCTGCTATAGCGCCATTATATAAGCCTTCAGTGATTTGATCGTTCCATTCTGAAACAATAATCCCAAACCGAAAGTTCTTCGCATTTGGGATTGTGTTTTTATCGTAATTGGATAAATTTTTATTTTCGGTAGCCATAGTTCAAGTTTTCAGTTTTCAGTCGCAGTAATCAGTAGCTGTAAACTGTGACTGAGACTGTTCACTATTATTGTGCCATTCCAATCAAAGCATCGATGTTTTGAGACTCTTGAGAAGACTCAAATTTTTCTTTGATTTCAGTGAAATATTTCAACGCATCTGCTTTGTTTCCTAGTAAATAAGCTGTTTGACCTGCTTTCATCAAATAACGAGGCGTAGTGAATTCATTTTCATTCATACGAGCCGCTTTCAAATAATATTCTAAAGCATCTTTGGGTTGATTTCTTTGAGCAAATGCATCACCAATCGCACCTTGAGCAATAGCCGAAAGCATTACATCTTTAGAAGAGAATTTCTCTAAATACTCAATTGATTCTTTGTATTTACCTAAGTTTAAGTAAGCAATACCAGCATAATAATTAGCTAAATTTGCTGCATCAGTACCTGAATATTGATTAGCAACATCAATTGCACTTAATTTTCCTTCTGAACCTTTGATTACTAAATTGAACAATGAATCTTTCGATTGATCAGTAGCATCAAGCGCTTTTTGGAAATTTTGCTGTGCAACAAATAATTCATCTGCAGCTTCATCTTCATTCGGACCAGCAACAAATTTTTGGTACAATAAATAGCTAATTGTTACTAAAGCAATTAATCCTAAGAAACCTAAGATATATTTTTGATTTTTAGCAACAAAATCTTCCGTTCTTGATGCAGTTTGATCTAATGCGTCAAAAGCTTTTGCTGTTGTACTGTCTTTATCATCTACATTTGGAGTATCTTCAATAAAAGTATTATCTAACTTTTCCTCTTTTTCTTTTGGTGCTTTGTAACCTCTTTTATTATATGTTGCCATTTAAATTTAATTTAGTGTGCGCAAAAATAAAATTTTTATTCAGAATTAAAAGCGATTTTTGTCGATATTTTTCAATAATTTGCACCCTCTTTAAAAAAGTAGATTTAAAAAAGCTCTTAGCGCAGTATTAGTAAGCCATTCGCAATGTTTTTAAAAAAAATTTCTTTATTCAATTACAAAAATTTTTCTGAGGCAACTTTCGAATTTGATGCTAAAATCAATTGTTTTGTAGGAAAGAATGGCATTGGAAAAACCAATGTTCTCGATGCTATTTATCATTTGGCGAATGGAAAAAGTTATTTTAATCCTTTGGCCATTCAAAACATTAAGCACAACGAAGATTTTTTTGTAATTGACGGTGAATTTGAAAAAAACAACCGAACGGAACAAATTGTGAGCAGTTTCAAAAAAGGCCAAAAGAAAATTTTGAAACGCAACGGCAAAATCTACGAAAAGTTCTCGGATCACATTGGTTTTATTCCGCTCGTCATTATCTCACCTGCCGATAACGATCTTATTATTGAAGGCAGCGAAACCCGAAGACGATTTATTGACACGGTTATTTCACAACTCGAACCAACGTATTTGCAAGAACTTATTCAGTACCAAAAAATCATCAGCCAGCGCAATGCTTTATTAAAATATTTTGCTCTGAATCATACGTTCGACAACGAAACTCTATCGATATACAATCAACAATTGAATGGTTTAGGGCAATCAATTTTTGAAAAAAGAAAACAGTTTATAGAAAATTTTCTTCCCATTTTCAATAAACACCATCAAACGATTACAAGTTCCTCAGAAACGGTTCAATTGATTTATGAGAGTCATTTGTTTGAAAACCATTTAATCGCTCTTTTAGAAGAAAATTTGGCCAAAGACAGAGCTTTACAATATACTTCCGTTGGTATTCATAAAGACGATTTAGCATTTCAAATCGATGGCTTTCCTATCAAAAAATTCGGTTCGCAAGGTCAACAAAAATCGTTTTTAATCGCATTAAAATTGGCGCAATTCGAATTTGTAAAAAAACAAAGTGGCGAAAAACCTATTTTACTTTTTGATGATATTTTTGACAAGTTAGATGAAACACGTGTAAGCCAAATTGTAGCAATGGTTAATGCCGAAGAATTTGGGCAATTATTCATTTCAGACACGCATCCCGAACGTACCGAGGCCATTGTTAAAAGTACACATCAGAGTTACAAAATATTTAGTTTGTAACATTTGTTATATTGTTCTATTTTTACTGCTTTATTTTTGTATTTCATTTAAATTACTTCAACATGAAATTAAAACTTTTTACCTTTTTGACCGTGACTTTTTTATTGATAAGCTGCAAAGGTCAAAACAAAGAAGAAACTACTTCAAATCAAGCAACAATTATCAACGAAACCATTGACGCAACTGTATTTGCTGAAAAATTGAAAGCGACTGCCAATTTGCAAATTGTAGATGTTCGAACTCCTGATGAATTCAACTCAAAACATCTTGACAATGCCATAAACATCAACTTCAATAGCCCGAATTTTCAATCGGAAATCAGTAAATTAGATAAAATGAAACCTACTTTTGTGTATTGCCTAAGCGGTGGAAGAAGTAGTGCTGCAATAGCTAAAATGAAAGAGTTAGGCTTTACCGAAGTGTACAACATGAAAGGCGGCATGATGAAATGGAATGCTTTGGGTTTAAGCGATAAAAAAGTAGCGCAAACCGGAATGACCAAAGCCGATTTTGATAAATTAACCAATAGCGACAAAAAAGTCTTGATTGATTTTTACGCTGAATGGTGCGGTCCGTGTAAAAAAATGGCACCGTATTTAGATAAAATGGCAACTGAGTTGAAAGATAAAGTCACTATTATTCGCATTGATGTGGATAAAAACGAAGCCTTGGCTACGGAACTAAAAGTAGACGCTTTACCCACATTGATGTTGTACGACAAAAACAAAGTGACCTGGCAAAATGTGGGCTATATTACTGAAGAAGAACTTAGAAAAAAACTGTAAGTATGATTACTAAACAAGCGCTACAATTTTTAGACGATTTAATTGCCAACAACAACACCGAATGGATGCATGCCAACAAAAAAAGATATGAAGACTACAAAAAAGACTACCACAGTTTTATTGCTTCCATTCTTTCAGAAATGAAACCATTGGATCCAACTTTGGAACCATTGGAAGTTAAAAATTGTACGTTTCGCATCAATCGTGACATTCGTTTTTCAAAAGACAAATCACCTTACAAAACCAATATGGGCGTTTGGTTTACACAAAATAAAAATCGTAAAAACAGTCCAGGTTATTACATACACTACGAAAAAGGTGCATGCTTTATCGCTGGTGGTGTTTGGTGTCCGGAGCCAAATGAATTAAAATTAATTCGTAAAGAAATTGAGTTTTTCCACGATGATTTAGAAAAAATCGTTACCGATAAAACCTTTAAAAGTGAGTTCAACCAAATCACTCGCGACGAAAACAACATGCTCAAAAAAGCACCCAAAGACATCGATCCCAACCATCCTGCCATCGAGTTTTTGAAACTAAAAAGCTACACAGCTTCGCAAAAAATCGACGAAAAACTGTTCACCCAACCCGATTTTAGTAAAACTATCGCCAAAAAACTAATGGCACTAAAACCCATGAACGACTTTTTGCGTCGCGCACTAGAAACAGAGGAGTAAAATTCAATGGCAATGGCAATAGCAAAAAGCAATATCAATTTACAATGCAGATTCAAACTAATTTTTCCTTAAAAAAATTCAACACTTTCGGCATCGAAGCCAAAGCAAAACAGTTCGTTGCTGTGCATTCGCTGACCGAATTGAAATCTATTTTGCATCAACACCAAACCGAAAAAAAATTCATTTTAGGTGGCGGAAGCAATATGTTGCTAACCCAAGATATTGACGCGTTGGTCATTCATATTGATTTGAAAGGAAGAAAAATTATCCAAGAAAACGACGATTTCGTTTGGGTGGAAGGTCAAGCTGGCGAAAATTGGCACGAATTTGTACTATGGACCATCAATCAAAATTTTGGTGGATTGGAAAACATGTCGCTCATTCCGGGCAACGTAGGTACAACACCTGTACAAAATATTGGTGCTTATGGCGCCGAAATCAAAGATACTTTTGTTTCGTGCGAAGCGATGAATATTCAAACACAAACACTCAAAACATTCACCAAAGAAGATTGTCATTTTGGCTACCGTGAAAGCGTTTTCAAACACGAAGCCAAAGACCAATTCATCATCACTTCTGTCATTTTCAAATTGACTAAAAAGAACCATAAAATTAGTGTTGCTTATGGCGATATTCAAGGCGAATTGGCCAAAAACAACGTCGAAAACCCAACTATAAAAGACGTTTCCAACGCGGTAATCGCCATTCGAAACAGCAAATTACCCAACCCAAAAGAACTCGGTAATAGCGGCAGTTTCTTCAAAAATCCAGTGATTTCAAAAGAGCAATTTCAAAAAGTGCAAACCCAATTTCCCGATATCAAATTTTTCGAAGTTGGCGAAAATGAAATCAAAGTTCCCGCGGGCTGGCTCATCGAACATGCTGGTTTAAAAGGTTATCGCAAAGACGACGCAGGCGTTCACAAAAATCAGGCGCTAGTGTTGGTCAATTACGGCAACGCAAGCGGACAAGAAATTTTGGCTTTATCGCGCTACGTTCAAAAAACCGTTTTCGACAAATACGGCATTGCAATTGAAGCCGAAGTGAATGTGATTTAGAAGCAGCTATTTATCTTTTTTAACAACACTTGTCCCGCTTTACGCTATACTGCGTGCCGCTACAATCGGG
>JAEUTY010000049.1 GCA_016787805.1 Flavobacterium sp. | reverse complement strand
TTACTAGCAGGATTTCAATACACAACGCCAAGTTTTATTAAAGAGTTTTTGCCTTTCAATGCTTTGCGTCCGCTTCATACACTTTTTGTTGTTTCCTGGATATTGCTTTCGGCAATAGGCGGAATTTATTACTATGTAAAGCCAATAAATCAAAATCTAATAAAAATTCATTTTTGGCTTTTTATTACAACAGGAGTTGGAATAATAGTCTCTTATCTAACTAAAAATTTTGCTGGAAAAGAATATTTAGAGTTTCCTAGTTATTTCTATTTTCCAATAGTATTAGGTTGGATTTTATTTGGTATGAATTATTATAAAACCATGCTACCTTCATTTAAAGATTGGCCTGTTTATTATTGGATGTGGGCAACAGGAATTGTATTTATGATTTATCATTTTACAGAAGCTCATTTGTGGTTGTTACCATATTTCAGAGATAATTTTATTCTAAACATTTCATTGCAATGGAAATCGGGAGGTTCGTATGTAGGCTCATGGAATATGCTCGTTTATGGTACATCATTATATGTAATGTCTAAAATAAGTAATGATGATAGTTATGCTAAATCAAAGAAAGCTTTCTTTTTTTATTTTTTAGGATTAGCAAATTTAATGTTTGGTTGGGCACATCACATTTATATTATTCCAACTGCTCCTTGGATTCGATATTTGGCTTATGCAATCAGTATGACAGAATGGATTATTTTATTTTCAATAATTTATGATTGGAAAAAGAATCTATCAAAAGGAAAGCAAATCAAATTTTTATTAGCATATAGATTGATGTTATTGGCAGATTTTTGGGTGTTTTTAAACATCATTTTGGCATTATTAGTATCCATTCCATCTATAAACTTATTCACACATGGAACACATATTACAGTTGCACATTCGATGGGTACGACTATCGGAATTAACACTTTGATATTACTATCATCAATAGCTTTTATTATCGATTCTGAAAGTAAATTTACTCTAGTTTCTGAAAAAAGAGTTGCATTGGGAATCAAGATTTTCAATGTCTCATTCCTCTTATTCTGGGCAAGTTTACTAATTATGGGAATTAAAAAAGGATATTGGACTTTCTTTAGTAAGCATGAATCCTTTAGTCAATTACAAGAAGCATTGCATTGGATTTATGTTTTATTTGTCATTTTTGGGCTCGGTATCATCGTTGGATTATCAATAATCATTTTTACATTTTTAAAGAAAATAATTTACAATGCAGAAAAATAACAGCATTCATACTTTTCACATTCCTGTTATGGGATTAGCTTTTACTATTGATACTCCCATCAGAGTGGCACAATTCGGAATATCATCAGTTGTCTCAATTACAGACGATGATCTAATAGAAAAAATGAGGGCTTTATACAGTAAGAGATTTGGAATTCCTTATCAGGAAATTACAACAAAAGCTTATGACTATAGAGCTGAAAGAATTACTCATTATTTGAATCTAATGAATACTATTGTAAACGAGAAGATTAAATATTTTAAGTTAGAATTGATAGAAAGCAAAAAAGCTTTAGAAAACTTTATTTCAATTTTACCAAATAAATCTGATTTGAGAAAAAATTTGCAGGAGTTCATAAACAAGGGTATTTCTAAAAAAGAAAGCTTAAGTCAATTTATTGAAAAAAAACTTGTTAAGGGAGAGATAGATGTTAATATTATGACCAAGGTTGACAAGGAGAATTTTAATGGAAACGAACGACTTCCAATTGAATTTAATGATGCACATGCTTCTTTACGTGGATTCGCTAACAGTGAATTAAATTCTTCTGTAGTCCTATCAGCAGGGATGAATCCTAGATTGTATAGTTATTTCGAACAATTTCCAGATTTTTTCCCTAATCAAAATGGAATATTAAAAAAGAAAATTGTTCTAAAGGTCAGTGATTTTCGATCGGCCATAATACAAGGAAATTTTTTAGCCAAGAAAGGGCTTTGGGTTTCTGAATATCGAATTGAGTCAGGATTAAATTGTGGCGGACATGCTTTTGCAACAGATGGATTTTTATTAGGATCAATTTTAGAAGAGTTTAAAACTAAAAGAGAGCAGCTTATACAAACTTCGCATGAAATGCTAATAAAAGCGTTGGAAGCTAAAAACTTACCAATTCCAACAGAACCATTAGAGATGAAAATAACTGTTCAAGGCGGTGTTGGCACTGCCGAGGAGCACGAGTTTTTGCTACAAAATTATTGTTTAGATTCTGTAGGTTGGGGTTCACCATTTTTATTGGTTCCTGAAGCAACGTCGGTAGATGAAGAAACCCGAAGTTTATTAGCAAAAGCTAATGAGGAAGATTATTACTTAAGCAATATTTCTCCTCTTGGAGTTCCTTTTAATACAGTAAAAGGCATGAGTAATGATTCTTGGAAGCAAAAAAGGATTAACGATAGTAAAGCTGGAAGTTCTTGTCCTAAAAAGTTTTTAGCATTAAATAAGGAGTATGATACTCATGGAATGTGTATGGCTTCCAAAAAATATCAAGATATTAAGTTAACAGAATTAGAGAAGTTAAAAAGCGAATTAACAGATGAAGCTTATATTAAATTAAAAAAGAGAATTGTAGAAAAGGCATGTCTTTGTGTTGGACTTGCAAATTCATCTTATATCGAGAACAAAATAGAGGCTAAGGGGCAACAACAAGGAGTAGTAATTTGCCCTGGACCAAACTTGGCTTACTTTGATAAGACTGTTTCATTAGCAGATATGGTTAAACATATTTATGGAACAATTAATATCCTTCCAACTAATAATAGACCAAATGTTTTTGTAAAAGAGCTTGGATTATATGTTGAACATTTGAAGAAAGAAATTGAAAACTATAGTGAAGCAATTACTTCAATGCAACAAAAAAAGTGGGCTACTTTTAAAACAAATTTGATAAAAGGAATTGAATATTATCAAGATTTATTTAACGAGACAACTTACTTTTTGGATGAAAGAGTTGACATTCAAAGACAACTCAAATCGTATAAACTACAAGTTAGTCAAATTGAAATTTAAACCATAAAGATTAGCGAATAATAACTTTTAAATCTTGTGCTATAGGCGAAATTGTTATTTTATTTTTAGAATAAGGTAACTTTTCAATAGTCTCAACATTATTTTTAAAATACTGAATATAGTAGTTTCTTTTGTATTTTTTATATTCAAGAAAGTGAATCATTTCATTTAATTCAGCATCAGAAATCAATTCAGAATGATAAGTAGTTCTTACTTCAAATTGTATTGTACTGGCTAAAAGAAGCTCAAGGGAATTTTCAAATTCGTCAAACAAATTAGACTTTGTAATAGCATTGTAACTAGGTTTTAATGCTTTAAAATCTAATGCAACATAATCAATTAAATTATTATCGAGCAATTGCTTTACTACTTTTGAGTTCGATCCATTGGTATCTATTTTGACTAAAAAACCTAATGCTTTCACTTCCTTAATTTGCTCTACAATGTTTTTATGAAGTAGGCATTCACCGCCACTAAAAACTACTGCATCGAGTAATCCTTTGCGTTTTTTTAAAAAAGAAATTGTTTCAGAAAAAGAAATGGCTCCTTTTCCTAAAACAATTTCGGGATTATAACAATACAGGCAACGCATATTGCAACCTGCATACCATAGAATGCAGGCTGATTTGTTTGGATAATCTAATAATGTAAACGGAGTAATATTGCAAATTGGTTTGGCTAACACTAGTTTTCTCTAAAATGCAAACGTTGTTTATGCTCTCCTTTTTTACCAATATTAAAACTCTCGACAGGTCTATGATAACCCATTACTCTTGTATAAACCAAACATTTAGTTCTTAAATGTTGATTGTGTTCTAAAATTTCTACCGATTTTGTATTCATTTTGGATTGTTGTATTTAATTGTTGTTTATTGAACTTTCTAATAAAGTTCCATTGTCTAATTTCTCTAAAAGTTTTTCATCACATTTTGGGCAATATTCGTGTTCACCATTCAAATATCCATGCACTGGACAAACACTAAATACTGGAGTTACAGTTATATAAGGTAATCTGAACTTGGTTAAAACCGTTTTCACAAAGTTTTTACAAGCTTCGGGTGAGCTAATCCTTTCATTCATATATAAGTGCAACACGGTTCCACCTGTATATTTACACTGTAATTCATCTTGCATCAATAATGCTTCAAAAGGATCTTGAGTAAAATCTACAGGAATTTGAGAACTATTTGTATAATAGATGTTTTCTCCTTGACCTGCTTGAAGAATAGCTGGAAATCTTTTTTTATCTTCTTTGGCAAAACGATAAGTTGTTCCTTCAGCTGGAGTGGCTTCAAGGTTGTAAAGATTACCTGTTTGCTCTTGAAATTCTTTCATTCTATTTCTGATATAATCTAAAACTTCAACACAAAAATCATTTCCAAAAGTAGTAGTAATATCCTCTTTATCATTTGTGAAATTGCGAACCATTTCGTTCATTCCGTTAACACCAATAGTTGAAAAATGATTCCTAAAATGAGGTAAATACCTTTTTGTATAAGGGAATAAACCTCTATCATACATCTCTTGAATAAAGACTCTTTTTTTCTCTAATGTTGATTTAGCAATTTCCATTAATTTATCTAATTGTTCAAAAAATGCTTCTTTATTGCCTTCATATAAATAACCTAAACGCGCCATGTTAATGGTAACAACTCCAATACTTCCTGTCATTTCGGCACTTCCAAAAAGCCCGTTACCTCGTTTAAGTAATTCTCTTAAATCCAGTTGTAATCGGCAACACATACTTCGAACAGCATTTGGTTTATATGCGCTTTCGTTTTCAACTTTATTACCGTTTTCATCCAATTTGTATTGGCTTCCAATAAAATTTTGGAAGTAAGAAGAACCAATTTTTGCCGTATTCTCAAAAAGAATTTCTGTATTTTCACCATCCCAATCAAAATCCTCAGTTATGTTTACTGTTGGAATTGGAAAAGTGAACGGTTGTCCGTTGGCATCACCTTCGGTCATTACAGTATAATAGGCTTTGTTGATCAAATTCATTTCTTTCTGAAAATGCTCATAACGCAAGTCCGTTAGTTTATCAACTCCACGCTGTTTGGCTTTTACTAAAAGATCATAACTAAAATTACCTTCAAAAAAATGATGGTTGTTTTTAGTTGGGATTTGGGTTTTTAAATCGTCAGGAACAACCCAATCTAATGTAATATTTGTAAATGGTGATTGTCCCCAACGTGCAGGAACATTCAGATTATATACAAAACTGCGAATGGCTTTCAATACATCAACAAAAGTCAGATTATCCTTAAAAACGTATGGGGCTAAATACGTGTCAAACGAACTAAATGCCTGCGCTCCCGCCCATTCACTTTGTAAAATTCCGAGAAAGTTTGCCATTTGTCCCAATGCTTCTCTAAAATGAGAAGGAGGTTTGCTTTCAACTCGACCACGAACACCATTAAAGCCATCGTTTAACAAAACTCTTAAACTCCAACCTGCACAATAGCCTGTTAAACAATCCAAATCATGAATGTGAATATCGCCGTTCCGATGGGCATAACCTTCTTCTTTTGAATATACTTTATCTAACCAATAATTTGCAATAATTTTACCTGCCACATTATTTACTAAACCGGCATTAGAATATGATGTGTTTGCATTAGCGTTAATTCTCCAATCGGTTTGTGAAATGTATTCTTCAATGGTTTGTGTGCTGTCAACATAGGTTGTATCATCATTTAATCCTGCTATATGTTCTCTTTGTAATTTTCTTGTATGACGGTAGAGCATAAAGGAGCGCATCACTGTAAAATACTCTTTTTTAAACAGTGCTTTTTCAATCATATCTTGAATTTCTTCTACAGCCCAAGTATCTTTAATCTCTATGGAAGAAATAACGCTATTGAATATACTTTCGTCAAAAGGAATACAGACACTTTCAAAACTTTTCTCAATAGCATCTTTTATTTTGTACGATTCAAATGATTTGTAATCACCATTTCGTTTAATCACAAATTTTTCCATAAATACATATTTATAAATGGTTATTTATCCTAGGACATTGAACTTTTCCTCTAATTCGATTGCCTTTTTAAATAAAATGTTGTTTTCCAAATGAATATGCTTGTGCAAATCTTGTTCGTATTCTTTGAGCATTGCAAAAGTCACTTTGTAGGTTTGACATGCATCAGATGGCGGATTGTATTCATTAGTCAATTCAGAAATTTTAGCAAACAAATCGCCTTCCGTTTCATGGTCATGTTTGAGCATAGCAATCGGATTTTCAACCGTTCCAAAACCAGGTTGTTGAATGGTCTCGTTGTTTTTTATAGCATTAGTCATTGTTTTAATGAAAGGGAATAAAACAATTTCCTCTTTTTGAAGGTGATTTAGTAGTTCATTCGCACTGATTTGGAATAAATTATTGATTTCAAATAATTCAGGATGTCTTTCGCCGTGAACTTTACATAACTTATCCAAGTACATCAATAAAATAGGTGTTTTTTCTTGAATGTATTCGTGATGAGTTTCTAAAATATAATCAATTAATAGATTGGGAGAAAATGTTTTAAAATCCATTTCTGTTGAAGAGCCTGAATTTAATACAGAATTAATTTCATTTTCAATTTGAGTAGTATCCAAACCTTTTGCTTGGCAAACTTCTTCTAAAGTTTTATTCCCCTTACAGCAAAAATCAATTTTATATTTTGAGAATAGTGTAGCAGTTCGGAAGTCTTGAGCTACATACTCACCAATTGTGTGTTTTTGTAATGTTTTCATGTGAATATTTTTATATTTCAATATTACAAAACAAAGCCTTCTTTGTTTTATGACTAAAATCATACTATATTATTATTTTCAATCTTTTCTTTGTTATAAAATCCATCGAGATTATAAATGATTTTAGTACTTAAATTAAAACGATGATCACTCTAAAAGATAAAATACTTAAATTAAAAAAGGAGAAAAATGCTGTTATTTTAGCACACTATTATCAAGATGCAGAAATTCAAGAAATTGCCGATTATGTTGGAGATAGTTTGGGTTTGTCACAAGAGGCAACTAAAGTTGAGGCTGAAATAATAGTATTTGCTGGTGTTCATTTTATGGCAGAAACAGCCAAGATTTTAAATCCAACTAAGAAGGTCATACTTCCTGATTTAGAAGCAGGTTGCTCATTAGCGGCTTCATGTCCACCACATCTTTTTAAGGAATTTATTGAGTCTCATCCAAATCATATTGTTATTACCTATGTCAATTGTTCGGCACAAATAAAATCTCTAAGCGATATAGTTTGTACTTCTTCAAATGCATTAAAAATTGTAGAATCTATTCCTAAAAACACTCCAATTATTTTTGCCCCAGATAAAAATCTTGGTAAGTATATTATTCAGAAAACAGGTAGAGAAATGCTACTTTGGGATGGCTCATGTGTGGTTCATGAAGCTTTTTCTTTGGATAAATTAATTGAACTTCATAAAAAACACCCTGATGCAAAAATAATAGCTCATCCTGAATCTGAAACTCATATTCTTGAAACGGCGAGCTATGTAGGTTCAACTTCAGGAATGATTAATTATGTGAAGTCTTCTCCGAGTGATAAATTTATTGTTGCTACTGAGGCGGGAATTTTATATAAAATGCATCAAGAAGTTCCGAATAAAGTTTTGATTCCTGCACCTTCTCAAGAAGATAATACTTGTGCTTGTAGCGAATGTGGCTTTATGAAGATGAATACTTTGCAAAAAGTATATGATTGTTTGCTAAATGAAGCTCCTGAAGTTACTGTTTCTGAAGAAATTAGAATGAAAGCACTGATTCCAATAGAACGAATGCTTGAATTATCCTAACAATGATACAAACTGATTATTTAATAATAGGTTCAGGAGTTGCTG
This sequence comes from Flavobacterium sp., assembly GCA_016787805.1. Classification (GTDB taxonomy): domain Bacteria; phylum Bacteroidota; class Bacteroidia; order Flavobacteriales; family Flavobacteriaceae; genus Flavobacterium. The sequence continues at coordinate 82,052 of JAEUTY010000049.1, read as the reverse complement.
GATTGACTTTTGCTATTAAAATTGCTGATAGGCTTCCAAACAAAAAGATTGCAATTGTCACCAAATCTAGCGAAGATGAATCAAATACTAAATATGCACAAGGTGGAATTGCAGTTGTCTTGAACAAAATAGATGACAATTTTAGAAAACATATTGAAGATACTCTTATTTGTGGAGACGGACTATGTAATAAGGAAGTAGTTGAAATGGTTGTTACAGATGGGCCAAAGCGATTAAAAGAGTTAATTGATTGGGGAGCCAAGTTTGACCAAAACAATGAAGGAGCATTTGATTTAGGAAGAGAAGGAGGTCATTCTAATAACAGAATTGTTCATCATAAAGATCAAACAGGTTACGAAATAGAACGGGCTATTTTAAAACAAGCTCATCGTCAAAATAACATTAAAATTTTCGATTTTCATTTTGCCCTTGAGTTAATTTCAGAAAATAATTGCTGTTATGGAGCCTATGTTCTGAACGAAAAGACAAGTGAAATTTCAATTTTTCAAGCCGATTTTACTCTTTTGGCTACAGGAGGCATTGGTCAAGTTTATGGTCATACAACAAATCCATCAATTGCTACTGGAGATGGAATTGCGATGGCCAATAGAATAATGGCGACAACAAAAGAAATGGAATTTATTCAATTTCATCCAACGGCACTATACAATAAATCGTTCACTTCAACATTTTTGATTTCAGAAGCTGTAAGAGGATTTGGCGGATATTTGCGCACTAAAGATGGGGAGCGTTTTATGATGAACTATGACAAAAGAGGTGATTTAGCTTCTAGAGATATTGTATCGCAAAGCATTGATATTGAGTTGAAAAAATCTGGAGATGAGTGTGTATATTTGGATTGTACCCACTTGAATATACTTTCATTCACACAACATTTCCCTCTGATTTATAGCAGTTGTAAGGCTATTGGAATTGATATAGAAAAACAATGGATTCCTGTTCTTCCTGCCCAACATTATTTATGCGGTGGAATTTCAGTTAATACAAATGGTCAAACGTCAGTAAACAATTTGTTTGCATGTGGTGAATGTTCACGTACAGGCTTACACGGAGCAAATAGATTGGCTTCTAATTCTCTTTTAGAAGCATTAGTGTTCTCAAATAGAATATATAATTATCTAGCAAGTTTACCACTTTTAGAAAGAACAAAAAGTAAGGTTTTTCCAAAATGGAAAGATTGTAACTCTGAAAATGTAGATCAGACTATTGTCATAAAAATGAAAACACAATTACAAATTTTGATGCAAAAAAAGATTGGAATTGTTCGAAATGATAGTGATTTGATTGAAGCCAAAAAACAGATTGAATCATGGAATGCCGAATGCATCAATATTCAAAAAAAATATAGAGTTACCAAAGAATTTTATGAACTAAGAAATATGATTGAAGTTGCTCTTTTAATTGTAAGAGGATCAATTGAGCGAAATGAAAATCGAGGAGGATTTATGAAAGTTAATACTTTAAAAACCGCCAATTCTGATTAAGCTTCCCAAAATCAACATTGTAACAGCAATTGAAGTAACCAAAAAAATGAATATCCATACAATATATGAATGCTTATTTTGAAGTTTTGGGAAAAGAAATTTAGCCGCTGTGAATGCTAAAAGTATTGTACAGAAAAAGAGAATTAATTTTAGGTTTACTATTTTTTCAACTGAGCTTTCAAAAGAAAACCATTTATCTACTGAAACATCATAATTATAAGCCATAATGATTCCTGTGATGAGTAATAGTAATAAAGATGGAATTCCAATAGGCTCAAAATTTTTTCTAAAAAGATTAATCTCATTTAGCGATTTGCTTTTAATGGTCTTTGGAGCGTACCTGAGTAATAAAATCAAATGCCCACCAACCCAAATAGTTGCGGCTAATAGATGAATAATAAGCACTATTTGGTGTTTCATCACATTAATGTTTTATACATCATTGCAGCTGAAATATTTAAGGCTCTATTTTTTATTTCATCTGCTTTTTTCCCTTCAAATATTTCATCAACGGTTTTGGTGAAAAGCATATTCCAGTGATTAAAATGGCTCGGATTTAATGGGCTTTTTTGATGTAATTCTTTGTGCTTTTCCATTGGATTTCCTTCATAGTCAGCAGTGTAAAAAAGGATGTTTTCCCAAAAATCATACATCTTAGGCAAATGTTTTTCCCAGTTGACTTGAGCGACATCATTAAACAAATAACCAATGACCACATCTGTTTTTATTTTATCGTAGAAAGTGTTTACTAACTTTTCGATGTCTTTTCTGTTTCTAATATCAGTTTTCATTTTACAAATCTTTTTTATTAAACTTTTTTAATGAGATAATAAAGGGAATAATTGCCCATAGACTTAATAATAAAAAAGAAACTATTAAGCCTGTTGAAGTTCCAAAGAAATCTTTAAAAATAGCGCCGGTATAACCCATCATTGCAGAAACATCGAGGTGTAACAAAATTTGAATTCGAGCCAAATCAATTGGACTCAAAGCGGTCATTCCTACCATTGCATTTTCGATAGGGTAATCTTGTAATTGAAATAATAGAAACAAAACGAGTCCATCAAAAATCAAGGCAAAAAACAACCAAGTCATAATAGCAATTCCAATTCCTTTGGCTTTATCTCTTGTTAGTATTGAACTTAAAAACGCTAATGCTGTAAAAATTATGGTTATCAAAGTACCATTGAGCAACATCATAATCCCAACACTATCGGGAGAATTGATTAGTAGCGGAATTCCTGCTCCAACAAAAAAAGCAGCAATCATTGAAAAAGACAGCCCAAGAAATAGGCTAATCCATATTTTTTTACGTTTGATGGGTTGACTTAACAAAAGTTCGATGAACTCAGAACTGTTATACAAATAAATCGTAGCAAACAGAATTGAAACAAGCGGAACTGTAAATAAAATGACATTCAGAATAGTTAAAAGCCCTTTAGCTGAATTGTCTTCCAAAGCGAATGAACTCCATGATAAAATGGCTAAAATAAAAGTGTAAGCCAAAACTATTTTGTTTTTTAGAATATCGAGCAATATGATTTTTATAATTCTGTTCATGATGCAGTTTCGAGTTTCGGGTTTTGAGTTTCGGGTTGCTTTTGTTTTAGAATACTGGCAATAGCTTTTGAAATTTTAGTTTCGTTAGTTTCTGCTTTTAAATCATCCACTTTTTTATGAAAATGAACTTCTCCTTCTTGCATGAAAATAATTTCGGTAATCAAATCGTCTAATTCACTCAAGAGATGTGATGTTATAAAGATGAGTTTCCCTTTTTCTTTTTCTTTAATGATTTTTTCTTTCAAAATTTCGGATGCCAATGGATCTAAACCTGCCGTTGGTTCATCTAAAATCAGTACTTCTGGATTGAATAGAAATGCTAAAACGGCACTTACTTTTTGAGTTGTTCCACCCGAAAGTGTTCGCATTTGTTTGTCAAACATTTTTTCAAGTTCAAATGCTTTTAGTAAATCTTCATCTAATTCATTATTTGTATTTCGAATTTTTTTTATCATTTCGATGATTTGACCAATTGTCATGTTATCTGGATAACGACCAATTTGAGGCATATACCCAATTTTTTCACGGTAAACGTATTCTCCAACTACCGATTTGCCGTTAAAAACAATCGAACCATTATCAGGTAAAACCATTCCTAAAATGGATTTTATTAGCGTAGTTTTGCCACAGCCGTTGGGTCCGATTAGTGCAATACATTCGCCTTTTTTGCAAAGAAGATTTACACCTTTTAGCACTTCTAACTTTCCGAATTTTTTACTTATATTTTGTATTTCAATCATAATGGCAACGATTTCATTAAAGGCGCATTGTCTATAAAATTATCGGGAGTTATGCTTGGTAAAACTTTTTCAGATTTGTCTAAAAGCGTAATCATAAAACTTCGGTACAATAACATAGATGAAGGCGTTTTTTCAGTCAAAACCGCAAATAAACTCAGTGGATGATAGGGAACATCGCCAATTCCATTTTTGTCTAAATCATATCCTTCGTATTTGTCCCAATAGTTACTGTTGAAAGTATTTAAAACTAGGCTTCCGTTTGTGCTTATGTCAAAAGTATTTTTTAGATAATTATTGTTTACAACTTCGTTATCCATGCAACTTGCTTGAATTTTCATTCCCCAACCATTCGATTCAAAAACGTTTTTTTCAACCTTGATTCTTGAAGTGCCTTCCATGTAAATTCCCGATGTGTTTCGGGCAAATTTGTTATTGAAAATATAGCTATCAGCAATTTCTTTAAGCAATAAACCATAGGCAGAATCGCCCCAGTTTTCTTCAAAATAATTGTTATACATTTTTACATTTTTGGTAAACATCACAGCAACACCAGCACCATTATTTTTAAAAACATTCGTTATGTAAGCATCATCGTTCGAAAACATAAAATGCAAGCCATAACGAATGTTTTTATTAGAAATATTTCTCCAAATGATAGATTGTGTTACAAATTCAAAATAAATTCCATCGCGATGTCCCGAAATTTTATTGGCAATTATTTGAAGATTATCGCTTTTCCAACAATGAATACCATTTCCAATAAGTTGTTCTTGTTTTCCATAAGCTGTAATTTTATTGTTTTTGATCAGGCAATTTTTAGAATTCTGAAGATAGATTCCGAAAAAATTATTATCAAGAACATTGTTCTCGATTTTGACAAAAGATTTATCATACACTTTGATTCCACATGGATCTTCTAGTGAAGCATATCCTGAATTGATTATTTTAAATCCTTTTATAACTACATTATCTGCATTGATAGAAACTACTTCAAACTTATTTTGTCCATCCAAAATTGGAAAATTTTTACCAAGAAAAATTATTTTTTTGTTGATTAGAATATTACCTTCTTTATAAACTCCACTATTCACAATAACAGTATCACCATCGGCAGCCAATTGAAGTGCTTGCTTGATTTTTTTGACAGGGTATCTGCTTCCTACTTGAATGGTTTTAGCATTTGAAATAGAAATTAAGAGGGAAAATAATATGCAGATTAATTTTTTCATTTATACGAATCATAAATTTGTTCCCAAGTCATTGGATCAGCATTTAATTTTTTTTGAAACTCTTCTTGATCTTTAGGTGTGAAAAACGCGGCAAGATTACCATGCATAGGAGAATTAATTGTACCTCCTTTTAAGTAATAGCATTTTTCGGCAGCAACCAATTCATTTTCTTTTAAGTAATCATTCACAAAAAAGGCTTTAGCAGGAACTTCGCTTGATTTTGCAAATTGAACCATGCATGAAACATCATCAAATTTGTAATAACGCCCTTTTTGTGTGATTAATTCAGCTCCGAATTTCCCATTAGCAATGGTCATTTTACAGAAATCGCACATATCAGTATTAAGGTTAATTGGTTTTGGTTCATTTGAACCACAAGAAACCATAAGAAATGCTATCAATGCTATAAAAAGTAATCTCATAATTTGTCTTTTTTAGTGAATAATTTATATTCTTTGAAAATAATAAAAAACAATAAAAGACCACAAGCAGTCAGCATCCAACCACCAATATCTGGAATAGAATAGGCTCCAAAATTTAATAATTGTTTGTACCCTATTAAAGGCGGTTGATAGGCCATTCCTGGTACTTTTATGGCTGCATTAGGATCTAAATTATGTCCGTATTCATAATTCCATCTGTAGAAATCTATTGCGGCCAAAATCACAAAAAGAATGTAAGAAATAAAGAATGCTAAAACTGCTTTTCTTTTTGCTACAAAAATTAGCAACAAAGAAATTACAGCAAAACCTATAAAGATATAAGGCAATACGGTGAATTCGAAAAAGTTTTCGGTATGCAAAGTTGCCATTCCGATGTAATGATTTAGACCATTAATGATTTCTACATCACCACCAATTTTATTAGCATGTAATTTTAATACTAACCCTTCAGGATATTGTGGCGCCTCTAATTCAATTTGCCACATTGGGAAAAAAAGCGAACCGATAAATAATGTTGCTATTATCAACAATATCATTTTTGATACCATTGAAATTTTTGATTTTTTCATTTTGATTTGTTTTAAAAAGAATTAGTGACTAGAAATTAATGATTAGCATTCGTACTATTCACTAATTTCTAATCACTAATCACTTATCTTTATTTTGTAGCTGCTGGTAAATTAGTACCAACACTCCATGTAAGTGGGACAGCACTTCCTGCTGGAGAAACTCTTACATACCCTTGCATTTCTTGGTGTAAAGCACTACAAAAATCGGTACAATACATTGGAAAAATTCCAACGCGGTCTGGTTTCCATTTTAGTGTTGTAGTTTCACCTGGCATAATTAGTAGTTCTCCATTATTGGCACCTTTTACAGCAAATCCGTGTGGAACATCCCAATCTTGTTCAAGATTAGTTACATGGAAGTATACTTCGTCGCCCAATTTCACACCTTCAATATTGTCTGGTGCAAAGTGAGAACGAATAGAAGTCATATAAACATGTACTTGATTTCCTTGTCGAACAACTTTTGCTTCTTTTTCCCCTTTTGCCACATAAGGATGGCTATTATCAGCTATTTTGTAAAATTTAAGCTGACCATTATTTCTAATTAAGTCGGCTGGTGCTGCTTGAGCATAGTGTGGTTCTCCAATTGTAGGAAAGTCTAAAACGAGTTTCATTTTATCACCGCTAATATCAAATATTTGTGCTGATTGAGCTAATTCGGGACCAGTTGGTAAATATCTGTCTTTAGTAATTTTGTTATAAGCTACAAGGTATTTTCCGAATGGTTTTTTAGAATCACCACCAGGAATACATAAGTGACCAACAGAGTAATAGGTTGGAACTCTATCTAAAACTTTCAACGATTTAATATCCCATTTTACTACTTCAGAAGAAACGAAGAATGTTGTATAAGCATTTCCTTTACCGTCAAATTCTGTATGTAAAGGCCCTAAGCCAGGTTTTTGAACTTCACCGTGAAGCGCTGCTTCGTATTTTACAACATTGATTCCACCATAGTTTCCATCGAATTTTTTGCTTTGGATGGCCGACATTAGTTTATCAAAACTAAAAACTGGAATTAAAGCAGCTAATTTTCCTGAACCTACAATATACTCACCGGTTGGGTCAACATCACAACCGTGAGGCGATTTTGGGCAAGGAATCATGTAGCAAATATCTTTAAGCTCTGCTGCATCAAGTATCATAACTTCGTTTTTAATCTCAGAAGTTGCAGTATGTGTTTTTTCATTCCATTTGTTATGTGCGTATTTTACAGACTGTTTTTTTGCTTTCCCTGATTTTAGATATTCTTCAGCTTTCTTCCAATTTACAGCCATGATAAAATCTTTATCTTTTTGAGAAGCATTCACTTCTAACAAAGTATTGGCTTGCTCAGTGTTGTAACAAGAGAAGAAAAACCAACCATGCGATTTTCCTTTTCCTGCATGCGAAAGGTCAAAGTTTACACCTGGAGTTACAATTTGAAATGCTAAATCCATTTCACCTTCTTTTCCGACTTTTACAAAACTAATATGACCTTTAAAATTTTCTTTATAGGTGTTAATTGCCACATCACCATTAGAATAATCGCCAGGCACACTAAAACGAGTTCCTGCAACAACATATTCTGTATTTTCTGTAATGAAAGGTGAAGAGTGATTTCCACCACTGTTTGGCAATTCAATAATTTCTGCTGTTTTAAATGTTTTTAAGTCAATACGAGCAATACGAGGTGTATTGTTGGCATTACCAAAAACCCAACGGCCATCAACTTCACCGTTTGTTTGGGATAGTTCGGTGTGATGTAAATCATCCCATGGCACAAAACCATGAGAAGTATTCAACATTGGTTTAGTTTCTTCACTATAACCCCAACCTTTTTCAGGGTCTACTGAAAAAACAGGGATAACTCTAAACAATCTTCCACTTGGAAGACCATAAACACTTAACTGACCACTAAAACCTCCTGAAACGAAGTTATAGAATTCGTCATACTTTCCTGGTGCTACATATGCTTTTTCAGCATCACCTGCTGTAGCATCACTGGAATTTTTTGGTTTACAAGAAGTGAACAATGCACTTCCTAAAACGAGTACCACAATTGTTTTTACAAATTTATTTTTCATTTTATTGAAATTAGAACCATCTTATTGCTTTCACCCAACAGAGATGGTTAGTTGTTTTTACTTTACTCCGTCATTTTTACGCATATATTCTAAAATACTTCTTGCTTCTTCATCTGCTAAGCCTTGATTTGGCATACGAACAAGACATATTTCTAGTTGCGCTTGAACTTCAGGATCTTTTTCAATCATTGGGTCAGGATTGGTAATGAAGTTCATAATCCATTCTGGTTTTCTTCTTTCGGTAACACCTTTCCATCCTGGACCAACTAATTTTTCATCTGTTATTTTGTGACAAGAAGTACATTTAACACCAGCAACTTCTTCACCTTTGGTTGCCATTGCTTGATCTAGGCCTGCTCCAAGTTCAACAGTATCATATTTACCTTCACCTCGATTGGGGTCGTAAGATGAAGCGTCTGTTGTTGCGGTTTCTTCAGTTGTTGGTTTAGAAAAGTCTTCCCCTGTTTTTTCTTTTTTGCCACATGAAAAGAACATTACGGCTGTTGTGATTAACATTACTAATTTTTTCATATTGTTTTAGTTTAAAATAATACCCCAAAGTTCTGAATTGAATGGAGTTAAATTTTATGACTGAAATCATAAAGGAAATAGTTTTTTGCAAGTACAAAAGGGTTTTATTAAGGAATACAAATCTTGAAGCATTTGAATAAAAAAAACACTCAAATCATGAGTGTTTGTTATAAGTTATTTGATTTTCATCGTGTATACAACAACAGTTTTCTTCTTGATAAATTCAATAGAAAGAATAGTGTGCTGTATGTCAAATAGTTGCGCTAATTCAAAGTTTACATAGTCCTGAAAACTTATAGGTTCATCAATAAAATCCTCTTGATAGAATTGATGGTCTTTCTAGCTCCTACTATTGACTGATTATCGAGCCGCAATTGTTTGATATTTCTATATTAGGCTAAAAATCAACCCTTCTTCAACATCGAACCATTGCAATTTTTAAATTGCTTTTCAAATTTTAGTTAATAGGGGATTGTTTTTGTAAAAAAAATGTATTTTCAATTTATTGGAAAAACAATGTTAATTTCCTGAAAAACTCATTTTTTTAAAAAATTATCGAACCGCTTTTATCAATGAGTTAATTGCGCTCATCCTTAGTAAACACAAGCCTTTCAGGTTGCTATAAATAAAAACTCCCCGCCAAAATGGCGAGGAGTCTAAGAAAGCTCCCCCTCTTGGGCTCGAACCAAGGACCCTCTGATTAACAGTCAGATGCTCTAACCAACTGAGCTAAGGAGGAAGATGTTATATCTTTTAAGCGGTTGCAAATATAAGGCGATTTTTATTTTTTGCAAATAAAAATTAAACTTTTTTGAAAAAATTATCAATGATGATTTCGTAGATGTCTTTTCCAAAAGTTAAGGCCATCAGCGAAAGCAAGAAAATCATTCCGCCTGTTTGTACATATCCCATTGCCTTTTCGCTCAAGGTGCGTCCTGTAATCATCTCAGCTATAGTAAATAAGGCATGACCACCATCCAATCCTGGAATCGGTAAAAGATTCATAAAGGCCAATCCAATCGAGAACATGGCAGTGAATTTCCAAATGAATTCCCAATCCCACTCAGTAGGTAATTGACGTGTTATTCCAATCGGACTTTTTACTTGTTTGTAAGCTTCTGTCTTCGGTTTTAATAATAATTTGAACTGTTTAATGTTGTATACAAACTGCGTATACGATTCTTCAACCGCTTTTGGAAAGGCTTGTATAAAATTCATGTGGTTAACCACTTCAAACTTTTCATACTCTTTTTTAGCTTCTTTTGAATAGCCAAAACCAATTACACCTTCTTTGTCGACTTTGCCTTTCAAAACAATATTGGCGTTGTTTCTTTCAACAGTTAAACTAATGCTGTCGTTTTTGTGTTTTTTCAATTCGTCGGTCAATACATCAAAGTAAGGAGTTGGTTTTCCGTTGACACCAACAATACGATCGCCTATTTTCAAACCCATTGCTGGAGCGCCACCCTTCGGATTGATGCTGTCAACTACAATTTTTTGCAAACGCGGACCAATAAAATTACGCCCTTCTTTTTTCAATATGTCTCGTTTGTTTTCGTCGGTTAAGATGATGGTTTTGTTTTCTCCGTTGCGGTTTACAACTACTTCGGTTCCTAACAAAATATCAATAATCATTCGATTGTACTTCTCTTGAAATTGTCCGTCAACACTAACAATTTTATCGCCATTTTGGAACCCAGCCGATTTTCCAACATCGCCAAATGACAAACCGTGTTCTTGGAATTTTTCGGTAGCTATGTATTTTTGACCATAAGTACTGTACACCACTGTGTATAAAAACCAAGCCAGTAAAATGTTGACAGTGATTCCGCCCAACATAATAATTAAACGTTGCCAAGCGGGTTTTGAACGAAACTCCCATGGTTGTGGTTCTTGCTTTAGCTGCTCGGTGTCCATACTTTCATCAATCATTCCGGCTAATTTTACGTAGCCTCCAATTGGCAACCAACCAATTCCCCATTCTGTATCTTTGATTTTTTTCTTAAAAAGTGAAAACCCTGCATCCATAAAAAGATAAAACTTTTCCACTTTTACTTTAAATAATTTGGCAGGTAAAAAGTGCCCAAACTCATGTAATACAACCAATATTGATAATATAAATATAATTTGAGCGATTTGAACTAATGTATCCATGTTTTGATTTGAGAGTTATAAACGCGCAAAAGTAAGGTTTTCACCTTACTTTTTTTAATCTATCGTGTGAGAATGCTATTTTTTTATCATTTTTTTATGAAAAGTACCTTCAGAGGTTTTGATTTCTAAGAAAAGTACTCCAGTTGCTAATTCAGTAATTGAAAAATTAGCCGAATTTTTTGTGGCTACTAATTGGCCTAAATGATTGTAAATTGAAACCGATTCAACATTTACAGATGAAGGAGTTTGTATTGAAACAAAGTTGGAAGCTGGGTTAGGAGCTACAGTAATAACACTCTCCATTTCAAAAGCAGTTGTGGCCAAAGTGGCATTACTATTTCTGGAAATAATATGCTTGTCAGGATCAAAATCGATAGAAGTGATAGCAAAAGGAACATTTTCGATAAAGGTTTCACCAACAACAGTGTTATCCAAAACCAAATCCATTTGTTGACCTCCAGAACCATAAACTCTTACAGGAACTGGCATTTCAAAATAATTTACCGAAGCATCCGACTGTGTTTGGTTTACTGTAAATAAGGCTTGACCATTGCCAATGTTAGCCACAGTTATATCATAAGTTGGATAGCCTTGATTGAAAATCCAATCGTTAAAAAACTCATCCAATTGATTGCCATAAACAGCTTCTAAATGTCCGATTAAATCGGTTGTTACTGCGTATTTGTATGCTAAATTAGTGTCGGCTAAATAATTACGTAAGGCTTGAAAAAAATCAGCATCGCCCATTTTAAAGCGAAGCATTTCCAAAACCATAGCTCCTTTATCATACGAAAGTCTTCCACTAAAAATACGGTTGACATTAGTAGCTTGTGTATCTGTTAAATAGACATTTCCGTTGGGTTGCGAAGTAATATAGTCAATCATATCGGCTTTTTCAGCAATAAAAGCATCTGGTCCATCAAATTCTTCAATTACCATGGCCGCCAAATACGTAGCAAAACCTTCATTCAACCATATGTCTTTCCATGTACCACATGTTACTTTGTCACCAAACCATTGATGAGCCATTTCATGAGCAATCAAACCGCGACTAAAATTCACCATAAAAGAAACAGTGGTGTGCTCCATTCCGCCTCCCCAACTAAATTGAGCATGACCGTATTTTTCATTTTTAAAAGGATACGGTTCAAATTGAGCAGAAAAGAAATTCATTATATCTGGTGTAACATCTAAATCTGATTGCGCAGAGGCAAGGTTTTCAGGAAATATATAATTGATGATTGGAAAATCATCGGGTGCTGTTCCAGCAGTTTGTTCGTATACAGAATAATTGGTACAAGCAATCGCAATCAAGTAGGCCGGAATAGGATAGCTGTGATGAAAGTGAGTTGTTTTGTTACTTCCACTGATGACTGGTGCAGTAGTTTCAACACCATTTGAAACACTAATATATTGTGATGGAGCCGTAATGTAAACATCGATACTATCAATTTTGTCGTTCAAATCTTGCTTACAAGGCCACCAATCTCTTGCGCCAAAAGGTTCAGATAATGTCCAAATAATTGGCGAACCAGCATGTGTAGTTTGTACGAAAGAATCAAAACCATTTACAGGTGGAACTCCCGAATAATTCACTTCCACTGTGGCCGATGTTCCTTGTAATTGGGTAGATGGCAATGTAATAATAAGTTCGTTACTAGTGTTTTCAACAAAAGCCAAATTGGTAGTTCCCATTTTTACCGAACTTACTGTAAGCGAATTGGCAAAGTCAAAGGTAATAGTGTTCATATTGGCTAATGCTGTATAAGTTGTAGTTACCTTTCCTGTGATGAACTTAACCGAAGGATTGATTGTAAAATCCAATCGATGGTACGTAATATCGTAATTCAAGGTGTTGGGATTTACTTGAATTTCAAATGTGCCAGCGGCCGACTTCATTTCGGCTTCAGCCAATTGTATTCTTTCCTCACGGCGACTTTGGGCAAAAGCAACACCCAAGGATAATAAAAGTACAATTAAGTAGGTTTTTTTCATAATAGTTTTAAATTTTTGCGAATATAATAAAATCTTTTCCAACTGTTTACTAAACATTTGCTAAAACTCGTATAAACAGCTGTGAATGACTGATTTAATTGGTTGTTTGATTCTGGTAAATTGTTTCTGAAAATCAAAATCAATTCATTAAATTTGCAACCTTAAATTCATTAAAAGTCATGTTACAATTAAGCGTTATTAGAGAAAACAAGGAAAATGTTATTAAAGCATTAGCCAAAAAGCACATGGATGCCAAAGCTATTGTAGAAGAAGTAATTCAGTTGGATGAAAATCGACGAAGCACTCAAGTAGAATTAGACAACACCTTAGCCGAATCTAATAAACTGTCCAAAGACATAGGCGAAATGATGAAAAACGGTGAAAAAGCAAAAGCCGAAATTCTGAAACAAAAAACGGTGCAACTGAAAGAAAAAAGCAAAGAACTTTCTGAAAAATTAGACGTTTTTGCTACTGATTTGCAGCAAAAAATGTACTTGTTGCCGAATCTTCCAGCGGAAATCGTTCCAGAAGGGAAAACTCCTGAAGAAAATTTGAATGTTTTTCAAGAAGGCGATATTCCTGTTTTACACGAAGGTGCTTTACCTCACTGGGAATTAGTAAAAAAATACGACATCATCGATTTTGAATTAGGTGTTAAAATTACAGGCGCTGGTTTTCCAGTTTACAAAGGAAAAGGAGCCAAACTCCAACGCGCCTTAATTTCGTATTTCTTAGATAAAAATACCGATGCAGGTTACCAAGAATACCAAGTGCCTCATTTGGTCAACGAAGCTTCAGGTTTTGGAACAGGACAATTGCCTGATAAAGAAGGTCAAATGTACCACGTAGGTTTGGATGATTTGTATTTGATTCCAACAGCCGAAGTTCCGGTTACGAATATTTTTAGAGATGTAATTTTAAACGAAAACGAATTGCCTGTTTTGTGTACAGGTTATACGCCCTGTTTCCGAAGAGAAGCAGGTTCCTACGGTGCACACGTTCGTGGATTGAATCGTTTGCATCAATTTGATAAAGTAGAAATTGTGCGCATCGAACATCCAGATAAATCATATGAAGCTTTAGATGGAATGGTAGAACACGTTAAAAACATCATGCGTGAACTGAAATTACCGTTCCGAATTTTGCGTTTGTGTGGTGGCGATATGAGTTTTGCATCGGCTTTAACGTACGATTTTGAAGTGTTTTCAACTGCTCAAGATCGTTGGCTGGAAATCAGTTCGGTGTCGAACTTTGAAACGTTTCAGGCCAATCGTTTGAAATTGCGTTTCCGCGACAAAGACGGCAAAAACCAATTGGCACATACCTTAAACGGAAGTTCATTAGCCTTGCCAAGAGTCATGGCCGGAATCATAGAAAATTACCAAACGCCAGAAGGAATTGTAGTTCCTGAAGTACTTCGTAAGTACACCGGATTTGATATCATTAACTAAAAGTTAATCTTACTCTAAATAATGTACTAAATTGGCACAAAATGTGTTATTTTAGTACATTGTTTTTTAATACAATCAGAATGAAAAAACTTTTTTCGCTATTGTTTTTATTTTCACTGCTTTTGGTTCGCGCGCAAAACGAACAATTAGCAGCCAATTATTATGATAGAGGCGAATTCGAAAAAGCACTCCTCAACTACGAAGATTTATTAAAAACCCAACCAGGGAATTTCAATTATTTTTACCGCGTAATTGAGTGTTATCAGCAATTGCAACAATACGAAAAGGCTGAAAAAGCATTAGTTACACAAATAACTAAGTTCAAACAAGGTGGAACGGTTGTTGAATTAGGCTACAATTACCAACTGCAAAAAGACCAAAACAAGGCCACAAAATACTACGATGATGCCATCGAAAGAATTAACAAAACGCCCGCTGAGGTTTATGGTATAGCATATCAATTTGAAAAAAGAGGTTTGATCGATTATGCGTTAAAAGCGTATCAATTAGCCTTGCAAAAAGAGCCTAATTTCAAATTCAATTACCAAATGGCATTGCTTTATGGGCAAAAAGGCGATATGGAAATGATGATTGAAATGTTTTTGGTCGATTCGTACAGCAATCCACAAAATTTAATCATGATTCAAAACCAATTGGCGCGATTCATGACCGAAGACAGCAGTGTAACTTTTAATGAGTTGCTAAAAAAAGCATTGTTAACACGCGTTCAAAAATCACAAGATATTTTTTGGAACCAATATTTGAGTTGGTATTACACCCAAATGAAAGAGTATGGAAAGGCTTTCATTCAGGAAAAAGCCATTTACAAACGTAATCCCGATACTTTTGCCAATATTGTCAATTTAGCCCAATTGGCCATTGAAGAAAACGAACCAGAAGTAGCCAAAGAAATACTGGAATTTGTACTTGCCAATACTAAAGATTTAGACTTACAAATTCAATCACATGCCTATTTAATGCAACTCAAAATAGATCATGCTACCGAAAAAGATTTTCCTTCTATCGATAGCGAATTGGACAATTTAATTAAAGAATTTGGCGTAAGCCCGTTCAGTTTGGCATTGCTCAAAATCAAATCTCATTTTGCTACTTTTCAACTCAAAAACCCAGAACTAGGCAAACAGATTTTGAAAAATACTTTGGAAATGCCTTTAGACAAGTACCAAGTAGCTGAAATCAAAATGGAGTTAGGAGAAACCTTGCTTTTTGAAGAAAAATTCAACCAAGCTTTAATTTACTTTTCGCAAGTAGAAACCGACATGCATAACGATGTTCTAGGACAAGAAGCGAGTTTTAAAACCGCCAAAACCAGTTATTTTAAAAACGATTTTCAATGGGCAAATCACCAATTAAAAGTGCTTAAATCGGCCTCAACGCAACTCATTGCCAACGATGCACTCGATTTGTTTTTGTTGATTTCTGATAATACAGTCGAAGATTCAACGCAAGTCGCTTTAAAGAAATTTGCGCGTGCTGATTTCCTTCTTTTTCAGAAAAAAACATCCGATGCTTTGGCCGCTTTTCAAACCATTTTAAAAGAACACAAAGGCGAACCCATTGAGCCTGTTGCGCTATTGCGAATTGGAAAAATGTACGAAGCACAAAACGATTTTACATCAGCCTTGAGTCAATACAAACAAATTTTAGACAACCATAAAGAATGCATTTACATTGATGAAGCCTTGTATTTTTCGGCCGAAATTTACAATCAACTCAAAGATTTTGACAATGCAAAACCGCTTTATGAAGCCCTAATTATGAACCACGAAGACAGTATTTATTTTGTCAATGCGCAGAAGAAGTATAGGCAATTGCGCGGCGATAAAGATATTTAGCAATTTCAATGACAATATCAAAAATCAATGTCAATGATTTTACTAATTTATTTAATCAGCATTCAAAAAAAATTCAGATTTACATTTTGACCTAACAAACAACAAATGATTTTATACAACGTAACCATCAATATCCACGAAAGTGTGCACGATCAATGGATGAATTGGATGCAAACCAAACACATCAACGATGTTCTTGCAACTGGCAAATTTACTTCAGCTCGAATGGTAAAAGTATTAGTCGACGAAGAAATGGGCGGAATTACTTATGCGATTCAATATACAACTGACAGCAAAGAAACCTTACAACGTTATTACAACGAAGATGCACCGCGTTTGCGCGAGGAAGGCAGCCGATTGTTTGGCGATAAAATGCTCGCCTTCCGAACCGAACTCGAAATGATATCAGAGTTTTTTCATACGAATTAAAAGACAAAAAAATGGAATTGCGTTTTCAAACCAAAGAAGAAAGTAACCAACTACAACAAGATGAATTTTTAAAATTGTCAAAAGTAGAACGATTATATGCTTTTTTCAGATTGATGGAACAAATGAGCAAATTCCCAGTACAAACCAAAGAAGACAAAAATAAAGACAATTTTGTAATTGTCATCAATACCAAAAATGATGGCTAGAATTTGGGAACAAAACTTCGATCAATTTATTATACTTGCTAATAAGCATGCTGTTCGTATGATTATGGTTGGCGGTGGAGCAGTCAATTTTCATGGCTACCAACGTCATTCAGCAGATGTCGATTTCTGGATTGAAACAACACCTGAGAATTTTAAAAATTTAATCGTTGTTTTCAAAGAAATGGGGTATAAGATGGATGATTTTCCTGAAAAAGTAAAAAATCAAGAACAAAACATATCCATAAAATTTTCTCCAGAAGATTTAAATTTAGAACTCATAACGAATTTCTCGGTTAATAAATCTTTTAATGAAGCCTATAATGATTCTGAGATTGTGATGAAAGATGAAATTCAATTCCTGAAATGGAACGTTTTATCATTTGATGATTTAATTACAAGCAAAATAAAATCAGGCAGACCCAAAGATTTACTTGACATTCAACAACTGCAAGAAGTTAAAAAGAAATAACAAGGATACATTCCAAATCTTAGTAAAAACAACCTTAGCGACCTAGTGCCTTTGTGGCAAAAAATCGAATAATAAAAAAACAAGCGAGATTGCTTCGTGCCTCGCAATGACTATGGAAAAAGTAAAAGCCAAAAAACACCTCGGACAGCATTTCCTTACCGACGAAAGCATCGCCCAACAAATTGCCGATACATTGTCATTTGAGGGTTATGAAAATATACTCGAAATCGGTCCAGGAATGGGTGTTTTGACCAAATATTTGCTCGATAAACCCACCACCACTTATGTCATCGAAATCGACAATGAATCGGTGGATTATTTGAACGCACACTATCCAAAATTATACGGGAAAATCATCTCCAAAGATTTTCTAAAGTACAATATCAACGAAGTTTTTGAAGGGAAACCGTTTGCCATTATCGGCAATTTTCCCTACAATATTTCGTCACAAATTGTGTTTCGCGCACTCGAATTACGCAACCAAATTCCAGAGTTTTCCGGCATGTTTCAAAAAGAAGTAGCCGAACGCATCTGCTCTAAAAAAGGAAGCAAAGTCTACGGAATTCTATCGGTATTAACCCAAGCTTTTTACGATGCAGAATACCTTTTTACTGTTCATGAAAATGTATTCAATCCGCCTCCCAAAGTGAAGTCAGGAGTTTTACGCTTACGCAGAAAAGCCAATTTCAATTTGTCTTGCGACGAAAAATTGTTTTTTACAGTAGTGAAAACGGCTTTCCAACAACGCCGAAAAACATTACGAAATAGCTTAAAATCGTTTCAATTGACTGATAATTTAAAAGAAGATAGTATCTTTGACCTCCGACCAGAGCAACTCTCGGTAGAACAATTCATTGAACTTACTCAAAAAATAGAAGCCAATGCAATTTAAAATCAGCAAAGAACTCTTAGAGCAAATAGAGCAACTCATTCACCACAAAAACGACCAAGAATTGGAAGTGTTGTTGAACGATTTGCACCACGCTGATATTGCCGAAATTTTTGAAGAACTTGATATTACCGAAGCGACCTATATTTTCAAGGTACTCGATAGTGAAAAAACAGCCGAAATTCTTCTCGAATTAGAAGATGATGTTCGTGAAAAAATCCTTCGCGCACTTTCACCAAAAGAAATTGCAGAAGAGCTCGACGAATTGGATACCGACGATGCTGCCGACATTATTGCCGAACTTCCCGAAAGTAAAAAAGAAGAAGTAATCTCCGAACTTGAAGACGTTGAACACGCCAAAGATATTGTCGACTTATTGCGCTACGACGAAGATACTGCCGGAGGTTTGATGGGAAAAGAGCTCGTTAAAGTCAATGAGAATTGGAACGTGCTCACTTGCGTAAAAGAAATGCGCATCCAAGCCGAAAACGTAACGCGTGTACATTCCATTTATGTAGTGGACGACGAAAATCGACTCAAAGGACGACTATCGCTCAAAGATTTATTGACTACTTCTACCAAAACGCCAATAAGCGAAGTCTACATCAAAAAAGTAGATTCGGTTCGCGTCAATGCTTCCAATGTTGAGGTAGCACGCATCATGCAGAAATACGACCTTGAAGCCATTCCAGTGGTTGACGAAATGGGAAGATTGGTAGGTCGCATCACCATCGACGACATCGTAGACGTAATCAAGGAAGAAGCCGACAAAGATTACCAGTTAGCAGCAGGTATCTCACAAGACGTTGAAGCCGATGACAGCATCCTCGAACTCACCAAAGCGCGTTTGCCTTGGCTAGTTTTAGCACTTTTTGGAGGTTTCATCAGCGTTACTTTACTTGAAGGTTTTCAAGGTGCTATGCAATTTCATAAAGAGTTGTTTTTCTTTACGCCACTTATCGCCGCGATGGCCGGAAATGTAGGCGTACAATCCTCAGCGATCATCGTGCAAGGTTTGGCCAATCATACCATTAGTGGCACAATCGTCAACCGATTACTCAAAGAAATTTCACTCAGCCTTCTCAACGGATTAATTTTAGCAACAGTTTTATTTTTAGGAAGCCATTTTTTACTGGGTGTTGACACCAAAATCGGAATCATCGTTACCATTGCTTTGGTTTCTGTAATCATCATCGCATCACTTATCGGAACTTCCATTCCGCTTTTGTTGGATAAATTCGGAATCGATCCTGCCTTGGCAACCGGACCTTTCATCACTACGAGCAACGACATTTTCGGAATCCTAATTTACTTTTCCATCGCCAAATTAATCTTGGGCTTTTAGTTATTGCGATTCCGATGATAATCGGAAGAAGTAATCTTTCCAATTTAATTTGGTTGTCGTTTTTCGAAGCAGCTACCTAGTTTTCCATTAGGAACACTCGTCCCGCTTTCCGTCATGCGCGGCATTTCCTGCAATCGGGGCTAGAGAAGAAATCCATCTTTCTAACAGGTTTCCAAAAAAAATAATTACCTTTAACCATCAAAAACTTTGCGAACCTTGCGTAAAGCCTTTGCGACTTTGCGGTTAAAAAACTTGAAACTTGAAACCTGAAACTATAAAAATCCTCCATCTCGATTCCAATCATCCACTACTTTGGGAACAACTTGAAAACGCAGGTTTCCAAAACGAAGCCGATTTCACTTCTACCAAAGAAGCAGTAGAAGCCAAAATCCACAATTACCATGGCGTCGTTATTCGCAGCCGTTTCAAAATCGATAAAACCTTTCTAGATAAAGCCACCCATTTGCAATTTATCGCTCGTGTCGGCGCAGGTTTAGAAAGCATCGATTGTGAGTATGCTGAGCAAAAAGGCGTTCACTTAATCGCCGCTCCCGAAGGCAATCGAAATGCTGTAGGCGAACATGCATTAGGAATGTTACTCTCGCTCATGAACCAACTCAATCGCGCCGATCGATTAGTGCGCGAAGGCCAATGGATTCGTGAAGGCAATCGAGGCTATGAACTCGAAGGAAAAACCATCGGAATCATCGGTTACGGAAACATGGGAAAATCGTTCGCTAAAAAGTTACGCGGATTTGATGTTGAGGTCATCTTTCATGACATTCTTCAAAACATAAGCGACGAAAACGCCAAACAAGTTTCCCTTCAAGAACTCCAACAAAAAGCCGACGTTTTAAGTTTGCATTTGCCTTGGACTCCTGAAACGGATAAAATGGTCAATTCGCAATTCATCAATTCGTTTACCAAACCGTTTTGGTTCATTAATACTTCACGAGGTAAAAATGTGGTTACCGACGATTTGGTAGAAGCACTAAAGTCAGGCAAAATTCTAGGCGCTGGATTGGATGTGTTGGAATACGAAAAACTTTCTTTTGAAAATTTATTCCTCGATAGCGAAAAACCAGCAGCTTTTAATTACTTGTTACAAGCTGAAAATGTACTATTGACTCCACATATCGCGGGCTGGACTCATGAAAGTCATGCTAAGTTAGCACAAACAATTGCAAACAAAATCACTCAAAAGTATGAATAGAATTAGCTATATTTTGGTTTTATTTGTCGGAATAATTACGTGTTTGAGTTTTATTCCACACGCTTTTATGGGAATGCAAGCCGTTATTGAACACATCAATAAAGGCGAAATACAACCTGTAGCAGCCGATGGTATGCAAGAAATTTGGTTGTATTCGTCCATCATGATGTTACTCTCCGGAATTTGGATGTTGTTTTTAGCAAAACCAATTCAAAGAGGAAATCATTGGGCAAGAATACAACTGTTACTCATCGGAATTGGGTTGGTTGTTTTCGGTTTGGGATGCGTTTATATTTCCAAAGAAATTGATGCGATGATTGCATTTGCTGTTCAAGGATTATTGTTGGTATTGGCAACAACACTATTTTTTAAAAAACAAAACCATGAGTAAAAAAGACATTACAAGAGTAACCGGAATTGGCGGTGTTTTCTTCAAAAGCGAAAACCCAAAACAAATGAATGAATGGTACAAAACACACCTCGGAATTCCGGTTAGCGATTACGGTTGGTCGTTTGAGTGGAAAGACAAAGACGGAAACGACGGCATGACCCAATGGTCAACTTTTGATGCGGAAACCAAGTATTTCAATCCGAGCGAAAAACCATTTATGATGAATTATCGTGTGGATAATTTAGAAGCATTGTTAGCTATACTAAAAGAAGAAGGCGTTACAATTGTAGGCGAAATGGAAACCTACGATTATGGTAAATTTGGTTGGATTTTAGACCCTGAAGGAAATAAAATTGAACTTTGGGAACCGATGTAAGAGTAACGTATTTATAAATTTTATACTTTTATAATCTAACCAAAAAAATAGCAATCAAATGGAAGTAATACCACCAACAGAGGAATGGAACAAACCACAACCGCCGCAACAAGAAAACAAACGTGTTTTAACTGGTGTTTTGGCAATAATTTTAGGAAGTTTAGGAGTACATAAATTTGTATTAGGCTACAACAACGAAGGTTTTATTTTGCTAGGATTAACAATATTTAGTTACTTAACAATGTGTTTTTTAATTGGCGCATTCTTAGTGTGGATTCCAGGAGTTATAGGATTAGTGGAAGGAATCATTTACTTAACCAAGTCTGACGAAGAGTTTTACCATACGTATCAAGCCAACAAAAGAGCTTGGTTCTAATAAAAAAGAAAAGGCGCTGAATTTCAGCGCCTTTTTTAATGTTTTTCCTTACGTTCCAGTTCGGCTTGAAATTCCTCCATTACTGGTTTTACAGTGCTTTCGGGTAGGTCGGCAATTCTAATGTACATTAATCCGTCAATCGCATTGTTAAATTTCGGATCAACATTAAACGCAATCACACGGGCATTTTGCTTGATGTATTTTTTAATCAAAACGGGCAAACGCAATATTCCAGGTTCGATTTCGTCAATAATTTTATCAAATTTATTCAAATCGGCTTCGGCTTCGTTAAATACAAAATCCTTGTCTGCATCTTTCAATTTTACTTTGTATTCTTTTTTAGGATGAATGTACTGCGCCACATACGGATCATAATAATGCGACTTCATGAACTCAATCATAATCGATTTTGAAAACTCGGTAAATTGATTGCTAATACTTACACCACCAATCAGATATTTATGGTCAGGATGGCGTAAAGTAGTATGTACAATTCCTTTCCAAAGCAAAAACAACGGCATCGGTTTTTGTTGGTATTCTTTGCAAATAAAAGCACGACCCATTTCGATTGATTGGTGCATCATGTCGTACAACTCGGGTTCAAATCGGAACAAATCGGTCAAATAAAACCCTTCAATACCGTATTTTGGATAGATTTCTGAACCCAATCCCATACGATAAGCGCCCGCAATTTGTTGCGCATCATCGTCCCACAAAAACATGTGATGGTAATACTTGTCGCATTCGTCAAGGTCAATCGCTTCGTTAGTTCCTTCGCCTACTTCTCGGAAAGTGATTTCTCGTAAACGTCCAATTTCGTGCAAAATATTCGGAATCTTATCGGCAGTGACCAAAAAAACCGAATAGTTTTTGCTTTGTAACAAGCGGAAATCTTCCTTTTCAATCAGCGCAATTTCCTCTAAAATCTTGTCGTGATTGGCCGGTTTGGCAATTTGTTTCTGATTTTTAGGCAGTTTCAAATTCGGTACCGACAACAACTTTTCTTCGTCGTCAAACGAATTCGATAACATATAGGTTTTCTTTCGCAAAAACTCAGAGTATTCCTCTAAACTTTGGTGCTCGTTTTGCTCGTTAACCGAAATCGGTTTTCCAATACGCACCTTAATAATTCGGTCTTTTTGCGTCAATAATTCCGAAGGTAATTTAGCCGTGCGAAGTGTATCGTTTATAGTAGACAAAAAGTAAAACAACTTACTGTTTTTGGCATGAAAATAAATCGGAACTACCGGAACTTGGGCTTTACGAATTACTTTAATGGCTCCTTCTTCCCAAGGTTTGTCCACCATTAATTTGCCGTCTTTATAGGTAGAAACTTCACCTGCAGGAAACATTCCTAACGGCTTTCCATCGCTCAAATGACGTAATGTTTCTTTAATTCCAATCACACTCGATTTGGCATCCTTATGATTTTCAAAAGGATTCACAGGCATGATATACGGTTTCATCGGCTCGATGCGGTGCAACAAGAAATTAGCAATGATTCTAAAATTGGGCTCGCGCTCCAACATCAATTTCAACAACAAAATTCCATCAATTCCACCTAAAGGATGATTGGAAATGGTAATGTAAGCACCTTCTTTTGGGAGTCGTTTCAAATCTTCTTCCGGAATTTCAAATTTGATCTGAAATTCATCCAAAATGGCATTCAAAAACTCAATTTCGCTCAAATGTTTGTTACGGTCGTAGATTTTGTTCAAGGTTGAAATTTTCAAAACCTTCATCAGTAACCAACCCGAAAATGTGCCTAAAACCCCATATTTATCGGCGTTTATAGCTTTGGCAACTTCTTTGGCAGTGACTAAACCCATTTATAATTTTGTTAATTGAGCAAAAAACAAAGATAACAATTCAATTGGTTTTTATTCTAAAAAATAATTCAAAAAATCCTGTTAAAGATTGGTCTTTGGTTTTTTTTCTCCAATTGTTTTTGGTTATTTTTGAAAAACTTAAAAAATCATGAGAATCATCTCCTATAATGTAAACGGAATTCGTGCTGCTATCAGCAAAGGATTTCTCGACTGGTTACAACAAGCCAACCCCGATATTATCTGTCTTCAAGAAATCAAAGCCCAAGAAGATCAAATTCCAGTTATGGAAGTCGCAGCGGCAGGTTTTCCTTACCAATATTATTTTCCAGCCCAAAAAAAAGGCTATAGCGGTGTTGCCATTTTATCTAAAATTGAACCCAAAAATGTCGTTTTCGGAACCGGAATTGAACACATGGATTACGAAGGAAGAAACCTGCGCCTCGATTTCGAAACCTTTTCTGTGATGAGTTTGTACTTGCCATCGGGAACTAATATCGATCGATTGGAACACAAATTCATGTACATGGACGACTTTCAAAAGTACATCGACAATTTGAAAAAAGAAATTCCCAATTTGGTTATTTGTGGCGATTACAACATTTGTCACGAAGCTATCGACATTCACGATCCAATACGAAATGCCACAGTTTCGGGCTTTTTGCCTGTTGAACGCGCTTGGCTCGACCGATTTATGAAAAGTGGTTTTATCGACACGTTTCGTTTGTTCAACAAAGAACCGCACAACTACAGTTGGTGGAGTTACCGCGCCAATGCTAGAGCCAACAACAAAGGCTGGAGAATCGACTATTGTTTGGCGAGCGAACCTTTGAAAGAACGTTTGACTCGCGCTGTTATTTTGCCCGAAGCTAAACATTCCGACCATTGCCCAGTTTTGGTCGAAATAAATTAGAAGCCAATCGCGCTGTACGTTCCACTCTTTGGGCCAAAAAATGGGTTTTTCTAACCTCAAAAAGAGCTTCCTTTGGTCGCTTTTTTGAGCTAACAAAAACTACCATTTTTTAGCCAAAAGGAGTTCCACTACCATCACGGCTAGGGCTGTAGCATTGCTAAGATAATGTCAATAACAATGTCAATAACAATATTTTTCATCAGATGAAATACCCTTTTGATACTTTAATTTTGAATCGACTCAAAAAAAGATAACCTATGATTAAAAAAATTTCCCTTGGATTACTAGTAGTAGCGCTTTCAACTTCTTGCGTTTCGAAAAAAATATACAACGATTTAGAGAATAAATTTGCCGAATTAAAAAAGGAAAACCGAAAACTTGAAGATAGTAATTCTGAATTGACCAAAGCTAAAACTAAATTGGAAAACGACGGAACGGCTTTGAAATCGGAATACGACAAATTGAAAGCCGAGCGCGATAAGTTACTGGCCGATTACACAGCTTCTCAAAAAAGTTTGAAAACCATTCAAGATTCGTACAACGCTTTAGAAAAAGATAGCAACGAAGCGTTGTCATCCAACATCAATAAAAACCGCGAATTGTTGGCGCAATTGGAAGCCAAAGAAAAAGCATTGGCAGCTGAACAAGAGCGTTTGAACAAATTGAAAAAAGATTTAGAATCAAGTTCACAACGTTTGAGCGAACTAGAAACGATGATTGCCGAAAAAGAAGCAGGCATGAAAAAGTTGAAAGACAATTTGTCAAAAGCGCTCAATGCTTTCGAAGGAAAAGGCTTAACCATCGAACAGAAAAACGGAAAAGTCTATGTTTCTATGGAAAACAAATTGTTGTTCCAAACTGGAAGTTGGGCGGTGGGTGTTGAAGGAAAAAAAGCAGTAGTTGAATTAGGTAAAGTACTCGCACAAAACCCCGATATTTCGGTATTAATTGAAGGACACACCGACAACGATAAAATTCTAGGAAATATTGGTGGCGGAATCGAAAACAACTGGGATTTATCGACCAAAAGAGCTACAGCGATTGTAAATATTTTAACCGAAATCAACGGTATCAAAAAAGACAATTTAACCGCTGCGGGTCGAGGTGAATTCGCACCCATAATGACCAATGATACTCCAGAAGGAAAAGCTAAAAACCGTAGAATCGAAATTATTTTGACTCCAAAATTGGACGAAATTTCGAAAATGTTGAATGAATTATAAAAAGCAACTGAATAACTTAGTTTTTATTCAGTAACTAAGTCACTCAAAATGAACTATACTTTACTCCCAAATACCAATACCAAAATCAGCACCATTTGCCTTGGTACGATGACTTTTGGTAACCAAAATTCAGAAGTTGAGTCGCACTCGCAATTGGATTATGCAGTTGAGCGTGGCATCAATTTTATTGACACAGCCGAAATGTATCCCATTGGCGGAAATGCACAAATTTTTGGAAGTACAGAACGTCATATAGGAAGTTGGTTGCACAAAATTGGTGCGTCAGAACGTGAAAAGTTGGTAATTGCCACAAAAATAGCTGGACCGAATCGCGGCATGGAATACATTCGTCAACCGCTTGATTTTTCCAAAAAGAGCATTCATGAAGCAGTTGAATTGAGTTTGAAAAACCTGCAAACCGAATACATTGATTTGTACCAAATGCATTGGCCTGAGCGTGTCATGAATATGTTTGGCAAACGCGGTGTTTCACAAATTGATACCAAATGGCAAGACAATTTTTTTGAAGTTTTGTCGGTGTATGACGGATTAATTAAAGAAGGAAAAATCAAGCACATAGGTGTTTCCAATGAAAATCCGTATGGAGTAATGCGTTTTTTAAACGAAAGTGAAAAGCACAATTTACCACGAATTGTATCGATTCAAAATCCGTATTCGTTATTGAACCGATTGTTTGAAGTTGGGTTATCCGAAATTTGCATGCGCGAAAATGTGGGTTTATTAGCCTATTCACCATTAGGATTTGGGTTTTTATCTGGAAAATATTTAAACGGATTTCCTGAAAATTCACGATTGAAATTATTTCCCAATTTTACCCGTTACACCAACGAAAACTGCTACAAAGCTACACGTTTATACAAAGCATTAGCTGAAGACAATGGATTGACTTTGGTACAACTATCCGAAGCTTTTGTAAACCAGCAATCTTTTATAACTTCAACCATTATCGGCGCAACATCATTGACACAATTGAAAGAAAACATCGATGCATTTGATGTGGTTCTTTCAAAAGAAATCTTAGCTGAAATAGAGCGCATTCAAGAATTGCATCCGAATCCGGCGCCTTGATTTAGTATTCAGTGTTCAGTCTCAGTGTTCAGTGTGTTTACTGTCAACAGTAAATGTAAACTTTTATTCTACAATCAATTTCTTTGACTTTTTATAATAATCGGATTGTACAACGTATACGTATTCTCCTTTTTTAAGCAAATTACTTTTGATGGAAACCAGATGTTTTCCCATCGGATAAGTTTTGTTTTCTAAGACTTTGTAAACTTCTTTTCCTGTTAAATCATAAATAGTGATACTTACCGGACTTTCTTTGTAAAGTTTGAACGCAAAATAGCAATCTTCTTCTACTGGATTTGGGTAGTTTAGAATCGTGGTGTTGTCGTCTTGCGTTTCAAATTCTTTGGCATCCAATTGACTTTGCGACAAAATGGCTGTCCAAACACTGGTTTGACCACTCGCTAATCGAGTCCAAATAGGACGAATAACGCCATTGTGAGCAACAATATTCGTATAATCACCAAAGAAAACCGATGAAGTGGGTAGAAATGATGTAGTACTAATTTTGGTGTTTGTAAATGTATTTCCACCATCTGTTGAGTAAGCCAAATAAACATCAGTATTGTTGTTGGTGTAATTTCTTCGGTCGTAAAAAACGATATAAATATAACCATTGGTTTGGTCTAACGCCATCCAAGATAAAAATTGATGTTTGCCAGGAGCATCGTTATTCACCCGTAACGGACTTGACCAAGTTGTTCCGCCATCCGTTGATTTGGATAGAAAAATATCAGTATCATTTGCTCCATTACTTTGATCGGCCCAATTTACATAAATGGTTCCGTGGTGAGTACTTGGGCTTAAATCACAAATTGTTATGGGCATTCCGTTGCATCGGTCAATACCTGGAATTGCAAAATCCCATTCGTGTGTTGCTATAATTTGGGTTTCTGTTGTAGACCATGTTACACCTTGATCCAACGATTTTTTGAACACTAATCCGTTTGGACCTGACCAAGCTACATAAACTTGTCCAGATGGTCCAGGAGCAGGAACAGCGCCTTCTACAGTTGTGCTATTATCAATACAAGAACCATCAACTTCGTTTAGTTTGATAGGAGTTGACCAAGTCAATCCAAAATCCGTCGATTTCGAAAACAAAATAATTGTTTTGTCACTCGGATCAGTACTTCCGTAGGAGTCAAATTGTGTCCACGACATGTACAAATTATTGTTGATTGGGTCGAAGGAAATCCATTGTTTGTCTTGTTCTTTGTTGGTTGTTAATCCTGCGAAAGAACCATTACTCCACGTTGATCCAGCGTTGGTGCTTTTTTGGCAAACAATTCGATCTAAAAAATTTCCAGAAGTTGGATTTGACAAATGAGTAAAATAAAAATTATTATTGTTGTCGGCTACAATTGCTGGATCTCCCCAAACTCCATAAGATGAAGTTAAGGTACTTTTTGTCCAAGTCAAACCACCGTCGTTGCTTCGGTATACTTTGTTGATATTGCTACCAGCAACCAATTGATTCGTGTTGTTGGGATTAATTGCAATAGAAGGTTCGTTGGGTGAACCATTATTATCAATCATAATGTTTTGTTGTGCAATACAAAACAAGGTTAGCAAAAAAGTAGTGCTAACAAATACTATTTTTTTCATTTTAAAAAAGCAATTTTTATTCGATTATCAATTTTGAAGTATACTTTTCTCCATTTGAACTTTTTACAGATAATAAATACATTCCACTCGCAAGGCTTTGCGTAGAAATAGCGTTTTCATTGTTAGACACATGGTCAATAGTTAATAATAATTTTCCAGAAAGATCGAATATTTCTATTGCGGTTGCCGTAACTTCTGAAGAACTTTTAAGAATAAAACTATCTTTTGCTGGATTTGGGAAAGCAGAAAATCCAACTTTTTCAAATTCAGAAATAGCTAAACTTGTGTCAACTATTTTATAAATGGTACTTCCGTTGGTTAGGTACAATTCACCATCTTTATCTTCTCCAAAAGAAGTGATAAAACTAGCACCAGTCAAATTAGGAGAGTTGGTAATTGCTCCAGTCGTTCCGTTAGCGTAGCTTACACGGTTTAAGCAATAATCAGCAAAAAAATATTTGTTTTGAAAATTAGGATAGGTTGAGCCTGTATAAAAATAGCCGCCAGTTATAGAACAGCCGCTAGTTCCAGAGTGAGTGTATTGCGCAAGAGGAGCCACCATAGTTGATTGTGGAGCACATCCAGAAGTATTATAGACTGCAGTTCCTTCGTAACAACGCCATCCAAAATTTAATCCTGTATTGGGTAGCGGACTTGTTATTTTATTGATTTCTTCCACTTCATTTTGACCAACATCGGCAATCCACAAATCGCCATTTAATCGATTGAATGAAAATTTCCATGGATTACGTACACCATAGGCCCAAATTTCCTCTTTTCCGGTTTGACCAACATAAGGATTGGTTGGTGGAATTCCATAATTTAAAGGAGCTACTGGATTATCAACATCAAGACGTAGCATTTTACCCAAATAAATTCGAGAAGGATTGGATGCCACACTAGTATGCGTTAAACTCAAGTTTTGGGCGTAACCTTGTGGATCACCACCGCTTCCACCATCACCCATACCGATGTACAAATAACCATCGGGACCAAATTTTAAAGAACCACCATTGTGATTGGAATAAGGTTGGTTGATAGTCATCAAAATAGTTGCAGCAGTGTTGGCAACGTCTGGGTTTGCGCTTACCGCATAGCGTGCAATTACTGTGTGTCCAGAAGTATTCGTGTAATTAACAAAGAAAAGCCCGTTTGTAGCATAATTAGGATGAAACGCTAATCCGAGTAATCCTCTTTCGCTTCCAGAACTTATTAAAGTACTCAAATTAAGAAAAGGAGTTGTGTTTACTACACCGTTGGAGTTAACAATTCGAATTAAACCTCCTTGTTGCACTACAAATAAACGTGAATCATTGGCTGGATGAGTGATTTCTACTGCACTTGAAAATCCGGTTGCAAATTGCTGTAATCCAATTGTTTGCGAATTTATTGACAATGAAAATAGCATTGCGCCAAAAAGTAATAATTTTTTCATAGCATTGAAATTAAGTAGTTTTAGTTGTGGTAAATTTAGAAAAATTTATCAAACCTATTCATTGTTAATTCGTTAAAAATCGAAACATCCCAAAATCAATGACCTTGGGATGCTCGAGTTAGGTTACAAATTGCCAATGACCTTGTCTTTAGGATACTTGACTTTGTAACTGATCCTGATTTTTTTGGTTTCGTTTTGAGCGAGCTTGAGTTCCCAAGTAAGAATGCCCGTTTCTGAGTTGACTTTGGCTTTTCCGTCTTCCAAAACTTCAATGGTAATCTCTTTGTCGGTACTCAACGGATATTGGTCTTTTAGCAATAAAAACACTTCTTCTTTTTTATTGTTACGAACTGTCAAATCGTAGGTAAACACTTGTTCTTTGTATGATGATAAAAACTTAGTTCCCGATTTGTCCACTACTTTTTCGCGTTTGATGGAGATTTTTTTATCTTTTCCCATACTCAAATTCAAGGTATCTGAGGTTTGATTCGGATTGATGTTGGTTTTGCCCACGTACATTCCTTCAAAAATAATGTTGGCTTCGCCAGGCAGTAAGTTGTATTTAGAGTAATCGCTAATTTCAGCCAATAAAAAAGCTTCTTTTTCGGCTTTCGGAACCGCATAATATTTGTAAGTAGCGGGTAGTTTGATGTCTTTTAGAGCTACACTATGCACTTTTCCGTTGGATAAAATGTCGTACGGAATGTCAATATCAAACGATACATTGAGTTGGTTTTCATTGATGTTGGTATAGTTGGTTATAGAGGATCTTTCTTCCATTTTTTTGTCGTACTCAGCAACTTCAGAATCTCCATCTTTACTTTGAATTACATTGTACATAACTGGTGCATTAGCACTTGTATAACCAAAGTTTAATTCTTGAGCATAGCGCAAAAACCAAGCTTGTAACAAAGGCGCTTGATTATTCTGATTCGGATTGCCGCTCGACAAAGTGAGTTTTACCTTCTTCCAGTCAATCCCAGAATTTTGTGACACTTGCGCTTTGTACATCATATTAATTGGGTCTTTTACACTGTCGGCGCGCAAATCATAAAACGGTGCCCAAGTGGCCGAATTGGTGATGTAATTGATGTCTAAATTAACGGTTCCAGCTACTTCGTTCATCACTTGTAAAATCAGTTTACCAGTTGAGTTTTTCTCTTCGTTTTTGGTGTTGATTTCTAATTTACTGTTAAGTCGTTTCAATGTTTCGTTGAATTTGGTTTCTTTCTCTGTTAGAGTGGTAATTGTGTTGCTCAATTCACTTCTTTTGGCTTTATAATAATCGACCATTTTAATTAATTCGGCCACGTTTAAACCTGAATTTTGCCCAGCAACCAACTGATTTTTGTCCAACAATTCAATGGTTTTGGTGTTGGATGATTTTTCGATTTGCACTTTGCCAATTTCTTTTTGAATCAACGTAATACTATCACGTACTTTTTTTATAGTCGGATTGCTTTCGTCGATTTCGAACTCAGATATATAATTGTTGGTAAATTGAACAGATAAAACCGTAACCGAACTCGGAGCGCCAATTTGGACGGTATTTTCATTTAAATAATTTGCTACATTTTTGATGACCACTTCACTTGTTCCTGCAGGAAGCGATAAAGAAGTGCTTTGAGTAAGTTCGGCAGCATTGAAGTAAACTGTTGCTGATTTGACTTTGGCTGTTGTAAAAATTGGTTTTTGAGCCAATGAAATTGCTGAAATAAATAAGAAAGCAAAAAATAGGTTTTTCATAATAAATGATTTTTACTCTATAAAGAGTATAATTAGACAGAAAAGGTTGGGAAGTAAGCTGAATTTAGTTTAAAGAAAGTAACAATTGTTCTACTTCTTCTTTTTGATCAGCGTATTTTTGTTGTAATTCACCTCCTTTTTCCATTCGGTTGTAGTATTCTATGGCTTTTTTGGCAAAAAGCTTGCGATGAAATAATGAAGGTTGTGGAATTTGAGGGAAAATTTTGTGAAACAACATTTCGTAATAAGCTTGCCATTCGCGTTCGTTTCGGTCTTCAATATAAGGTTGTGTCGTTTTTTGAATTACGTGAACCATCTCGTGTGCCAACAGATTCAGCATTAAAACAAAATCAAAAGAAAAAGTATTTTCAGGAATTTTGATGATTTGAGGTTGGCCAAATTCGCCTTCCGTTGTCATCAAAATAAATGAGGGTTCGGCTTTTTCACGCAATTCAAATCCTTTAAAACGAGGATGTTCCAGTCCGTATTCTTTCATCACAAATTCGGCTGCAGGTATAGTTTCACCCAATTCGTGAAAGGAGTTAACGTGTTGTAAAATGGAGTCGAAGGATTTCATAATGAAGTAATTTCTTTCGAAACAAAACTAATGAAATAGATTGAAACTTAATTTACTGCATCAAAATATAAGTTCGACAATATGATACAAAAGGTTGATTGTTAATAAATAAAAAAACAAATAGATTTGTATTGAGTCCATTAAACAAGCTTTAAAAATGGATGAATAGTTAGGTTATGAATTCTTTTTATCAGATTATTCTTAGGATATGCTTATGGATAAAAATTTTTATCAACCAAAGTTAATATTGTCTTAAAAAATTAAGATATTTGTTTTATATTTTACATCATAAAGGTTGTTTTTAAGAGAATATGTTTACTAAATTAACGACTGTTTTAAATTTGTATCAACACCGAGTGTAAAATGGTAGAGCCAAATTGGTTGTTAGTATTATACCGTTTACAAATCTTAAAATAAGTATTCATATTTTGATAGATAATAAAAATCACGTAATACTACTTGTTTTAATACCAAGCAAAAAAAATAATTTAGCAAAATACACCCAACGTTCTTATTTTAATATTAATTACTAAACAATTGTGCTTATGAAACACATTTTATTTTTTATTAGTCTGTTCTTTTCGGCACTAGGATTTTCGCAACAAGATGTTGTGTCTACTGGTGGCGATGCTTCTAGCTCTGGAGGCTCTGTGAGTTACTCCATTGGTCAGGTAGCATATGAATCGGCTAGTGGTTCTAATGGTTCAATAAATCAAGGAGTTCAACAACCGTTTGAAATTTTTGTTTTAGCTATTCCTGGCCATGATGAATCGTTTACTGCAACGTTGTTTCCTAACCCAACCGCAACTTCGGTTATTTTGTCGTTAGACATCACTAAAGAAGGCACAGGCTTGGTTTACGAATTAACAGATGTTACTGGAAAAATCATTCGTAATGGGAGGATTCTTTCAAATGAAACCGTTATCAATGTAGAAGAGTTTGCGGAAGCATGCTACTTTGTTAATGTACTCGAAGGAAACAAGCGAGTAAAAACATTCAAATTATTAAAAAATAATTAAACACAACAACTAACAATCAGATATTATGAAAAAAAGAATTTTACTATTTAGTGCTATGTTATTAGGAGCAATCTCCTTTGCGCAAGCACCACAAAAAATGAGCTACCAATCGGTAGTTAGAGATAATGCTAATACTTTAGTTGCCAATGCTTCAGTTGGAGTACGTATTAGTATTCTTCAAGGTTCCGCATCAGGAACTGTTGTTTATCAAGAAACTCACTCTGTGACAACTAATGCCAATGGTTTGGCTACTTTAGCAATTGGTAACGGAACTGTAGTTTCAGGTAGTATGGCAAGTATCAACTGGGGAGCAGGTCCTTATTTTGTAAAAACAGAAACCGATCCTACAGGTGGAACAAGTTATGCAGTTACTAGTACAAGTGAGTTATTAAGTGCTCCTTATGCTTTGTACGCAGCTAATTCAGCGGCCGGACCACAAGGTCCAGCGGGTCCAACAGGTCCACAAGGTCCTGCAGGCCCAGTAGGTCCAGCAGGAACGAATGGGACAAACGGTGCTAATGGAGCAACGGGTCCAGCGGGTCCGGCAGGAACAAATGGGACAAACGGTGCTAATGGAGCAACTGGTCCAGCGGGTCCAGCGGGTCCGGCAGGAGCCACAGGAGCTACGGGAGCAGCTGGTACAAACGGAACTAATGGTACCAACGGATTAGATGGAGCCACAGGGCCAGCGGGTCCAGCGGGTCCAGCAGGAGCCACAGGAGCTACAGGAGCAGCTGGTACAAACGGAACTAATGGTACCAACGGATTAGATGGAGCCACAGGTCCAGCAGGCCCACAAGGTCCAGCGGGTCCACAAGGCCCAGAAGGTCCAACAGGAGCTACAGGAGCAACAGGGCCTGGAGGTGTGACAGGAACTACAGGTTATCACCCTAAATTCCTTTCAGCCAATACGCTAGGAAATTCAATCATGCAAGAAAACACAACAGGAAATATTGGAGTTAACATTGCTCCATTAATTCAATACAGAATGTATGTTTACCAACAACAACTCACAGTAAATGGTGATGGTCAATCCTCTCTGTTTGGATACCGTACACGCGATTCTCAAAACGACGGTACAGGATATGGTCAAAATGTTGCTAACGATGCTACCCGCGGGTATAACTTCTGGGGAGATGTTTATACTTTTGGAGTTGGTGGTTGGAACTACAATGATTACTCACGTTGTGGAGGAACTTATGGAGCTGACGTAAGTGGTTTATACTGGGGTTCATTGGGATACAGAAGTAGTGGTTTATTAAACTACGGTGTTTACGGTAGTTCTGCTTATGCATCTGGAGGTGGTTTTGCACCTAACAACTTAGATGCTGGTATTGGTGGTGGTTTCCACGGAATGGTAGGTACTATGACTCGCGGTAATGTAATTGGTCAATTAAACAAAGGAGGATTATTTGCTTCGTACAATGTTGGCGATGTGTATACTTCAGGTAAAAATGTAGAAATGGTTTCTAACGGAACTGAAATGACACCTGCATATGCGGTGACTTCTACAGAGGCAGTTATCTATAAAAAAGGAAGAGCACAATTAGTAAACGGGTCGGCTACTATTGCTTTTGATCAAAATTATGCCAGATTATTAGGCGAAAGCCCAGTAGTAACTATTACTCCAATGGGACAATGTAATGGTGTATATATCGAATCAGTAAACAAAGATGGATTTACCATCAAAGAATTAAACAACGGTAACTCAACAGTTGAAATTTCTTGGATCGCTGTAGGAGATAGAGTAGATGCACAATCAACAACGGTTCCTGCTTTTATCAAAGACAAATCGTTTGATCAAAACTTGGACAAAGTATTGTTTAACGATGGTGACAAAGAGCACAGCGGAGAAGGATTATGGTGGGATGGTACGAAGTTACAAATGAACAAAAACTATCCAAGTCAATTAAACCCTTCAAGAGAAGATAAAACTAAAATGCTACAAGAAGCAGCAGCTAGAAATAAAAAATAATAGTTTCAATTACTATCAATTAGAAAGCTTTCCTGTATTTTTACAGGAAAGTTTTTTATTGAAAACCCATGAAATCACTTGTTGTTTGGATTCTATTATTGCTTTCGTATTTATCTTTCGGACAAAATCTTAAAGATACAAACAGATATGCTTACTTCAAAGAAATCATTAGTTTCTTAGCCAATGATAGCCTTCAAGGAAGAGCAGCATCAACAATTTATGAAGCAAAAACAGCCGATTTTATCTTCAGTAAGTGGAAAAAGCTCAAACGGTTTCAACCGCAATTTCAGTTTTTCGCCTACACAAGAAAAGATAGCACTTCTGTAAAAAAGTCGAAAAATGTCTACTGTTATATTGATAACAAAGCATCTAGAACCATTTTGATAGGTGCTCACTACGATCATTTGGGTTTTGGCGAAGGAATTTCGAGAAGTTACAGCAAAAAAGGCATTCACAATGGTGCCGACGATAATGCTTCAGGAGTTGCTCTATTGTTGAGTTTGGCCAAAAATTTTAAAAATTGGCAAAGCAAAAAATACAACTATTTGTTTGTTTCCTACTCAGCCCACGAAATTGGCTTATTTGGTTCAGAAGCGTTTTCAAAGTTGGCTCAAGAAAAGTTCAAACCGATTGCTTTGGCTATCAATTTTGATATGGTCGGACGATTGGATGCAGACCGAAAAGTGTTTAATGTGTATGGCAGAAATACACTTACATCAGCACAAGATCAAATTTTTGACAATGTTTTGTTTGATGGGAATTTGATGCCGAATTACAGCGATAAAATTTACCAATGTGATTTGAAGTGGTTCGCCGAAAAAGGCATTTCGTGTTTGAGTTTCACCACTGGAATTCACTCTGATTATCACACCATTAACGATGATGAACAGTGGATTAACTATGAAGGAATGACCATCATAGAAGAATACCTTGAGCGTTTGCTTACCCAATTTTCAACCGAATGATTTTTGATCAACAACGAAAATCTTTTGAATTATGAATTTGAAACGAAGAAAAGCTTTAATCATTATTCCGTGCTTCAACGAAGAACAAAATATTGTTCCGCTGTTGCACGATTTAAAACAAATTGAAATCGAAAACACCGATTTGTTTGTGCTTCCTATTAACGATGGTTCTTCGGATAACACACTTTCTAATATTAAAGCCAATTCAGCGACTCATCTTCATTTGGTAAATAATCTCGGGATTGGAGGCGCCGTACAAAGTGGTATCAAATATGCCTACCGAAATCATTTTGATTTTGCCATTCAAATGGATGGTGATGGTCAACATCCGCCAAGCGAATTGCACAAAATTATCCAACATACGTTACATACCAACCTAGATTTGTGCATCGGATCGCGCTATTTGAGTTCCGAAGGTTTTCAATCGACCTATCTGCGCAAATTTGGCATTCATTTTCTCAATAAACTCATTTTCATCACCACAGGGAAAAAAATCTACGATTGTACTTCGGGTTATCGCTTGTACAACCAAAAAGCGTTAGCATTATTTTCCCGTTATTATCC
Organism: Flavobacterium sp.; assembly: GCA_016787805.1. Classification (GTDB taxonomy): domain Bacteria; phylum Bacteroidota; class Bacteroidia; order Flavobacteriales; family Flavobacteriaceae; genus Flavobacterium. Next base: position 45,322 of record JAEUTY010000049.1, on the reverse strand, counting down.
CGACAAATATCCTGAACCCGAATCACTGGTTTATGCGCTATTACACAAATTAAAAGTAGGCGAAGTAGGTGTTGAAATGAAAGAACGCAAAGACGGTGTTTCTTCCATTTCTGGATTTTCCACGCTCTACTACATGATTAAAGTGAGTTTGGCAATACTGTTTTTAAAATTAGGTTTCATTTTTAAAAAATAATACGATGTCTTTTATTCAAATTATTAGTATTTCGGCCAGCAGTATTTTTTTAATTTGGGTTTTCCGATTGATTGTCAAAAAAAGACTGCGCGAAGAGTTTAGCGTCATCTGGATTTTATGTTCGATGTTTCTCAATCTGTTTGCCTTTTGGCGCGAAGGAATTGATGTGTTGGCTCACTTTTTCGGTATTTTTTATCCGCCAGCCATTTTGTTTATCATGTTGTTTATAGCTCTAATTGTGTACTCGTTGCATTTGAGTATCATTTTATCCAAACAAAAAAACGATATCAAAAATCTAACACAAGAAATCGCATTCATCAACGAAAAATTAGAAAAGCAATCTAAATAATTCTTTACATTATGATTGAAAATACACTATCAAAACCCAAACAATTATTGTTTTTTGGTATTGCCATTGGAATCGCATTGGTGACATATTCAAATCATTTTACCAATCCATTCGAGTTTGACGACAATCATACCATTGTAAATAATCTCTACATCCGAGATATCCATAACATCTCAACTTTTTTTTCAGATGCATCCACCATAAGTTCACTCCCAGCCAATCAGGCCTATCGCCCTGGATTAACGACATTAAATGCTATTGACTATTGGATAGGAGGCGAAACCAACCCGAATCCGTTGTACTATCATATTTCTATTTTTATATCATTTATAGTACTGGGATTGGTTTTGTTTGCTTTTGTAAAAAAAATATTGGCTCATTACTTTACTCCCAAAACGGCTATTACAACAAGTTTATTAGTAACGCTCTGGTTTTGGCTACACACCGCCAACAGTGCTACAATCAATTACATTATCCAACGCGCAGATTCCTTCTCAACCTTGATGGTCGTTAGTGCTTTTTGCCTTTATTTATATTTTCCCAAATGGCAAAAATTTTACCTGTACATGGTTCCAGTAGTTGTTGGTTTTTCAGTAAAGGAACCAACCATCATGTTTGTAGGACTTCTTATTGTTTATAAAATCCTATTTGAACAAAAGGTTTCGCTCAAAGAAGTCTTTACCAGCCAAAAGGGAATACTCCTGCAAGTAATTGGTCAATGCACTGCTCCCTTGCTACTCTCTTTGGTATTGATAGTTTTTTCAAGAAAAATGACGCCTTCGCTTTGGAGCTCTGGCTCGTCCGATGTGCTACATTATGCGCTATCGCAACCGTACGTGATTTTGCATTATTTTAATAATTTTATACTTCCTGCCAATTTGGTTATCGATTCAGATTGGACAATAGTTACGCGTGTTTTCGACGATCGGGTCATCATTGGGTTTGCCTTTTTGTTTGGGCTACTTTACGTGGCCTTTAAAACTTCCCAAAACCATGCTCCAATTGCCTTTGGTATACTTTGGTTTCTGATTGCACTTTTGCCTACATCAAGTTTTATTCCCTTGGCTGAAGTGCTTAACGATCACCGACCTTTTTTTGGATACATAGGTTTGTTTATAGCTTTCGCCTACGGAATAACCTATTTATATAATCGCTATCATTCCAAATTTAAGCTTCTGTTTTTAATGGGAATTCCTTTGGTTTTGGTCTTGCACGCTAGGGCTACCTACCAACACAATTCGAAATGGCATTCACCCGAATCTATCTGGAAAGATGCGACCGTCAATGCACCGCTTAACGGCAGAGCTTGGATGAATTATGGATTGGCTTTGATGGAACGAGGTAGCTTTACAGAAGCAGAAAAAGCATTTACCAAAGCTATTCAACTTTGGCCTGAGTATCCATATGCATTAATCAATATTGCCATACTGAAGAACACGCAAAATGCCTATGAAGAAGCTGAAATTCATTTCAAAAAAGCAATAGCAATTGACCCAATTTTGCCCGAAGGCTATTATTATTATGCTGATTTTTTATACCGTAGAAACCGAATCAACGAGGCGAATCAGTATCTTGAAAAAGGCCTTATGTTGAGCCCCAAACACAACGATTTACTCAAATTGAAAGCGACGATGGAACAGTTAGCCTCCAAAGGAGGAAATTTTTATACCAACGAATTGGAGAAAGCCGCAGCAATGGTTAAAAATAATCCGAACCATGAAAATTACCTCAATTTGAGCCTTCAATATTACAACAACAAACAGTTTGACAAATGCATAGAAGCTTGTTATAATGCGCTCCAATTAAAGCCTGATTACGATTTGGCGTACAACAACATTTGTTCGGCTTACATTGAACTCAAAAATTGGGACAAAGCAATCGAAGCCGGTAAAAAGGGCATTTCGATTAACCCAAATAATTCCTATTTGAAGCAAAATCTAGCCTACGCCTTACAACAACAAAAACAACAGCCATGATTATTTTAGGAATAAACGCTTTTGGTCACGATTCTTCAGCTTCACTTATCATAGATGATATCTTGGTTTTTGCAGTTGAAGAAGAACGATTGACCCGAAAAAAACACGATGGTCAATTTCCGATGAAATCCATTCAAGCCTGTTTGGATTTTGCTCAAATTTCCATTGCCGATATTGATCACATTTCTTTCTTTTGGAAACCGAGTATCACGATAAAAAACATTCCCGTTTATTTCTTCAAGTTTTTTGATAAAGTGCCGCAATTGCTTCGCGAACAACGCCATTTTGAAGTAGAAGAAAACCTCGGGATGCTCAATTATATTAAAGATATGTATGGTGTTCCTAATCGAATCCGAACTAGTTTCTCTGATGGGAAAAAGGCAAAGTTTCAATTTCATTATATCGAACATCATTTGTGCCATGCTGCGAGTACTTTTTTCCCTTCAAAATTTGATGAGGCAGCCATTTTAACCATTGATGGTGCAGGCGAGTGGGCCACGACAATGTTGGCACACGGAAAAGGAAATTCCATCCAAAAAATAGCCACGATTAACACGCCGTACTCGTTGGGCGCTTTCTACCAAGCCATTTCAATGCATTTGGGATTCAAACTGATCGAAGGTCCAGGAAAATTGATGGCTTTGGCTTCTTTCGGAAATCCGAATGGCGAGATTTATAACCAACTGCGAAGTTTGTTTACGTTTGAAGATAACGGAAAATACCGTTTTGACATGTCGTATTTTAGTTACCATTATTCGCGTAAAAGCGGCGTGAGCAAAAAATTCACCGATTTATTCGGGTCTTCCAAAATAGGAACGGGAAATTGGAACCAAGAGCAAATGGATTTGGCGGCCAGTGCACAACGAATTGTGGAAGAATTATTCCTTCACATGGGAACGTACCTCAAAAAAGTAACGCAATCCGAGAACATTTGTTTGGCTGGCGGTGTGGCTTTAAATAGTGTCGCCAACGGAAAATTAGTGCAATCGGGTTTGTTCAAAAATATTTTTATTCAACCCGCCGCTGGCGATTCGGGAACGTCGTTGGGAAGTGCTTTTTATTACAATCATCAAATTTTAAAAAGAGAGCGAAAGTTTGTCATGGAAACGGCTTTTCTTGGTAACAATTATTCGCGTGAAGAATACGAAAAAGAATTGCAAAAAAGTCAATTGAATTACATTGATTTGGGCGAGAAGATCTACTCGACAACGGCCAAAATTTTACATCAAAATTACATTATTGGTTGGTTTCAGGGTGCTATGGAATACGGTCCGCGTGCGTTAGGTAATCGAAGTATTTTGGCCAGTCCGTTTCCCAAAGACATGAAAGATACGATTAACAATCGCATCAAATTCAGAGAACCTTTCCGACCTTTTGCCGCGATTGTCAATGAAGAAGAATGCGGAAATTATTTTACCCACGATTTGCCCAATCCGTATATGCTTTTGGTGTATGGTGTGAAAAAAGAATACCAACAACTCATGCCCGCGATTACACATGTTGACGGCACGGTTCGAATACAAACGGTCAACGAAAAGGAAAATCCGAATATGCGTAAGTTACTCAATGAATTCAAGATGTTAACGGGTCATCCAGTGGTTTTGAACACATCGTTTAACATCAAAGCCGAACCCATTGTGTGTTCGCCAAAAGACGCTGTACATTCGTTTGTACATTCCGATTTGGATTATTTGGTGATGGGAAATTTCTTGGTGAGCAAAGGTTTACCGCTTGAAATTAGTTAAAATTGCTTCCAACGATTGGTATTCAAAAGCAGCAGTCTTATCTATTTCTAAAGTTGGTGATTGGAGCAAGCCTTTCAAATTGTCTTTAGTTATAAAAGGTCTGGGTAAAAAAGAATTCAAGAAAACAGCTGTTTTCATCAGAAATAAAGGAACCTGAATAGGTGTTATTTTAAAACCAAGTTGTTGAGCAATCGAGGTATAAAAATTTTTATAGTCAATTGGTGTCGGATTTGTAATGGTGTGAATTCCTTTCAAATCGTTGGTAATACTCTCTTCGACATAGCGAACCAAATCGTGCATTCCAACATAATAAATCGGTTGATTGCCGCCGTTAATCAAAGGAAGAAATCTGCTTTTTTGAAGTGTCTGTAGTGTTTGTTCAAAAAGCCCGCCTTTTCCCAAAACCAAACTCGGACGAAGAATCAAATCGTTTCCGGCGTTAAATAATTGTTCAATGGCTTTTTTTTGCTCTGAATAATACGATGCAGATGTCGATAAAACCGAAATACTCGACAAGAAAATGCATTGGGAAACCTTTCTTTTTCGAGCTTCATTCAGTAGATGATTTGCCGCTAAAATATTGCTGTCGGGTTGGGTTTTCGTTTTAGAATACGCGCAGTGTATCACAACAGAATTACTAGTTAAATAGGGCATTTCGGCGTTCGATTCCAATTCGTATGACTGATAATCTACGTTTTCAATGGGATTATTTGGTTTTTTACGGACCAAAGCTGTCACCGTATAGTTTCTTTGGCTAAAATAACGTGTTAAAGCCGAACCAATGCTGCCGTTTGCGCCTGTAATGACAATATGTTTAGTCGTTTCGTAAGGCATTTTTTGCTATTAAATGTGAATGTGCCATCAGGGTTAAAGTTAATCCTTTTCCAGATAAAAATTGAAATCCTGAGCCATCAGTAACAAATACATTTTTAAAACCTGTGAGCAAGCCGTTTTTTGCTAGTGAAGCTTTTGAGTTTTGTTGATGATAAGGCATTGTTCCACCATAATGAATACTTGAACCGTGGTGATTTTGTTGCAATTTAAGCGGAATAGTTCCCAAGGTTTGTAGGGTTTTTTTAAAGGCTTTTTCCGTTTGCCGAATGGTTTTTTCTTCTTTTTCAGATAAAATATAACGGCTTTTCATGCTGTCATTGGTGGGCGAATTAGAGTCGAAAATGCGTTCGATGAATTTGTTTTCCGACCCATATTCAGGATGAAAAACGCCTGTAATATTAAGCGCAGGTTGTATTAATTTTAATAATTTCATTCCGTTTTTAGTGTCCATTGGAAATTGATGCAACAAACGAAATCCCATGAGTGATCGATACGAATACAGCGAACCCATGGCAATGTTGGTCTGGGTTTTTTGAGCGTCATAATACAAACTCAATTGCGCCAAACCCGTTTGATAGTTGGTGTTTTTTGCGCCTAAATGTTTGATTTGCAATGAGGGAATGTAAGTGTAAGGATTGCAAATAATAGGCAATTTTTCTAAAGCTAACGAACGCATAATAATCCGTGCTGTAGCCAACGTTCCAGCCGAAAGTAAGAGCTTTTGGGTGTAAAATACTTTTTTTTCATTCGATGAAATATCCAACGTATTGACTTGAATAATTTGGTTATTTATTTCCTTAAAATCCATTACCAATTGATGGTTTTGATACTGAAAGTTTGGATTTTGATACAGCTCATTCAACGTCACTTGCGGGCGATAAGCCGAAGAAGCCCCAACGGAATAAAAATCCAAATCGTCTTCCTGATGAATTTTTCCGTTCAGGTCATTTTCTGTACTGATTGCTAAAGGTGTTCGTCCTACAACAAATCCGTTCTCTTCTAATTTTTCTTGCTGTTTCAAGGCATTTTTATACAAGGTTTCTCCATTAAAATCGAGCCGAATGGGTTTTTGAAGTTCAAATAAGTTTCCAGTTGCTGTAGTATATGAGTTATCATTTGCTCCACAAATTCCGATGTGTTTCGAAACCCATTGGTACGCTTTTTTCATTTCCACAACATCCAAACCAGTTTCTTTTAGTTCGTTGTCAGAATACACAAAACTGCCCAAACCCCAACCATTTCCGAGTCCGCCTTTGGCAAGTGATTCTGTTGGTACAAATTCACCCGATTTCCATTGAAGCAATTGGGTTACTTTTTCGGTGATAAATGACCGATTGGGTGTAAGGTGAATAGGATTTTTTTGGAGTAAATTGGCCAATGCTTCAAACTCTTTTCCAATCAAAAAATCCGATTGATTAGGATCGTTTTTTCGAATGTTGATGAAAGAGTTTTCAGTTGAAGTTGCTTCAATTTTAGAAGAAATACCAACATCTAGCATACGTACTTTTACGCCAGCCTCAAGGAGTGTTTTGGCCGCCATAACGCCACAAAATCCAGAACCCACTACTATGTACTCGTTTATTTCCATCTTTTCAAATTGAATAATAAATAAGCCATCGAAAGTGTAAAAACTGTTTGAATTCCGAGTTGAAAAAGTCGCCATTTCGGAAACTTTATTGCATCCGAATTTAAAAATAAATCGAAAGACTGTGGTGCACTTTCTACAATGGAAGTCGCAACAACAAAGCGTTTTTTTAAATTACTTTGTGGTTTAAACAACGACAAACCGCCATCAATAAACGAAATTAAGTTTGGGTGTTGTATCGCAAATCGAAGGATTGATAATTCTTGATCGTTTAAAGGTAAATTTAAAATTCGAACTGCATTTTGGTATTTTTCAATCCATTCAGGTGATACCTTTTTAGGATAAAGATAACTGAGCAACAAATTAGGTTCGCCCACTAAAACTTCGGTATTTGAATCGGTTGAAGACATACAAATGCTTTACTTAAAATGTAAATATAAAGCATTTTGTGATGCAAAAAAAGAATATAATTGTGCTATTTTACTTCGCTTACACTAAGGCCAACGCCCAAAACATTCGGTAAATAAGGTCCTTCAAAAGAATGCGAAATTACTACTTTGTAGTTTCCTTTTTGAAGAGGTGTTTTTCCCTTTAAATGATAGAAAAGATCACAAACATCACCGCTACAATCGGCCAATTGTTTGCCTGAATCGTCTTTTATTTGTAAATCGATGCTTTGTTTTTCATCTTTTCCAGACGGATCAGTAATGGCAATTTGAATGGGGACGCTTTTGAATTGATAATCATACACATGACTAAAAATAAAATTAATATTGTATGATTTAGTCGTGTCATCGATAGTAAATTCAAATGTTTTGGTGTCTTTTTCCAACCAGCGATTAGTGTCAAAGTCGGTGTATATTTTGTGATACAAATCCGATTGGTTGCAAGAAATAAGCAAAAAGAAACATCCGAACAATAACAAGGTAATTTTTTTCATTTTTAGGGTTTTGAAAGTTATCCAAATAATTCGCTTGCCACATCTTCAATTTTAGCGACAAGTTTTATTTCTATTAACGGATTTTTTATTGAAATCTTATTGTATTTGGAAACAAAAATGGTAGAAAAACCCAATTTTTCTGCTTCTTGAATGCGTTGATCCACACGATTAACTGGACGAATTTCGCCCGAAAGACCAACTTCTCCTGCAAAACAAAAGCCTTTATCAATAGAAATATCTTCGTTGGACGACAAAATAGCAGCTACAACAGCCAAATCAATGGCAGGATCATCCACCGAAATTCCACCTGTAATATTCAAAAAAACATCCTTGGCACCCAATCGGAAACCAGCTCTTTTTTCAAGTACAGCCAAAATCATGTTGAGTCGTTTGGCATTGTAGCCAGTTGTGCTTCGTTGTGGTGTTCCATAAACGGCGGTCGAAACCAAAGCTTGAATTTCAATCATTAGTGGGCGCATTCCTTCTAAAGTTGAAGCAATTGCGGTTCCCGAAAGTTCTTCGTTTTTGTGGGAAATTAAAATTTCAGAAGGATTGGAAACTTCGCGTAAGCCTGAACCTAACATTTCATAAATTCCGAGTTCAGCTGTCGAACCAAAACGGTTTTTGAGTGAACGTAAAATGCGATACACGTGATTTCTGTCGCCTTCAAATTGCAAAACGGTGTCGACCATGTGTTCCAAAATTTTGGGTCCAGCAATGGTTCCGTCTTTGGTAATATGACCAATCAAAATCACAGGAACATTGGTTTCTTTGGCAAATTTGATGAGTTCGGCAGTAGTTTCCCTAATTTGCGAAATACTTCCTGCCGATGATTCGATATAATCAGTATGCAAGGTCTGAATTGAATCAATAATCACAATTTGAGGTTCAATTTCTTGGATTTGACGGAAGATATTTTGTGTTTTTGTTTCCGTTAAAATGTAACAACGATCACTATTGGGATTAATGCGTTCGGCGCGCATTTTGATTTGCTTCTGACTTTCTTCGCCCGAAACGTATAAGGTTTTATAGGGTAATTTTAAGGATATTTGAAGTAGTAATGTGCTTTTTCCAATACCAGGTTCACCGCCCAAAAGGATCAATGAGCCTGGAACAATTCCGCCGCCTAACACACGATTGAGTTCTTCGTCAGTAGAATCCATTCGCACTTCTTGAGTGGCATCAATTTCTTTGATTAAAAGTGGTTTGGTTGCTTTTTTTATCGAAGTAGTTTCAGTTTTCCAAGCTACTTTTTCTTCTTTTTGGATGATTTCTTCTACAATGGTATTCCATTCTTTACACGAATTACATTGCCCTTGCCAACGCGCGTATTGCGTTCCACAATTCTGACAAAAGAAGGACGTTTTTATTTTGGCCATTACCCAACTTATTTTTTAATCTTTGTTCTAAGTTCGTCTGCTTTTTCTAACATCATGTCTTTGGTTAAATCGCCAATGGCTTCCATGGTAAAGGCGTTTTGATAGGATTTTGCAGCACGCTTGAAATCTTCGTTGGCTTCATAAAAACGGGCCAAATAGTATTCGCCTAACATGGTTTTTGGGTAATATTTATTGGCTACTTGTGCTAGTTGTTCGAATTCGTTGGTAGCCTTATTTTTTACAATGGCAGCTTCAATGGCTCTGAAATCGTTGATTCTAACGGGAACTTTTATACCTAGTGTTTTTTCACATAATTCGTATTTGTTTCTTAAATAATCAACATAGCCTCCTTCCATTTTGACAATTTTTTCCTGAAATTCTGAGGTTGAAATGGGTTGGTAAGTAGCAAAAAAATGGTACAAAGCTTTGGGAATGGAGTGTAAAACTAGCGAATAATGTGATGTATTTGGTACTTCATCAAATTTGTAATATAAATTATCATTTTTTATACTGCTGATGTTGTCGTGAAGCACTTTGGTAGCTTCTTTCATCTTTTTTACATCGCCATCGGCAACGCTCAAATAGTAAAAGACATTTTTTTGAAGAATACTCAATCGATTCGCAACATTAGCATCCATATTGGTTGAAAGTTCAGGACTAATTGAGATATATCCGTTAAAAAGCGGATTGTCTTTGTACAGGAAGAAATTCAAAAACCCAGCAGTAACGTCGTGACCTGCAATGATTTTGAATGGAGAGTTTCCGTATTTTGATTCCATATACGATAAAACTTCGCCGCCAATAAATTCAAAAAAACGAGCACCTTTGGCTTCAGGTAAACCTTCTTCACTTACCGTACAATCATCAAAACGTTCGTCGTTTTTGTTTTGACTGATTCCGACAATAATCATTTCGGGTAAGTCGTCCCAAAAATTACCAAAAGAGAGTGCGCCGTGAAACGGATTCATCAAGTAATCGCCATCCATCAAAACCAATAAAGGATAGGTTTTTTTGGCATTTTTATCAAAATTTTCGGGCAATGAAATGAGAATTTCTCTCTTTTCTTGTAAGCTTTTAGACGAAATAGTGTCTTTTATGATTTGGGATTGAGAGGCAAGAGAAACTATAAAAAATAGTAAAGAAAGGATTTTTTTCATAAGACTATCCGTTGAAATTTTTAGTATTAAAATTCCAAGCAAGATAGTAATTTATTTTTTATTCACGATAGGCAAAAGTAAATACGAAACCAATCCGAGTAAAATAGTGAGCAGTGTTTGTGACGTCCATACCAAGTACCCAAAAGCGGTTCCTACACCATTCGGAATTCCGTAAAGTGAAAAAATTAAGGCAACAGATAAAGGATAAGCTCCCAATCCGCCATTGGTAAATCCGACGGCAAGACTTCCGAAAATGAAACCCATTACAACAATGTCAAAACTAATGTTTGTGGTTTCAGGAAGAGCGAAAATAGCTACATAAAACATTGTTAGGTAACAAATCCATATCATAAATGAATGAAAAATATACCACCATTTTTTTTCCATTTGATAAACACTCATTATACCTTCTATCAAACCAGAGAGTTTCTTTTTTAGCTTTTTGATGATTTTCCATTCGGCGTAAATCCATACACAAATAAAAATCACCACCAAAATTACAGTAGCTATTGCAAAGGAAATGAGTGATTGAATAGGAATGTTTTTGCTAATCAAAAATTGGTATAATTTGTCAAATTGAGAGAAAAAACCAATGCAAACAAACAGAAGAAAAATCAATAAATCAACAATTCGTTCTGCAACAATGGTTCCGAAACCCTTGTCAAAAGGTACTTCTTCGTATTTTTTTAATAAAGCAGCTCGCGAAATCTCACCCGAACGAGGAATAGTTAAATTGACCAAATACGATACAAAAACGGTAAGAAAATTGTTTTTAAATTGAGTTTTATAGCCCAAATGATTCAATGAAAATTCCCAGCGATAGGCTCTAAACCAATGTCCCAAAACAGCTATAATTAAGGAAAGATAAATATAGTTGTAGTTGGCTTTTTGAAAACTAGTTTTGATTGCGTCTAGTTCTGTTGCAGATAAAGTGGTGTATTGGTAATAGATAATACTAATTCCAATTAATAAAGGAATAAGTAACGACAACCACGTGTTCGCAATTTTTTTCAAGAGATTATTTCAATAAGTTGTTGGTTTCGTCAGGAAAAACTAACCATGGTTTGAAGGTTTTTGCTTCTTCAAATTCCAATGTAGCATACGAAATGATAATGATGATATCGCCTGGATGCACTTTTCGGGCAGCTGGACCATTGAGTGTAACTTCTCCCGAATTTTTTGCTCCTTTTATAGCATAAGTTTCAAAACGCTCGCCATTATTGATGTTTACAATCGAAACTTTTTCGCCTTCAATAAGATTGGAAGCTTCCATTAAGGCTTCGTCGATAGTAATGCTACCGATATAGTTCAAATCTGCGCCAGTTACTTTAACGCGGTGAATTTTTGATTTTACAACTTGAATTTGCATGGGGCAAAGTTAAATTAATTTAATGAAATAGTATCAATCAATCTGATTTTGTTAACAAAAACGGCAATAAAAGCCCTGTATTTCTTGTTTTTATTTTTTCGAATGCAACGCAATAAAGTGGCTTCATCGGCAATTTCAAAATATTCCAATTCGAAAATTGGATGATTAAGAAATGTTTTGTTTACAAACTCAGCAACCTCCTTAGCAGATTTCGTGCCAAAAAGTAGTTTTGCTTGTTGAATGGTTTTAAATATGATAGATGCTTGTTGGCGTTCATTAGCTGTAAGTCTTTCATTTCGAGAGCTCATTGCAAGGCCGTTGGCTTCTCTAAAAATTGGACAGCCAATTATTTTTACAGGAATTTTTTCAATTTCAACTAGTTTTTTTACTATTTGCAATTGTTGAAAATCTTTTTCTCCAAAATAAGCAGTATTGGGTTGCACAATTTCAAATAATCGTTGTACTACAGTGCCAACACCGTCAAAATGACCTGGGCGAAATTTGCCTTCCATTTGGTTTTCCAATCCATCAAAATTATAGTGGTTTGATTGGGTTTTTCCTTCATAAATATCGTCTACAGTAGGAGCGTATACCACAATTGAATCGGAAATGGTTTTGATTTTTTCGACATCTCTTTCGAGTGTTCTTGGGTATTTAAGCAAATCATCAGGGTTGTTAAATTGTGTTGGGTTTACAAAAATACTAATCACAGTAATTTTGTTGTTGGCTAACGATTTTTCTAGCAACGACAAATGGCCTCGGTGTAAAGCGCCCATGGTAGGAACAAATCCCACAGTAGAATTTTTACCACGTTGAAGCTGTAAGTGCTTGATTAATTCTACTTTTTTGTCAAAAATGAGCATGCTTTTTTAATTAAAATCGGGTACAAACTTACTACTTTAGTAAATAACTGCATAAAATTTTGTAATTTTGCCTGTTTTTTATTTCCAATAAACAAAAAAATACAATATGGAAGACAAGAGGATATTATATGTATCATCTGAAGTGGTGCCTTATTTAGCAGAAAATGAAGTTTCTTTAATGTCGTATGAAGTACCAAAAATGATCAATGACTTAGGCGGACAAATTCGAATTTTTATGCCTAGGTATGGAAATATAAATGAAAGAAGACATCAATTGCACGAAGTAATTCGTTTGTCGGGAATGAATTTGGTAGTCAACGACTTAGATATGCCGCTGATTATAAAAGTAGCATCAATTCCCAAAGAAAGAATTCAGGTTTATTTTATTGATAATGATGAGTATTTTAAAAGAAAAGCTACTTTTTCTGACGAAGATGGGGTTTTGTATCCTGACAACGATGAAAGAGCTATTTTCTTTGCCAAAGGCGTTGTTGAAACCGTGAAAAAACTCAATTGGGTTCCTGATATTATACATGTTCATGGTTGGATGGCGGCTTTGTTGCCAATTTATATGAAACATTTTTATAAAAATGAAGCTCTTTTTTCAGAAACTAAAATTGTAACTTCAGTTTACGGTCAGTCATTTGATGGCAACCTTGACATGGAAATGATCAATAAAATAAAGTTTGATGGTATACCACATGAATCAATTAGTAGTTTAGAAATGCCAAATTATGAGAATATCATAAAAGCATCAATTAATCATTCAGATGGAGTTATTATGGCGTCTCAAAACCTTTCTCCAAGTTTAACAAAATTTATAGAATCTTCAGAAAAACCTTTTTTACCTTTCGCCGCTCAAGATGAGTTTGCACAAGCGTATACCTCTTTCTATAAAAAAATATAATAAAGTTCATTCAAGTATGAAATTCAACGCATTTTTAAAAACGGTTTTTTTAGTATTTACAATTATTTTTATTGTTTCTTGTGATAAAGATTTTAATGAAGTTGGTTCTGATTTGATCGACGATGTTCATTATAATTTTAATTCTGCCTATGCTTCTGTTACGGCTTACAATGCTCCAATTGGACCTGTTCAAACGAGTAATTTGCCAATTAATTCTCTAGGTTTTTATCATAACGAAGGCTTCGGAACTACCACGGCAAGTTTTGTGACTCAATTAGAGTTGGCTGCAACAAACCCTAAATTTTATGGTGAAGAAGATTTAACAAAATTCAAAATTGATTCAGTTTACTTATATGTGCCTTATTTTTCAACTTTTAAGAGTACAGATTCAGGTACAGGAGATAGTACTTATGAGTTGGATTCCATTCAAGGCGGAACCCAAAAAATTAAGTTGGGCGTTTTTGAATCCAATTATTTTTTAAGAACGTATGATCCAGCTTCAAATTTACAAGAACAACAAGTGTATTATTCGGATGAAAAATCCCTAGTTGAAGCAGTAACTGATGTAACTAATTTTGACAACAGATTAAACAGAACTCCAGGAACGCCGCATCCTGATCAAGATGAACATTTTGAGTTTAAAAGCACGGAGATAAAGTTGTTAAAAAACAACGAGTCAGGTGCAGGTACAGTAAAAGAACGTCTTGCTCCAGGAATTTATATGGATCTCAATAAAGATTTCTTTATGAATAAAATTGTCAACGCACCAGCGGGCAGTTTGGTTGATAATAATGCCTTTAAAACCTATTTCAAAGGATTGTATTTTAAAGCTTCTCCTGAGACTCCTTCATCGACTCAAGGCACAATGGCACGACTTAATTTTGCTCAAGGAAAAATAGTTATGATTTACCATGGTAAAGATTCTGATGATGCTGATGACCTTTATGAAAGAAAAACACTGACTATAGAAATGGGCGGAAAAACCGTTAATTTTATTGAAAATAATTTTGTAAACCCTGTTACGCCTAATACAGTTGATGGAGATCAAAGATTGTATTTAAAAGGAGGAGCTGGATCGATGGCTGTTATTAAGATATTATCTGACAGTGAAATTCTAAACATTAGAAACAATGGTTGGTTGATTAATGAAGCCAATTTGGTTTTTAATATTGATAAGCAAACACTAGGAACTACTATTGATGAGCCGAACAGAATTTATCTTTACGATTTAAAGAATAAGCGACCGATAATCGACTATAGTTATGATACATCAACCAATGGATTATATCCCAAATTCAATAAATTTGTTCACGATGGGATTATTCAGTTGGATGAAGATAAAAATGGAATCAAATACAAAATCAGATTGACCAATCATGTTCGAAATATAATTAAACACGATTCAACCAATGTAAGTTTAGGATTGGTAGTTACCGAATCTATTAATGATACTCGTAATGCAAAACTTAAAAACCCGTTTACGGCTTTTGGAACAGAAGTGAAATACATCCCAGCTATGTCTGTAGCAAATCCATTGGGAACAATTTTGTGGGGAAATAATATCCCAGTTTCAAGCGATGATTATGAGAAAAGACTTAAATTTGAAATATTTTATACAAAACCTGATTAAAATATAATACTATGTGTGGAATAGTTGGATACATCGGTTATAGAGAAGCCTATCCTATTGTAATTAAAGGATTAAAGCGTTTAGAATACAGAGGTTACGATAGCGCTGGAGTTATGCTTTTTGACGGAACAGATTTAAAAGTTTCAAAAACCAAAGGTAAAGTCTCTGATTTGGAAGAACGAGCTTCAAGAGAAATTTCTACAAACGGAAGCATAGGAATTGGGCACACACGATGGGCAACACATGGTGTTCCAAACGATGTGAATTCTCACCCACACTTGTCTAATTCGGGTAATTTGGCTATTGTTCACAACGGAATTATTGAAAATTACGAACCTCTTAAAAAGGAGTTGTTAAAACGAGGTTACACTTTTACTTCAGATACCGATACAGAAGTATTGGTTAATTTAATTGAAGATGTTCAGAAAAAGGACAATTTAAAACTCGGTAAAGCTGTTCAGGTTGCACTAAATCAAGTGGTTGGAGCATATGCAATTTGTGTGTTTGACAAACAAAAACCAGACGAAATTGTGGTGGCTCGATTGGGAAGCCCACTTGCAATAGGTGTTGGTGAAAATGAATTTTTCATTGCTTCAGATGCTTCGCCTTTTATAGAATATACATCGAATGCAATTTATTTAGAAGACGAAGAAATGGCAATTGTTAGATTGCATAAGCCATTAAAAATTAGAAAAATTAAAGACGATTCATTAGTAGATCCTTATGTTCAAGAGCTACAAATGAATTTAGAACAAATAGAAAAAGGTGGTTACGATCATTTTATGCTCAAAGAAATTTACGAGCAACCCAACGTAATTAAAGATACATACAGAGGCCGTCTTCATGCCAACAGTGGAATCATTCAAATGTCGGGTATAGAAGATAATTTGGAAAAATTTCTACATGCTGATCGAATATTAATTATAGCTTGTGGAACATCGTGGCACGCAGGTTTAGTTGCTGAATACATTATCGAAGAATTTGCTCGAATTCCTGTTGAGGTTGAATATGCGTCAGAATTTAGATACAGAAATCCAATTATCACGAATAAAGATGTTGTGATTGCCATCTCTCAATCGGGTGAAACTGCCGACACTTTGGCTGCAATAAAACTTTCCAAAGAAAAAGGGGCTTTTGTGTTTGGTGTATGTAATGTGGTTGGATCATCAATTTCAAGAGAAACGCATGCAGGAGCTTACACGCATGCTGGACCAGAAATTGGTGTAGCTTCTACAAAAGCATTTACAACACAAATTACTATTCTTACAATGATAGCTTTGCGTTTGGCAAAAGCAAAAGGAACATTATCTAATTCTGATTTCTTCCGTTATTTACAAGAGCTTGAGTTGATTCCAGAAAAGGTGCAAGAAGCATTAAATACCAATGAAATTGCCAAAACAATAGCGTCAATTTATAAAGATGCATCCAATTGTTTGTATTTAGGGCGAGGATACAATTTCCCTGTAGCTTTGGAAGGAGCTTTAAAACTAAAAGAAATTTCATACATCCATGCAGAAGGTTACCCAGCAGCAGAAATGAAGCACGGTCCAATAGCATTAATCGATGAAAAAATGCCAGTTGTTGTGATTGCACCTAAACAAGGCCACTACGATAAGGTGGTAAGTAATATTCAAGAAATAAAATCGAGAAGTGGTAAAATCATAGCTATAGTTACCAAAGGTGATGTACAAGTAAAAGATTTGGCAGATCACGTTATTGAAATTCCTGAAACATCAGATGCTTTGTCACCGCTGATAACTACTATTCCGTTGCAATTACTCTCGTATCATATTGCAGTTTTGAGAGGATGTAATGTAGATCAACCTCGAAATTTAGCAAAATCAGTTACGGTAGAGTAGTAATAGTTTTCAACAATACATTAAGGTAAGCATTTGCTTGCCTTTTTTGTTTTATTGAAAAAAAATCAAAAAAATACTATGAGCGCATAATAAATTACTAAAAAGCACAACAATTTTAAAATATACTAAACATTCAACAATTGTAGAATTTTCAGTATTTCAACTGTTAATTGTTTATATGTAAAAAATACTTTGGCTTTGTTATGAATATTAAAAAATATTTGTATTTTGGCTACTTAAACCAACAAAAATTATTACCTAATGAAGATTTATTATTTTATTTTGACATTGTTTTTTTGTAGCATCTCGTTTGCGCAAACTACAATCTCAGGTTCGGTCAATGACGACAAAGGCCAGCCAATTCCTGGTGCAAACATCAAAGTAGTTGGTGAAAATTCAGGAACCGTAACCGATGGTGATGGAAAATTTAATTTAAAGTCGGCTAAAAAACCTCCTTTCAAAGTGGAAGTCTCAAGCATTGGCTTTACATCGCAAACGGTTGATGTTAATTCAAATGGTCAAAATTTAAAAGTTGCTCTAGCTTCTGAAGACATGAAACTTGACGAAATTGTAATTTCGGCATCTAGAGCACCTGAACGTGTGAGAGAATCGCCGGTCACGATTGAAAGAATGACACCAAAAGACATCAAAAAAACGGCTTCTCCTACTTTCTATGATGGCTTAGAAAACTTAAAAGAGGTACACATGAACACAAGTAGTATGTCTTTTAAATCAATCAACACACGTGGATTTGCTACGGTAGCTAACACTAGATTTATGCAGTTGGTAGATGGTATGGATAATTCATCACCTTTGTTAAACTTCGTATTAGGAAATTTAATAGGTGTTTCTGAATTGGATGTTGCCAACGTTGAATTACTTCCTGGAGCTTCTTCAGCATTGTATGGAGCTAATGCTTTCAATGGTATTTTATTCATGAATTCTTCAAGCCCTTTTACAAAACAAGGAATTTCAGCTTACGTTAAATACGGACAAACAAGCCAAAAAGCTGCTGGAAAT
Organism: Flavobacterium sp.; assembly: GCA_016787805.1. Taxonomy (GTDB): domain Bacteria; phylum Bacteroidota; class Bacteroidia; order Flavobacteriales; family Flavobacteriaceae; genus Flavobacterium. The sequence goes on along the minus strand of JAEUTY010000049.1, from coordinate 27,516 downwards.
CGCGACTATGCTGATTATGGTGTAAGAGCGGCAAAAGCATTTACTCCTCATCTTGCAGCAAAAGGGAACTTTACTTACATGAGAGGGACGGATTGGTATGCAACTGATTATCAAGATTTAGCTAATCCTGGAGCGGATAGATCATTTTATAACTATAATGGAGTAAATGTTTATGGTGATGAAGTTTCTACCAATTTAAATGGAGTAGCAGATGGTTTGTTAGCTGCTGGAGCAATTACACCAGCTCAGTTTACGGTTTTTAATAATATTTTACCTAATTATAATGTAAGTAGAACTGGTTACAATGAAGTTGACTTGACTGACAACAAAGTGAGCAATGCAAAAATTGACTTTTCGGTTCATGTTAAACCTTGGGCAACGGCAAGCAAAGATTGGGCTAAAGAAATTGAAATTATCTGGCAAAGTAAGTTCGGATTTGGTAACACAGTGTATCAAGGGGCAAATAGATATTATCTAAATGATTTCTTCATGCAACAACATAAATTGGAATTCAAAGGGAAAAACTTTTTCTTGAGAGGTTACACTACCACTGAAAACGGTGGAAATTCATACGATATGTTGTTTACAGGGATCAATATTAACAGACAGTGGAAGCCAGATTCTACATGGTTTGGGCAATATGCTGCAACATATGTTCAGTCTACTTTAGCAGGACAAACCCCAGAACAAGCTCATATTTCGGCAAGAAATGTGGCTGATACAGGAAGATTAATCCCTGGAACAGATGCTTTCAATGCGGCTTTCAAAACAGTAACTTCAAATCCAGATGTACTTTCAGGATCTAAGTTAGTAGACGAGTCAAGAATCTATCATTCGGACGCAAATTATAATTTCAAAGACTTGTTGAAAGTGGTAGAAATCCAAATTGGAGGTTCTTACCGTTTGTATCAGTTGAACTCTTTTGGTAGAATTTATACTGACAAAGACAGTCAAATTGATTACACAGATTATGGTGCTTATTTGCAAGCACAGAAAAAATTCTTAGAAGATCGTTTAAAATTAACCGCTTCTATGCGTTATGATAAGTCTCAAAACTTTGATGGGAATTATTCGCCAAGAGCTTCGGCTGTTTTTTCGGCAGGTGCTAAAAAGCAACATAATTTTAGAGCTTCTTTCCAAACAGGTTTCAGAAACCCAACAACTCAAGATCAATACATCGGATTCAATGTGGGTAATGCAGTGCTTTTAGGTTCAGCTCCTGACAATTTAATTCGCTACAGTGAGGATCTTCCTGTGTCGGCTAATGGTCAAGCTTTTTCAGGTTCACCAACGGTAACCATGAACGGAAACAATGCTTATTTTAATTCATATACCGCAGCTTCTGCAGCCGCTTTTGGTGCAGCAGTAGCAGCAGCAGGACCAACTAATCAGGCACAATTGTTTGCGGCGATTGAAGCGGCATCTTCTTTATTAGTTAAAACAAATGTTGATTACGTGAAACCAGAAACAGTTCGTGCAATAGAAGTAGGATATCGTGGAGAATTGAAAGGATTTAATATCGATTTGAATGGATATTACAACACTTACAATGATTTCATCGGGAACTTAACAGTTGTTGCACCTTACTATGGTACAGCAAGTCAAGGCGGAAGTTTTGCGCCACCTAGTGCGGCTTTCCAATCGGCTTTCGCTTTAACACAAAATGACAGAAGAGCTTACCAACTCTACACTAATACTAATGTTGAAATTAATTCATTAGGTTTTGGTGTAGGTGTATCGAAAAAAGTATACAAAGATTTTGAAATTAGTGCAAACTACAACTATGCTCAATTTGACTTTGATCAAGCAAAAGACCCAAGTTTTGAGGCAGGATTCAATACACCAAAACACAGAGCTAAAGCTTCTTTTGGAAATGAAAAATTATTCAAAAACTTTGGATTTAATATAAGCGGAAGATGGAATAGTGAGTACTTGTACCAATCTTCTTTTGCTGATGGTATGATTTCAGAAGCCACAGTAATAGATGCTCAAATTAACTATTCTATTCCTTATTTAAAATCAATATTTAAAGTTGGAGCTTCCAATATTGGAGGAAGAGAGTACCGTCAAATATTAGGTGCAGGAGCTATTGGTTCTCAAGTTTTTGCTTCTTTAACAATAAACCCATAATAACAAAAAAACATACGTTATGATAAAAAATATAAAATGGCTATTATTGGTTTCGTTAACCTTTACAGCTTGTACTGAAGATGAAGAAGTTATTACTTATAATACTTCTGACGGTCAACCCTTAACTGCTGGATCAGCTGATTTTAGCAAATATGTTGCTCTTGGTGATTCGTTTGCAGCTGGTTTTAGTGATAATGCTTTGTTTATTGAAGGACAAAAAGGGTCATACCCAGCGATACTTGCGCAACAATTTGCCTTAGCCGGTGGAGGAGAATTTAGAATTCCTTTTATGGCAGATAATGTAGGTGGTTTTGCAGGAAGTACTACATTCACACCTCGATTGTATTTCAATGGTACTGCGCCTTCTTCTGTAGCGCTGCCACCATTCAATCAAGTGTCAACAACTACTCTAGCACCTTTAGGTGGAACGTTTAATAATTTTGGAATTCCTGGGGCAAAAAGTTTTCACCTATTAGCGCCTAATTATGGAAATCCTTCGGGGTTGGGTGAAAATCCGCCAACCGCCAACCCATATTTTGTAAGAATGGCAACGGCTCCTGCAAAAACTGTTTTAGAAGATGCTCTAGCACAAAATCCAACTTTCTTCTCTTTGTGGATTGGTGGAAATGATGAGTTAGGGTATGCAACGGCAGGTGGAGATCCAGCTGTTAATCCATTAACGCCTCAAGCTACATTTACAGGAGCTTATAATGGGTTAATAGCACAATTGACAGCAGGAGGACGTAAAGGAGTAATTGCTAATTTGCCTAGTGTAACAACATTACCTTATTTCTATGTTATCAAATACGATCAATTAAAACAAACGGATTTGGTTGATCCAGCAAGTGGGGTCAGTTTGATTCCATTGTTAAATGCCCAGTTGTATGGCCCACTTGATAATGCATTAACATTCTTAGGTCAAGGAGATAGAATCAACCTACTTTCTACAACTGGAAATAATCCAATGATTATCAAAGATGAAACTTTGGCTGATTTAGGGCCACAATTGACAGCAGTTTTGATTGGAGGAGGAGTTCCTGCTCCGCAAGCAACTGTTTTGGGTGCTGTTTTTGGTCAAGTTAGACAAACAAAATCTACTGATTTAATCTGTTTAAGCGCTTCTACAAGAATTGGTAGAAATACTAATTTAAACTTAGATGGTGTTGTTTCTCCACTACCAGGAAATGATCCAACATCATTAGACAGGCTAGGAGTTACTTTTCCATTACCTGACAGATACATATTGTTGCCTAGTGAGGTTACCGAAATTCAAGCGGCTACTGAAGGTTATAACAATACAATAGAAGCCGCGGCTGCTGCTAACAATTTAGCAATTGTTGATGCAGAAGCGATAATGACCCAATTAACCACAACTGGTATCTCAGGAAATGGCTTTACAATGACTGATGATTTTGTAACTGGAGGTGCTTTTTCACTTGATGGTGTTCATCCAAGTCCAAGAGGCTATGCTTTAATTGCCAACAAATTCTTAGAGGCTATCAATGCAAAATACGGTTCTAACTTCAAAGGAGTTAGCTACGCAGATTATAGAATACTTTTCCCTCCTGTGTTATAATTACTTATTTAAAACGATTTATAAAACCACCTGCTTTTGTAGGTGGTTTTTTATTTCTACAAGCGTTATTGCTGTCGAAAATCATTTCTATTAACAAAAATTCAAAAAAAGTTGAAAAAACTCCTTTTTTAGTATTGATTTTCAATTTAGAAAAATTATCTTTGCACTCGAAAAAATCGACTAGATTTTAATTACAAAACGCTATTTAATAAATACATAAGCATGTCAAAAGTAATAGGAAAAGTTGCTCAGATTATTGGACCAGTTGTTGACGTAGTATTCGATACTAAAGAAGCTGAACTTCCAAAAATTTATGATTCATTAGAAATCATCAACAAAAATGGTACAAAATTAATCCTTGAAGTACAATCTCACATTGGTGAAAACACAGTTCGTACCATCTCTATGGACTCTACAGACGGTTTGTCTAGAGGAACAGAAGTAATCGGAACTGGTGCGCCAATTCAAATGCCAATCGGAGCCGACGTTTACGGTCGTTTATTCAATGTAATCGGTGACGCTATTGATGGTTTGGGAGATTTACCAAAAGATGGAGCCAACGGAATGCCTATCCACAGACAAGCCCCAAAATTCGAAGAATTATCAACTTCATCGGAAGTTTTATTTACAGGTATCAAAGTAATCGACCTTATCGAGCCTTATGCAAAAGGAGGTAAAATTGGATTATTTGGTGGTGCAGGTGTAGGTAAAACCGTATTGATTCAGGAGTTGATCAACAATATTGCAAAAGGTCACGGTGGTCTTTCAGTATTCGCAGGAGTAGGTGAAAGAACTCGTGAAGGAAACGACTTACTTCGTGAGATGTTAGAGTCTGGCATTATCAAATACGGTGAAGAATTCATGCACTCTATGGAAAATGGAGGTTGGGATTTGACCAAAGTGGACAAAGTAGGAATGAGGGATTCTAAAGCGACTTTCGTGTTCGGTCAGATGAACGAACCACCAGGAGCTCGTGCTCGTGTGGCTTTATCAGGTCTTTCTATCGCTGAGTACTTCCGTGATGGTGCGGGTTCTGATCAAGGAAAAGACGTACTTTTCTTCGTAGACAACATCTTCCGTTTTACACAAGCAGGTTCTGAGGTTTCGGCTCTTTTAGGACGTATGCCTTCTGCGGTAGGTTACCAACCAACATTAGCAACTGAAATGGGTGCGATGCAAGAGCGTATCACATCTACCAAAAAAGGTTCTATTACATCAGTACAAGCAGTTTACGTACCTGCGGATGACTTAACCGATCCAGCTCCAGCAACAACGTTTGCGCACTTAGATGCAACAACGGTATTGTCGCGTAAAATTGCTGAGTTAGGTATTTATCCTGCGGTAGATCCACTCGATTCTACTTCGCGTATCTTAACGCCACTTATCTTGGGTGATGATCACTACAACTGCGCACAAAGAGTAAAAGAAATCCTTCAAAAATACAAGCAATTACAAGATATCATCGCTATCTTAGGTATGGAAGAGTTATCAGAAGAAGATAAATTAGCCGTATCGCGTGCGCGTCGTGTACAACGTTTCTTGTCACAACCATTCCACGTAGCAGAGCAATTTACGGGTATTCCAGGTGTATTAGTTGATATCAAAGATACCATCAAAGGATTCAACATGATTATTGACGGTGAATTAGACCACTTGCCAGAAGCAGCCTTCAACCTTAAAGGAACCATCGAAGACGTAATCGAAGCTGGTCAAAAAATGTTAGCCGAAGCATAATTCAGTGTTCAGTGTACAGTCACAGTATTCAGTTACGTGCTAATCACTATTCACTAATCACTAATTACTAAGAAATATGATTTTAGAAATAGTATCACCAGAAGCAACATTGTTCAAAGGAGAAGTGACTTCGGTTTCTTTGCCTGGTGTGAGCGGTTCGTTTCAAATCCTAAACAATCACGCGCCTGTTGTTTCGATCTTGAAAAAAGGCACCGTGAAAATCGAAGCAACAAGTTTCAAATTCGAAAAAGAAGTAAAAGAAAAGTTCGTTAAAATCAACGACCAAAACTACACTTTAGAAATCGAATCCGGAACCATCGAAATGAACGATAACAAAGTAATTGTATTGGCCGACTAATTCAATTCAAAAATAAATTCCCAAAAAGCTCAACATTCAGTTGGGCTTTTTTTATGCAGCCATTCCCGCTATACATTTCAAGCTTTTTCGGTACTAACTATTTTTATAGCATTCTAAAAGAGCTTCCGTTGGTCGCTTTTCATAATGCATAAAAATTAGTTATTCCCTTCAAAAGGCTTTCCATTACTATCGGGGCTGAACCACCTACTTTCTTTAGAAACTTTATATTTAAAGACAAATCTATCTTTGTGTCTTTGCAAGAAATTTTAAACACAAAAGACACAAAAGTTTTAAAGTCAAATATAAATTTTTTGTGTCTTTTATAGAAAAGAATCTTTGCGCCTCTGCGTCTTTGCGAGAAAAATTTAAACAAAAAAGGCAAAAAAAGGTTTCAAAGTCATTTAAACATTTTCTTTTGTGACTTTGTGGTAAAATTTAGTATTCGTACTTTATAAGAAAAGCAATAAAACGTATACTCAAAAGCTATAAATTTGTAGTATGAAGAAATTGCCACAATCCTTACAACAAAAACTCCAACTTCGCAAGCAAAACCACGCTTTACGCCAGTTGCCTGTAGCCAACGATTTAATCGATTTTTCTTCCAACGACTATTTGGGTTTTGCGCAATCTGAATCCATTTTCAATCAAACGCATCAGTATTTAATCGATCATAATATCAAAATAAACGGTGCCACAGGATCACGACTTTTATCAGGAAACCATCATTTATACAACAGTAGCGAGGAATTTATTGCACAATTCCATCAAGCCGAATCAGCACTCATTTTCAACTCGGGTTATGATGCCAACGTCGGTTTTTTTGCTTCCGTTCCGCAACGCAACGACGTTATTTTGTATGACGAATTGTGCCATGCTTCCATCCGCGACGGCATTCAAATGAGCAAAGCCAAATCGTACAAATTCCAACACAACGATTTGAACGATTTAGAATCGATTATTACCCGTTGTCAGACTGAGCTTGTCGAAGTCTATATCATCACCGAAAGCGTCTTCTCAATGGACGGCGATTCGCCTAACCTTGAACAATTGGTGCAACTTTCTCAAAAATACAATTGTTTTTTAGTCCTCGATGAAGCACATGCTTTGGGTGTTTTCGGAGATTCAGGCGAAGGATTAATTCAATATCATGGATTGCAAGACACTATTTTTGCCCGAATTGTAACCTTCGGAAAAGGATTAGGTTGCCACGGTGCCGCGATTTTAGGTAGTGCTGAATTGAAAAGTTATTTGGTCAATTTCGCCCGAAGTTTTATTTATACAACAGGTTTATCTCCTCATTCTGTGGCCACAATAGTAGTAGCTTACCAGCATTTGCAAACTGAAAAAAAAGCCATCAATCAACTCAAAACTAACATCCAATTCTTCAACCAACACAAAATCCAACTCGGATTAAAACCACTTTTTGTGTACAGCAAATCAGCTATTCAATGTGCCATTATTCCAGGAAACGAAAAAGTAAAATCCATCGCATTACAACTCCAACAAAACGGTTTTGATGTCAAACCCATTCTCTCTCCAACTGTTCCCGAAGGACAAGAACGACTGCGTTTTTGCATCCACAGCTACAACACAGCAAAAGAAATTTCTGAAGTTTTAAAACTATTAGCATCTTTAGTTTTTTAATATAAAGTTAAAATCATTGCGAACTTCGCGCATTCTTAGCGAACTTTGCGGTTAAATAAAAACTATGAAACTATTCATCACCGGAATCGGCACCGACGTAGGCAAAACCATCTCCTCAGCCATTGTAACCCAAGCTTTAGAAGCCGATTATTGGAAACCCATACAAGCAGGCGACTTGGATAATTCCGATAGCCATAAAATCCAACGGTTCATAGCAAACGACAAAACCATCATTCATCCCAATAGCTATAAATTAAACACGCCAGCCAGTCCACATTTGGCGGCAAGTATCGACGGAATTACCATCGATTTAAAACAGATAAAAGAACCCAAAACCAAAAATCATTTGGTTATTGAAGGCGCAGGCGGACTTTTAGTTCCGTTAAATGATAATGATTATATCGTTGATTTAATTCAAAAAGACTATAAAGTAATCGTGGTTTCTCGTCATTACTTAGGAAGTATCAATCACACACTTTTGACTTTAGAAGCCTTGAAAAGCAGAAAAATCTCAGTAGCTGGAATCCTATTTTCAGGCGATGAGAATCAATCTACCGAAGCAATCATTCTTAGTAAAACAGAAGCAAAATATATTGGACGCATTGATAACGAACCGTATTTTGATCAAAATGTAATTTCTTATTACGCTGACAAATTCCGAGAAAATCTTTTAAATTTATAGAGAATAGAATATAGAGAATAGAACATAGAGTTCTTATATTTGTATTAATTCTTAGAACAAGTCTATTTTCTAGTCTCTTTGTTCTATATTCTTAAAAATATGAACCTTTCCGAAAGAGATAAAAAACACAACTGGCATCCGTACACCCAACACAAAACAGCACCCAATTTTCCAGCTATCGTCAAAGGAAAAGACGCCTTGTTGTGGGACGAAAATGGCAAAGAATACATCGATGCAATCGCGTCGTGGTGGGTGAATCCGTTTGGGCATTCCAATCCAATTATTGCCGATGCGATTTACCAACAATTAACCACTTTAGAACACGTGCTTTTTGGTGGTTTTACACATGAAACAGCTGTTCTGTTGTCGGAAAAATTGATTGAAATTTTACCTTCCAATCAACATAAAATATTCTACTCGGATAATGGCTCAACCGCAGTAGAAGTGGCCATAAAAGTAGCTTTGCAATACAATCATAATAAAGGAGTAAAAAAAACGAAAATTATCGCATTTGAAGATGCTTTTCATGGCGACACATTTGCAGCTATGGCAGCGAGCGGGATTTCGTTTTTTACCGAAGCTTTTCAAGGTTCTTTGTTGGAAGTAACGCGCATTCCAGTTCCAACTGAAGGCAATGAAAAAAGATCTTTGTTATTACTAGAAAATTTAGTCAAAACCAACGAATACGCCGCTTTTATCTACGAACCTTTAGTACAAGGCGCCGCTGGAATGGTAATGTACGCTCCTGAAGTTTTAGAACAATTGCTTACTATTTGCAAACAGAATAACGTTTTTACCATCGCCGATGAAGTCATGACCGGTTTCGGAAAAACAGGTAAAACTTTCGCGTCTGATTATGTGGCACAAAAACCCGACATGATGTGTTTGTCAAAAGCACTCACTGGCGGAACCATCCCGATGGCGATTACGACTTTTACCCAAGAAATATTTGATGGTTTTTATGATGATGATACCAACAAAGCGTTGTTCCATGGGCACACATTTACCGCCAATCCAACCGGATGTGCCGCCGCTTTAGCAAGTATTGAATTGTTGCAAAGCCATGAAATGCAAGTCAATATTGAACGAGTGCATCAAAGTCATTTGGACTTTCAAATGCAAATTCAAAACCATCCAAAAGTCAAAACAACTCGTGTGCTTGGCGTTATTTTTGCCTTAGAAATCAAAACCGATTCAGCCGAAAGTTACTACGGCAACTTGCGCAACAAACTCTATAATTTCTTTATTGAAAACGGCGTTATTTTGCGACCTGTTGGCAATATTGTCTACATTTTACCGCCGTACATCATCACCGAAAATCAGTTGCAAAAAGTCTATCAAACCATTGAAAAGGCATTAGAAATAGTGTAATTTTGTAGCCTATTGTAATTAAATCGGTGTGAGTCTGCGTTTGAAAATCCGTTTCATCCGCGTTCAAAAAAAATGAAAACCAAAATCGCCATAACTTCACTTGCTTCCATTTCACCTTTAGGAAATCATCCTGAGGCAATTTGGCGCAATTATCTTTCAAATACAACACTCATTTCAACCAAAGAATTCAACGGTAAAAATCAATTCATTGCTACAATTCCTACCGAAATCAGAAATCAAATAGATGTTTTAAGAAACGAAGAAAGTAAATACAAAGCCTTAGACGAAACCGTTTTGCTAGCCATTTTAGTATCGCGCCAAGCCATTAAAAATGCAGGTTGGAAAGCGGGCGATGACTTCGGAATCAACATTGGTTCTTCACGTGGCGCTACACAATTATTTGAAAAATACCACACAGAATTCCTTCAAACGGGTAAAACAGCAACGTTGTCTTCACCAACTACAACCTTAGGCAATATCTCGTCTTGGGTAGCACACGATTTAAAAAACAAAGGCCCTGAAATTTCACATTCAATTACCTGTTCAACAGCATTACACGCTATTTTAAACGCAGTCGCTTGGATGCAATCGGGAATGGCAACACAATTTTTAGTTGGCGGAAGTGAAGCGCCTTTAACCGCTTTCACATTGGCGCAAATGAATGCACTGAAAATCTATTCCAAAGAAGAAGGTAAATTTCCTTGTAGAGCATTTGACTTGAACAAAACCAAAAACAGTATGGTATTAGGCGAAGCAGCTGCTGTGACTTGCTTAGAATTGGGAGAACGGCCAAATGCGCTGGCTTACATTGAAGGAATTGGTTATGCAACCGATACTTTGGAACACAATATATCCATTTCAGACGAAGCCGAATGTTTTCAGAAATCGATGACAATGGCGCTCCAAAATACTCCTTTAAAGGATGTTGATGCCATTGTAATGCATGCTCCAGGCACTTTAAAAGGCGATAGTTCGGAAGTCAAAGCCATTCAAAAAGTATTTGGAGAAAATCAACCTATGCTTACCACCAACAAATGGAAAATAGGCCATACATTTGGCGCATCAGGGATGTTAAATTTGGAGTTGGCTATTATGATGATGCAACACAATCAATTTGTAGCTGTGCCTTTTGCAGAAACCCAAAGAGAGCGAAAATCAATCAACAAAGTACTCATCAACGCAGTTGGTTTTGGTGGGAATGCGGTAACGATTCTACTTTCAAAAAAATAATCACTCAGTTTCCAACTGTTTCACTTTTTCATACACCCAATCGCTTTCCCATCCTTTGCGAAGCATGTAGTTGCAAAATTTCTTGCGTTTCTTTAACGTGTTTTTCTCGGTGATGGATTCCCAGCATTTTTCTGATAAAATAGCGAAAGTGGTTTCGTATTCATCAGTTGAAATTTCTTTTACTGCTTTTTGAATCAGGTAATCCGATATTTTTCGAGCTTTGAGTTCGTTTTTGAGGCGAATTTTTCCCCACTTTTTTTGATGAAATTTACTCAAAGTAAATACAGAAGCGAAACGTTCTTCGTTAAGAAAATTTTGTTCAATCAAATGCACAATTACCATGTTTCGTTCGTGTTCTGAAATTGCATATGAGCGAAGTTTTTCGTTTACTTCAACATGACATCGTTCTTGGTACGAACAATAATATTCTAACTTTTGTAAAACTACTTCTACAGAACTAATTGATTTTGAGTCCAAAACGTTGAAATGGCAGGCTTTTTGTTAATAATTTAGTAATGCAAAGTTATTGAAATTGTGCAAATTAGATGTAATTTTGTAGACCCAAATCGTTTTAACTTTTATAATTATAATTCATTCTATAAATGAAATTTAAAATTTTATTTTTCGCGCTGCTTGTTAGTGTTGTTTCATGGGGGCAAATATTGACTTTTGATTTTGCCGCTTTGGCGGGGAATGAAGCTACAGCAGTTTCCAATTTTAACGACCCTAATTTAACAACTTCAACTATTTCAAGAGGTGCTGGTCTAGCAGCGGCTGCAAATGGTGCGCGCTATAACGCAATCAATTGGGCGACAACGTCTATAGCAAATGCTGTGACTGCAAATAGTTATATGGAGTTTACCATAACTCCAAATTCAGGTTATGAATTTTCAGTTTCTTCAGTAGTAATTCAATTGCAACGTTCAGCCACTGGGCCAAGCGCAATAGTTTTAAGAAATTCACTTGATGGTTATGCGGCAAACCTAGATATTCAATATGCAATAGTAGACAATACAGCTACGCAGACGTTTACTTTTACCTTTTCTCAACCCAGTTCTCCTACTGCGGTAACTTATAGAATGTATATGTATGCAGAAGCAGCTGCAGGTTCTGGTGGTCCTGGAGATGGAACTGGAAACGATATTATTGTTAATGGAATTGTCAACTCAACTTCACCTTGTACAACCCCAACATCACAAGCATCAACTATAACAAATGCCAACACAACCGTTGGTGGAACAGATATAACATGGTCGCCAGGCGCAACAGCTACGGGTTCAATAGTTGTGATTAGACCAACAGCAAGTGCCAATGCTTTGCCAGTAAGTGGAACCAATTATACTCCGAATATAGCTTGGGCATCAGCTGGTCAAATTGACGTTAATAATAGAGTAGTTTATCGAAGTAATGGTTCGTCTGTGAGTGGAATTACAGGTTTACTTCCTGAAACGTCTTACACGATTACGATTTATTCCTATAACGGGGGTGGAACCAATATTTGTTACAATACCACAACTCCTGAGAGTTATACTTTTATGACTTTGGCAGCAGAGGCGACAGCACATGCAGCTTCTTTTACTTGTTTAACCGCTAGCGCAACAACAATCAATTTAAGTTTTAGCGCAGCAAATACTATTGGCGGTGATGGTTATATTGTTTTGTATCGAATAGGTGCGGCGCCAACGGGAGTGCCAACAGACGGTGCATTTCATCCAGCAGGTACTGTTTTTGGTGATGCTACAGTTCATGGTTATACGTCGAATAATGGAACACAAGTTACTTACCCTGCAACAGGATTGAGTGGTGGAACAACCTATTATTTTTCGTTAGTACCATTTAGTTCTTATCTAAGTGATCCGAGTACTTTAAACTACAGAACTGTAGCCACAATTCCAGTTACTACTTGTTCTACTTCTATTGCTCCCGAAATGAATGTAAGAGGTGTTATTGGAGCCAATCCAACTATTGCAGACGGTGATACAACTCCTCAAGGTACTGATAATACACTTTTTGCTACAGTAGTAATTCCGGGAAGTCAAGCCAAAGTTTTTAGAATTGAAAATACAGGAAATGCAGTTTTAAATATTACCTCAATCACAATGGTTGGTGGAAACAATACCGATTTTGTTGTGTCGGGAATTACTTTACCAACAACTATTGCAGCTGGAGCTTCTTTGGATTTTACAGTTACTTTTACTCCTGGAGGAGCAGGTGTAAGAAACACAACAGTTACCATAGCTAACAATGATGCAAATGAAAATCCATATAATTTTCTTATTCAAGGTAATGGAACATTAGTTGCATCCGTAGAAATGAACGTTAAAGGCAATGGGCAAAGCATTCCCGATAACAGTATTTACCCAATTGGAACCAATTGGACAGCCTTTGGAGTGGCAACCGTTGGAGTCTCAACAGTTACCCGAACTTTCACTATTGAAAACTTAGGGTCAACATCCCTTAACTTAACAGGTGTGCCTTATGTAACAGTTACTGGCCCACATGCATCTATGTTTACTGTTACTGTTCAACCCTCAACAGGTTCAATTTCAGGAAGTTCGTCTGTGACTTTTGATGTTGTGTTTAACCCTACTTCACCTGGTGCAAAAAATGCAACTATAGTTATTGCCAATAATGATTCAGATGAAAACCCGTATAATTTCAACATTAGCGGAACCGCTAAAGGGGCGAATAATATTTATGTATACGGAAATGGAAATGATGTTCTCAAAGGATCAACTACAACTTCAGTAACTAATTTAACTCATTTTGGTTCGGTTGCAGTTACAACAGGAATCAAACAAAATACATTTGTGGTTAGTAATTTGTCGGGTGTACCAACCTATTTTTCTAACGTGACTATCTCAGGAGCTGATGCTGCAATGTTTACGGTTGTTTCTCAGCCTACCAACAATAGCTTGGCATCGGGAAATAGTACTTCTTTTACACTTAATTTCACGCCAACATCTTCAGGAACCAAAAACGCAACAGTTACATTTAATGTGTTTACCGATGCTGCGCGTACAATTCCAGAACCAATAGATCCTGTTTTTACTTTTGCTATCTCTGGTAACGGAATTATTTTTACTCCATGTAGTAATAATGCAACTCAAACATTAGCAATTCAAGATTTTGAAACCTCACCTGCTACTCCAACTTACGGCTATGCCTATACAACAGATGGAACGGTAAACGTAACAGGCGGAACATACGACAATGGTTCAGGACCTAAAAACGCTTTTATTGGAGCTAGATCATTTCAGTTTGCTGGAATAGGAACATCGGGTACAAAAACAACAGTTATTACAATGTCTTCAATTGATGTGAGTCAATACAATAACATCAATCTGTCACTTAAAGTTGGAGCTTTTCGAACAGGAACCACACAAGGATTGGATATTAATGAAATGGTGCAAGTTGAGACTAGTATCGATGGGGGAACCAATTGGTCAACAGAAGCTGTTTTGAGAGCGTACTCTAATTCAAGATGGGATTTTAATGCAACAGGTGTTTTTAACGCCTATTATACAGGAACTAATAATGGAGCAACTATTGATACAAGAAACGGAAATGCAGAACTAGCGAACGGAATTGCTACTTATTATGTTAAAAATCTTCCTGCTGTGCCTAATTTATTAATTCGTTTCACATTAAATGCGGATAGAGCAGATGAAATTTGGGCCATCGATGATATTAAAATAGAAGGACAATTGCCAGTAACTTCTACTTGGGATGGTTCAAACTGGTTACCTGCTGCACCAAACTCAAGCACAAAAGCCATTTTTGATGGTGACTTTGTTACTAGTGTGAATGGAAATGTACAAGCCTGTGAATGTGAAATTAAATCGGGAAGAACAGTTGTAATCACAGCTAATAATTATATTGAAAGTCAAAGTAATATTAAAAACAGCGGTACTCTGAATATAGCTGACGATGGTAGTCTTGTTCAAGTCAATGACGACGCAACCAATACAGGAACAATCTCGTATGAAAGAATTGCGTCAATGCGTAAAAGTGATTATGTGTTTTGGTCTTCTCCTATAGAAGGTTTTTCTATTAACAATGTTTCTCCATTGTCTCCAACAAACTTGATTTGGAAATGGAGTACAACAACTCCAAATACAAATGGAGGAATAGGAACTTGGATTAGTGCGAATGGCAATACAATGGGTGCAGGAGAAGGTTATATTGTAAGAGGCCCAAATACTTTTGATGACGCTTCATTTCAAAATTTTACCGCTACTTTTTCTGGAGGGAAACAAAATAATGGAGTAATCAATGTTCCAATAGCCAGAGGAGCAATGACAGCTTCAACACTAGCTACTTATACAAGTGCCAACGGTGTTCCTTTTACAGTTAATGATGATAACTGGAATTTGGTTGGGAATCCTTATCCGTCTTCTATTAGAGCATTAGATTTTTTAAACGCAAATACCAACATTGAAGGCGCCGTACGATTATGGACGCATGGAACTTTACCTGTTTCATCAACCAATCCGTTTTATGGAACCTATCAATACAATTATACTTCTAGTGATTACATCACACATAACGGAACAGGAACAGTAAGTGGTCCGGTTGGATTTAATGGCTACATTGCTGGAGGTCAAGCTTTTTTTGTGTTAATGAATGAAGGTACTGCTGCAACTAGTTCGGTGGTATTTAATAATTCTATGAGAAGCAGAACCTATGATAATAGCCAATTTTACAGAAATTCAAATGAAATAGTTAATTCTGAAAATGAAGGAGCTCAACATCGAATTTGGTTGGATTTGGTAAACTCTAATAACCAACCTATACGAACTCTTATAGGTTACGTTGATGGAGCAACCTTGGAAAAAGATAGGATTTTTGATGCTTTTGGTCCAGTTTTAAATACTCAAAACATCTATTCATTAATTGGAGAAGATTATATGTCAATTCAAGGACGTCCGAATCCTTTTGATGTTAATGATAAAGTACAAATAGGTGTTCGAATACCTTCTGCAGGAAATTATACCATTGCTATCGCTGCTTTAGATGGAATTTTTGCAACTGATCAAAAAGTATATTTAGAAGATAAACAGTTGAATGTTATTCACGATTTAAAATCAGCTCCCTATGCTTTTTCATCTGAACTTGGAACCTTTAATAATCGTTTTGAATTACGCTATACAAGTGATAATGCTTTGTCTAATCCAACTTTCAACATTGAAAATTCGGTGATTGTTTCTGTAAAAGATAATAATGCAACGGTTACGTCTACACAAGAAGTAATTCGAAAAGTAGAAGTCTTTGATGTTTTAGGAAGATCAGTTTTAACTAAAAATGACTGCAATTCGATGCAGGTTGCAATCAATAAAAACCTAGTGCGAAATCAAGTTGCTGTTTTTAAGATTCATTTACAAAATGGTCAAATAGTAACTAAGAAAGTGATTTTATAAAAAACAAAAGCTCCGAGAAATTGGAGCTTTTTAATTATAAATTTCGATGCGTTTTAGTAATGGCTTTTTTGTTTTTGTAATCGAGCCATTTTTGACCTCTTAGTTTTCGCATCAAAACATCGAAATGACGCATAATGAAAATGTTATAAACCGCTTTCGCTAAATGTGTAAATTTTTGAGGTAAAGCCCTCAAACTCATTGAAAATCCTGGTGAAACATATTTCATGTAGTGCCAATATCCTTCAGGCATGTACAACATTTCACCATGATTAAGTTCGCACACAAAACCTTGTGCTTTTTTTAGCGCTGGCCATTTTTCAAAATCAGGTTGGTCAAAATCAATATCTTCTCTCGATATCAACGAATGAGGTACTTTGTATAAAAATGGAGTTTGATCGGGAGCAAAAAGAATACATCTTTTTTTACCATGAAAATGAAAATGTAAAATATTAGAATAATCGATGTCAAAATGCATGAATACTTTTGAATTTTCTCCACCAAAAAATAGCATTGGCAATTGCTTTATCAATCGCAAACCAATAATTGGCCATTTGAAATCCTGTTTTAATTGCGGAACTTCTTGAATTAAATTGTATAAGAAAATACGATAATTGGTAGGCTCTTTCTGCAACAAATCAATGTAATCGGCCATTTTCATGTGTTTGTGAGCCTCATTAAAGCCGTCTTTATAAGAAACAGGTCGGTCATCGTATAGCGGCACAGTTTTTTCGCCTGCAATGTGTTTGATGTAGTTGAGATTCCATTTCTCAAAAGCTGGCCAATCGCGAGTCAGTTGCTCAACAACTAAGGGTTTTTGATTTTTTACATAATTTTTGTAAAAATCCTCTTTTGAAATTGTTTTTACACGTTCTATTTCTGTCAAATGCATCGACATAGTACTACGAATATAAAGAATAAAAAAAGCTCTTACTTAAAGAGTAAGAGCAAAATTAATAAAGCTTTATGATATTGTAAAATGGAATTTTCGTTATAAATAATTTAACATTATTTTCCTTTAATAGAAGCTTCGATGTTTTTCTCAATTTTATGACCTGGTCGTGACCATTTTGGTTTTTCACCCAATGCTTGGTATTGCGAATCTTCCGCTTCTACCGTAGTAGGTTGCATTAATTTGATGAATGGTTTTTGTGGATTCAAGCCTAATAATTCAAACATTTTCAAGTCTTCGTTCACATCAGGATTGGGTGTTGTAAGCAATTTATCGCCAGCAAAAATTGAGTTCGCTCCAGCAAAGAAACACATCGCTTGACCTTCTCTCGACATTTCGGTTCGTCCAGCCGACAAACGTACTTGTGTTTCAGGCATTACAATTCGAGTTGTGGCAACCATTCGAATCATTTCCCAAATTTCAACTGGTTTTTCGTTTTCCATTGGTGTTCCTTCTACAGCAACTAAGGCATTAATTGGAACGGATTCGGGTTGTGGATTTAAAGTAGTAAGCGCTACTAACATTCCGGCTCTGTCTTCAATACTTTCTCCCATACCAATAATTCCACCACTGCAAACCGTAACGTTAGTTTTTCGAACATTCTCTATGGTTTGTAAACGGTCTTCAAAGCCACGAGTGGAAATAACTTCTTTGTAGTATTCTTCTGAGGTGTCTAAATTATGATTGTAGGCGTACAAACCGGCTTCTGCCAGTCTTTTGGCTTGATTTTCAGTCAACATTCCCAAGGTGCAACATACTTCCATGTCGAGTTTGTTGATGGTGCGAACCATTTCAAGAACTTGGTCAAATTCTGGGCCGTCTTTTACATTGCGCCAAGCGGCTCCCATGCAAACTCTAGACGAACCACTCGATTTGGCTCGTAATGCTTGCGCTTTAACTTGGCTCACGCTCATCAAATCGTTGCCTTCAATATTAGTGTGATAACGAGCAGCCTGAGGACAATAGCCACAATCTTCAGGACAAGCACCTGTTTTTATAGAAAGTAAAGTTGATACTTGAACCACATTCGGATCATGATGTTCTCTGTGAATAGTTGCTGCTTCGTAAAGCAAATCCATCAAAGGTTTGTTGTATAATGCAATGATTTCTTCTTTGGTCCAATTGTGTCTAGTTACGCTCATTTGATGTGAAAATTAAAACATCAAAATTAGGTATTTACTTCGTAAGAAACAATAAAGAAATTGGTTTAATCGTTAAGCGCCATTTTAGATCTCCAATATTGCATACTAATGAATACAATTATAACAGCAGAAGCCAATCCTTCAAATAGCAAACCAAAACAATATTCACTCACAGTTGGGTTACCGCTAAAAATAAATCCAGGTGATAAATGATTTAAAAAGGACTGTCCGCCGTTAGCATAAATGTACAAAATGAGTCCAATAAAACTCAATACAACTCCATTTATAGCTGTAAATCCTGCGGAAATAAGGTTTTCAATGTAGCCCAATTTTCCTTCATTGAAGTTGGATTTTAATGTTTTATATACGCCAAAATAAACGATGAAAATGTTTAAAAAACGAAGTACGTAATTGTCAGAAAAGCCAAGAGCTTGCATCAGCAAAAAATAGATTGCTATTCCGAAGAAAATAAGCAAGCCATTTAAAATTTCTTTTGATAATTTCATATGAATCAGAGTTTAAAGTTGGTAGTAAAATCAAATCTTATCAAAGTTAACCAAAAGAAAATCAGTAACTTAAAATTTAACACTATTTAAACAGTGTTTAAGTTTTTTGTAGAGATAAATATTGTTAAAAAGAGTTTTTTATGTAGTCTAAAGTATATTTTTTGTCGTTTTCAATTTGCTTTTTTAAAGCATCTAACGAATCAAACTTTTGTTCGTTACGAATAAACTGCAAGACTTCGATGGTGATTAAGGTGTCATAAATTTCTTGATTAAAATCGATGATAAAAACCTCAACTGTTTGATTTTCACCATTGATAGTTGGTCGAGTGCCAATATTCATCATGCCAAAGTGTTTTTTAGAATCAATAATTGCTGATACAATATAAACCCCATTTTTTGGAAGCAATTTATAAGCTTCATCAATAGCAATATTAGCGGTAGGAAAACCAATAGTTCTTCCCAACTGCTTTCCTTTTACCACTTTTCCAGAAAAATTATAGTTGTAGCCTAGGTATTTATTAGTGATTTCAATGTTTCCTTCTAATAAAGCGGTTCTAATTTTAGTTGAACTAATTGCAATTTCATTGATTTCTTCTGCTGTAATTTGTTCAACATCAAATTGGTATTTTTTTCCAAATGCAATTAAATCATCAATATTTGCGGCTCTGTTTTTTCCAAATCGATGATCATGTCCAATTACAATTTTTTTGCAATGTAATTGGTCAACTAATACCGTTTTTACAAAATCTTCGGCTGAAAGTTGCGAAAAATCATGACTAAAAGGATGAATAATCAAATGGTCAATACCCAATTCTTCGAGTTGATTTTCTTTTTCTTTTATAGTGTTTAAGAGTTTGATCGAATTGTCTTGTTGAAGCACCATTCGAGGATGAGGGAAAAAACTCAAAACAATACTCTCTAAATTTTCAGCTTTAGCAGTTTGAACCACTTTTGAAATTATTTTTTGATGACCAAGGTGTAACCCATCAAAAGTACCTATAGTTACGATTGAATCAGTATTGTATTGGTAAGAAGAAATTGAGTTTACAGTCTTCAAAATCAAAATAATCGAGATTGCGAATTTAAAGTAAAGTCTTCTAAATAAAAAAAGTTTGACAAATTAAAACCGATTTAACACTATTTTTCTGCTCAAAAAGTAGCTATATTTTCAATTGAATCAATATTTTAAGAACAAAAATTTCATTATTAATAAAAATTAAAATAAATTTGCTTGCTATTGATATTAATAAACCAAAAAAACAAATGAAAAAAAACTTACTATTGTTTGCGTTTGCAGTTGCTTCAAGCATAGGTTTTTCGCAAACGGACAGATCATGGTCTACTGTTGAAAATTCGGCGGGGATTAAAACTTCTAAAAATGTTGAAAGGTTGTCTTTCCCAAAAGAGTTCAAGCTTTTCCAATTAAATTTTGAAAATTTAAGACAATCTTTGGGTAACGCTACAACAACTGCCAAAGAAACAGGAGTTGTTATTACAGTTCCTAATGTTAACGGACAAATGGAACGTTACAGAGTATTTGAATCGTCAAATTTTGCTCCTGAATTACAAGCTCAGTTTCCTGAAATCAGAGCTTTTGTTGGTCTAGGAATTGATGATAAACATGCGCAAATTAGATTAAGCAGCGCTCCTAACGGAATTCAGGCAATGGTTTTCAGAACTGATAAAAGAAATGAGTTTATGGAGCCGTATTCTGAAGATGGTAAAATTTATGCTGTTTACAATTCATCGAGAGTTAAAGGACAATTGCCTTTTACTTGTGCAACAGAAGATGTTGTAGCTTTAAACAAAAACACTGAAGCAGTTCTTTCAAATACAGGGCAATTAAAAACATTTCGTTTAGCAATGTCTTGTACTGGTGAGTATACTGCTTACCACGGAGGAACAGTTGCTGGAGCTTTGGCTGCTATCAATGCTACAATGACACGTGTTAATGGTGTGTTTGAAATCGATTTTGCTGTTAGAATGACTTTGATTGCTAACAACAATTTGATTATTTATACTAACGCAGGAACAGATCCTTATTCGCCAGACACTGGTATGGGTAACTGGAACGCAGAACTTCAAGCTAATTTGACTAGTGTGATTGGTGAAGCTAACTACGACGTAGGTCACTTATTTGGTGCTAGTGGAGGTGGTGGAAACGCTGGATGTATTGGTTGTGTATGTGTTGATGGACAAAAAGGTAGTGGAATCACTTCTCCTGCTGATGGTATTCCAATGGGTGATAACTTTGATATTGACTATGTAGCTCACGAATTGGGTCACCAATTTGGAGGAAATCACACATTTTCACATTCTGCTGAAAACAATGCTGTAAACGTAGAGCCAGGTTCTGGATCAACTATTATGGGTTATGCTGGAATTACTGGCGCAACTGATGTTCAAGCGCACTCTGACGATTATTTTGCTTACAGAAGTATACTTCAGGTTCAAACTAATTTAGCAGGTAAAACTTGTCCTGTAACAACAACTTTAACCAATCAAGCGCCTGTAATGAATGCAGGAGGTAACTATACTATTCCAAAAAGTACTCCTTTTATCTTAACAGGTTCTGGTACAGATCCAAATGGAGATGCAATATCTTACTGCTGGGAACAAAACAATGATGCTACAACAGTTGGTGCTGCTGCTTCTTATGTATCTGCAACCAAAACAAACGGGCCAAACTTTAGATCATTACCACCAGTTTCAACACCAGTGAGATACATGCCTAAATTACAAAGTGTATTGAATAATACTTTAACTGCTGATTGGGAGTCTGTAAATAGCAATGCTAGAACATCTAACTTCACATTAACAGGTAGAGATAATGTTGTTGGACCTTCAACTGCAGGTCAAACAGGTACTGCTGGTTGTGTGATTACTACTAGTGGAACTATCGGGCCATTCGATGTTACATCACAAGGAACAGCTGGTATTTCTTGGATACAAGGAACTAACGAAATTATTTCATGGGTAAATAATGGATCAGAAACTTTAGCAGGTTCATCTACTGTAGATATTTTGTTGTCTACTGATGGTGGTTTAAACTTTAATACAGTTCTTGCTTCAGGTGTAGCTAATGATGGTTCTGAAACTATTGTAGTGCCTAATATTGCCGCTACTACTTGTAGAATTATGGTTAAACCAACTGGAAATGTTTACTATGATGTTAATACAACTCCTTTCGCTATCGGATATGTAATTACTACAAACTGTAATACTTATTCTAATTCTACGCCACTAACAATACCTGATGGTATTGCTGCAAACACGCCTGGAACTGTTGCTTCAAACACGATTACTGTTCCTACTTCAGGCACAATTTCTGATGTGAATATTAGTTTGAATGTATCTCATACTTATCCGAATGATTTAGTTATCGCTATCAATAATCCAGGCAATGTTACTCAGGTACCAGTTTGGAACAGAGCTTGTGCTGGAAATGACAACTTCAATGTTGTGTTGAGCGATGGTTCACCTGCATTTACTTGTGTAGCCAATATGACTGGAACATTTGCGCCATCTTCTCCATTATCTGCTTTTAACGGTGGTAATTCAAATGGAACTTGGACTTTATTGACTGCTGACTACTGGAACGTAGACACTGGAACAATCAATTCTTGGTCAATTGAAGTATGTTCACAAACGGCTACTTTAATTACTGAAAACTTTGGTTTAGATAATTTCGGAATTTATCCTAACCCTAACAATGGTAACTTTAGCGTTAAGTTTAACTCTAATTCTTCAAATGAAATTTCTATCGAAGTGCATGATATTAGAGGAAGACAAATCTTTAATAAAGTATATCAAAACACTGGTTTATTTGATCAAAACGTTCAATTGAATAATGTTCAAACAGGAGTTTACTTAGTAACTGTTAAAGACGGTAACAGAAAAGAAGTGAAGAAAATTGTTGTTGAATAACTTTCTAGAATTATAAAAGTAAAAAGGGAAACAGTTTTGTTTCCCTTTTTTTATTTTCCGTTGTAAGCATTCATAGTGTTGTTCAATCCAGCCAATGCAAATGAATTAATTACTTCTACAGCCATATCCAATCGTTCGGGAAGTTTGGCTTTTTCTTCTTCGTCCCATTCGCCTAATACATAATCTACTTGTCTTCCTTTTTTAAAATCGTCGCTGATGCCAAATCGAAAGCGTGGATATTCGGTAGTATTTAATACAAGTTGAATGTTTTTCAGACCGTTGTGGCCGCCATCACTGCCTTTGGATTTAATTCGAATGGTTCCAAATGCCAAATTCAAATCGTCGGTAATCACCAAAACATTTTCCTTAGCAATTTTTTCTTTTTCCATCCAATAGTGAACGGCTTTTCCGCTGAGGTTCATGTAGGTGTTGGGTTTCAATAGAATTAGTGTTCTGCCTTTGATTTTGTATTCGGCTACGTCGCCCAATTTGGCAGTTTGAAACGATAAACTTTCTTTTTTGGCCAAATGATCTAACACTTTAAAACCAATATTGTGTCGCGTGTTAACATAGTCGGCGCCGATGTTGCCCAAACCAACAATGAGGAATTTCTTCATAGGATCAATGATTTCTTTTTCTTCTTTTTTAAATAATGCTGAAAACCAATTCATGGTGCAAAAGTAGTATAAATGTTAGAAATTCTGACTTTTGTGTACGACGTTTCTGTTTTTAACCCCGATTGTAGAGGAAATAAGCTTTGACAAAGTTTCAAACTTTGTCAAAGCTTATTGCAACGGAAAGCGGGAATACGGATTACAAGAAAGCCCAAGCCATTCGTTACAAAATAAAAAAAGCACCAGTAAAAACTGATGCTTTTGTATTGGAAAAATAAGTTGAATTATTTTTTCTTTTTTGCTCCTTTTTCTGCTTTTGCAGCTTCTTGAGCCGCTTTCATAGCCGCACGTGAAATTCTCACTTGACATACTACAGTGTTGTCTGGGTGCATTAATTTGAAATTGTTAGTTTCGATTTTCGTAACGTACAATTTGTTACCCATTTGCAATTCAGAAATGTTAGCTTCCACAAAATCAGGTAAGTTTTTAGGTAATGCTTTCACTTTAAGTCTACGTTGGTTCAAACGTAAAACTCCACCTAAAAGTACACCTGGTGATGTTCCCACCACGTTCACAGGAACTTCCATGATGATTTCTTTGTCATCGCTCAATTGGAAGAAATCGATGTGATTAATTCGGTCTGAAACTGGGTGAAACTGAATGTCTTGTAAAATTGCATTGTACTTTTTACCTGCCAAATCAACCACAACAGTGTGTGCGTTTGGAGTGTAAACCAAGTTTTTAAATGCTCTTTCATCTGCTGCAAAATGTACTGGTTGACTTCCTCCGTAAATAACGCAAGGAACCATTCCAGCATCACGTAAGGCTTTCGTTGCCTTTTTGCCTACGCTTTCTCTTTCTGATCCTTCAATCGTAATTGATTTCATTGTAAAAATATATAGTTAATAATTAAAAATTCTTCTTTTTAGCTGTCAGCAATTAGCTGTTAGCTTTTTTTATTTGGGCGTTGCTCTCGTGCCTCGCGCCGCGCTTTTCGCTATAGTCCTCACTGCGTTCCGGGCTGCCGCTTCAATCGCTAACGCACTCTTGTGCACCATTTCAATTATTGGGTTAGCTAACCGCTGATGGCTTTAAGCTAACTGCTACATTAGAAACTTCCCACTGATCGAGTTGTTGTTCTGCACCATGTGCATGACTTCTGCAAATAGCGGAGCACAACTCACTACTTTAATCTTTTTCGACTCTTTTTTCAGCGGAATAGAATCGGTTACGATTAATTCGCTCAATTTTGAGTTTTCAATTTTTTCGTAGGCATCACCCGATAAAATCGCGTGAGTACAAATCGCTCGTACACTCAAAGCGCCTTTTTCGATCATCAAATCGGCAGCTTTGGCTAAAGTTCCTCCAGTATCGATCATGTCGTCTACCAGAATTACATTTCTGCCTTTCACTTCACCAATCAATTCCATAGTTCCAATCACATTAGCAGCTTTGCGTTGTTTGTAGCAAATTACTACATCCGATTCTAAAAACTTAGAATACGCATACGCTCTTTTGGATCCACCCATATCTGGCGATGCAATAGTCAAATTTTCTAAATTCAAACTCTTCACATAGGGCAAGAAAATAGTAGAAGCAAACAAGTGGTCCACTGGTTTTTCGAAGAAACCTTGAATCTGATCAGCGTGTAAATCCATTGTCATGATTCGGGTTGCTCCAGCTGTTTCTAGTAGTTTAGCTACTAGCTTGGCTCCAATCGGAACACGTGGTTTGTCTTTTCGGTCTTGTCGAGCGTATCCAAAGTACGGAATTACTGGAGTTATATGACGTGCCGATGCTCTTTTTGCCGCATCAATCATCAACAGTAATTCCATTAAATTGTCGGCCGACGGAAACGTAGAGCAAACAATAAAAACGCGTAATCCTCGAATGGATTCTTCAAACGAAGGCTGAAATTCGCCATCACTAAATTTAGAGAACGTAACTTTACCTAGCGGAACACCGTATTTCTCGGCAATTTGTTCGGCTAAGTGGACACTTTGGGAACAAGCAAATATTTTTGCTTCGGGTTCTTGATGTGACATTTTGTGTGTTGTTTAATGCCGTTTCGTTTGCTAAATCGACTTCAAATTTTACTTTGAAACCTACTGTGGTAAACGCCTCGGTTGTAGTTAGTTAGTTGTGTGTCGTGTTAACGAGGTGCAAATTTAGGAATAAAATCCAACTACGAAAGGAAAATTTGTAGTATTTTTTTATGAAATGAGAAAAATTTATATAAATTTGCAGTCCTTTAAAATACCAAATGTTTAGAAGGTGCTTCCTTTAATGAATTTTGAATAGAAATAAAAGTAAAGTAATCATTCTGAAAAACACCCAAATGGAACTATTTTTTGTTAGTTTTTAAAAGATTATCAAAAAACCATTTGGAAAGTAAAGCCCGGATGGCAAAATATTTTAATTAATTTTTTCTAAAAATTAGCTAAATAAACATCAGGCAAAAACGCCCGGATGGCGGAATTGGTAGACGCGCACGACTCAAACTCGTGTACTTAGGTGTGTGGGTTCGATTCCCACTCCGGGTACTTTAAAAATCCTTAACAAGCTAAAAAACTGCTAGTTAAGGATTTTTTGTTTTAATGTTTGCCGAAAATTTGCCGAAAAGTATATTTTTTTTGCTGCATATTTTAGTTGTTAAAAACTTTTTATGAATTCAATCACATCATCAATTCCCTTTTTTCGTAGTAATATAGTGTTTTCTTTTGTTACTGCTTTCTTCCAGTAATAGTGTTTACTATCATCATACAAAAGTAGTTCTTCAATTCGGTTCCAATAAAGTTTGAAGCCTTTGATTGAAAACTCCATTTGGTCTCTGTTTTTCTGAAAATTTTGAAAGGCATTAGTTAGTTTTTTTTCATCAATTTGAATTTTAAATTCGATTCGATATCCCATAATTACATCTACTTTATCCATATAGCTTTTGCACACGAATTTATAATTACCAAATCCTTCTTCTTCTAATTTGAATTTTTTGTGAATAAATGCTTTGTTGATCTTATTTAATGATTCTTCTGCTTTTTCTTTAGCTGTTTTTAAAATTTTCATTTCAAAACAATCTGTAAGTGTTTCACGACTCTTTTTTTCAAGATGAGATCCATTGACAATTTCAATGATTTCTTGTATAGCGTCTTCAAAAATAGTGTCATCGTCTGGATTATCTCCCCATGGATCATTATTGTCAAATTCGGGAATACTAATTTTGTGTAGTAAAACTCCCATTTCACGATTGTTTTTTTCTGAGTATTCATAAAGATTCATCGAAGCGACTAGTAAATAGTTTTCGTTGTAATAACACTTTGCGTGCAGATTAGGATGATGCATTAAATTCAAATTATCAATTGATTTTAATTTCTCCTTTTCTTTTTCAGAAAGCTTATTTTCTCTGTAAATGATTATCGTTTCAACTCCTCTTTTATCAGCCTTAACAAGCAAATTAAAAATTTTGTCAGATAACTGCATGTATGGAGTTATGATGACTAATTCTCTTTCGGTTTCTTCAATAATTCTCGGGATCCATTCAGATAATCCTTGAGTGTTCAGAAATTTTGGCATTTTTTAGCTAGATTTATATGCTAGTTAACAAATAATTCGCTCATTCGCAAATTTTGACACAGTAATCCTATTTACTCCTAATATCCTTCCGATTGCACTATATGAAACATTTTTGTTAAGTAATTTTTGAATTTGTAATTCTTTTCCTGAGAGTTTAACTTTAGAAGATTTTCTGCCTAAAGGCCGTCCTAGAATTACTCCTTCTGCTTTCTTTCTTGCTAAAGCTTCTTTAGTTCTTTGAGATATTAGATTTCTTTCAATCTCGGCGGATAATCCAAAAGCAAACGCTAAAACTTTAGATTGAATGTCTTCTCCTAATCTGTAGTTATCCTTTATTGTCCAAATTTTAACTTCTCTTTTCATGCAAAAATTGAGAACTTCCATTATCATAAAAAGTGATCTTCCTAGCCTTGAAAGTTCAGAACAAATAAGTATGTCATCTCTTTTTGTCTTCTTTAGAAGCTTACCAAGTGTTCTTTTTTCAACTTCTTTGGTTCCTGAGATTGTCTCCTCAATCCATTTTTCAATAACCAAATTGTTTTTAATTGCAAACTGATTTATTTCAAATCTTTGATTCTCTACAGTTTGTTTGTCTGAACTAACTCTTATGTATCCGTATATCATTTTAGTTGCAAAAATAGGGTATTTTAAATGACCGATTTT
>JAEUTY010000045.1 GCA_016787805.1 Flavobacterium sp. | reverse complement strand
TATTACTGTAACATTGGTTCCTGCAATTACATTGGTTGTTGGAAGTACAACTGAATTCCCATCCGCAATTGACAATGTATTTCCAGTTAAGGTTAACGTTTGATTATCAGTATCTGTTGGCAATGTGAATGAGCCTCCATTATTAGAAAGTGTTACTGTATTTCCGGTTTGTGTTAGCGTTTGCAATTCATTGGTTACACTGCCATCAATTTCGGTAAAAGTTGGTAAAACCACCGTATTTCCGTTGGATATTGACAAATTATTTCCTACTAAAGTTAAGTTTTGCTCGTCTTCATCTTGAGCTGAAATCTGGAAAGGTGAAGCAGTTGAACCGTTTCCTGTTACTGAAACATTGGTTCCTGCAATGACATTAGTTGTTGGAAGCAAAACCGTATTTCCGTTTGAAATTGATAAATTATTTCCCGTTAAGGTTAATGCCTGAGCATCTGTATCCGTAAATGTTGGCAAAGTAAATGAGCCTCCATTATTTGACAATGTTATTGTATTTCCTGATTGCGAAAGTGTTTGCAATTCGTTGGTTACACTACCATCAATCTCGATAAAATTAGGAATTGGTATTGTAATTGGATTACTAGAAACACCATTTACAGTAGTTATAAGTTCATTACTTGAATTAAAACTATTAGCTATTGAATTGATAATTGGCGCACTTGAAGTGATTGTATTAACATTTGTAGTCATCGTGTTTCCATTGGACTCTAATACATTTGTTGTATTCAAATTTGCCATGTATTGCAATACAACATCACCATCTTGGTTTACTGTCAAGAACTTATTGGTTGGTTGTACATTTGTTGGATTATAATTACTTTTTAAGTTAGTAAAACGAAGTCCTGAAACATCTTTAATTTCACTATTTACTTCCAAAGCTGTTTTTGGAGCAGTAGTGTTAATACCAATCATTCCTGATCTTGTTGTTGTATTGTCTGCACTACTAATTCGGTTCATATTATAACCAAAAACAACATTTCCTATATTTAAAAAATTATTATTTAACGGATTTTGTTGAAAACCTGGGTTAATTTTAGAATTATTTCCAATTAAAATATTTCCATTACCTGTGTTTCCTCCAGCATTTTCTCCGATAGCGATGTTATTTGAACCATTGATCACGCCCGAACTATTTCCTAAAAACAAATTTTTTATTCCAACAGTTGTAGAATAACCCGATTTTGAACCAATGAATATATTTTCTGATCCTTGGTTTAAAAAGTGACCTGTATAATACCCTAAGAATAAATTATTGTCGCCTGATTCAATACTTTTTCCAGCGGCTTCCCCGAAAAAGATGTTGTGACTACCTGTTGAAAATTGACCTGCCGAATGACCTATTCCAATATTATCATCGCCGATTTCATTTTTTTGCATCGACCAACTTCCTATTGCAATATTGTGATTACCAGTTGTATTGTTTTCTAAAGCTCCATTACTGAGTGAAATATTATAATCTCCTGTTGTGTTTTTCAAAAGCGAACGAAATCCAATAGCCGTATTTGAATTTCCAGTGGTGTTAAATCTTCCTGAATCGGCACCAATAAATGTATTACCAATTCCAGAAGTGTTATTTGTACCAGCAAACACTCCTACAAAAGTATTAAGCGAACCCGTTTCATTAGACAAACCCGCACTTTCACCTATCGAAATATTATAAAAATTTTGAATTAAATTGGAATTATTACCTGCTTTTCTACCAATATTAACATTAGAAAAACCGCCTCTACCTGATAAATAACCATAGGATGTATTGAGAAAGCCTAATCTTCCGCTGATTACATTGTTGCGTCTGAAAGTCAAATCTTCGTTGTCGGTAGTTCCAACAAAATTCACGTCAGAATCCGTATCAAAATTTCCATTAGTTCTCCAAAACGGACCTGCATCTTGATTATCTTGAACTGATGTACTAACGTTGGTTCCGTTTTTATTTTCACCAAAACTAGTTTCTTTTGATAATGCAATAGAATCTAATTTGATTTGTGACAAATAATGTTTAAGAATATCTTTTTTAGAAATCCCCTGCTCATTGCTTTTTTGCTCTTGAGCGTTACTTTTAGTGGCTAAAACCAAAAAAACTAATGTTGTTAATAAAAGAGTAATTTTTACTTTCATGGCAATACATTTAAAAATTAATAAATCAGTAAACAAACAAGTTCAATAATGAACATTCATTTTGAAAAACTAAACGCTGTTTTTAATGCACTGACTATAGGGTATTGCAGTACTTTTTCTTTCAATCACAAAAAATTCAACTTTGTAGGGATTGGTGAATTATTTGCTTTATTAATTAGGGAATTTCTTTTCTCAAATGTATATTATTTTAAATAAAAAAAATCCTTAAAAAGTAAAAAAAATCGATGTTTTACGTTTTTTTAGAATTTAATACTGTAATTTTCTTACTTTTTAAATTATTTAATACACTTCTTAAACTAATTCTTTAAGAAGTGATTAAATACATTTGAAAACCAAAAAACTCCTTACAAAATGCAAGGAGTTTTTTGGTATAGAGAATATTTTATTGTTTATCTTTTTTCCATCGGAACGAAATCTCTTAATGGATATCCAGTATAAACTTGGCGTGGTCTTCCAATAGGTTCTTTGTTGATACGCATTTCTTTCCATTGTGCAATCCAACCTGGTAAACGACCAATCGCAAAAAGTACCGTAAACATATCTGTTGGAATTCCTAAAGCACGGTAAATAATACCTGAATAGAAATCAACATTAGGGTATAATTTTCTTGATACAAAATAATCATCCACCAAAGCTGATTCTTCCAATTTTTTGGCAATTTGTAAAATAGGATCATCAACACCTAAAGTGTTTAACACTTCATCGGCTGCTTTCTTAATGATTTTCGCTCTTGGATCAAAGTTTTTATAAACCCTATGACCAAATCCCATCAAACGGAAAGGATCGTCTTTGTCTTTGGCTTTAGCTAAATATTTATCGGCATCACCACCGTCTTTTTGAATATCTTCTAACATTTCTAACACGGCTTGATTTGCTCCACCGTGTAATGGTCCCCAAAGTGCAGAAACTCCAGCAGAAATAGAAGCAAACAAACCTGCATGTGAAGAACCTACGATTCTAACCGTTGATGTAGAACAGTTTTGTTCGTGATCAGCGTGTAGAATAAATAATTTATCCAAAGCATCAATTACTTTCGGATTTGAAACATAAGGTCCGGTTGGCAATTCAAACATTAAACGCATGAAATTTTCAACATAACCTTTGGTATTATCGTAATAATTTAATGGATAACCCATCATTTTGCGGTACGTCCAAGTAGCGATGACCAAGAATTTACCCATGGTTTTACAAACCGCTTCATACATTTCTTTTTCGTTGTCTACATTTACCACTTTCGGGTTGAAAGCAGTTAAAGCAGAAGTTAACGATGATAAAACACCCATTGGATGCGCGGTTTTTGGAAAACCGTCAATGATGTTTTTCATTTCTTCGTTAACCAATGTATACTTTCTGATATCGGTTTCGAATTGTGTCAATTGTGCTTTAGTCGGTAATTCTCCAAAGATTACTAAATAAGAAACCTCTAGGAAATCTGCTTTTTCTGCTAAGTCTTCAATTGCATAGCCTCGGTAACGAAGAATTCCTTCTTCTCCATCAAGGAAAGTGATATCACTTTTACAAGAACCAGAGTTTTTATACCCTGGATCAAGCGTAATTGCGCCAGTTAGCGCGCGTAATTTTTCGATATCAATGGCGGGTTCGTTTTCACTTCCTACAATTACAGGAAACTCATACCTATTGCCTTCGTATTCTAATATTGCTGTTTTTGACATGATATAATATGGAAATTAAGTCTGATAAATAATAATTTAACAAATTTATGGAATTCCAAATGAATTAAAAAACAAATATGATAACGAATTCGTTAATTTTTCTTTAAAAAATGCAAGATTGATATAGTTCAAAAAAAAAGCGCACCGAAGTACGCTTTTAGTTACTAGAAACTTATTTACTCTTTCACAATTTTTTCGACTTTACTTCCTTTATCTGAAGTTATTTTAAGGAAATAAATGCCATTTGATTTTTCTGAAATATCAATAGAAGTTTGTATTTCATCAAGCAACTGGGTTTGCAATAATCGTCCTTGAACATCATATAACTCTATAGTTTTGATATTGAAATTGCCATTGATATTGATTATTGAAGAGGTTGGATTAGGATAAATCGAGATGGTATCATCTAACTCAAAAACACTATTGTTTAATACTTCAAAAGTAGTGTTTGCCATTCCGGTATCAATTGGTGCGTTGTAATCAAAGAAAATATCCGCTCGTTTGGCCACTGAATTTCCTTCGACAAGATTGCTGCTGGTTCTAATTTTGAAAAGCAAATTACCATGTCCGCCTGAATCTAAATTGATTTGTTGAAAAATAACTTCTACTATATTGCCAGTAATTCGAGTGTACGAATTGTGTGAAACGTTGAGCAATTGCAACGAATTTATATCGTATTTAGTAGTATCAATAATTATTTTGACCACAATGTTTTCAGCTGGATAATTGCCCGTGTTTTCAAAATTGACAGCATAATGCAAATATTGACCAATATAACTTGGCGCTACCACTTCACCTTCGAGGCATTCAATATTGTTAGGATCATAACTACCCACAACAATTTGGTTATAGTTAAATGTATTATCATTTGGAAACTCATCGCCAGCAGTTGGGTTTATTGTGGCTGTAAAATGCAATACATCACCAATATTGACCGCAGGAGTTTCGGTTGGACCATTTACATTTAAAGTTAACTGTACAACTCTACTTTCAAAAGGCAATAAGTTGGTATAATCCCAAGAAAGTGAATTCAGATTTAAGTTATTAGGGTTCGGATTGGAAGAAACAAAATCCGTTTTATCATCATCAAACGTCAAGCTTACATTTCCAGAAAGTGTCTGATTTCCTTTATTTTTAAAGACAATTTCATACGTCGCATCAAAACCTGGTCGAGCTGGTGTTATTGGCGCAATAACTACTTCTAAATCATGGTGAACACCATTGGGCGAAATACAGAAGTTTTGCTCACTTATGTTGTTATTATTATCTGCAAAAGGAATTGTAGCAGTTGCTGGTAAAAAAGTAAACCAAGAAGGATTTTCGATATTGGGCGTTAAAGTAAAAGTTCCCGCTTGTGTATAAAAATTATAATCACCCGAATTATTGGAAAAACTAGCGCCTTGATTCGTTCCGTCGTTAATATTGATTTTGATATTGGGTTTGGGTAAATCACTGTCATCGCAACCATTATTATCACTATCAAAAGTTGTTGTTCCGGTAATGACATTAAAGTCTCCTCCAGGGATAAAAGAACAATAGGTATTAACTGTACAATTAGGCAAAGCGAGAACATTTTGAATGTAAGCTTGCATAAAAGTTAATTGAAAATCATCCACACAGATGTAATTTAAATTAGGGCAATTGGATAAGGTTAATCCTTCCCATTCTTCATAACCATTTTTAACTAAGAGAGTAGTTAGGTTAGGATTATTACCGGCATAAAGTTGAATCATGTTGGTCGCATTATTTGACAAATCAATTGTTTGAATCTGATTATAACTGCAGTCTAATCTCCACAAACCCGTTAAGTTAGACAAATCCAAATTTTGAAGTTGATTGTGATCGCAATACAAAATCCCAATATTAGGATTATTGGATATATCAAGATTTTGAAGTTGATTATTTCCTACAGAAAGAGTTGTTAAATTTTGAAATGGAGAAATATCGATATTGGTCAGTTGATTATATTCAGCCCAAATAGCCGTTAAAAGGTTTAAACCCGACAAATCTATGGTTGAAATAGAATTTTGACCACAACTTATGAACTCCAAATTCACAAAATTAGTGATTCCTTCTAATGAGGTGATACCAGAAGAACCGACATACAATCGTTTGATTAAAGCAGCCTCACTCAATTCAATTTCGCCATTATTATTGGTGTCAATTTTATTATAATTATTAGAAGTAGTGTAGGCTATCTCATTAATACTACTCGCTTGCAGCAACTTCGCTTTAAAAAGTGGATCTGGAAAGTTGATGATTTGTGCGTTTACACAAAAAGGCACCAACAACAAAAGATAAATTAACTTTTTCATATGCTTATTCTTTAATTAGTTTTTCGACTTTACTTCCTTTATCGGAAGTGATTTTAAGGAAATAAACACCTTTTGATTTTTCAGAAATATCAATTGAAGTTTGTACCTCATCAGCTAATTGAGTTTGTAATAATCGTCCTTGAACATCATACAACTGTATAGTTTTGATATTGAAATTGCCATTGATATTGATTATTGAAGAGGTTGGATTAGGATAAATCGAGATGGTATCATCTAACTCAAAAACACTGTTGTTTAATACTTCAAAAGTAGTGTTAGCCATTCCAGTATCAATTGGCGCGTTATAATCAAAGAATATGTCGGCGCGTTTGGCAACAGAATTACCTTCAACAAGGTTATCATTGGTTCTGATTTTGAACAATATATTACCATGACCTCCTGAATCTAAATTGATTTGTTGGAAGATGATTTCTACTATATTATCTTTAATTCGAGTGTAGGAATTGTGTGAAACATTGAGTAATTGCAGCGAATTCATATCATATTTAGTAGTATCAATAACTATTTTTACTACAATATTTTCAGCCGGAAAATTGCCTGTATTTTCAAAATTGACAGCGTAATGCAAATATTGACCAATGTAACTTGGTGCTACGACTTCACCTTCGAGGCATTCAATATTGTTAGGATCAAAACTTCCTACAACAATTTGGTTGTAATTGAAACTATTATCCAACGGAATTTCATCGTTAACAATAGGATTAATAGCTACTACAAAATCCAACTCGTCTCCAATATTAACTGGCGGTGTATCTGTTGGAGCATTCACATTCAACATTACATTGATGGTTCTGCTTTCAAAAGGCAATAAATTGGTGTAATTCCATGATAGTGAATTGACGGCCAAGTTATCTGGATTAGGAGTTGCTGAAACAAAGTCCGTTTTATTATCATCAAAAGTTAAACTTACATCACCTGAAAGTGTTTGATTGCCTTTGTTTTTATAGACAATTTGATACACAGCATCAAAACCAGGTTGAGCAGATGTTATTGGAGCAATAACCACTTCTAAGTCGTTGTGGATTCCATTGGATGAAATACAGAAGTTTTGGGTAACCACATTGTTATTATTATTAGCAAAAGGAATCGTAGCGGTTGTTGGCGAAAAAGTAAACCAAGAAGGATTTTCAATGTTGGGTGTTAAAGTATAACTACCAGCTAGTGTATAAAAATTATAATCGCCTGAATTATTGGTAAAAGTAGCACCTTGATTGGTTCCGTCATTGATATTAACTTTGATGTTGGGTTTGGGTAAATCAGCTACATCACAACCGTTGTTATCGCTATCAAAAGTGGTTGTACCTGTGATTGTGTTGTAATTTCCTCCAGGAGTAAAACTACAATAGGAACTTACTTGAACATTTGGATTTGAAACAAGCTGTTGAATATATTGAACTTCTTCTTCATCTGCACATATAAATTCTAAATTTGGACATCCCGAAGTTGAAATTATTGAACCAAAGTTTGCGATATTTAAACCATTTTTTAAATTTACATATACTAAATTGGGGTTATTATGAATAAAATAGTCTACAGCTTCATAAATTAAGGATTGACTCAAATCCAAAGAGGTCAATAAATTGTTATTAACATTTAAAGTTTGTAATTTGTGGTGATTTGAAAAATCTAATGAAGTAATTTGATTTTCATTGCATTCAAATGAATTTAAATTTACAAGATCTGATAGGTCTATAGATGAAAAATTATTATTCACAATATTCAGTTTATATAATTGTATACAATTGGTAAGATTTAAACTAGACATTGAATTATTTGAACAATACAATTCTTGCAAATTGACTAATCCAGAAACATCAAGTGTATTTAAATTATTAAAATGACAATCTACATACTTCAAATTAATTAAAGAATTAATATTCAAACTAGTTAGGTGATTTCTGTGACAAAATAAAACTTCTAAATTAATTAATTGAGATAAATCAATATTGTTTAAACCGTTGTACTGGAAATCTAATGTTTTCAAATTAACTAAAGTTGATACATTTAAATTACTTAAAGCATTATAACCCAAATATAAACGTTCTAAATTAGTCATAGCAGTTACATCAATAGAGCTCAACCCTATTGCGGAACAACCAAATTCAATAGGGTTGACTCCAGTAATATTTAAATTTGTAACGGCAGAACAATTAGAAATACTTATGGAATTTAAATTAGACATTCCGCTTAAATTGATAGCTGTTAATGAAATGCAATAATTACAACTTAATGTTTGAAGGTTAACTAAACTATTAACATCTAAACTTACCAAGTCATAACAATTACTACAGTTTAAGTATGTTAAACTAGTATTACCACCAAAATTTAAAGAAGTCATATTGTAACAATCAGTACAATTCAAACTTTGAAGATTAGTAAGACCAACTAAACTCAATGAAGTTAATAGTCCGCATGTTCCGCAATTTATATTTTGAAGATTGCTAAGTCCATTTAAATTTAAAGTTGTTAAGGCGTCACAATGGTAACAATTGAAATTAACCAAATTTGATAAACTTGATAAATCTAATGATATTAATAGGTTGCAATCACTACAATCTAAAGTTTGCAGATTTTGCACACCTGATAAAACTAGTGATGACGTTAGTAAAGGACAACCGCTACAATTTAAAGTTTGTAAACTCGGCATTGAGAAATCAAATGATGAAATTCCACTTCCTGCGCAATCCAAATTTATGAGAAATGTAAAGCTTTCAATTCCTATTATATTTTGAATTTCATTGTTTGATAATTGTAAATAAAATACATTTTGAGCTTCTGCAAGTTGAATTTCACCATCATTATTATTATCAATTTTAATGCTACTATTATTAATGTCTTTTGCAATTTCATTATCAATATCAGCAAACAATAAAGTATTCTTAAAATTCGCATCGGGTATGTTTACAATTTGCGCTTGCACACTATGTGCTAAAAACAAAAAAACGAGTATTCTGAATATAGTTTTCATAGGCTTTCTTATTTTGTTTGACTTTAATTCTATCTTGTTAATTTGGTTATAGTTTGCAACAGCAACTCTTTTTTTCTACTCGCAACAGGAAGAATGGCGTTGGTGTTGAGTTGAACTGTGTGTTCCATTTTATCAAAAAATTGCACGTATTGTGTATTAATTAAATACGATTGATGAATGCGTAAAAACCCTTTTTCCGCTAGTAATTCCTCATATTCTTTTAAAGGTTTTGAAACAATAATTTGCTTATTATTGTTGAGTACAATGGTCGTGTAATTGTTATCGGCTTGTGCATAAACGATTTCATCTATCAAAACAATATGAATACCTTCTGCTGTGGCCAAAGCTATTTTCTTGTTATGGTTTTGTTTGCCTAATTGGTCTATCAATAGTTCAAATGAGTCAGGATGAAGTGTTTTTGCTTTTTCTATTTTTCGGATTACTTCTTTGAGTTCGTCAGGATCAACGGGTTTGAGCAAATAATCCAAAGCACTCATGCGAAAAGCTTTTATGGCATATTCTTCAAAAGCTGTGATAAACACCAATTGAAAATTAGGAAATCCATTTTTTACTTGGTATTGTTTCAATACATCAAAACCAGTTCCACCTATGAGCATGATGTCTAAAAACACAACATCGGGTTCTTTTTCTAACAAAACTTCAACTGCATTTGCAACCGTTTCAGCTTCAGCAATAACTACAAAATTAGGTGCATAAAGCTCTAACATTTGGTGTAATCCTTTGCGGAGAATTTCGTCGTCTTCTATGAGAATGGTTTTAATCATTTTGAAATTATTTTATCGGAATTACAAGTAAAACCTTTGTTCCAATATTTGTAGGTTGGTACTCTAATCGTGCTTCTGTATTGTTGTTTTTTTGTAGCATTTCCAATCGGTCTCTGATAATATTTAATGCTAACGATTTATGCAATTCAACTTGATTTTGTTTTTCTGCCACTGATTGTTCAATTCCTATTCCGTTGTCTTCAATCGTAACAAACAACTGATTATTTTGAACATCAAAATTCAACTCGATATTTCCTTTTTCTTGTTTGGGTAAAATGCCGTGAATGATGGCGTTTTCTACCAAAGGTTGAATCAACATTGGAGGAACGAGCATATCGTCTTCTACCGAAGTTGAACGATCAATGGTGAATTCGAAGATGTTTTTCAAACGCAATTGTTCGAGTGATAAATATTGGTTCAAACTCGCTAATTCTTTATCCAACGTAATCCAATTTTCCTTTGAAGATTCTAACGTAAATCGCATCAATTTGGAAAACATAGCCAAATACTTTGCCGCTGCTTCTTTTTCATTTTGCATGATGTACGAAGAAATAGCAGCCAAACAATTGTACAAAAAATGTGGATTCATCTGCAAATGCAACGCCTTCTGTTTATAATCGAGCAATTGATTTTCGAGTTGTAATTGTTGTTTTTGTTGTTCTTTTTTCTTTTGAAGGTAAAACAAGCCAAACAGCAACAATAAAATGAGTATTCCCAACGCCCAAAACCATTGTTTATTATTGGCTTTATTCAACGCTTCTTGGTGTTTCATTTTTTCTTTTTCAAACGCAAAATTCATTTCAGCTTGTGTCATTTTTCGGATGTTTTCTTGATTCACCAAACTGTCTTTCAACACTTGATGTTTTTTAGAATGTTGTAAAGCAAGAACAGCCTCATTGTTCTTTTCATACAATTCACTCAAGAGTTTTTCAATTTTGGTTTGATGTTCTAAGACTTGTGTTGCATCAGCTAATTTTCTGGCTTTCAATGCAAAAGATAAGGCCAAACTAATTTGATTTTGCTCTTTTTTTAAAGTTGCCAAATACCAATACGTATCGAAACTTCCAAATTGATCTTGTATTTTATCAAAACTCGACAAGGCTGCATTCCAATGTTTTTCGGCAGTAGTATAATCATAAGTTTTAAAATAATATGAACCCATATTATTGTTCCACTCGC
The DNA here is from genome assembly GCA_016787805.1 of Flavobacterium sp. Taxonomy (GTDB): domain Bacteria; phylum Bacteroidota; class Bacteroidia; order Flavobacteriales; family Flavobacteriaceae; genus Flavobacterium. The sequence continues at coordinate 100,946 of JAEUTY010000045.1, read as the reverse complement.
CTATTGCTCTATGATCTTGACTGTTTTTCAACTCAATAGCTGCCCAATCAAGGTATTTTTTGACTTGCTTGTATTGATTCAATTCTTCGTAAATAGTTGCAATATTAGTTAAAGTAGTTCCGCGACCTGGAAGTTTTGTCTTCTTTTGCAATAGCTGAGTTTCATTCAATATCTTTAAAGCGTCATTATAACGGTTGGTCGATTTGTAAATCACTCCAATATTGTTATTCAAAATGATTTGCAAGGCGACGAGTTGGTGCTTGTCGGCTATTTTTTTACCTTGGAAATAATATTCTAGTGCTTTATTATAGTTGCTTTGTTCGGAAGCTATCACCCCCAAACTACCTAATGTTTTAATTAATCCTTCCTGATTTTGAGGAAGATGTTGTTCAAAAATACTTTTTGCTTCTGTAAAAAACTGACTAGCTTTTGGGTAATTCCCTTTAATAATGGCAGCATTTCCTAAAAATTGAATGGCTTTGACTTGTTGTTCATAATCCTTTTTTTGTTTGCTGATTGTGTAGCCTTTTTGAGCATAAAAAACAACCTCATCCAAGTTTGCGTAATTAATTTTCTCTGCGATTTGAAGTGCAATTTTAGCTTGATTTAATTCATTTTTTTCATTGTCAAACTGCTTTTTCAGACCAAGAATTGTTGCTGCATCATTTTGTGAATAACCTAAAAAGGTAAACACTAAAAAAAGTAGATAATATATTTTTTTGAATTGCATTAGCTTTTGACTTTATCGCTAAACAAATGTAAAACAATATTAATTGCAAAATTTACGAATGAGAATTTGCTGGACTTAAATGAGAATTTGTAGTATATAAAGCAAAAAACCTGATGAAAACTTATCAGGCTAACTAAATACATTTAAAATAAAAAAAACCGCAGATAGAGACTAACTTACTCTATCCACGGTTACCCAACTAACTATTCTTTACTAATTTTTTCGACCTTCACGCCTTTTTCGGAAGTGATTTTGACGAAATAAATTCCACTCGTTTTACTTGAAATATCCAAACTTGTGGTAGTGCTATCTACCATTTGAATTTGCAACAATCGACCTTGCACATCATACAACTCCACGGTTTTGATAGTGTTACTGCAATCGATATTAATAACTGAAGTTGTTGGATTTGGGAAAACTGTTATCGATTCATCAGACTGAAAACTTGGATTATTCAATATTTTAAACGTTGTTTCGGCTTCATTAGTTATAATTGGTGCGTTATAATCAAAATAAATACTGGCTACATTGACTACTGAGCCTCCCTCTTGAAGTGTAGGTTGGCTTTTAATTTTGAGTAAAACATTGCCATGTCCGCCCGTATCAATATTCACTTGTTGAAGAATAACTTCTACGACATTTCCATTTTTTCTAAGAAAAGCTGTATCCGTTGCCTCTTGAATTTGGATTGAGTTAGCATCAAACATTGTAGGATTAATTTGAAATTTGATAACGGCATTTTCAATTGGAGCTAATCCTGTATTTTCAAAATCTACAGCATAATCAAGATATTCTCCAATTAAAGTTACTGGCGCTATTTCTCCTTGCAAACAAGTTATAGTATTTGAATTGGAAAATGAAACAACTTTACGCTTGTATAAAAATTGATTATCCAATGGTATTTCATCGGTTAAAGAAGTTGAAATTTGTGAGGTAAGCTGTAAAACATAGTCAATTGGAACAGCTTGTCCAACATTGAAAGTGACTAAAAAAGTTCTAGTCTCAAACGGCAACAATTCAATGTAGTTCCAATCCAATTGACCACCAACTTGATTATCGGGAAAAATAGACGAATCTACATAATCCAAAGCTCCATCATCATAATTCAATGAGATTACACCAAATAAGGGTTGTGTACCTTTATTTCTGAAAACAATTTGATACGTTACATTAGTGTTAGGAACAGGTTGATTCAATGGAGTGATTACAATTGCCGCGTCAGAATGAATATCAGTGGGTGTGATGCAAAAGTTTTGTGTAACAAAATTGTTGTCCGTATTATCAAATGTAACTGTTGCATTCTCTGGAGTAATAGTAAACCAACTCGGATTTTCAATTATTGGTGTTACTACATATTCCCCTAACATTGCGTAAGCGGCGTATTCGCCGACAGCATTGGAAGAAAATTCTACTTGGTTGGTTGGGCTTTGCATTTCAAATCGAACGAAAGGAGGTATATTGTCGGTAGCATCGCAACCATCGCCTACTTGATCAAATTTAATAGTTCCATTGATTGTATTGAAATTTCCGCCAGGTGTAAAGCTACAATAAGAGTTAACAACCACATTAGTAGCAGCCATGGTTTGAATGCTTGCAACTTGATCTTCATCAGCACATATGTATGTCAAATTTGGATTATCAGAGAAAACTAAAGTATTCTCAACTTTACCATTCTTTAAAAATAGTGTTTCAAGTTGGTTATTTTGGCATTCTAAAATAAATAAATCAGGTATGTTGCTAAAATCCAATGTAGTTAATTCATTTGATGAACAATAAAAATTGTTCAAGGATTCTAAACCACTCAGATTTATCGACGTAATCAAATTATTACTGCAATTTACCTCAAATAGAAGAGACAATCCGCTTAAATTTAAAGAAGTCAAACCATTATTATCACAATGCAATCTATCAAGATTACTTAGATTAATAACATTAATTGTGTCAAGGTGGTTTCCTGCACATATTAAACGCTGTAAATTATCTAAGTTACTTAAATCAATTGATACAAGTTTATTATTACTACAGTTGAGTTCAATAAGATTTGTTAACCCTGACACATTTAATGATGCAATAAGATTATCTGAACAATTTAGAACCAAAAGATTAAACAAACCACTTGCATCCAATGAACTTAAATTATTAATTGACAAACTTAAATGTGTTAAGTTGCTTAACCCTAATATTGAGAAAGTCGACAAAAGATTATCATTCGCATTAAGTACTTGGAGGTTTACTAAGCTATTAATATTTAAAAAAGTGATTTGATTTGAATGACAATCAAAATTTATTAAATTGGTAAAACTCTCAATACCTGATAAATCAGATATAGATGAACTTGAAACATCTAAATTAGTAATCGCCAAAGCTTCACTCACTTCAATTTCGACATTATTATTAGTATCAACTCCGAGAGCGATTAATTTTGTTTTAAAGTTAGCATCAGGTATATTAACTATTTGCGCAAAAGAACAAACAGAAAAACACAATGTAAAGAGCACAAAATACTTTTTCATAATAATCCAGATTAATTGTTCATTTGCTTCGTTAAAATTTCCTGCAAACTATCTTTTTTGCGTTGTGAAATTGGCAAGTTACTATTATCAGCCATAATCACATAACCACCCTCTTTTTTAATAAATGATTTCAAAAAAGCCAAATTGATTAAATGCGATTGGTGAATGCGCACAAATCCATGTTCGGTTAACAATTCTTCGTACTCTTTTAATGTTTTTGAAATCAAAATGGGTTTATTGTTTTTGATGTAAAATTTGGTGTAATTGTCTTCGCTTTCGCATCGAATAATATCACTTACTTCAAAAAGATGAATTCCATCAGCATTGGATAGCGCTATTCGTTGAAATTTGTCAACTTTCTTTCTGATATTTTCTATCAACAAATCGATATGTGCGTAATTGCTGCTCTTTTCTATAACTTCATGAATTTTACTGATTACTTTTTTCAATTCGTCGGGATCAACTGGTTTTAGCAAAAAATCCAAAGCACTAAATCGGAAAGCTTTTATTGCATATTGCTCATGCGCCGTTATAAATACAATGTGAGAGGTTATTTTTCCGTTTATAAGCGCTAATTGTTCTAAAATGTCAAAGCCAGTTCCGTCATTGAGTTGAATATCCAAAAATACAACATCAGGTTTTAGTGCGTTAATAACTTTAATTCCGGTTGCTACATCATCGGCTTCACCAATAATTTTAATTTGTGGTGCGTACAAATTGAGCAATCCTTTCGTACCATTGCGAAGGTTGAAGTCGTCGTCTATTAATACTGCTGAAATCATAGTTAATTAATATATTGAATTGGTAAATGCAATATTACCTTAGTTCCTTTAATAAGGTTTTCTTTTACTATTTCTTCAATGCTAAAATTAGCTTTTTGATTGGTTGTTGATTCTATCATTTGCAAACGTTTTTTGGTAATTTCCAAAGCCATAGACTTATGAATTACCACCGTTTTTTCTTTATTTAGTTGCGACTGTTGAAAACCGATTCCGTCGTCTTCAACAGTGCACACTAAATGTTCTTTTTCAATAAAAAAATGAATAGCAATTGTTCCCAATTCTTTCTTTGGTATTACTCCATGTATGATAGCATTCTCAACAAATGGTTGCAATAATAATGGAGGAATAGCCATATCATCTTCGATAGCATTACTTTTGTCTATAGAGAAACTAAACTTATTGTTGAATCGCAATTGTTCGAGTTCGAGGTAATTTTGCAATCCTTCAATTTCTTTGTCAATAGGAATCAATGATTCTTTGGAATATTCTAAAGTCAACCGCATAAGTTTTGAAAACTTGGCCAAATATTTTATAGCCGATTCGTTGCCATTGTTGACAATAAAACTCGAAATCGAACCCAAACAATTGAAAACAAAATGAGGGTTCATTTGCAAATGCAAGGCTTTTTGCTCGTATTCGGCTAATTCTTTTTGAAGCACCAGTGTTTTTTTCAGTTGAATTCGGTTGTAAATCAAAAATCCTAATCCGAACAACAATACTCCAAATAATAGTGAAAAAAACAATTGCAATTTGCTGCGTTTGGATTCTTCTTTTAGCAAAAGTTCTTTATTTTCAAGCTCTTTTTTATGAATAGCTTCTTTCTTTTCAAACTCAAAATTCATTTCAGCTTCAACACTTTTCCTGGTATTTGCTTCATTGACCAAGCTATCTTTTAGCTTATTGTACAACTTGTAATGCAACAATGCTAATGATGCATTATTTTCTTTTGAATAACAATCCGTTAACAGTTTTTCAGATATCATTTGTTGCTCCAAAATTTCTAATTCCGATGCCAATTGCAAAGCCTTTTTTGCCATTTCTATAGCTTTTGCAGTTTGATTTTGGTCTAAATACAATTGTCCTAAATAAAGGTAAGTATCGGCAATACCAAACTTGTCGTCAATTGATTGAAATGTTTGAATGGCTAAATTCCAGTTTTCAATAGCTTTGCTACTATTTTTAGATTCTTTAAAAAGCAAACCAAAATTGTTATACCATTCGCCTAAACCACGTGGATTAGGAAACTGATCGAAATATTTTTTTGCTTGAAGATAATAATCAAAAGCTTTGTCGAAATTTTTTTGCTTCAAATAACAATTAGCAATATTGGTAATGGTAATACTAATGGTAGGGTCATTTAATTTTTCTTTGATTTTTTGTGCTTTAACAAAATACTCTAATGCCTTAAAATCATAAGATTGTGATTTAAAAACTATACCTATATTATTGTAAATTGAAGCGCATTTGGCTTCATCATTTAATGATTCATATATTTTAACAGACTTTAAGTAATAATGCAAAGCCTGAGTATAATTGCTTTGTTCTGAAAAAATAATCCCCATACTACCATAGGCTTTGGCTAAACCCTTTTTTATTTCGATGGTTTGCTTTGGATTGGCGTTGGTCAGATTTTCAAAAAGAAAAGCAGCCGAATTGGAATTTTGTAATGCAATAGTATAACTTCCCAAAATAATATTAGCATTTCCTATATTTAAATAGGCATTTCCTTCGGCTACCTTGTAGTTTATTTTTTTTGATAATTGCAATGCTTGCTCAGCAAATTGCAACATCATTTTTGGATCAGATGTTTTGTACTCGTCGGCAATAGCATTGAGTGTTTCCACTTTATCAATATCATTTTTTGCCCGTTTTAAAACCACAGTTAAACTGTCCATTCTTTCATTTTGAGCCAAAACAAAAGAGGATGAAATAAACAAAAACAATAAACTGAGTTGTTTTTTCATTAACTAAAAATCCTTCTCAAAGATACTATTTCATTAGGTTGGAAAAAAGTGTGAATTAGAATTCGCCAATTTTGAATTAGAATTCGCATAAAAAAACCCGATTAATTGCATTAATCGGGTAAAATCTATAAATATCTAGTTTTTACTTTTGCTTAAACGCTTTCAATCCAGGAAAATAAGCTGTTTTGTCCAATTCTTCTTCAATACGCAACAATTGGTTGTATTTGGCCATTCTATCCGAACGTGAAGCTGAACCTGTTTTGATTTGACCACAGTTTAATGCTACAGCTAAATCGGCAATCGTGTTGTCTTCGGTTTCGCCCGAACGGTGTGACATCACTGAAGTATAACCAGCGTTGTGCGCCATATTTACGGCTGCAATCGTTTCGGTCAACGTACCAATTTGGTTTACTTTTACCAAAATTGAGTTAGCAATGCCTTTTTCAATTCCAGTTGACAAACGTTCAACGTTAGTTACGAATAAATCGTCTCCTACTAATTGCACTTTATCGCCAATTAATTCGGTTAAGTATTTCCAACCGTCCCAATCGTCTTCGTACATTCCATCTTCGATCGAAATGATAGGATATTTCGAAGCCAATTCGGCCATGTATTCCGCTTGTTCTCTTGAAGTTCTTACTTTGCCATTTGGTCCTTCGAATTTAGTATAATCATATTTTCCGTCTACGTAAAACTCAGAGGCCGCGCAGTCTAGAGCAATCATTACTTCGTCACCAAATTTATAACCTGCATTTTCTACGGCTTTTTTGATCGTATCTAAAGCATCTTCAGTTCCACCAGCTAAATTCGGAGCAAAACCACCTTCGTCACCTACTGCAGTCGATAAATTTCTATCGTGTAATACTTTTTTCAAATTGTGGAAAATCTCCGTTCCCATTTGCATTGCATGCGTGAATGAAGTTGCTTTTACAGGCATAATCATGAACTCTTGAAACGCAATTGGCGCATCCGAATGCGAACCACCATTGATGATGTTCATCATCGGAACAGGTAATGTATTAGCCGAAACTCCGCCAACATAACGGTACAATGGCAACCCTAATTCGTTCGCAGCTGCCTTGGCTACTGCCAAAGAAACTCCTAAAATAGCATTTGCACCTAGATTAGATTTATTTGAAGTTCCATCCAATTCGATCATCGTTTGATCGATGTGATTTTGTTCAAAAACCGACGTTCCTAATAATTCTGGAGCGATTTTAGAATTGACATTGTCTACGGCTTTTAAAACACCTTTTCCCATATAATTTTTTCCACCATCGCGTAGTTCAACGGCTTCGTGCTCACCTGTTGAAGCCCCACTCGGAACTGCAGCGCGACCTAAAACACCGTTTTCAGTTACTACATCTACTTCGATGGTTGGATTTCCTCTTGAATCCAAGATTTGTCTTGCGTGTACTTTAATTATAATACTCATTGTTTATTTTATTATGAATTATAAATGTTGAATTTTGAATTGATTACTACAAATTTAAGGATTCTTAAAAATCGACCTTTAAAAATCAGAAAAACTTATAAACGCAAACGATTTAGTGTTTTTTTTGAAGCGAAAGGCTTGGGCTTCTTTGTAATCCAGATTCCCGCTTTTCGTCACGCGTGGCGTTTCCTGCAATCGGGGCTAGAAAATATACCTTAAACCTCTTGTAACCTTTTGGCTTTTTCGATATTGGCAATGAATTCATCAAACAAATACGATGAATCGTGTGGACCTGGACTGGCTTCTGGATGGTATTGTACAGAAAAGCAACTTTTCGATTTCATGCGCATTCCTGCCACCGTATTATCGTTGAGATGGTAATGTGTGATTTCCAAATCATTGTGGTTTTCCAACTCTTCTCTGTTGACTGCAAATCCGTGGTTTTGAGAGGTGATTTCGCCTTTTCCAGTTACTACATTCATTACTGGATGATTAATCCCGCGGTGACCGTTGAACATTTTATATGTTGAAACACCGTTGGCCAAACCAATGATTTGGTGACCGAGACAAATTCCGAATACGGGTTTATCTGAAGCAATCATTTGACGCGCGGTTTCTTGTACTTGCTCTAATGGTTCAGGATCACCTGGTCCATTGGATAGAAAATAACCATCAGGTTCAAAGGCTTTCAAATCAGCAAAATTTGTATCGTACGGAAATACTTTGATGTAACAATCTCTTTTGGCTAAGTTACGTAAAATATTGCGTTTGATTCCTAAGTCGAGAGCTGCAATTTTGAAACTTGCATTTTCGTTTCCTAAGAAATACGGTTCGGTTGTCGATACTTTAGAGGCCAATTCTAAACCTTTCATATCAGGAACATTGGCCAATTGTTGTTGTAAGTCTTCAATTGAAGTTCCATCGGTGCTGATTACGGCATTTTGTGCGCCATGATCGCGAATATAGCTTACTAAAGCGCGTGTATCCACATCCGAAATACATACTAGATTTTGTTTTTCGAAATACTCGTACAAATTACTTTCTGAATCAGGACGCGAATGGTTGAAACTAAAGCTTTTGCATACCAAACCTGCAATCATTATTTTATCCGATTCGACTTCGTTGGTGTTGACTCCGTAATTTCCGATGTGTGGATTGGTAGTTACCATAATTTGACCGAAATACGATGGATCGGTGAAGATTTCTTGGTAACCTGTCATTCCGGTGTTGAAACAAACTTCTCCAAAAGTAGTTCCAGCGATTCCGATGGATTTTCCATAGAAAATAGTTCCGTCTGCGAGTAGTAAGATGGCTTGTGGTCGTGTGTTGTACTTCATTGTGTTGTGTCTAGTTAGTTGTTGTGCAAATTTAAATGATTCGCTATAAAATAGAAAAACGATTTATTAAAGGTTATAAACATTACTATTGTTCTTAATCAGCCCCGATGGGAGCGGCATCCTTTTCAATCCAAACAGGTTTTAAAAACCTGTTTGGATTGAAAAGATACAGCGGACAGCGGGACAACTATTGTAAAGAACTGCTGCATTTTTGCTGCATAAAAAAAGGATAACTTAGTTACCCTTTTAAAATTATAATGAACAGTAATAGTTGAACAATACTTTCAAATCTTGATCATTACTAAATTCGATTGTATGTTTGGACAAATATTCTTTTATTTCAACTGATTTATCATTTAACAGTTTGAATATTTCTTTTTTAGTTGGTTTAAATTTTTCGTACTTCCCATTGTTGGAGAAATAGTATTGCGAAATTTGTTCATAAGTATCTTCAGATATTTTTTCTTGTGTAAGCGGATTTAAGCTGCCTGTAACCACAGTAACCGAATAACCTTTGTAAATTTTAATTTTATTAGTATTACAAATTTCAAGGTATAAACCTTTCAAATCATCGTTATTCAAAACCGCGTATTTATCTTTGTTATAAATGATGTAATCAATTTTATCTGTATCGTATTGAAAAACTGAATCATTTGAAATAGAAGATTCAATAGTTTGGTTTTTTATATTATAATTAAGATTGAACAGATTAGTTGTGGTTCCAGTGTTATCAATTACTTTGTATTGACCAACCCAATTAGGGAATAAATAAACTGATCCTAATATGACTGTTTGGTTTGATTTGGCGGGTATCCAAGCTCCGCTAGTAGACAAAGAACCCATGGATTGTAGTGCATTCCTTTTTTCAATATCACTTTGTGCATTAGCATACAACCAATTGATTAAGAATAAACAAAAAATATAAACGTTTTTCATAGTTTAAAATAAGATATATAAATAAAATAAAAAAAGGATAAACTCAGTAAGTTTATCCTTTGTATTTACGAGAGCGATTTCATTATTCTGCGCTTTCTGTAGTTTCTTCTGAAGAAGTCTCTGGAGCCTCAGGTGCTTTTGCTTCTGGTGCTGGAGTAGCTTCTGGAGCAGGAGTTGATTCTGCTTTTTTCGCTTTACCACCACGACGGCTTTTTGATTTTTTCTCTTCTTTTTTACCACCATTGTATAGTTCGTTGAAATCCACTAACTCAATCATGGCCATATCAGCGTTATCTCCTAAACGGTTACCCATTTTGATGATACGAGTATATCCACCTGGACGATCACCTACTTTTGCGGCAACATCTCTGAACAATTCAGTTACAGCGTATTTGTTACGTAAGTATGCGAAAACGATACGTCTGTTGTGAGTAGTATCTTCTTTTGACTTGGTGATTAAAGGCTCAACAAATTGTTTAAGCGCTTTTGCTTTAGCGACAGTGGTGTTAATACGTTTGTGCTCGATAAGAGAACAAGCCATATTTGCTAACATAGATTTTCTATGTCCTGTTTGTCTGCTTAAGTGATTTACTTTTTTTCCGTGTCTCATTTTAAATGCTTTTTAATTTGGATAAAGCGACTAGTCTTTATCTAATTTATATTTTGATAAATCCATTCCGAACGTTAAGTTTTTGTTGGCTACTAATTCGTCTAACTCGGTTAGCGATTTTTTACCGAAGTTACGGAACTTCATTAAATCGTGTTTATTAAAAGAGACTAGGTCTCCTAATGTGTCAACTTCAGCTGCTTTTAAGCAATTTAGCGCTCTTACCGACAAGTCCATATCAACAAGCTTGGTTTTAAGCAATTGTCTCATGTGTAATGATTCTTCGTCGTATGAATCGGTTTGAGCAATTTCGTCAGCCTCAAGAGTGATTCTCTCATCAGAGAACAACATGAAGTGGTGAATTAATACTTTAGCTGCTTCAGTTAGAGCATCTTTTGGATTGATTGAACCGTCCGTTTTGATTTCAAAAACTAATTTTTCATAGTCAGTTTTTTGTTCTACACGGAAATTTTCAATAGCGTATTTCACGTTCACAACTGGAGTAAAAATAGAGTCAGTAAAAATAGTTCCCATAGAAACATTTTGCTTTTTATTTTCCTCAGCTGGTACGTAACCTCTACCTTTTTCGATTGTTAATTCCATATTGAAATTAACTTTGCTTTCAAGATTACAAATTACTAAATCTGGGTTCAAGACTTGAAAACCAGAGATGAATTTTTGGAAGTCACCTGCCGTAATTTGTTCTTTTCCAGTGATTGAAATCGTAACTGATTCATTATCGATATCTTCGATTTGACGTTTGAAACGTACTTGTTTAAGATTAAGGATAATTTCAGTAACGTCTTCAACTACACCAGAGATTGTTGAAAACTCATGCTCAACGCCTTCAATTTTGGTTGAAGTGATAGCATAACCTTCTAAAGCAGAAAGTAAAACTCTTCTAAGTGCATTACCAACGGTCAATCCGTAACCAGGTTCTAAAGGTCTGAATTCAAACTTACCTTCAAAATCGGTTGAATCGATCATGATAACTTTATCGGGCTTCTGAAAATTAAATATTGCCATAATTTAGACTACTGTCAATTATTATTTGTTGTACAACTCTACGATTAATTGTTCTTTGATGTTTTCTGGAATTTGCAAACGAGCAGGAACAGTAACAAAAGTACCTTCTTTGGTATCGTTGTTCCAAGTAATCCATTCGTAAACATGTTTAGAGTTTGATAAAGAACGCTCGATAGACTCTAAAGATTTAGATTTTTCACGAACTGCTACAACATCACCTGGTTTTAAGTGGTAAGAAGGGATGTTTACTAACTCACCATTTACAGTAATGTGACGGTGAGAAACGATTTGTCTTGCAGCTCTTCTAGAAGAAGCGATTCCCATTCTGAAAACTACGTTATCTAAGCGAGCTTCACACAATTGCAATAGGATTTCACCTGTTACACCTTTAGAAGCAGCTGCTTTTTCATATAAGTTTCTGAATTGTTTTTCAAGAATACCGTAAGTGTACTTCGCTTTTTGCTTTTCCATTAACTGTACTGCATATTCTGATTTTTTACCTCTCTTTTTAGCCAAACCATGTTGCCCTGGAGGGTAATTTCTTTTTTCGAAGGCTTTGTCTTCTCCGAATATTGCTTCGCCAAATTTACGAGCAATCTTTGTACTTGGACCAGTATATCTTGCCATTTTAAATTGTTTTTAGATAGAGATTATGAATTCAGGTCGAAATCCTTCGATAATCTGGTTTCTATCTTTTGTTATACTTGAATAAAAATTATAAAGGAGCTGAAAAATCAGCTAACATTATACTCTACGTCTTTTAGGAGGACGACATCCGTTGTGTGGCATTGGAGTAACGTCGATGATTTCGGTTACTTCAATTCCAGAATTGTGAATTGATCGAATAGCTGATTCTCTTCCGTTACCTGGACCTTTTACGTAAACTTTTACTTTTTTAAGACCCGCTTCTAATGCTACTTTCCCACAATCTTCTGCTGCCATTTGAGCTGCATATGGAGTATTCTTTTTAGAACCTCTGAAACCCATTTTACCAGCTGAAGACCAAGAAATAACTTCACCTTTCTTATTGGTTAAAGAAATGATTATGTTATTGAAAGTGGCATTAATATGAGCTTCGCCAGAAGATTCAATAATAACTTTACGTTTTTTTGTACTTGCTTTAGCCATACTATTTATTATTTAGTTGCTTTTTTCTTGTTAGCAACAGTTTTTCTTTTACCTTTTCTTGTTCTAGAATTGTTTTTAGTTCTTTGTCCACGTAATGGAAGACCAGATCTGTGACGAATTCCTCTGTAACAACCGATATCCATTAAACGTTTGATGTTTAATGAAGTTTCTGAACGAAGTTCACCTTCAATTTTGTAGTATGATACTGCATCACGGATTGCTCCGATTTGGTCATCATTCCAATCTTGAACTTTAGTATCTTGGCTAACTTGAGCTTTTTCTAAAATCTCAATAGCTCTACTTTTACCTATTCCGAAGATATAGGTTAGTGCTATAACACCTCTCTTGTTTTTAGGTATATCTACCCCTGCTATTCTTGCCATAATTATCCTTGTCTTTGTTTAAATCTAGGATTCTTTTTGTTGATTACGTATAATCTACCTTTTCTTCTAACGATAATGCATTCTGCACTACGTTTTTTTACTGATGCTCTTACTTTCATATTATATAGCTATTAGTATCTATAAGTGATTCTTGCTTTTGACAAATCGTAAGGACTCATTTCTAATTTTACTTTGTCACCAGGTAACAATTTAATGTAATGCATACGCATTTTTCCAGAAATGTGAGCGATAACGATGTGTCCGTTTTCTAATTCTACACGGAACATTGCATTCGAAAGTGCTTCGATGATTGATCCGTCTTGTTCTATTGCTGATTGTTTTGCCATAAAAATTAAGCTACTGCTTTTCTATTTTTACCACTTTTCATCAAACCATCATAGTGTTTATTCAACAGATACGAATTAATTTGTTGAATAGTGTCAATTGCAACTCCAACCATAATGATTAAAGAAGTTCCGCCATAGAACATTGCCCATGATTGTTGCACTCCGATATTAACAATTAAAGCTGGGAACACAGCAATTAAAGCTAAGAATAATGCACCTGGGAAAGTAATTAATGACATAATTTTATCTAAGAAATCAGAAGTCTCTACGCCTGGTTTAATTCCTGGTATAAAACCACCGCTTCTTTTAAGATCATCAGCCATTTTATTAGTTGGAACCGTAATTGCAGTATAGAAATACGTAAAGATGATGATTAACAATGCGAAAACCACATTATACCATACACCAAACATATTGCTAAAGGCACCTGCTATCGACTGAGAAGTTTCTGACTTGGAAAGACCAGCTAAAGCAGCAGGGATGAACATAATTGCTTGAGCAAAAATGATTGGCATTACACCAGCCGAATTTAACTTCAAAGGGATCCATTGTCTATTACCTCCCATCATATCTTGTTCAAAATCACCTGCAGTAGTTCTACGAGCGTATTGTACAGGAATTTTTCTGATAGCCATTACCAACAATACACAAGCAATGATTACTAATAACCATACAATTACTTCAATCACTAACAACATTGGACCTCCATTATTATTGGTTACTCTTGAAGTAAACTCTTGTATTAAAGATTGTGGTAGTCTTGCTAAAATTCCAACCATAATTAAAAGTGAAATACCATTTCCAATACCTTTATCTGTGATTTTTTCTCCTAACCACATGGCAAAAATTGTACCTGTAGTTAAGATTAAAACAGATGAAAACAAGAATGGAAACGAATCAGCTCCTAATAAAAAAGCACTGTCAGGAATAGTTCTGTACAAGTTGTAGATGTAGCTTGGTCCTTGTAGTAAAGTGATTCCAATAGTTAACCAACGTGTAATTTGGTTGATCTTTTTTCTTCCACTTTCTCCATCTTTTTGCAACTTTTGCAAATACGGAATAGCTATACCCATTAACTGCACAACAATTGAAGCCGATATGTAAGGCATAATTCCCAAAGCAAAAATAGAAGCCTTTGAGAAAGATCCACCAGTAAACATATCAAGAATAGACCCAATTCCTTGTTTAGTTTGTCCTTGTAAACCCGCTAATTGAGTTGCATCGATACCTGGAAGGGTAACGTGTGCACCAAAACGGTAAACAAGAAGCAAACCCAAAGTAATAAGAATTCTATTCTTCAGTTCTTCTATTTTCCAAACATTTTTTAATGATTCGATAAAATTCTTCATATAGTCAGAAAATTATAATGTTACTGCTTCTCCACCAGCTGCTTCAATAGCTGCTTTTGCAGTTGCTGTAAATTTATGAGCTGTTACTTTTAATTTTGATTTTAATTCACCTCTACCTAAAACTTTTACAAGTTCATTTTTAGTAACCAAACGAGCACCAACTAATACTGAAAAATCTACAGTATCGGTAACAATTCCGTTGTCAACTAACGATTGAAGTGTATCAAGATTAACACCTTGATATTCTACTCTATTAATGTTTTTAAATCCAAATTTAGGAACACGTCTTTGAAGTGGCATTTGTCCTCCTTCAAAACCGATTTTTTTAGAATATCCTGAACGAGATTTAGCTCCTTTGTGACCTCTTGCAGCAGTTCCGCCTTTACCTGATCCTTCTCCTCTACCTACTCTTTTGTTTTGGTTGTGTGTAGAACCTTCTGCTGGTTGTAAGTTACTTAAATTCATAGTTTATTGCTATTATTTAGCTTCTTCTACAGAAACTAAGTGTTTTACTTTATTTACCATTCCAAGGATAGTTGTAGAAGCATCATGCTCAACAGTTTGTCCTAGTCTTTTTAGACCTAAAGCCACTAATGTTCTCTTTTGTGTTTGAGGACAATTAATTTGACTTCTTACTTGTTTTACTATAATCTTTGCCATTTTTCCTTGAATTAACCTTTAAATACTTTTTCTAAAGAAACACCTCTTTGTTTAGCTACTGTAACAGCACTTCTCATTTGAAGTAATGCATCAAAAGTTGCTTTTACCACATTGTGTGGATTAGATGATCCTTGAGATTTTGATAATACGTCGTGAATCCCAACTGATTCAAGTACTGAACGAACAGCACCACCAGCAATAACTCCTGTACCATGAGATGCAGGCATTAAGAACACACGAGCTCCACCAAATTTTCCTTTTTGTTCGTGAGGAACCGATTGACCACTTAAAGGAATTCTAACCAAGTTTTTCTTTGCATCTTCAACTGCTTTTGCAATAGCTTCTGAAACATCTTTAGATTTTCCTAATCCGTGACCTACTACTCCGTTTTCATCACCTACTACAACAATAGCAGAAAAGCCGAAAGCTCTACCTCCTTTTGTTACTTTGGTAACACGATTTACACTTACCAAACGATCTTTTAATTCAAGACCACTCGGTTTTACTAACTCTACGTTTTTGTATTTATGATACATAATTTCTTAGAATTTAAGTCCAGCTGCTCTAGCGCCTTCTGCTAATGATTTAATACGTCCGTGATATAAATAACCTCCTCTATCGAAAGTTACAGTGTCAATCCCAGCTTTTAACGCTTTTTCAGCAACAAGTTTACCTACTTCAGTTGCAATTTCTACGTTTGTCCCAGTCAAGTTAACACCTTTGTCTCTTGAAGAAACAGCTAACAAAGTAACTCCATTGACATCGTCAATAAGTTGGGCGTAGATTTCTTTATTACTTCTGAATACAGAAAGTCTTGGTTTAGTAGCTGTACCACTAACAATCTTTCTAATTCTAAACTTGATTCTTTGTCTTCTTTCAGATTTTGATAATGACATAATCTTAATTTTTAAGCTGATTTACCTGCTTTTCTTCTTAACTCTTCTCCTACAAACTTGATACCTTTTCCTTTGTATGGTTCTGGTTTACGGAAACCTCTAATCTTAGCCGTAATTTGACCTAAAAGTTGTTTGTCGTATGACGTAAGTTTTACGATAGGGTTTTTACCTTTTTCAGAAATGGTTTCTAAAGTAACTTCTGGAGCCACTTCCAAAACGATGTTATGAGAAAAACCTAAAGCTAAATCAAGTTTTTGACCTTGATTAGACGCTCTGTATCCTACACCTACTAATTCTAATTCATTTGTGAAACCTGTAGACACACCTGTAATCATGTTATTGATTAATGCTCTGTATAAACCATGTTTCGCTCTATGATCTTTGCTATCAGAAGGTCTTTCAACTAGTACTTGACCTTCTTCAACTTTTACTGTTACATCTGCGTAATCTTGCGTAAGTTGACCTAATTTTCCTTTTACAGTAACTGTGTTTTCGTTAACATCAACAGTAACACCTGCAGGAATTGAAATTGGATTTTTACCTATTCTTGACATTGTTTAACTGTTTTTTAGTATACGTAACAAATTACTTCTCCACCTACATTTAATTGCTTAGCTTGTTTTCCTGTCATCAATCCTTTTGATGTAGAAACAATAGCAATACCTAATCCATTAAGGATTCTAGGCAACTTTGAAGCACCTGCGTACTTACGTAAACCTGGTTTACTAATTCTTTGGATATCTTTAATTACAGACTCTTTAGTATCTTTATCATACTTAAGAGCGATTTTAATGGTACCTTGAACAGTACTGTCATCAAATTTGTAGCTTAAGATATACCCTTGATCGAATAAAATCTTTGTGATTTCTTTTTTCAAGTTAGATGCTGGAACTTCTACCACTTTGTGGTTGGCTCTCACTGCATTTCTAACTCTCGTAAGATAATCTGCAATTGGATCTGTATACATATTTATTAAATTTCGGCAACGGTTTTCAGAAGAACTATTCCGCTGAACCTGAAGCCATTAAACTCTTATTTTAAAGCAGATAATTGCACGTTCCCGGCAAAAATCCGGCAAATGTACAATTATCTGCTGAAATATACTAACTACCAGCTAGCTTTTTTCACCCCTGGAATTAATCCTTGGTTAGCCATTTCACGGAAAGTAACACGTGAAATACCGAATTGACGCATATAACCTCTTGGTCTACCCGTTAATTTGCAACGATTGTGCATACGAACAGGAGAAGCATTTTTGGGTAACTTTTGTAAGCCTTCATAATCACCAGCTTCTAATAAAGCTTTTCTTTTTTCAGCATACTTTGCAACCGTTTTAGCTCTTTTCACCTCACGGGCTTTCATTGATTCTTTAGCCATATCTTAATTCTTTTTAAAAGGTAAACCTAATTCTGCTAATAATGATTTTGCTTCTGTATCTGTTTTTGCAGTAGTAACAAAAGTAATGTCCATACCTGATATTTTGTTTACTTTATCAATATCAATTTCTGGGAAAATGATTTGCTCCAAAACACCTAAGTTGTAGTTACCTCTACCGTCAAAACCAGTAGACTTAATTCCGCTAAAATCTCTAACTCGTGGTAAAGCTGAAGTGATAAGTCTATCTAAAAACTCATACATTCTTTCTCCTCTAAGAGTTACTTTAGCACCAATCGGCATTCCTTTTCTTAATTTGAATGACGCTACGTCCTTTTTAGAGATAGTTGCTACTGCTTTTTGACCTGTAATTTTAGTTAGTTCTTCTACTGCGTAGTCCACTAATTTTTTATCAGATACAGCTGCACCTACTCCACGGCTAATTACAATTTTTTCCAATTTAGGAACTTGCATTACGTTTTTGTAGCCGAACTCTTCTTTAAGAGCAGCAATTACTCTACTCTTATATTCTTCCTTTAGTCTAGGTATATATGCCATAACTATAATACTTGATTAGATTTTTTTGAAAATCTCACTTTCTTATCTCCTTCCGTTTTCATACCTACTTTAGTTGCTTTTTTAGATTTTGGATCTATCAAAGACAAGTTTGAAATATGAATTGGAGCTTCTTTCTTTACGATTCCACCTTGAGGGTTTTTAGCGCTTGGTTTCGTGTGTTTTGAAACCATGTTAGTACCTTCAACAATCGCTTTATTATTCTCACGGTCAACTTTAAGAACTTTACCTTCAGCACCTTTATGGTCTCCAGCAATAACTCTTACAACGTCGCCTGTTTTGATTTTTAACTTTGTCATCATTAATCGAATTAAAGCACTTCAGGTGCTAATGATACAATTTTCATGAATTGTTTTTCACGAAGTTCTCTGGCAACCGGACCAAAAACACGAGTACCTCTCATTTCACCTGCAGCATTCAACAATACACATGCGTTATCGTCGAATCTGATATAAGATCCATCAGCTCTTCTCACTTCTTTTTTGGTACGTACAACAACTGCAGTTGATACAGCACCTTTTTTCACGTTTCCGTTAGGTGTTGCGTCTTTAATTGAAACTACAATTTTATCTCCAACAGAGGCATAACGACGTTTCGTTCCTCCTAAAACACGGATAGTCAAAACTTCTTTTGCTCCTGTGTTATCTGCTACTTTTAATCTTGATTCTTGTTGTACCATAACTATTTCGCTCTTTCAATGATTTCAACTAATCTCCAACATTTTGATTTAGATAAAGGTCGTGTTTCCATGATCTTTACTGTATCTCCAATGTTACAGTCGTTTGTTTCGTCGTGTGCAACGTATTTTTTAGTTTTTAACACGAACTTACCGTATAATGGGTGTTTTACTCTACGAGTTTCAGAAACAACAATAGATTTTTCCATTTTGTTACTGGTTACAACACCAATTCTTTCTTTTCTTAAATTTCTTTTTTCCATCTTTTCAGCGAGATTATAGTTCTCTTTTGCTTAATTCAGTTGCCAATCTTGCTACCGATCTTCTTACAGATTTAATCTGAAGTGGGTTTTGAATTGGTGAAATCGCGTGAGCCGTTCTTAAATCGGCGTATGTTTTTTTTAACTGACTAAGTTTTTCTTGTAACTCAGCTGTAGACAGACCAATAATTTCTGATTGTTTCATAATTTCTTTTGGTATTATGCTTCGAAATCTCTAGCAACAACAAACTTAGTTTTAACTGGAAGTTTCTGAGCAGCTAAACGCAATGCTTCTTTGGCAACAGCTAAAGGCACACCTCCAACCTCAAACATGATTCTTCCTGGTTTAACAACAGCAGCCCAATATTCAACTGCTCCTTTACCTTTACCCATACGTACTTCAAGAGGTTTTTTGGTAATCGGTTTGTCTGGGAAGATGTTGATCCATAATTGACCCTCTCTTTTCATAAAACGCGTTGCTGCAATACGAGCCGCCTCAATTTGACGAGAAGTTAAAAATGCTGAATCCAAAGATTTGATTCCAAACATTCCACTTGAAAGCATGTGACCTCTTTGTGCCACTCCTTTCATTCTACCTTTCTGTACCTTACGGTATTTTGTTCTTTTAGGCTGTAACATTTTTCTTTAATTTAAAAAATTACTTTCTTTTACGTGGATTTGATTTACCGCCTGGTTTTCCTCCTCTTGGAGCATCACCACCTTTACCTGCAGAAGCTTGTTTTTTATCCATTCCAACAAGTGGAGATAAATCACGTTTTCCGTAAACTTCACCTTTCATGATCCATACTTTGATACCCATTCTACCATAAGTAGTGTGAGCTTCACCCAAAGCATAGTCAATATCGGCTCTGAAAGTTGATAGAGGAATTCTACCTTCTTTGAACATTTCAGAACGTGCCATTTCAGCACCATTCAAACGACCCGAAATCATTACCTTGATACCTTCAGCATTCATACGCATAGCTGCTGCGATAGCCATCTTAATAGCTCTTCTGTACGAAATACGGCTTTCAATTTGACGAGCGATACTTGTTGCAACTAAATAAGCATCTAACTCAGGTCTTTTAATTTCAAAGATGTTGATTTGAACCTCTTTGTCGGTAATTTTCTTAAGTTCTTCTTTCAACTTGTCTACCTCTTGACCGCCTTTACCAATAATGATACCTGGACGAGCCGTAGTGATAGTAACGGTTACAAGCTTCAAAGTTCTCTCGATGATTACTTTTGATACACTAGCTTTTGATAAACGAGCGTGGATGTACTTTCTGATTTTGTAATCTTCGGCGATTTTATCACCGTAGTCATTACCACCATACCAGTTTGAATCCCATCCTCTAATGATACCAAGGCGATTTCCAATTGGATTTGTCTTTTGTCCCATACTGTTTATTAATTACTTTGTGTGTTATCTAATTGTCCTAATACGATAGTTACGTGGTTAGAACGTTTTCTAATTCTGTGTGCTCTTCCTTGTGGAGCTGGACGAAGTCTTTTCAACATCATACCACCATCTACAGTGATTGTTTTTACAAATAAGCCTGCTTCCGCTACATTTCCTTCACTATTTTTTTGCTCCCAATTGTTGATGGCAGATAACAATAGTTTTTCTAATTTACGTGAAGCTTCTTTTGAGCTAAATCTTAAAATATTTAAAGCTCTTTCCACTTTCTGACCTCTTACCAAGTCTGCTACTAAGCGCATTTTTCTAGGTGAAGTAGGGCAGTTATTCAATTTCGCGAAAGCAATAGACTTATTAGCCTCTTTTCTCGCATCTGCTGTTTCTCTTTTACGAACTCCCATTGCTTCTTATTTTTTACCTTTATTTTTTGCTCCAGCATGACCTCTAAAAGATCTAGTTGGTGAAAATTCTCCTAATTTGTGTCCTACCATGTTCTCAGTCACATACACTGGAACAAATTGACGACCATTGTGAACTGCGATAGTTTGCCCAACAAAATCTGGTGTAATCATAGAAGCTCTAGACCAAGTCTTAACAACTCCTTTATTTCCACCGGCGATATTTTCTTGAACTTTTTTATCTAATTTATAGTGTACAAAAGGTCCTTTTTTTAATGAACGTGCCATGTCTATCTAATTATTTCTTTCTGCGTTCAACAATATACTTATTACTCGGGTTAACTTTAGAACGAGTTCTATACCCTTTTGCAGGAAGACCTTTTCTAGAGCGTGGATGACCTCCAGAAGAACGTCCTTCTCCACCACCCATTGGGTGATCAACAGGGTTCATTGCAACTGGTCTTGTTCTTGGTCTTCTTCCTAACCATCTACTTCTACCTGCTTTACCAGATACAATTAATTGGTGATCAGAATTTGAAACTGCTCCAATAGTTGCAGTACAAGTTAACAAGATTAATCTTGTTTCACCTGAAGGCATTTTAATTGTAGCATATTTTCCATCTCTCGCCATTAACTGAGCAAAAGTACCTGCACTTCTAGCGATAGTAGCACCTTGACCTGGACGTAATTCAATACAAGAAATAACAGTTCCTAAAGGAATTTTACTTAATGGTAATGAATTTCCAATTTCTGGAGCTGCATCTTCACCAGATACTACAGTTTGCCCAACTTGTAAACCATTTTGAGCAATAATATAAGTCTTCTCTCCATCAGCATACCAAAGTAATGCGATAAAAGCCGTTCTGTTTGGATCATACTCGATTGATTTTACTGTAGCAGGAATACCCGCTTTAGTTCTTTTGAAATCAATGATACGATACTTTTGTTTGTGACCACCGCCTGTATAACGCATGGTCATTTTTCCTTGACTATTTCTACCTCCTGAGTTATTTTTCGGTGCGATTAATGAACGCTCCGGCTTATCAGTTGTAATGGCGTCAAAACCATTCACAACTCTAAAACGCTGACCCGGGGTAATAGGTTTTAATTTTCTTACTGACATCTTAAATTTCTAGATATTGTTGTAAAAATCGATTGTTTCTCCTTCTTGTACTTGTACAATTGCTTTTTTGTAAGCAGCTGTCTTTCCACTGATTAAACCACTTTTAGTGTACTTTGTTGATCGATCTGGTCTTACATTCATTGTGTTAATCGCTACAATATTTACTCCATAAGCTGCTTCAATAGCATTCTTAATTTGTATTTTATTAGCTCTTCTATCCACAACAAAACCAAAGCGATTTGAAATTTCACTTTCTTTGGTTATTTTTTCAGTAATTATAGGTTTAATTATGATACTCATGGCCTATTACTTGCTTAAATTTTCTTCAATTCCTTCTAAAGAACCCTCTAAAAGCACTAAATTATTTGCATTTAAAATTGCGTAAGTGCTTAATTCTGAGTTAGTTACCACGTTAGAAGCCTTCAAATTGCGTGACGACAAATATACATTTTTATTTGTATCACCCAACACTATTAAAGATTTTTTATTTTCTAATCCTAAAGCACCTAAAAATGAAATGAATTTTTTTGTACTTGGAGCATCAAATGTAAAATCTTCAACGACTACCAAATTGTTTTCTTTTGCCTTTAAAGAGAAAGCTGATTTACGAGCCAAACGCTTTAAACTTTTATTCAATTTGAAAGAGTAGCTTCTTGGTCTTGGTCCGAAAATCGTACCACCACCTTTGAAAACTGGACTTTTTGCGCTACCTGCACGAGCCGTACCAGTTCCTTTTTGTTTTTTAATCTTGCGTGTACTACCAGCAACTTCAGCTCTTTCTTTAGCTTTGTGAGTTCCTTGTCTTTGATTCGCTAAGTATTGCTTAACATCAAGATACACTGCGTGATTATTTGGCTCTATACCAAATACTGAATCCGAAAGTTGTACTTTTCTTCCAGTTTCTTTTCCGTTGATATCTAAAACTTTTACTTCCATTACTTCTGAATGATTACATAAGAGTTTTTGTGTCCAGGAACTGCTCCCTTAACTACAAGCAAATTCTTTTCAGAAACTACTTTCAAAACTCTAAGATTTTGCACTTTAACATTTTCACCTCCCGTTCTTCCAGCCATACGCATTCCTTTGAATACTCTAGATGGATAAGAAGATGCTCCTACAGAACCTGGTGCTCTTAAACGGTTGTGTTGACCATGTGTTGATTGTCCAACTCCACCAAATCCGTGACGTTTTACAACACCTTGAAAACCTTTACCTTTGGACACACCTTGTACGTCCACAAACTCACCTTCGCTGAATAACTCAACAGTGATATTATCACCTAATTTATACTCTTCTTCAAACCCTTGGAATTCAACGACTTTTTTCTTAGCAGAAGTACCCGCTTTTTTAAAGTGACCTAAGTCAGCTTTAGTAGCATGTTTTTCTGTTTTGTCATCGAAACCAAGTTGAAGAGCTTCATACCCGTCAACCTCTTTGGTTCTGACTTGGGTAACGACACAAGGTCCAGCTTCGATTACAGTACAAGGAATGTTTTTCCCGTTCTCATCAAAAATACTGGTCATGCCGATTTTTCTTCCAATTAACCCAGACATAATTATTATTTATTGATTATTATTATTAAAAAGTGATAAGTAAATAGTGAATAGCAATTAGTATAAACCAATTACTATTCACATTTACATATCTAAAACTTAAACTTTAATTTCTACTTCTACACCACTTGGTAACTCTAACTTCATAAGAGCGTCAATTGTTTTTGAAGAAGAACTATAGATATCTAACAATCTCTTGTAAGAACTCACTTCAAATTGCTCTCTTGATTTTTTGTTAACGTGTGGAGAACGTAATACAGTAAAAATCTTTTTGTGAGTTGGCAACGGAATTGGACCAGTTACAACTGCACCTGTACTTTTTACAGTTTTTACGATTTTCTCAGCTGATTTATCAACCAACATATGATCGTAAGACTTTAATTTTATTCTAATTTTTTGACTCATCTTGTTAAAAATTAAGCGTTACCTTTTGCTTTTTTGATTACTTCTTCAGAAATGTTTGAAGGAGTTTGTTCGTAGTGTGAAAATTCCATAGTAGAGGTTGCTCTACCAGAAGAAAGTGTTCTTAATGTAGTTACATAACCGAACATTTCCGATAATGGAACGTGAGCTTTAATGGTTTTTGCACCCGCTCTGTCACCCATATCATTCACTTGACCTCTTCTTCTATTCAAATCTCCTACGATATCACCCATGTTTTCTTCAGGAGTAATTACTTCGATTTTCATAATTGGCTCAAGGATAACGGCTCCTGCAGCTTTCGCTACTTCTTTATAACCCATTTTTGCTGCTAATTCGAACGAAAGAGCATCCGAATCCACTGGGTGATACGAACCGTCTAACAAAGTTACTTTTAAGCTATCTACAGTATATCCAGCTAATGGACCTGTTTTCATTGCTTCTTTGAAACCTTTTTCAACAGCAGGAATGTATTCTTTAGGTACGTTACCACCTTTAACTTCGTTTACAAACTGTAATCCAACTGGAGTTTTACCGTCCACTTCGTCAGCAGGCTCTAAACGGAAAACAATGTCTCCGAATTTACCACGACCACCCGACTGTTTCTTGTACACCTCTCTGTGTTGAGCAGATTTTGTAAATGCTTCTTTGTACTCAACTTGAGGCTCACCTTGGTTCACTTCAACTTTGAATTCACGTTTCATACGATCTACAAGGATATCTAAGTGTAATTCACCCATACCTGAAATAATCGTTTGACCTGAAGCTTCATCAGTTCTTACCGTAAATGTTGGATCTTCTTCAGCTAATTTTGCTAAAGCCATACCCATTTTATCAACGTCTGCTTTAGTTTTAGGCTCGATAGCGATACCAATTACTGGATCAGGGAATTTCATTGACTCAAGAATAATTGGGTGTTTTTCATCACACATTGTATCTCCAGTCTTGATATCTTTAAATCCAACTGCTGCTCCAATATCACCTGCTTCGATGTACTCGATTGGGTTTTGCTTGTTAGCGTGCATTTGGTAGATACGAGAAATTCTTTCTTTATTTCCTGAACGTGTATTTAAAATATACGACCCAGCATCTAAACGACCTGAATAAGCACGGAAGAAAGCCAAACGACCAACATAAGGGTCAGTAGCAATTTTAAATGCTAAAGCAGCGAACGGCTCTTTTACATCAGGGCGACGTAAGATTTTAGTTTGATCTTCTTCTAACAAATCAGCATCATCAGGGTGAATACCCTCGATACCTTCTTTATCCAATGGAGATGGAAGGTATTTGCACACAGCATCCAACATGAATTGAACTCCTTTGTTTTTGAATGAAGAACCAGCAATCATAGGAATGATAGCCATATCAATTGTAGCAGCTCTTAACGCCGCATTGATTTCGTCTTCCGTAATTGAGTTTTCATCCTCCATGTATTTATCAAGAAGACTTTCATCGTAAGTTGCAATCTCCTCAATAAGGATTGAACGGTAATGTTTTACATCATCCACCATGTCAGCTGGAATATCTACGATATCAAAAGTTGCCCCTTGCGTGGCATCATGCCATACAATTGCTTGATTTTTTACTAAATCAACCACACCTTTGAAATCATTTTCTTCACCAATAGGTAAAGTGATAGCAACCGCGTTAGATTTCAACATGTCTTTTACCTGTTGGCATACGTTTAAGAAATTAGATCCTTGACGGTCCATTTTATTAACGAATCCCATACGAGGCACTCTATATTGATCCGCTAATCTCCAGTTAGTTTCTGATTGAGGCTCAACACCGTCAACCGCACTAAACAAGAACACTAAACCATCCAATACACGTAACGAACGGTTTACCTCTACGGTAAAGTCAACGTGTCCAGGAGTATCAATAATGTTAAAGTGATAGGGTTTTGATTCAGGTAAAATATTACCTTGTTGCGTTGGGAAATTCCACTCACAAGTTGTAGCAGCAGAAGTAATAGTAATACCTCTTTCTTGCTCTTGCGCCATCCAGTCCATTGTTGCAGCACCATCGTGCACTTCACCAATTTTATGCGACTTTCCTGTGTAGAATAATATACGCTCAGTAGTTGTGGTCTTTCCTGCATCAATGTGAGCAGCGATACCAATGTTTCTTGTGTATTTTAAATCTCTAGCCATTTCTTATGAATTAAAATCTAAAGTGAGAGAATGCTTTGTTAGCATCTGCCATTTTGTGAGTATCCATTCTTTTCTTAACTGCCGCACCTTCTTCTTTAGCTGCTGCTAAAATTTCACCTGCTAGTTTAGAAGCCATTGATTTTTCGTTTCTTCTTCTTGCATATAGAATCATCCATTTCATAGCCATAGAAATTTTTCTATCTGGACGAATTTGCATTGGAATTTGAAAGGTAGCTCCACCTACTCTACGACTACGCACTTCCACGTGAGGCATAACATTGGTTAAAGCATCTTTCCATACTTCTAATGACGATTTCTCATCATTGTTCTTTTTTGTTTCTACAATCTCTAAAGCATCATAAAATACTTTGAATGCAGTAGATTTTTTACCATCCCACATTAAGTTGTTTACAAAACGCGTCACTAACTGATCGTTAAACTTTGGATCTGGTAAAAGAGGTCTTTTTTTGGCCTGTCTTTTTCTCATGTCTTTTCTTTAAAAGTTTTAAAAATTACTTTTTAGCTTCTTTTGGGCGTTTTGCACCATATTTAGATCTACGTTGTGTTCTTCCTGCTACACCTGATGTATCAAGCGCACCACGCACAATGTGGTATCTAACTCCTGGTAAATCTTTTACCCTTCCGCCTCTCACTAATACTATCGAGTGCTCTTGTAGATTGTGCCCTTCTCCTGGTATGTATGCATTCACTTCATTTCCATTAGTCAAACGTACACGCGCTACTTTACGCATTGCAGAGTTTGGTTTTTTTGGAGTAGTAGTGTAAACACGCGTACAAACACCTCTTCTTTGAGGACAAGAATCTAAAGCAACCGATTTACTCTTCTTAGTGATCTGAGTTCTTCCTGTTCTTACTAATTGTTGAATTGTTGGCATAATTAAATACTAAAATTTCTTTATTTATTAAAATCCCGCTTTTTTCGGGGTTGCAAATGTAGTAATTATTTTCAATAAAAAAAATCATAATTAATTAATTTTCAATATGATTTCTGAACTACCCAAAAAATATATTAAACTGTCAATATTTACGTTATTTTTACAACCCAACAAACACAAAAATGAATTATCCTTTAGCCCCGATAGCAGCAAATCTCGTCTCAAAAGACGAGATGCGTATAGCGGGAACATGGATTACAAATAAAGCCCGAGCCATTCGCTTCTAAAAATGAAAAAACTTTTTGTCTTACTTATTTTGCTGTATTGCTTGACAGGTTTTGGTCAAAGTTATTATTTGACTGTAGTTGGTTCACAGGAAAACGAGACAATGACGATTGATTCTATCGGCTATCAGCAAAAGTTTACTAAAGAAGATTTACTTGTGGATGAAGTAAATCATTTAGCAGAACAACTTCAAAAAAAAGGATATTTAGAAAGTCAGATTATAACTAATTCTAAAATTAATGACTCAACCTTTAGCTATCGATTTGACTTAAAAAACCGTACAGATTTTATACATATATATATAGGTGAAAAATGGAAAACAATTTTGGATACCAAATCAGACACTTTAAAGATGCATTTAACCGAAAGCGAAACCTATTTAATAAATCTTTCTAAGAAAATCGAAAGTAAAGGATTTTCTATATCTAAAGTACAACTGAAGAACATTACAAAAAAAAACAACTATTTAATTGCAGATTTATTTATTGAACTCGACAAAAAAAGAGTCGTCAATGACATCGTGATAAATGGCTATGATAAATTTCCAAAGGGATTCAAAAAGAATATCATTAAAAAATACAAAAACAACACCTTTAACCAAGAAAGTTTAGAGAAAATCAATAAAGACTTTAACAACATTCTATTTGTAAAGCAATTGAAATACCCTGAAATTTTATTTAGCACAGACTCAACCAAAGTGTATGTTTTTATTGAAAAAAAGAAAAACAACTTTTTTGATGGTTTTTTGGGATTCAGTAATTCCGATAACAAACTAATTTTTAACGGCTATATTGACGTAAACTTGAATAACATTTTGAATTCGGGTGACATTTTTTCACTTAAATGGAAAAGCGACGGTAAACAACAAACCAACTTTAATCTTGGTGTAGAATTGCCTTATGTTTTTAAAAGTCCGATTGGGCTAAAACTACAACTGAATATTTTCAAGCAAGACAGCACCTTTCAAAACTCGAAAACGAATATTGACTTAGCTTACTATTTATCCAACAAAAGCAAAATATACTTTGGTTATCAAAGCACTGAATCGAGCGACATCAAAAATACCAATACGGTATTGCTAAATGATTTTAAAAACCATTTTTACACTAGTAGTTTTTACTATGTACATCAACAAGACGATTTTCTTTTTCCAGAAAAAACGAACCTATTTGCATCCATTGGCACCGGGAAACGCAACGCAAAAACAAGTTCAGATTCGCAGTTTTTTGGACAATTAAATATGAACCACATCATCAAACTGAATCAAAAAAATAGTTTGTTTGTTTCATTACAGAACTATATTTTGCTTAGCAACAACTATTTGACTAACGAGCTTTATCGATTTGGAGGCATTAAATCGATTAGAGGTTTTAGAGAAAATAGCCTACAAGCCAATCAAGTAAACTTATTCTTTACGGAGTACCGTTATAAATTTTCACCTAATTTTTACATGCATTCAATACTAGATTATGGTTATTACAGAGATAAAACCACCAATACAAGCAATCGACCGTTAGGTTTTGGCCTTGGGTTTGGGTTAGCTAACAAAGGCGGAATACTCAATTTAATTTACGCTAATAGTATTGACAATAAGCAAATTATAAAAGCATCCAACTCAATAATACACATCAGTCTTAAAAGTTATTTTTAATCAATAAGTGTTAATTTTATTATTTTTATGAATTATCGTTGTTTAATTAAGATTTTTTTAAGATTTTTGTTGTAACTAATTCAAACCAAAAAATAATGAAAACAAAGTTTAATTTATTTCTAACACTTATTATGGTGTTTTTTGTGCAAATCTCATTTGCACAAGACAGGGTTGTAACTGGAGTAGTTTCCGACAATTCTGGTTTACCTTTGCCTGGGGTAAACGTCGTTGTTAAAGGCAGCAAAACAGGTGTTCAAACTGACATTGATGGTAAATATGCTATCAAGGCATCTGAAAACCAAACCCTAGTTTTTAGTTTTTTAGGTATGAAAACTCAAGAAGTTTCAGCTAAAAACACAAAAGTTAATGTCAAACTACAAGATGGTTCGATTGAATTGGAAGGTGTTGTAGTAACAGCATTAGGGGTTAAAAAGTCAGAAAAAGCAATAGGTTATGCTGCACAAAGTCTCAAAGGGAATTCGCTTAGTGAAGCAAGAGAGTCTAACTTAGTTAACTCATTAAGCGGTAAAGTTTCTGGGGTTCAGGTAACTAATAGCTCAGGTGCTGTAGGAGCTTCATCTAGAATTGTATTAAGAGGTAATTCATCTATTACAGGAAACAATGAAGCTTTATTTATAGTTGATGGCATTCCATTTGATAACTCATCCTCCAACGACAGAGGATATAATGGAGCTGGAAACTCTGCTGCTGGTTCTGGTGGAGGAAGAGATCTTCCTAACGGTGTTGCAAGTATTAGCCCTGATGACATCGAGAGCGTTACAGTACTTAAAGGCCCTAACGCTGCTGCTCTTTATGGATTAAGAGCTAGTAATGGTGTTGTTATTATTACAACTAAATCTGGTAAAAAAGGAAAATCAAAAGGTACAGTAACGCTTAATACTAATGTTACTTTTTCTGATCCATTAGTGCTTCCTGATTTTCAAAATTCATACGGACAAGGAGCCACTTCAGAATATTTTGAATTTGTTGATGGAGCTGGTGGTGGCTACAATGATGGTGTAGACGAAAGTTGGGGTCCTGCCTTAGATAAAGGCTTAGAATTCGTTCAATGGGATTCCTTTAAAGTGGGTGGCGCTCCGCTTCCATGGGTGTCGCATCCAGACAATGTTAAAGATTTTTACGAAACTGCTATAAACATTTCAAACAACATTTCGTTTTCAACAGGAACTGAAGATGCTAACGTAAGACTATCAGTTGGTAACAGTGACGAAAGAGGTATGATGCCATTTACTAACTTCAAGAAGTTTAATGTTGGTTTAAATGGAAACATGAAAATTGGCAAAAAGCTTACAGCTGGTGCCTCATTAATTTTCTTTAATGACAAAAGTACTAATTTACCAACTGTAGGTTATAACAGCGAAAACGCTGCACAACAATTCATTTGGTCTGCGAGAAATGTGAACTTCAAAGACTTAAAAGATTGGAGAAATTTACCTTTAGCTGATCCTAGCACTCCTTCTGCTGGAACTCCTATAAGCTGGAATACAAACTTTCAAAACAATCCATATTGGGTTTTGGAAACCAATCGAAACACCTATAACAGGGATCGTTTGACAGGTTCTGTTAATTTAGGTTATCAAATTTTTAAAGATTTATCCGTAACAGCTAAAGTTTCATTAGACCATTACTCTCAGTTAACTACTGGTAGACAATCTATTGGTTCTAATGCAGCACCAGACGGATCTTATGGTGAAAACTCATTGAGACATAATGAAATTAATTCAGAGTATATTTTAAGTTATAAAAAACAATTATTTAAAGACTTTAATTTATCATTGAATTTTGGTGGAAACCAAATGAAAAGAATTCGTACTCAAAATTGGGGTCTAGCAAATGCTTTAGAGCTACCAGGACTATACTCACTATCTAACATTAAAACAGGTACTACTCCAATTTTCGGAAATAACTACAACGAAATCAGAATTGGTTCTGTTTTTGGATTTGGACAAGTTTCCTATAAAGATGTAATTTTTGTAGACTTCTCAGGAAGAAATGACTGGGCGAGTGTGTTTGCTAAAGCAAATAATTCATTCTTCTATCCTTCAGTCACTGGTTCTATTGTGCTTTCTGAACTATTCGGAACAAAAGATTCGAAAGTGAACTACATTAAAGCAAGAGGAGGTTGGTCTAAAGTGGGTGGTATTGGAGCATTAGGAGCATATCTTATTAACCCAACCTATACTTTAGTAAATAATGGATGGGGTAATCAAGCGTCAACTCCTGCAACTCAATTCAACCCAAACATCAAACCAGAAAGTGTAATTGGAACTGAATTTGGTTTAGATATTAATGCTTTTAAAAACAGACTGCGTTTTTCGGGTACTTACTACACCAAAACAAGTAAAGACTTAATTGTTCCTATTCAAATCCCTGAAGAATCTGGTTATACTAGTTCTTGGGAGAATGTTGCTGAAATGCAAAACAAAGGAGTTGAATTACAACTTGGAATTACACCAATTAAAACTGAAAACTTTAGCTTTGATATCGATTTAAACTTTGCTAAAAACCAAAACAAAGTTACTGATTTAGGTGACTTAGATACTTACGTTTTAGGTGGTCAATGGGGTGTAACTTTAGAAGCTCGTGAAGGCGAAGCCTATGGCGCTTTAGTTGGAAGAGGTTTTGCAAGAGATGATAGCGGAAATGTAATTTACGAGAATGGATTACCTGTAATTGAAACAACTAAAAAAGTATTAGGCAACATTACTCCAGATTGGACTGGTGGTGCTAATTTTACAGTGAAATACAAATCTTTTGATTTAAGCACTTTAATTGATGCTAAAGTGGGTGGAGATGTTCACTCAATGACTTATGCTTGGGGTAGATATGCTGGAACATTAGAAGAAACTTTAATTGGTAGAGAAACTGGTGTAGTAGGAAATGGTGTAATGTCTGATGGAGCTGGAGGTTATGTACAAAACAATGTTGTTGTGAGTGCCAAAGAGTTCAATCAAGCTTCATACGGAAATACAATCGAAGAAAGTGCTATTTTTGATGCTACTTATGTGAAATTAAGACAAGTTTCTTTAGGATATACTTTCCCAAAAAAATGGTTAAACGGAAGTTTTATTGATGAGTTAAAGTTTTCTATAGTATCAAGAAATTTAGCTATATTGTATAAAAAAGCACCTCATATTGATCCAGAAACTGGATTTAGTAGTTCAAATGCTGAATTAGGTCAAGAATTTGGTCAGATTCCATCTGCAAGATCGTATGGTTTTAATTTAAATGTTAAATTTTAATACTTTAAAAAATGAAAAAAATATCAATATTATTTATCACCGTGCTTTCACTTTTTGCAGTTAGCTGTGATAATAACTTCGAGGAAGTAAATAAAGATCCCAATCAGCCTACAGCTGTTCCTGCTCATTTACTTCTAGGAAATATCATAAGAGTTAATCAAAACACTATTTATGGTATGCAACAAGGTGGAGACATGGGAATGTGCTGGTCACAACATGTTTCAAAAGTTCAGTATAATGATGAAGAAAGATATATCCCTCGAAGAGCAGCAATTGATGCAATTTGGACCAATCTTTACACAGCTGTAATATCTGATGCAAAATCAATGTATTCTTTAGCTGACTCTGAAGGAAATGACAATTTGAAAGGTATCTCTCTTGTTCTTCAAGCAAATGCTTTTCAAATTTTAACTGACTTATACGGTCCAGTTCCTTACAACGAAGTATTCATTCCAGGTTTGACAAAACCAAGATATGATAGTCAAGAAGTAGTTTATGATGGTATCCTTGGTATGTTAACTCAAGCTGACGCATTACTTGCTAATGGTTCAGGATCTGTCCCTTCTACTTCTGATTTAATTTATGGTGGGAACACTTCTAAATGGAGAAAATTAGCTAACTCATTAAAATTAAAAGCTTTGATGAGAATTTCTGGAAAGAGAAACGTTGGAGCTGAAGTTCAAGCTTTGGTTAATGCTGGTCACTTAATGTCATCAAATAGTGATAGCGCTCAGTTAGCTTATTTACCTGCACAACCAGATGCAAATCCTATTTATGAAACTATTGTATATGGTGTAAGAGAAGAATACAAACTTAGTTCAGTTTTAGTGAATAAAATGAGTGGTTTAAATGATGCTAGACTTCCCGTTTACGCAAGCACAAATGATGCTGGTCTTTATGTTGGCAACAACCCAGGTGAAGAAAACCCAGGAAATTATGATGGCTTTTCATCTCTTGGTAGCTTCTATTTATCTCCAACCCTACCTGGTGTAATCTTATCAAACTCGCAAGTACAATTCTTATTAGCCGAAGCCGCAAATGAAGGGTTGATTTCTGGTGGCACTAGTGCTGCTCTAAATTACTACAATAATGCAATTACTTCAAGTTTTGAATTTAA
The DNA here is from genome assembly GCA_016787805.1 of Flavobacterium sp. Lineage (GTDB taxonomy): Bacteria > Bacteroidota > Bacteroidia > Flavobacteriales > Flavobacteriaceae > Flavobacterium. The sequence continues at coordinate 67,688 of JAEUTY010000045.1, read as the reverse complement.
TGGAATTGGTGGTGCAGCAGCAGCTTTTATTGCTCAACCAAACGTTACTTTCACTAATCAAACAGATGCAAGAGTGAAAATTGCAGAACAAAGTTGGGTTGCTTTATTTGGTCAAGGATTTGAAGCATGGACTGAATGGAGAAGAACACGTAAACCAACTCTTTCCCCTGTAATTAATGCTGCTGAGTCGGCAATTCCATCTAGATTATATTACAGCTCTACAGCGATTTCTCTTAATAGAGAAAATTATTTAGCAGCAGTTGCTACACTTACAGGTGGTGATAATTTAACTTCACCAATTTGGTGGATGAACTAATTGATTTATTAAAAAATTAAAAATATAAAAATGAAAAAATTTAATTTATTTTTTTTATCGCTTGCGGTTCTTTTTAGTCTTTTTTCTTGTGAAAAGGAAAATGATGAATTGACTGGCGATGCAGAAGTTGGTGGTCTCGTAGATGTTAGATCTAGCCTAGTAGCCTATGTAGTTGGTAATGGAAACACTTTCAACTATAATGTTTCTTTAAATGTTTTTCAAGGAGCTGTTAAAACAACTCAGATTGCTGTTTACAAATCTTTCACAAATGTAGCTGGAGACACTTCTAATGAAGCGTTTATAAAAACAATTACTATCCCTGAATCACCACAATCACAGGATATTAATGTTACTGTAAATTACAACGAATTAATTTCAGGATTGACTTTAAATGGAAGTCCACTTCCATCCTCTGATGCTGGTTTAAATATTGGTGATTTTTGGACTTTAAAATTTGTGTCTACAACTTCTGAAGGCAAAGTACATGCTAATGCCGCAACCACTAAAGTATCTGTAGGAACTCGTTTTGCGGGTACATACAAAGTGGTTCAAGGTGAATATTGGAGAATCGGTGTATATCGTCCTGATATTACTTGGCTTGGACAAATTCGTGTTGTTGAATCAGTAAACGCTACTACATACAGATTTTTAGATTTTGCTGGTCCTTTTGAAGCTTCAACCAACACACACTATTTCACTATTGACTCAAACGATGTTGTACGTACACCAGGTTCTTATAATGGTTCAGTTCAATTATTAAATGGATTTGGAGTTATTAACTGCGAAGACAATCCTTTAGATATGGTAAATGCCTGTGGATGGTCTGGTTTGCAAAATACGGTAACTAGAGATGATGTTGAGGGTAAAGACCGAATTTACAGATCTTATGGTTACTATACTACTGGATCTGGCCCAAGAGAATTTTACGAAGTTTTAGAAAAAGTTGTTGAATAATTTAATCTCAAATTTAAAATGAAAAAAATATTAAATAGTAAGTTAAGCCTTTCACTTCTTTTTTCTGCATTGCTTTTAACAAGTTGTGAAAAAGATGATTTTACTGGCGACAGTACACTTGAAGTTGCTACTGATGTAGTTGGAACCATTAGTCTAACTAGTCCATTAACAACTAGTCAAAATGTGAGAGAAGCGGACGAGGATTCGTTCTCTTACACCATTACTCTTAACAAACCTCAATCAAAAGACATCCACATATCGGTTATTCAAGTAAGCGGTACTGCAGATGGAGATGATTTTGAATTTGATAATGATATTGTTATTCCTGCATACTCTCTTACAGGTAGCGGGACAATTACAATCCATAATGATGATTTACAAGAAGGTGATGAAAACTTCACCCTGAAAATTGGAAATATTAACACATCTAACGCTTCCGTTCCTTCTGCAACCGTAACATTTGTAATTACAGATTGTTACTCTGATTTGGCTGGAACTTATAATTACAGCACAACTAACGTATCTGCTCCAACAGGAGAGTTCGCCGCAGGTCCTTTAACTGGAACTGTAACATTTACTCAAACTGCTAGCGGTGTTTACAGTTTATCGGATGCTTCTTTTGGTGGATGGATTGGTTTGTATGGCGCTGGTAATATTGCTACTGGTGTTTCTTTTACAGATACATGTGGAACTTTAGCTTATTCAGGTTCTGATCAATTCGGTGAAGTATTTACAATATCAAACTTAGTAATCAGTGGTCCTTCAATGTCTTTCCATTGGGAAAATGATTACGGTGAATTTGGTGATACAACTTTAACAAGACCTGATGGTTCAAATTGGCCAGCTCTAACATTAAATTAGAACTTATAAATTTTAAAAAACCGCTACCCAAAAAGTAGCGGTTTTTTTATACCTTTGCCTCATGGAAAAAGAAAACCAAATCTTCGGAATTAGAGCCATTATTGAAGCCGTCAATGCCAAAAAAGAGATCGACAAAGTATTCCTTCAAAGCGATGGACAAGGTGACTTAATGCACGAGCTGATCAAAGTTTTGAAAAAAAATAGCGTCAATTTCACCTATGTTCCCGTTGAAAAACTCAATCGTTTAACTCACAACAACCACCAAGGCGCAGTAGCCACCATTGCTCCTATTTCCTTTGTGAAATTAGAAACTTTGGTCGATACAGTGGTTGAAAGTGGCAAAACACCTCTTTTCCTAATTTTAGATCAATTGAGCGACGCACGAAATTTTGGCGCAATCATCAGAACTGCCGAATGCACAGGAGTTGACGGTATTATAGTTCAAAAAACAGGTTCAGCTCCTGTCAATGGCGACACGGTAAAAACTTCTGCAGGTGCAGTTTTCAACGTCCCAATTTGTAAAGTAGACCACATCAAAGACGCCATTTTTTACCTACAAGGAAGCGGCGTAAAAACGGTAGCTGCCACCGAAAAAACAAACAATAACATTTACGATATTGACCTCAATCAACCCATCGCAATTATCATGGGAAGCGAAGATCGAGGCATCAACCCGTCTGTATTAAAAATTGTGGATGAAATGGCAAAATTACCAATGTTTGGTAGCATTGGCTCATTAAATGTTTCGGTAGCTTGTGGCGCATTTTTATACGAAACCGTTCGACAAAGACAATAATTAGTTGTTCATTTAGAAGCAAATAGCTTGGGCTTTTCCTGCAATCCATGTTCCCGCTTCTTGTCCCGTTGCTAAACGGGATCGGGGCTAGATGACCAACTTTTGGCTTACTTGCTTTCCTCTTGCTTATACGTGTAGACGTAACGAACAGGCTCTGCCAAAACTTCTTCATATTCTACAACAATTTCCTCAATTTTTGGCGGATTTACAAAATTACCATCTGCATCAAAACGCTTCATAAATGGATCAGTAGAAGGGTCAAAATCGGGTTTTTCCCATTCATAAAGGATTTCTTTGACATAATCAGGCGTTTTGTAACGAACGGCAAAAACAAATCCTGTAATCAAACCTGCCAAATGGCCTTCCCAAGAAATGGTTTTATCCACATCGGGAAAAACGTACCAAATCATTCCACCATATAAGACAACTACTGCAAATGACAATGCCATCAAACGGTAATATTGGGTCATCATGCCTTTAAAAAAAATAAAGGAAACCAACACATAAATCAACCCACTAGCGCCAATATGAAACGACTCGCGACCAATAATCCACGTGATTAATCCCGAAAGAAGTATTCCGTATACCAATACCTTAAGCGAAATTTCTCGGTAGAAATAAATCAAAGCCGTTGTTAATATAAAAAGAGGTAAAGAATTGTTAGCAATATGGCTCAAATTACCATGAATAAAAGGGCTCAAAACTACTCCTTTCAATCCTGAAAATGTTCGCGGTAGAATTCCCAAAACACTTAAATCGACATTGAAAAAATCCTCAGTAAAAAAAACGCTCCAGATAAGCAACAACAACAATGTTGGTACTATCCATACTGAAGGCGTAAATTTAAAGTAATGGTAATCGTTCAAACTATTTTGATTTAAAATGTTGTACTCAGTATATCAAAAATACAACCAATTATTTTTTAATGCTAATTTGTCAGGTTAATGTGGCAATTTGGAAATGTGTCGAGGTGTCAATGAGTGAATGTGTCAATGAGAGAATGAATGAAGTAAGTAATGGTGATAATTGTTTTAAAAAAGATCTAATATCTTTAAATTTGTATAATTACCAAATTATATCATATCGACACATTAATAAATTGACACATTGTCTAATTGTCTAATTGACACATTAAAAAAATGGAAGCACCTTTAGCCGAACGCATTCGCCCACAAGCATTAGAAGATTACATCAGTCAACTGCATTTGGTTGGCCCTAGTGGATCACTTACACAACAAATTGCTCGAGGTATTATTCCGTCTATGATTTTTTGGGGTTCGCCTGGTACTGGAAAAACGACTTTAGCTCAAATTATTGCCAAACAAAGTAATCGCCCTTTTTACGAATTGAGCGCTATTAACTCGGGAGTTAAAGACATTCGCGATGTGATTGAAAAAGCCAAACAAAGCGGCGGATTATTCACAGCCAAAAATCCCATTTTATTTATTGATGAGATTCATCGATTTAGCAAATCACAACAAGATTCGCTATTGGCAGCTGTCGAAAAAGGTTGGGTAACTTTAATTGGCGCGACTACTGAAAATCCAAGTTTTGAAGTAATTCCTGCTCTTTTGTCACGTTGTCAGGTCTATATATTGAATCCGTTTACCAAAGAAGATTTAGTATCGTTGTTGGACAGAGCAATGAAAATAGATCCAATTATTGCTAGCAAAAAAATCAAATTAAAAGAATCAGAGGCGTTATTACGGCTTTCAGGTGGCGATGGACGCAAACTATTAAATATTTTTGAACTTGTTGTAAACGCAAGCGCTGGAGACCAAATTACAATTACCAACGAAAAAGTAATGGAATTGGTGCAACAAAATACCGTTTTGTACGATAAAACAGGCGAACAACACTACGATATTGTTTCGGCGTTTATCAAATCAATTCGTGGTAGTGATCCCAACGGAGCCGTTTATTGGTTAGCGCGTATGATTGAAGGTGGTGAAGATGTTAAGTTTATAGCTCGAAGAATGCTTATTTTATCAAGTGAAGATATTGGAAATGCCAATCCAACAGCTTTTATTATGGCCAACAACACATTTCAAGCAGTAGCAACTATTGGCTATCCTGAAAGTCGGATTATACTGAGTCAATGTGCCATTTATTTGGCAACTTCTCCTAAGAGTAATGCCTCTTACATGGCAATAGCCGAAGCACAAGCTTTGGTCAAACAAACTGGCGATTTACCTGTTCCGGTTCATTTGCGCAATGCTCCTACCAAATTGATGAAAGAATTAGGTTATGGCGAAGAATATCAATATTCACACAATTATGCAAACAATTTTAGTGAACAAGAATATTTACCCGATGCCTTATCATCATCTGTTTTGTATAATCCTGGAAATAATTCTAGAGAAAATTCGACACGTGAGTTTTTAAAAAACCGCTGGAAAGATAAATACGGCTATTAGAAATTGACAATTGTGTATTTTTCAGACATCAATTTTCCATCCTTGTAGTATTCGAAATACCAACCATCCATTTTTTTAAACAAAACACCTTTATTTTCATTTTGTTCAGCTATAAAACAATCTGAATTTGTGGTTTTAGAAATGGTCAAAACCAAATTAGGAATAGCCGTAGTATTAGTCAATAACTGAAATCCATTTTGAAAAGGTTTAGCAAATAATTCCGAAATTCCATTGGTTGAATTATTTACAACACTTGTTGGCTTAGGTTCTTCTTTCTCGATTTTGGTTTCAACTGTTTTTGAATTGGTTAGCTGCTTGCCATTGTACTTGTGACTCATTAAAATTGTAAAAGAATCTAAAGCCTCACGCAATGCTAGATTATAAGCTATTTGATAATCTTTTTCTTTGCTTTTCCCTTCATTTGATATAGCAATAGTTTTTCCGTAACAATCTTTAAGAACAACTTGAATTCGTGTTATAAACATGGTGTTGTTTTCTATTAAATCAACATACACTTTATTACAATTATCTTTTTTGAATTCAGCCGGCTGCTCATCAGTATCCAAATAAGTTTCAAAACCATATTTTTCCATATAAAGTTTTGTAGTAACGTTTAATCGATAGTAATCATTCTTTTTGAAAATGCTGAATTTAGAAGGAACAAGAGCATATTTATAGTCATTAATGTTTTGTGCAGAAGCAAAACAACAATAAACTGTTAGTACAATAGTGATTATTTTTTTCATTACAACAACGATTTTAATTCAATTAACTTTGATATAGTTGGAACACCTAAAGGTACTTCTTTTTTTTCAGGATTAAAAAAAATAGCTTCAATACCAAAATTAAGTGCACCTTTTATATCGGCTTCTATACAATCACCGATCATAATAGCGTTTTCTTTTGGAACATTAGCAGTAGTTAGAGCAAATTCATAAATTACTGGATGTGGTTTTTTTACACCAGCCATCTCCGAATTGGTTACTGTAGAAAAAAAGCCTGACAAACCTGAATTATTTATTTTTTTGTACTGAACTTCAGAGAAACCATTGGTTATAATATGCAACTTGTATTTGTTGGAGAGGTAATTCAAAATTTCTATTGCACCTTCAAAAAGCTGGTTGTTTTCGGGTAAATAAGTAATGTAATCAATCGCCATTTGATTGATTTCTTCATCCGAAATACTGTAATTCAAAACATCAAAAGAATCGCGTAATCGTTTGTAACGCAATTCTTCGTGAGTCAATTGGTCTACTTGATACAATTTCCAACATGCGTGATTGATTGGTGAATAAACTGCTATAAATTCTGGGGTATTAATTTGAGGATGTTGGCTTCTAAAAATTTTGTCAAATGCCAATTCAGAATTTTTATCAAAATCCCAAAGCGTGTGATCTAAATCGAAAAAAACGTCAGTAATTTTGTTTTGGAACATCATTAATTTCCTTTTACAATTACCACATCGTCAAAATTGTAAACCCAATCGTCAGCATCCGTTTCATTGTAACGAAAAACGCCTTCTACAGTAACGTATTGATCGGTTTTAAGTTTGGGAGTTGTTCCACGAAATTTCAATCCAACAATACTTTCTGGTCCTGCTTTACCACAAAAGAAACAAGCGGCAAAAACATTTTTACTGATGGCATAACTTTTACTGTCTATTGGAACAATAAAACCTGAAATCAATACTCTCTTCTTTCCTTTTGCCTTCACTTTATCGTTCACAACTGGAAACTGAACATCTCCGTATTTGGGATGTTTTCTTTTTTCGTATTTAATTTCACCTAAAAGTTTCCAAGTTAAAGTGTCTCCTTTTACAACTAGATCTTCAAATTTGGCTTTTGATGTTGTTGTTTTGACAGAAAAACTCAATAAGAATACTCCTAAAAAAAGTAAAACTGCTATTTGAATTCGATTACGCATTGGCTAATGTTTTTGATATATTTAATTGATATGCCTTAATTGCTGGAATGAGCGCTGCTATTATCCCGACTATCATTGTGGCTAAAAATAAAATGGATTCTTTGTTCCAAATCACTTCCATTGGATTGAAGGCCATTTTAAAATCATCTTCGGCCGAATTGGAAATAAATCCTATGGCAAACCTACCAAAAATTGTTCCAAAAGCAAACCCAACCACACATAAAATTAGACTTTCCATCAGAATTAACAACAGCAGTTGTATTCTACTTGCACCATTAATACGCATCAAAGCAAACTCGTATTTACGTTCTTTCAATCGATTATATAACGCTATAAAAATTGAAATTCCTGAAATCAACATAATAGCATAGGCTAAATATTGTAAAGCTGTTAATCCAACACCAAACAAACTAAAAATTCGATTGACTTCAATAGCAGGTGAAGCTGCTTGCATTTTGGTATTTTGAGCAATAATTCGAGGCCACATTACAATGCCCATTTTATTTCTAAACTTCAATAAAACCGCTGTAATTTCCATATTGGGTTCGTCCAAAGTCATGTCAGTTTCGTGGTGTTCATGATTACATTCTGCTGTGTGGACGTGTTCGCCTTCCTCATGAACATGACCTTCTTCGCCATGTGCTGGATTTTCTTCTTCATGAGTTCCGTGCATTTGCCAAACACTTGGAATATTACACAAAATCAAATTATCGATTACTTTTCCTGTTGGAGATGCTATTCCGGTTACTTTATAAGAGTAGTGGTCATGAACTTCGCCTTCGGCAGCATCGCCATGTGAACCATTAAATGTATCACCAAGTTTGAGCTTTAGTTTTTTTGCTATTTCACTACCAATTACAACTTCAAAATTTTTGTCAAATAACTTTCCTTTTGACAATTTAGCTTGGTATTTTTCGAGGTAATCGGCGTTGGTACCTACAATTTTAAAACCACGGTAATTATCACCAAAAGCTAGCGGAATTGCTTTTTCTATAAACGGATGATTCATCCAAACTTTAGCCGAATCATAACTAATATTCCCCGTAGGATTATCAATATGATACACCGAGGAAAGTATCAATTGCATCGGGCTTCCTTGCGCGCCTAACACCAAATCAACGCCATCAATATTGCTTGAAAACTTCTCTTCAAATTGTTTTTGCAATAAAATCAAAACCGTAATTATCGCCACACTTGAAGCCAATAAAATTATGCTTAAAGCTGTATTTAAAGGCTTAAACCAAAGATTTCTCCACGCTAATTTTGCTATCATACTAATTGAGATGTATTTGGTTAGTGAATAAATCTTTCAAACGCTGATCGTGGGTTACAATTACCAAAGAAGCTTTGTATTGTTGAGCTAATTTTTGAAGTAAATGGGCAACTTTCAAAGCATTCGCATCATCCAAACTCGACGTTGGTTCGTCGGCCAACAAAAGTTTAGGTTCATTGATTAATGCTCTTGCAATCGATACGCGTTGTTGTTGTCCAATACTTAATTGTGAAGGCAATTTGTGCATTTGTGATTGTAAATCCAAATCCTGCAATAATTGTTTGGCCTTTTCAGTTGCTTTTTTACCCGAAGCCAACCACGATGCTAACACTACATTTTCTAACACCGAAAGTGAAGCTATAAAATGGGATTGTTGCAAAATGAGTCCGATGTTTTTTCCTCTAAATTGATCTAATTTTTTTTCAGAAAGCGAACTAATATCAGTTTTATCAACAATGATTTCACCTCCTTTTGGTCGAAGTAATCCTGCCAAAAGATGTAACAACGTTGTTTTTCCTTTGCCTGAATTTCCGGTAATTAAAACAACTTCCGAGGCATTGCATTGAACATCTGGAAAATTGAATTTTACCTCTTTATTGTAACTAAAAGTAAGCGATTTTGACTGAAACATGGTACCAAATTAAATCAGCGCAATTTAACTAAAGTTCCCAGAAATTAGGTTAAAGATTACTTAAAGATTCGCTTATCAAATGGAAAATCTTCTTGATGAATAATTTTGATTCGCTCAAAGTCTTTGTGATGCGGATTCAGCATATAATTAAACTCGCCTTTCACTACTGCCGATGGCACTTTGATGACTGCAAACTCATTTTGCCGGATGAGTTCATCCCCTATTTTTTGAGTGGGTGCATTTTCGGGAAAAACATTCCAATCAGAAGGTAACTTTTGGGTATCAAAATTTAAAATCAGCACATCATCGGGAATAAAAATGGTAATCATACAAAATCCTTTTGGTAAAGTGGAAAGTGTTAAATGAACTACAACTTCCGCCATTGCCAACGCTCTGTTTTGAGCCGTATAAACCACTTCTGTTCCTTTTGAATTCCATCGCGCACCTGTCATAGAAGCACCTTTTCCCGACAATTCAATGGGAAATTTTTTATTTTGAAGACGAAAAACTTCCATTACACAAAAATTCCGTAATCAATTTTGTGCAATTCATTCATCACCATTTCTTTTCCATAGGAATCTTTCAAAAGTTCGAAAGGCTTCAGATTTCCTAGAGCGAAGTTGGGCGTGTTGAGCCACATGTAAAATTGTTCTTCGGTGTCAAAAACATCTTTTCCTAGCGAAGTAACTTCGGCTAATTCTAGAATTTTTTCAGACGGAATCGATTCAAAAACATAATTGCTTTTGGTTTTATTACGCAATAAGGTTCGCGCTGAAACACCTAAAAAATCGGCCCAATCTTCTTGTTTAAAAGGCGTTCTTTCTTTGATAAGTTCGTACAAATCATAAGGAATTCCTCGTCTAATAGAATGCACAATCAACATTTTATTGGAGAGAAAATTTTTATAGGTTATCTCTTTATCTACAATTGTCAAATTGGATTCTCTTCCTACTTTTGACACAAAAGTACGAACGGCTTTATCCAACTGAACATCTGAATTGGCAACTAATTTTGGCATAATTACGACATTTGTCATCAAAATTACGACATTTGTCAATACTAGCCAAATTTATTTACATAATTCCTTCATCGTTAAAACTGTAAAAACCATTTTCGGCAATGATTATATGATCTAACAAAGCAATATCAAGTTGTTGCGAGGCTAGTTTGATACGTTTGGTTACTTGAATATCTTGCTCACTGGCTATCAATTTTCCTGAAGGATGATTGTGCGTCAAAATAATACTGGTTGCATTTTGTTCTAGAGCGGTTTTAAAAATCAATCGTATATCAACAATTGTACTGGTCAATCCTCCTTTAGAAAGTTGTGATTTGTAAAGCACTTTATTGGAATTATTCAGATATAAAACCCAAAACTCTTCGTGAGGCAACTCTCCAATTATAGGATGCATTAATTCGAAAACGGCTTTGCTAGAAGATATTTTATCTAATACTAAAGCTTCCTCAGAGCCTCTTCTCCGTCCCAATTCAAGTGCAGCAGCAATTGCAATAGCTTTGGCTTCGCCTATTCCTTTGAATTCGGTTAATTGTGAAATGGATAGTTTTCCAAGTAAATTCAAATTGTGATTAGTAGAAGCTAAAATTCGTTGACAAAGTTGCACGGCGCTTTCATTTCGAGAGCCAGAACCAATAAGTATTGCTAATAATTCGGAGTCGGATAAGGCCGATTTGCCTTTGAGTAAAAATTTCTCTCTTGGGCGATCATCTTCTGCCCATTGGTGGATTGGTATGTACATAATCTATTGGCGTTGAATACAACAAAGTAATTTATTTTTTTAATAGCTTCAAAATAAATAGCTTATAAAATTCGTTTTTTATCTGACAAAAACATCCTACATGAAAAATTTAGTCTTTCCACTTACTTTACTAGCATTGTATTTGAGCTGTAAAAACCCAAAAACAGAAAACACTATTGTAATTTCTAAACAATTATCGCTAATTAAAACCCCAATCACATTCGAAGAAAAGCTGTCCAATGCAGCATTATCGGTTGTTGACCCTACAATAGACTATGATCCAACCTATTTTTCAATTCCATATCCCAATGGAGACGTTCCAAAAAACAAAGGTGTTTGCACCGATGTAGTGATTCGTTCCTACCGAAAACTGGGTATCGATTTGCAAAAAGAAGTCCATGAGGACATGAAAATTAATTTTTCAAAATACCCAACCAAATGGGGATTAAAAAAAACCGATACTAATATTGACCATCGAAGAGTTCTTAACTTAGAAGTGTTTTTTACAAGGAAAGGTCAAAAGCTAGCAATAACTGACAACCCAAATGATTATAAAGCTGGCGAAATCGTAACGTGGATGGTAAACAAAAAATTGCCTCACATTGGCATCATCACTCATCAAAAATCTGCTGATGGCAAGCGTCCGATGATTGTACACAACATAGGAAATGGTCAAGTATTGGAGGATTGTTTATTTGAATTCAAAATAGTTGGTCATTTTAAATTCAATAAATAATTGTTATTCTTTAAAAAAAAATGAAGTATATTGTAACACTTTAAACGTTTTACTTACTTATTCACTTATATATTTTAAACCAAAAAATCATGAAAAAATTATCCTTATTAGTAAGCACTTTAGTTTTCACATTAAGTTTCGTAGGTGTACAGGCTCAAACTGCCGACGAAGTAATCAATAAATACATTGAAACTATTGGAGGCAAAGAAAGACTAGCTGCTTTAAATGGTGTAAAAATGGAAATGGTAGCCAATTATCAAGGCATGGAAATTCCTGTTGAAGTTACTTCTACAAAAGACGGTAAGATGTTAGTAAAAATAAACTTGATGGGCAAACAAATGACTCAGGTTGCTTTTGACGGAACTTCGGGTTGGTCAACCAATATGATGACCATGAAAGCTGAAAAAATGGATTCTGAAACCCTTGAAAATATGAAAAAATCTGCTGGAAAAGATTTCCCAGATCCGTTTTTAAACTATAAAGACAAAGGGTACACAGCTGAATATGTTGGAAAAGAAACCAAAGAAGGAACGGAATGTCATAAAGTTAAGTTGACTAAACTACCTCAAACCATTAATGGTGAAAAAGTAGATGATGTTAGTTTCTATTATTTTGATGTAGAAAATAATGTGGTTGTTGCCTCAGAAGCCGAAATCAAAGAAGGCCCAATGAAAGGTCAAATGGCAGGTTCATCTTCAAGCAATTACCAAGAAGTAGAAGGAATCTATTTTCCTTTTACTATGAATCAATTTGGACAAGAGATGACAATGAAAAAAGTCACTCTTAATCCAACAATCGACCCAAAAGAATTCGAATTCAAAACCGAATAACTAACTACTATTTATGAAAAAGTTTAACTATTTAGTATTTGCCTGTTTAGCAACTTTTATGGCAAATGCTCAGGAAGATATTATCCTAAAAGGAAAAGAACTTTTTGGCGACATCAAAGCACGACAAATTGGACCCGCTATCATGAGTGGACGTATTGCCGATATAGCGCAACACCCAACCAATAATCAAATCATTTACATTGGCGCTGCTGGTGGTGGTGTTTGGAAAAGTGGCGACGGTGGTGCCAGTTTTTCTTCAATGTTTGACAAACACAATCAATCCATTGGTTGTATCACTATTGACCCTAACAATCCTGATAATGTAATTTGGGTAGGAACAGGTGAAACGTGGACAAGAAATAGTGTTTCAGCAGGAGATGGAATTTACAAATCAACCGATGGTGGATTGAACTGGACCAATATGGGGTTACCAAAATCCGATCGTATTTCTTCGATTATTGTTGATCCAAGAAACTCAGATAATGTATGGGTTGGTGTTTTAGGTGCACTTTGGGGCGATAGTGACGAGCGTGGCATTTACAACACCAAAGACGGTGGAAAAACTTGGACTAAAATATACGGAATTAACAACACTACAGGTTGTTCTGACTTAGTAATTGATCCAAAAAATCCTGATGTTATGTACGCCAGTTTTTGGGAATTTAGAAGAACCGCTTGGTCGTTCAGTTCGGGCGGTATGAACTCGTGTCTACTAAAAACTACTGATGGAGGGAAAACTTGGAATAAAATCCACAACGGATTTCCTTCGGGCAAATTAGGACGAATTGCTGTGGCTGTTGCTCCTTCAAACCCAGAAATTGTTTATAGTGTTATTGAATGTGAAAAGGACAGCCAAAAAGGAATGTACAAATCGACTGATGGCGGAAAAAGTTGGAAACATTTGAATAGTGATTTTGCTTTGGTAGTACGACCATTCTACTTTTCAAGAATTGTGGTAGATCCAAGAAACCCTGATATTGTATACAAAGGCGGATTAAGTGGATCAATAAGTCGTGATGGTGGAGCTACTTTCAAAAATTTAGGAAGCATGCACGCTGATATACACGATATTGCAATTGACTTACACGATTCCAATCGAATTTATTGCGCTACCGATGGTGGTTTGTACCGCAGCTACAATAGTGGAAGCACCTTGGATATTGTCCGTAATCTTCCATTGGCTCAGTATTATCACATTAGTGTTGACGATGCTGAACCTTACAATATTTATGGTGGTTTACAAGACAATGGTTCATGGTACGGCCCAAGTAAAAGTGATGGTGGAATAGAAGCTCGTGATTGGGAAAGTGTGGGTTATGGCGACGGATTTAGAGTATTAAAACATCCAACCAAAAAGATTATCTACAGTGAAATGCAAGGTGCTGAAAACATTTGGCGCTATAATTTGGAGAATAAAGAATTAAAAACCATCCAACCTTTACAAGAAAAAGGCGTTGCCAAATTGCGTTTTAACTGGAATACTCCAATTGTAACTGGCATTCACAATCCTGATCGAATTTATGCTGGAAGTCAGTTTGTACATGTATCCGATGATATGGGAGCCACTTGGAAAATTATTTCTCCTGATTTAACTACCAACAATCCTGCAAAACAAAATCAAGAAGAATCTGGAGGTTTATCGAAAGATAATTCAGGTGCAGAAAACCATTGTACTTTATTTACCATTGCAGAATCTCCCAAAGATAAAAATGTTATCTGGGCAGGAACCGATGATGGAAATGTTCAAGTTACACAAAATGGTGGAAAAACATGGACTAATGTTACCGCAAATATCAAAGGATTGCCTTTGAATACTTGGTGTTATCACATCGAAGCTAGTAATTTCAATTCAGGTAGCGCTTATGCAGTTTTTGATGGTCATACCAAAAATGATTACCAAGCTTATGCCTTCAAAACAACTGATTTTGGGAAAACTTGGTCGTCTATTATCACCAAAGATATTGACGGTTTTACCCGAAGTTTACAAGAAGATTACGTAAACGAAAACTTATTGTTTTTGGGAACTGAAAAAGGATTGTACATCACAATCGATGGTGGAAAAAACTGGTCAAAATTTGAAAGTGAGATGCCTGCTGTTCCAGTATTTTATTTGGATTTACACAAAAAAACCAATGATTTGGTAATGGCTACTCATGGTCGTGGGATCATTATTTTAGATGATGTTAGTATTTTAAGACAAGTAACACAAGATGTTGTTAAAAAAGACGTTCATTTTTTTCAAACAAAAGCATTTCCTAAGGAAGAAGAATCAAGTTTTGGTGGTACAGCTTCTGAATTAGAATTTGTTGGCGCTAACCCAAATAATACAGCTCAAATTGTTTATTATCTAAAAAAACGTAACACATTTGGCAAAATGGAAATGGAAATCCAAGATGCTAATGGCAAAAGAGTGGTAAAACTACCAGCTGCGAATCAAAAGGGAATTAATATTGTGACATGGAGTTTTAATGAAAAAGGACCGAAAAGTGCACAAGGCAAAACCATCGATTTTAGTGGCTTTACTACACCAAGAGCTCCTGCAGGTAAATACAAAGCAATTTTAACCAAAGGTAAAGAAACGTATACACACGAATTCGAAATTACTAACGATCCAAAAGGTGCCATTTCTCAAGCTTCTCGCGATGAACAATACCAAACGACCCATATGTTGTTTGATAAAGTTCAAGAATTGGCTTATATGGTATATCAAGTAGATGAAATGATTAAAGTTTCAGATGAATTGGCTACCAAAGTTCCTTCGATGAAAAAAGGAAATACTAAAATTTCAGCAGAACTGAATGCGTTAAAAAATACGATGGTAGTGACTACAGGTGACAATTATGTTGCTTCTGCAGAAAAACAACTACGCGAAAAATTAGGTGCTATTTATACATCTGTTGCCAGTCAATATGATGCACCTTCGCCTTCGCAAAAAGCAAATATTGAGAACATAATGGATTTATTCAACACCGCAAAAACCAAATTTGAGAGTTTAAAATCGAATTATTTAAGTAAATTAACTGATGCTGCTACAAAAAATGGAATTGCGTTTAAGTTAAAAACAATGGAAGAATTTTTAGCTGAATAAATTATGAAACATAAAAAAGAAAACTCCCACATTGATGGGAGTTTTTTTATTTGTAAAAGTTAAAACACACTACTCAACAAGCTCTTTTACCTCATCAAAATTCAATCCACCATAATTTCCTGAACTCATTAATAACAAGGCCGAATTGTCTAAATTCTGATTGAATAAAAAGTGTTTAAAATCGGCTGGATTGGTGTAAATAATCAAATCTTTACGTTGAAACGATTGGGCGATTTGCTCGTAAGTTACTTCATCCAACTGTTTTATTTTTACTGCATCGGGCGAATAAAACACAACGGCAACATCCGCAGCATCAAGTGCGCCTTGGTATTCTTTTAAAAACTCGGCATTCAAACTACTATAAGTATGCAATTCCAAACAAGCGATTAGTTTTCGATCTGGATATTGATTTTTGACTGCTTTGGTTGTAGCTGAAACTTTACTCGGAGAATGCGCAAAATCTTTGTATGCCACTTTTCCTTTTCCTTCTGCTATTTTCTCAAGTCTTTTGCTGGCTCCTTTGAAACTAGCAATGGCTTCGTAAAAATCAGCTTCATCAACGCCCATATTTTGGCAAATCCATTTGGCTCCAGCTAAATTATTGAGATTGTGTGCACCAAAAACTTCAATTGGCATTGGTCCTTCGGGAGTTTCTAGCAAAGTAATTCCGTTTTCAACCGTATAATTTGGTGTTTGATATGGAATTTTGCGAATGGCATTAGCTGAATCTTCTGCTACTTTTTTTACCGTTTCGTCTTCTTCATTATAGACTAAAATTCCGCCTTTTGTGATTTGATTGACAAAAATTTCGAATTGTTCTACATAATTGTCAAAAGTAGGAAACACGTTAATATGATCCCAAGCAATTCCAGAAAGTAATGCAATATTGGGTTGATACAAATGAAACTTTGGCCTTCTATCGATAGGTGAAGACAAATACTCATCGCCTTCTAAGACAATAAAATCATTTTCGTGAGTCAGGTGCACCATCGTATCAAATCCTTCTAATTGTGCTCCTACCATGTAATCGACCTCGATATTGTGGTAATGCATCACATGCAGAATCATTGATGTTATAGTTGTTTTTCCGTGAGAACCACCAATAACCACGCGGGTTTTATTTTTGGATTGTTCGTACAAAAACTCAGGATACGAAAATATCTTTAATCCTAACTCTTGTGCTTTTAACAATTCGGGATTGTCTGCTTTGGCATGCATTCCGAGTATAATAGCCTCGATATCAGTTGTTATTTTTTCGGGAAACCAACCCATTTCGACTGGCAATAATCCTTTTTTTTCCAAACGCGATTTGGAAGGTTCAAAAATAGCATCATCGCTACCTGTAACTTGATATCCTTTATTATGTAAGGCAAGAGCTAAATTGTGCATGGCTGCTCCGCCGATGGCTATAAAATGTGTTCTCATAATTTTAGTCGAAAGTTGAAAGTTGAAAGTCGAAAGTACAATCGGCAACAACTTTAACTTATTTTTCAAATTGTTCTTTTAGTTTGTTGGCTTTGGTTTTGTCTTTGATTTTATTCAGGTACAAATTGTACAACTTTTGGAAAGTGGTTTTTGAATTGCCGATTTCATGCGCTTTTTTGTAATTGGCTTCAGCTTGAGTGTTTCTAGAAAAATATTCATCAATGTACCCTTTTGCCAAATAACCATCTATTTTGGACAACGTCATTAATTCATTGGCGAATTTCTGTGCCTTTTTTTCACTTCCACCAACAATTCCTGGTAATTCGATGTAGAGCATCACCAAAGCCCAACGCGTATCAATGTGTTTAGCGTCGAGTTTGGCAGCAGTTAAAAATGCGGTTTCAATATCGTCTATCATTCCAACAGCTTTAAATTTGTTGATTGATTTAGCTTTCATTCCGAGTGCGCCACCGTATTTGTAAAAATAGTTTGCCGTTTTTGGAAATTGTGTTTTAAGAAGCTTATATTGCCTAATCGCCACATCCCATTTTTGTTGATGTCCTGCAATATCTCCTAAATATTCAATCGATTTATAACTTGTTGGATTTTGTTTAAGGTAACTTTCGAAAAAAGGTTTAGCTTCTTCAAATTTGTCTTGTTTGTAGAGCTTTTCGCCTTTTTCAAAATCGGTTTCTGCCTTTAATTGAAAGGTTATCAATAGTAATAAAAAGGGCAGCAATCGCATAGTTATGTTTTCTATTCCTCAAAAATAAGAAATGGTTTTGGAAATTGCGATGCGTTTTAAAAGAACTTAACAAAAGTTCAATACGATTCTTCTCTAGCCCTGATTGCAGCAACTGCCGTGCAGTGCGGAAAGCAGGAACATGGATTACTGATAAAGCCCGAGCCATTCGCTCATAAAAAAACCCGACTTAACTATATAAGCCGGATTTATATTTTAATCTAACAGTTTATAAAAACCTGTTGGGTATTATTTTACTAAAGTCATTTCGTCAACGATATGCTTAGCGCCTGAGAAGTTTTCGATTACCCAAAGAACGTAACGAATATCTACGTTGATGGTTCTTTGTAAGTTTTTATCAAAAATAACGTCTCCAGCCATAGCCTCGATGTTTCCGTCGAAAGCCAAACCAATTAATTCACCTTTTCCGTTTAATACTGGCGAGCCTGAATTTCCTCCTGTGATATCATTATCCGTTAAGAAGTTTACGTGAAGTGAACCGTCTTTATCAGCATAACGACCAAACTCTTTGTTTTTTTGCATGTCTAAAACACGTGTTGGCAAGTCAAATTCTTGATCACCTTTTTTGTATTTTTTTACTTGGCCTGCTAAAGTAGTGTAGTTGTTGATGGTTGCATCGTTGCGTTTGTCAGCTGGTAAAGAACGTACTTTTCCGTATGTTAAACGCAAAGTTGAGTTCGCATCTGGATATTTGATAGCACCAATTTTTGATTCTCTCAAACCTTCCACCAACAAACGGAACGAAGCTGAGTAATCGTTTTGTGCCTTGATAAGTTCTTCAGAACGATTAGAGAAATGCGTTGTTAAATCATTTGAAAGTGCGTACAAAGGATCGTTGGTTAACAAACCTTCGCTAGGTAATTGTAAGAACGCTTTAATTTTGTCTACAGAAGTAAAAACACTTAAATCGAAAGCTGCATTTACATATTTAGCAAAATTATTATTGTTTTCGTCACCAATTTTTTTCACCATTGGTGCAATTGGATAACCTGCTGATTTTGTTGCGTACACATTTAATTGAGCGGCTAAAATGTCTTTTTCAGCTGGAATGTGCAATTCTTTGAACATTTCTTCTGCCATTTCAGTAATAGCTGGCGCCATTTGAGCACGTTTGGTAGCGTCTGCTTTTACATAATTATCTAATTGTCTTCCTAAAGTTCTACCAATAGCTCCAAAAGCAGACGTTCTAAACAATTGCTGTAAATAATTGTCATGACGAGATTTTTCGTTGGTTAATGCATAAAACTTATTGATGTTAGAAATTACATTTCCGTATTTTGCTTTATTGGCCGATTTATTAGCCCATTTGTCAAATTTAGCTTCTTGAGTGGCTTTTGACTTTGCAGTTCCAAATTTGGTTAAAGCATCAATCATACCTTGACGGTTTTTCCAATAATTGGCTGTTTGAGCATATTTTGAAGCATAAACCAAACGAAGCGCATCGCTTTGATCCATGTATTTTTTCATTTGATCCATTCCAGTTTTTGCACCTTCAACCCAAGCAGGATATGCAAATTTTACGTTTTGCTCGATTCCTCCAGCTGGCATCCAACGGTTGGTTCTACCTGGATAACCTAAAATCATAGCAAAGTCATTTTCTTTTACTCCATTAATATTAACAGGCAAATAGTGTTTTGGTTTTAGAGGCACATTATTTTCTGAATAATCAGCTGGATTTCCATTTGCATCAGCATAAACACGGAACATAGAGAAGTCAGCTGTATGACGAGGCCATTCCCAGTTGTCGGTATCACCGCCGTATTTTCCTAAACTTTCTGGAGGAGTTCCTACTAAACGAACGTCTTTGTAATCTTGGTAAACAAAATAGTAATACTCGTTTCCTTGAAAGAAAGGACGCACTGAAACAGTGTATTTTCCTCCTTCGTTATTTTCCTTTTCAATGGCAGCGATTTCGGCATTGATTGCTTTTTCTCTGTCTAATTCTGACATAGAAGGATTTACTTTTGCCAAAATTCGTTTAGTACAATCGTCCATGCGAACAAAGAAGCGTACAAACAAACTTGACGGTTTTAATTCGGCTTTTCTATTGTTGGCCCAATAACCGTCTTTTAGGTAATTTTTTTCTGCAGTTGACAATTCCGCAATAGCATCATATCCGCAGTGGTGATTGGTAAGCACCAAACCGTCTTTTGAAATTAATTCGGCTGTACAACCTCCGTTGAATTGTACAATGGCATCTTTTAAGCTATGATTGTTGATGCTGTAAATTTCTTCGGCTGTTAATTGTAAGCCCATTTTTTGCATATCGCGGTGATTTAAACGTTCGATGAACATTAAAAACCACATTCCTTCGTCTGCTTTCACGCTTACAGGAACAAGCATGATTCCAGCAATTAAGGATAAAATAATTTTCTTCATTGTTAGTAAAATAAAAAGTTATTGAATGTTAGTTAATAGTCTATCAAAATCATAAAATGTTACAGATTTTATGAACTATTTTTGTTTGTGTTGCGAAGGTATTATTTTTTTATAGAGATGAATTATGAATTAGTTGAAAACTCCTTTTGAAGAGTAAATTTTAACTTATTTTTTAGAATAAAAAAACAGCTGAAAGAAATAACCTTCAACTGTTTTTTTAAAATTGTATTATTTAAGAATTACTCAACTAAAATCTTTTTAGTTAAAGTAGCGCCATTACTTTGAATAGTTACAAAATACAATCCACTTAATGTATTGTCAATTTGAATATTTTGAACCAAATCAGTGGTTTGATTGAAATCAGTATTGTAGATTTCTCTTCCTAAAGCATCAATAATAATTACAGTATAATTATCTGTAGCTTCTTTTAATTGAATTGAGAAAGAGCCTTTATTTGGGTTTGGTGCTATGGAAAAATTATTTACAATAAAATCGTTATTTGCTAATACATTGGTTTGCAACTGAGAAGCAATAGTATTGTACCAAGCGTTCATTCTTGTAGCTTGACCTGCTGTGAACATATACATACATGAATCTTCAACATAATCCATATAGTTCATAGTTAATTGGGTAGTTCCACAATTGGTCGTAACAGATCCTGGAGCATCACAAGTGAACCATGGTGTATCAGCTGCTGGTGTATCACATACTCTGTCACCAGAAGTAGCACAGTTAGCACCGTCACAACCATTAAAAGTATGATCCAAATTGAAGAAATGTCCTAACTCGTGGGTTAAAGTTCTACCTAAATTATAGGGAGCAGTTGGCACATAACCTGAACATGTTGAAGGAGAACCTGTCATAGTTGCACCAAAAGCATTGTTATCGATTACTACGGTCATACCTGCAGATGGAGAACCTCCAAGAGGTGAATAACCTAAAATTCCACCGCTAATATTTCTTACTACTAAATTACAGTATCCAGCCCAAGTTGTATCACTATCAGCATTGGATAAAAAGTCCGTCCCAAAAGTTACTGCCAATGTTCCATTTGCTAATCCTGTTCCCGCTGGGTGGTTTTGAGTAGCTATTTCCCAAGAAACATCCATATCGCCAACACTTACACCAGGGTAAAAAGTACTTGCTGCTGTCCATAAAGACAAATCAGTATTAGTTGCATTGTAATCAGCGTTTAAGATATTCACTTGTCTTTGCGCTAATAATCGCAAACAATTTTTAACCGTTTCAGTGCTTGAATTAGCTACTGAAGGATAATGAACCGCTACTGGAATTCTTTTAAGTACGTTGGTATTGTTAGTGCTTTGACCATCTCTGTGATACTGTGCGTTTTGAAGACGAGCTATTTCATTTTCAAATTGTTGTTGCAAATCCAAATACTGCTGTCTCATTTCTGGGTTAGCCATAAGGCTTTGCATGTATGCATTAGTTCCACACGTTCTTTGTTGAGCAACAGCGAATTGCGCAACCAAAAGAGCTAAAAGTAATCTTAATTTCATAATCAGTTTTTTAAAAAATTTGTCAATATTACAATTAATTTTTTACTTAGAATGCAAATTGTTAGCAAATTATTTGTTTAACATTTGCCACAATTTATCTTTTAATTCTTGCAAGCCTTGTTGTGCCACAGAAGAAATAAACAAATAAGGCACTTTTTTCAACTCTTTGTTCAACAACGATTTAAGCTCTGACTGAAGTTCATCATCTAACATATCGCATTTAGAAATAACTAACAATTTATCTTTATCGAGCATTTCTGGATTATAACGTCGTAATTCATCCAAGAGAATTTCGTATTCTTTTTTAATGTCGTCTGCATCAGCAGGAACTAAAAATAATAAAGTTGAATTGCGTTCAATGTGACGCAAAAAGTAATGCCCCAAACCTTTACCTTCGGCTGCACCTTCAATAATTCCGGGTATATCGGCCATCACAAACGATTGAAAGTCGCGATAGGATACAATTCCTAAATTGGGCTTTAAAGTAGTGAACGGATAATCCGCTATTTTAGGTTTGGCTGAAGTTAAAACTGAGAGCAAGGTTGATTTCCCTGCATTTGGAAAACCGACCAAACCAACATCGGCCAAGACTTTGAGCTCTAAAATCACGTCGATTTCTTGTACTGGCATTCCGGGTTGAGCATAACGTGGTGTTTGATTAGTCGCACTTCTAAAATGCCAATTTCCTAACCCACCTTTTCCTCCTTTGGCTAAAATTTTTTCTTCATCGTGTTCTGTGATTTCGAAAAGTATTTCACCTGTTTCCATGTCTTTTACAACTGTTCCGAGTGGCACTTCCACTATTTTGTCTTCACCATCGTGGCCAGTACTTCGGCTACTTCCTCCATCACCACCGTGACCCGCTTTGACGTGTTTGGTAAATTTAAGGTGAAAAAGTGTCCACAGATTTTTATTTCCTTTCAGAATTACATGTCCACCACGGCCGCCATCACCGCCATCAGGGCCGCCTTTTTCAATAAATTTTTCGCGGTGCAAATGGGATGAACCTTTCCCTCCTTTTCCGGAAGAAACATATATTTTTACGTAGTCTACGAAATTACCTTCAGTCATTATCTCTTTTCTTTTATTTTTTTTGACTTCATTATCTGAAAATACCGAATGTCCACTGGACATTCTCCTCTTAATATCAAATCTTCTGTCATTTTTTTAGTTTTCAGTCGCAGTCACAGTTTTCAGTTGCTGAGACTGATTACTGAGACTGTAAACTTTTTATTTATTTATCTTTTAATGTTGTGATTAAAATTTTATCAATTTTAACACCATCCATATCTAATACTTCAAATTCGAGTTTGTTCCAGATTAGTTTTTGACCTTGTTTGGGGATAACTCCTAATTCGGTCACTATTAAACCGCTGACTGTAGTCACTTCGTAATCGCCTGTCAAATCATCCATATCAAAATACGTGAGGAAATCGTGTAATGAATAATGTCCGTCTACCAACCACGTTCCATCTTCTCGAGCGATGATTTTGAATTCGTCTTCATAAAAATCGGCCGCATCACCCACTAAGGCTTCTAGAATATCATTTAAAGTAATAATTCCTTGAAAAACACCGTGCTCATCAGTAACTAAAGCATAATGCACTTTTGATTTTTTGAAATTTTCTAAGGCTTTGTAAGCTGAAGTATGCTCAATAAAGTACACTGGTTCGCGTGTTATTTTTTTCAAATCGAAATTGCCTTTTTCGAAACTAGAAAACAGGTCTTTTAACAGCACAATTCCTTCTACATCATCCAAATTATCAGCACAAACGGGATAAACCGAATGCAGTTCATCCAATACTTTATTTTTAATTTCTTGCACCGAATCTTCGTACGAAAGATATACAATTGAGTTTCGGTGTGTCATTAACGAATTGACTTTTCTATCGCCGATATGAAAAACACGCTCTACGATGTCTTGTTCAATTTCTTGCACTTCTCCGACTTCGGTTCCTTCCTTAATAATCGCTTTGATTTCTTCTTCAGTTACTTTTCCGTCTGCTGTAGGTTTGATTTGCAATAGTTTTAGTAAAAACTCGGTCGAAGTTGTCAACAACCAAATAAATGGCATGGTTACTTTCGACACCACTTTCATCGGAACTGCTACAGCTTTGGCGATTCCTTCAGGATAATTTAATCCGATTCGTTTGGGCAATAATTCTCCTAAAACTAAAGAGAAAAAGGTAAGCACCACAACTACTACTCCAACGCCAATACTGTCAGCGTAAGGTTTTAACACTTCAAAACTGCCAACAAAAGCTTGAACATCCGAAGTGATTTTGTCGCCCGAATAAATACCTGTTAAAATTCCGATTAAGGTAATTCCGATTTGAACTGTTGACAAAAATTCGTTGGGCGAATTGGCCAAGTCGAGTGCAACTTTGGCATTGTTGTTTCCTTTCTTGGCGGCGGTTTCCAAACGGTTTTTTCGAGCCGAAATCAACGCGATTTCCGACATAGAGAAAACGCCATTCAAAAGGATTAAAAAAAGAATTATTAGAATTTCCATGATTAAAATTACAAAAAAAGAGCCCAAATCCTATTTCGGAAATAGCTCCTTTATCAGGGTACAAATATCGAAAAAAAAATTGAATGCTCGAAATTTATATTAGTTGTCTTTCTTAAAGCTTTTCGGATTGAACTACTTATGCTCTAGCCCAGATTATCTCACAGAATTAATATTGATTAAGGTGTTCGATGAATGCAAAGCATTTGTAATGAAAAGCCCGTAAAGTAAAAACAACCTAATTTTGTTGTTGAAAATGGGCGACCCAAGAAGCCCAATTTTTGAAATACAAAATGGTTGTTTTTACTGCGGACTTGTAATGGAAAGCTGGATTAGCTTCTGATTAAAATTGATCGAAAACACGGTTCAATCGCTCGGTTACTTCTTCGATAGTCCCGATACCATCGACTGAATAAAACTTACCTTGATTTTTGTAATAGTCCATCAATGGTGCCGTTTTTTGGTTGTATTCGTCGTAGCGATTTCTGATTTTTTCTTCGTCTTGATCGTCAGGTCGGCCTGAGGTTTTTCCTCTTTCCAAAAGACGAGCTACTAAAATATTATCGTCGGCTTCTAAAGCGACAGTTGCCGTAATCGTTTGATTTTTTGATTCTAAAAAAGCATCCAAAGCTGCTGCTTGCGCCAAAGTTCTTGGGAAACCATCGAATAAAAATCCGGCTGAATGTGGGTTTTTGTCGACTTCGCTTTGTAGCATTTGAATGGTCACTTCGTCAGGAACCAAATCGCCTTTGTCCATGTAGGTTTTGGCTAATTTGCCTAAATCAGTATCATTTTTGATGTTGAATCTGAAAATATCGCCTGTAGACAAGTGCGTTAGATTGTATTTTTCTTTTAAAAATTCAGCTTGTGTGCCTTTTCCTGCACCTGGTTTTCCGAAAAGAACGATGTTGATCATTTTTATTATTTTGAATTTTAAATTATAAATTTTGAATTATTGAGCTAATTGGTACACATCAGGTAAATTTCTTCCTAAACCATCATAATCTAAACCATAACCTACGATGAATTTGTTGGGAATACGCATACCAACGTAATCAATTTTAATGTCTTTTTTGTAGGCTTCGGGTTTGAAAAATAAAGTGGCAATTTTTAAATGTTTTACCTTTTTCTCTTTAAAAATAGCTTTCAATTCTTCGATGGTATTTCCGGTATCTACAATATCTTCAACGATGACAACGGTTTTGCCTTCTAAGTTTTCGTTGATTCCGATAAGTTTTTTAACATCGTTGGTGGTTTGCGTTCCTTCGTACGACGCCATTTTCATGAAACTTACTTCACACATGCCGCGGTAATGCTTCATCAAATCGGCCATCACCATAAACGAACCGTTCAAAATTCCAACAAAAACTGGAACCTCATCAAAGAAATCGTCGTCCATTTGTTTGGCCATATTGGCAATTGCAAAATCAATTTCTTCCGAAGAAATAAAGGGTTCAAACGTTTTATCGTGAAGGTGTATCATGTGTGTTGTTTTGAAAAATAAAGGAGCAAATTTACGAAGTAATAACTATTTAATAACAAGTATTTTGACTTTTTTGCTAATTTGATATATTTACCAAATGAATGTCGATTTTTACCAACAAATAGCGCAAAGTACAGCACATCGAAAATGCAGAGATGACAATAAAGATTTCATTTTTGCTCATCCGACGTACTTAAAAGAGTTAACCGAAATTGCCTTCAACACTAAAGACAAAAACCATCATAAAGCGTGTTGGATTTTAGAATTAGTATGCGAAGAAAGATTGGAGCTTTTTAATCCATTTATTGATGGTTATTGCAACTCATTAGCACAACAGCACTCCGATTCTGCCATTCGTTCGATTTCAAAAATCGGGTTGTTTTTGGTGAAAAGCAAGAAAATACAACTCACCGAACAGCAAGAAGAAAAACTCATCGAATCGGGATTGGATTGGCTCATTCAAACCGACAAAGCAGCCAATGCAGCCTACACTATGCGTTTTTTGTATTTATTAGGAAAAAAATATTCGTGGGTAAATAACGAATTAAAAGCACTTTTATTACGCGATTTCAGCAACCAAACGCCAGGTTATCGTTTTGCTGTGAAAGACATTTTGAAACGGTTGAAATAAGTTGCTAAATGTTTATCTTTGTGCCACAACTACAACAACACAATGACACGAGCGAAGCGACTGCATGAGACCTTTAAAAAAAATAACTACAACGAATGAACTATTTTTCTTCTGACTTTAAATTAGGAATACTCGGTGGCGGACAACTCGGCAAAATGTTGCTGACCGAAACTAGAAAATTTGACATACAAACTTTGGTACTCGACCCAAGTGAAGAAGCGCCATCGCGTTTCGGATGCCATGCGTTTTACCGCGGTACTTTGTTGGATTACGACACGGTATATCAATTTGGGAAAATGGTAAATTTATTGACCATAGAAATTGAAAACGTCAACTTAGACGCTTTGGATGCTCTGGAAAAAGAAGGTTTGCCTATTTTTCCCTCACCAAAAACTTTGAGATTGATCCAAAACAAAGGCCGACAAAAAGATTTTTATGTTGAGAATAACATTCCAACTTCGCCACACCAACGATTTGTAGACATCAACGATTTGAAAAAATCACTCGCCAAAGACGAACTCGAATTCCCTTTTGTATGGAAATGTGCCCAATTTGGTTACGATGGAAACGGAGTGAAAATTGTTCGTTCTGCGATTGATTTAATTGGTTTGCCCGAAGTAGAATGCATCGCTGAAGAAATGGTTCCGTTTAAGAACGAACTGGCCGTGATTGTGGCTCGTTCGGTTTCAGGTGAAGTCAAAACCTATCCCGTGGTTGAAATGGAATTCCATCCTGAAGCCAATCAAGTGGAATACGTGATTTGTCCAGCTCGAATCGACAAAAAAGTAGCACAAAAAGCCACTGAAATTGCCTTGAAAGTATCAGAAGCTTTTAATCATATTGGATTACTGGCCGTTGAAATGTTCCAAACCGAAGACGATCAAATACTAGTCAACGAAGTCGCTCCTCGTCCACACAATTCGGGTCATTATAGCATTGAAGCAAGTTATACTTCTCAATTTGAAAATCATTTGCGCGCTATTTTAGACTTACCTTTGGGAAAAACAGATAGTAAAGTGGCTGGAATCATGGTCAATTTGGTCGGTGAAGAAGGTTATTCAGGTCAAGTAATATATGAAAACATTGAAAAAATAATGGCTATTGAGGGCGTAACGCCGCATATTTATGGCAAACGCGAAACACGTCCGTTTCGAAAAATGGGCCACGTGACGATAGTAAATGAAAACATGACGGAAGCGAGAAAAGTGGCGGAAGAAGTGAAGAATAGTATTAGAGTGATTTCAATTTGAAAATGTGTCAATTTGAAAATGATATAAAAACATTACATACAAAAACAATGAGTAAAGTAGCCATTATCATGGGCAGTATTTCAGACCTACCTGTCATGCAAGAAGCCATCGAAATTTTAAAAGGATTTGACATCGAAACCGAGGTTGACATCGTTTCAGCACACCGAACACCTGAAAAATTAGTCGATTTTAGCACCAATGCTCACACTCGTGGCATTTCGGTTATAATCGCTGGTGCTGGTGGTGCGGCGCATTTACCCGGAATGGTCGCTTCCATGTCGCCACTTCCAATCATTGGCGTTCCTGTAAAATCAAGTAATTCGATTGACGGTTGGGATTCGGTGTTGTCCATTTTACAAATGCCTGGCGGTGTTCCTGTGGCAACGGTGGCGCTCAACGGAGCCAAAAACGCCGGAATTTTAGCTGCACAAATCATCGGAAGCAATGACAAATGTGTTTTAGACAAAATCGTTTTGTACAAAGAAGGTCTGAAACAAGCCGTAATCAAAGCTTCAGACGAATTGAAAAAATAATTTTTAGTAGAAGCTATTCCCGCTATTCGTTGCAATCTTTGTTTTTTTAAAGAAAAAAAACAAAGGATTTCCACTTCTATCGGGGCTAGGGCTATCCAATTTCATTAGAACATTAACTTAAACTTTGCGCCTTTGCGCCTTTGCGAGCAATGAAAATTTTAACTCAAACATTTCAAACCAAACACAATACTGCGCCTTTTTCGCAAATCAAAATAAACGATTACCAACCTGCTTTTGAAACCAATTTAGCCAAAGCCAGAGCCGAAATCGATGCAATAACAACCAATTCGGAAGCACCTACTTTTGAAAATACAATCGTTGCCTTGGATTTCGCAGGACAAGAACTCGATCGGTTATCATCGATTTTCTTCAACTTGAACTCAGCCGAAACCTGCGATGAAATGCAAAAAATTGCCCAAGAAGTATCGCCTTTATTGACTGCTTTTAGTAATGATATTGCTTTAAACGAAGATTTATTCAAACGAGTAAAAGCCGTTCACGATCAAAAAGCCAATTTGAATTTGACGCCAGAACAAGCCACTTTATTGGATAAAAAATACAAAAGTTTTGCTAGAAACGGAGCATTACTTCCTGAAGATAAAAAAGCACGTTTGCGCGAAATCGATACTGAATTGGCCAAATTAAAACTAACTTTTGGTGAAAATGTGTTGGCCGAAACCAACAACTACCAATTGCACATTACCAACGAAGCCGAATTAAAAGGTTTGCCTGATGGAGCCAAAGAAATGGCACACTCGTTAGCACAATCCAAAAACTTGGAAGGTTGGATTTTTACGCTTGATTTTCCGAGTTATTTGCCGTTTGTAACCTATGTTGACAACCGCGAATTGCGTAAAGTAATGGCCATTGCTGCTGGAAAAAAAGCATTTCAAAACAACGAATACGACAATAAAGAAATTACACTTAAAATAGCAAAACTTAGATACGAGCGTGCCACATTGTTGGGTTACGAAACGCATTCGCATTTTGTATTGGAAGAACGAATGGCGCAACATCCAGATAAGGTAAAATTGTTTTTGAATGATTTGCTAGAAAAAGCCAAGCCAGCCGCCCAAAAAGAATTTGCAGAATTGACTGCTTTTGCCCAAGAACTCGATGGCATTGACCAATTGGAAAAATGGGATGGTGCGTACTATTCGGAAAAATTAAAACAAAAATTATACAGTTTGGACGACGAGTTGTTGAAACCCTATTTCAAACTCGAAAATGTGTTGAACGGTGCTTTTACGGTGGCCGAAAAATTATTCGGAATTACCTTCAAAGAAGTCTTCAACATCGACAAATACCACGAAGATGTGCAAACTTTTGAAGTATTGGACTTTGAAGGAAATTTAGTGGCTGTTTTCTACTCTGATTTCTTCCCTAGAAAAGGAAAACGCAACGGCGCTTGGATGACATCGTTCAAACCACAATACATTAAGGATGGTGTTAACGAACGACCACACGTATCAATTGTTTGCAATTTTACACCACCAACAGCTACAAAACCATCATTGTTAACTTTTAACGAAGTGACTACTTTGTTCCATGAATTTGGACACGCACTTCACGGCATGTTGGCCAACACAACGTATCCAAGTTTGTCGGGTACTTCCGTTTTTTGGGATTTTGTAGAATTGCCTAGCCAAGTCATGGAAAATTGGTGTTACCAACCCGAAGCGTTGGCGTTGTTTGCGCATCATTACGAAACTGGCGAGATTATTCCACAGCACTATGTAGAAAAAATTAAAGAAAGCGCGAGTTTTTTGGAAGGAATGGCAACCTTGCGTCAGTTGAGTTTTGGTATTTTGGATATGGCGTACCACAGTAACAATCCGAATGCGATTACCGACATCAAAGTGTTTGAAAAACAAGCCATGGAAATCGCCACTTTGTACCCTGACGTGGAAGAGAATTGTATGAGCGTGTCGTTTTCGCATATTTTTCAAGGTGGCTATTCTTCAGGATATTACAGTTACAAATGGGCCGAAGTATTGGATGCTGATGCGTTTGCTTATTTTGAAGAGCAAGGTATTTTTAACAAAGAAGTGGCGACTAAATTCAAAGACAATGTACTTTCCAAAGGTGGAACTGAGTTGCCCATGGAATTGTACAAACGTTTTAGAGGGCACGAGCCAACGGTTGATGCTTTGTTGAAAAGAGCGGGATTGCTACCCTAACAGTCATTGCGAGGAGGAACGACGAAGCAATCTCAAATGAAACAAGGCTTTATTTACATAGTAACTAATAACAACAATACTACTTTGTACATTGGAGTAACATCTAATTTACCGAAACGAATTGTAGAACATAAAGAGAAAAGATATGAAGACTCATTTTCTGCAAGGTATAATTTATGTAAATTAGTTTATTATGAGCAATTTGAAAGTATTGTGGATGCCATTGCACGTGAAAAACAATTAAAGGCGGGTTCGAGAGCAAAAAAACTGAAACTTATTAATGATTTCAATTCGGAGTGGAAGGATTTGTTTGATGACATACAGGGTTAATTGGGGAGATTGCTTCGTCGTTCCTCCTCGCAATGACCGTTTCATTACAAAAGTTCATTAGAATTACTAATGCGTTAAGGATTGCAGCGGCATCCTTTTGTGCAATGCAATGGAACAAAAGATAGAGCGGAAAGCCTGACCCAATTGCTATACTTTGTTTCAATAAAACCTCATTTTTTCTGCAATTGGGGAACGCTCCAAAAATAAACTTTCATTTTTTTTTGAAAGTTTAAAAACTTTTACTTACCTTTGTTTCATCAAAAGCGAAAAGCGAGACAAAATGGACTACAAAGAAGCTAAAAATAAATTCGTACAAACTTGGGGCGCGCTCGGCAGTCAATGGGGAATTAACAAAACCATGGCGCAGATTCACGCGTTGTTGATGGTGTCGCACGAGGCCGTTTCGATGGAAGACATTATGGACGAATTGCAGATTTCGAGAGGAAATGCTTCAATGAATTTGCGCGCTTTGATGGATTGGGGAATTGTGTACAAAGAATACAAGGCAGGTGAACGCCGCGAGTTTTTTACTGCCGAAAAAGACTTAGACGAATTGGCCGTAAAAATTTCGAGAGAACGTAGTAAACGTGAAATCAAACCTGCATTGAAAGTGTTGAAAGAAGTTTCGTCAATTAGTGCGGATAACACAGCTGAAGAACGCCATTTTGTGGATCAAACCAATAAACTGTATGATTTTGTGTTGCAAGCCGACAATGTCTTGGACAAAATTACCGAATACAAAGACAACTGGATGGCTCAATTGCTGATGAAATTCATGAGAAAGTAAAAAAATTTAATCAAAACTTTCATTTTTTTCTGAAAGTTTAAAATAAATAATAATTATGAAAACACTATTAAAAATTTCAAAAATAATCAATGTAATCGCCTTGCTGTTTTTATTCTTGGGTCCGTATGGTATGGCAATTACAGGAGCACTCCAACTTCTTGCGGCCGTGATTCATTTCTTTGTTTTTTTTCACAACAGATTGATTCATGTTTATATTGGATTAGTAGTGGTGTTCTTTATTTTTTGGGATGGAAACTTTGGTTGGTTTTTTTTGATACCTATTTTTTTGATATTCTTCTTAAGTTACATCATTCATTTTCAAAAAATAAAAATAATCAGCTTTCTAAAAGCAGAGTGGAACAACTTGGCTTTATTCAATTACACTGTCAATCCCGATGTTTTAAACAAATACGTTCCCAAAGGAGCTGAACTCGACTTATGGGATGGCAAATGCTATGTGAGCTTAGTTGGATTTATGTTTGAAAACGTAAAAATTCTCGGCCTGAAAATTCCGTTTCATGTCAATTTTGAAGAAGTGAATCTGCGTTTTTATGTGAAGCGATTTGAGAATGGCGAATGGAAACGCGGTGTGGTTTTTTTCAAAGAGATTGTTCCGAAATACGCACTGAGTTTTATTGCCAACACGGTTTACAAAGAACATTATGAAACTCTTCCAATGCATCATTCAATTCAAGAAAAAAATGATTCAACCGAATTTGTGTACCAATGGAAAACGAAAAACAAATGGCAAACCATCATAGTGGAAACCGAGAAAAATGAAGTTCCGATTGAAGTAAACTCTGAAGCCGAATTCATTACCGAACATTATTTTGGATATACGAAAGTGAATGCCGCTACCACTTACGAATACGAAGTAAAACACCCAAGATGGAATCAATTGATAGTGAAAGATTTTAGAGTTCATGTAGATTTTGAACGTGTTTACGGAAGCGAATTTGGATTCCTTAACCACCAACAACCTACTTCTGTGCTTTTGGCAGTTGGCTCTGAAGTAAGTGTTGAAAATAAAAAAAGAATATGAAAACGCTAAAAAATCAAACGCTGTTGTACGACGAAGAATGTCCGATGTGTAATTTATACACCGTAGGATTTATCAAAACAGGAATGATGGATGAAAACGGAAGAAAACCTTTCGAAGCCATCAGTGAAGACGAGCAACAATTCATTGACATCAACCGAGCGAGCAACGAAATTGCTCTATTCAACCATCAAGACAAAACAGTAATTTATGGAATTGATAGTTTGCTTACCATTATCGGACATTCATTTCCATGGATGAAAAAAGTGGGAACAACCCAACCGATTTATTTTCTGCTTAAAAAACTCTACAAATTCATTTCATTCAACCGTAAAGTGATTATTCCGAGTCGCGAGAAAGAAAATGCTCAATTGCAATGCGTACCCGATTTTAATTTCACGTACCGCTATTTATACCTTGCATTCGCAACGGTAATTACGGTATTGACATTGTACAAATGCGCTTCACTATTGACACTATTACCCGAAGCAAGCATGACGAGAGAAATTCTTTTGGCTACTGGACAAATTGCATTTCAATTGTTGTTTTTAACTCGATTCGATTATAAAACCAACCTCAATTACATCGGGAATTTACTGACCGTTTCATTGATGGGCGCATTGATTTTGCTTCCAATGATTATTGTAAACGAGTTCATTGCTATTCCTCAAATTATTATTTTAGGTTGGTTTGGAATGACCGTTTTACTAATGGTTTTGGAACATTACCGAAGAATCAAAATTTTACAATTACCTCATTATTTAACGGCCACTTGGATCGTTTATCGAGTAATTGCCTTGCTCATTATTCTAAATTTTTAATCATGAAAAAAATAGTTATTGCTGCTGGAACCGGATTTCTAGGAAGTGTTTTGGTGGATTATTTTCAAGAGAAATGCGAAGAAATGGTAATTCTGACGCGCGGAAAATCAAAAGTAGTTGGAAAAATAAAATACGTGAATTGGAATGCGAAAACCTTTTCCGGTTGGGAAACCGAATTGAAACAAGCCGATGTATTGATTAACCTTGCTGGAAAATCAGTGGATTGCCGCTACAACGATGCGAATAAAGCCGAAATTTTAAATTCACGAATCAACAGTACCAACATTTTAGCTCAAGCGGTTTTACAATGCCAACAACCACCAAAACACTGGTTGAATTCGTCTACCTCAACCATCTACCGATTTTCTTTGGATAAACAAATGGACGAAACGACAGGCAAAATTGGTGACGACTTTTCGATGAACGTAGCCAAAGCATGGGAAAAAGCGTTTTTTGAAACTGAAACTCCACATACAATGAAAACGGCGTTGCGAACCTCTATTGTATTAGGTAAAAAAGGTGGCGCATTTGTACCGATAAAAAACTTAGCCAAATTAGGTTTTGGTGGCAAACAAGGCAAAGGAAATCAATTCATCAGTTGGATTCACGAAACCGATTTTGCACGGGCTTTGGAGTTCATCATACAAAAACAAATTACTGGAGTTGTCAATATTGTTTCTCCTACTCCAACGCCCAATAAAGTATTCATGAACACCTTGTGCAAAAAACTAAAAGTCCCATTTGGATTTCCGATTTCCATAACGATGTTGGAATTCGGAGCCAAAATCATCGGAACCGAAACTGAATTAGTTTTGAAAAGCCGTAACGTGATTCCGAAACGATTAGTCGAAAACGGTTTTGAATTCAAATACGGTGAATTAGAAAAAGCATTTAATCAACTAACTTCATAAAATATGACTTCAATTCATATCTTAACCCAAATAAAAGCACAGGTACAAGACGTTTTTGATGCTGCGAGAAACATCGATTTGCATCAAAATTCAGCGCATCAAACGCATGAAAAAGCCATTGCTGGAAAAACTTCTGGTTGGATTGAATTGGGAGAAACAGTTACTTTCAGAGGAAAACATTTTGGCATTTATCTCACACATACCAGCAAAATCATCAAAATGGAACAACCTCATTTTTTTGTTGATGAAATGATTCAAGGAAAATTCAAATCATTCAAGCATCTTCATTTTTTTGAAAAGAAAGATGACGTAACAATCATGACCGACATTGTAGAATATGAAACTCCGTTTGGTTTTGCAGGGAAACTATTTGATATTCTTTTTTTGAAAAACCATTTAGAACATTTCATCTGTGAGAGAGCTTATTTTTTAAAACATTTTATTGAAAACAAGTAACAAAATCAACCATACTATCGGAATGCTTTCTACCCAAAACGAAGTATAATATTCATTGCGCTTTAAAGAAGTAAAATGAATCGCCAAAACTGTAATTATACCAACAGGAATCACTGCTAAAGATGAATTTACCTTTAAAAACTCTAACACTAAAAAGGGAATAACGAGCAGTATTCCAAATAATTTTACCTTTCTTATTCCGAAACGCTGCGGAAAAGTATGGAGCGATTCTTTATCAAATTGACTGTCGTAAATTTCAAAAGGAACCATCAAACTCGTTACAAAGAAAAAGCGTTGTAAGACTACAATAGGCCAATCTGAACCAATGACTTCATCAAAAGAAAAAGGAATTAAAGCAGTAGTAATTGTGATTACAAAACTCACTATGAAAAGTTTTAACCAGCCTTGTTTTCTCAAAAAAGGATACACTAAAACCAAAATACCCGTTAAAAAAAGTTGAAGTTGAATTTTTCGTTCCATTCCAAAGAAGAAAAAAAGAAAAGCCAAAAATGAAAGTATCGTAAAGATTATTATCGCTTTTATTTTGACCGAAATAACTTTTTTAACCGCAATCAATTCGATGTACTTGAGAAAATTATACGCTACTATTGTTCCAAAAAAAATAGCACTTGAATAATCAAAATATATATCCAATTGGGTTACATAAACCAAGCTCGCAATCGCCAAAGCCACATGAATGGATGCGTCAATATAAAAGTCGGCTATTTTTTGTAAAATGCGCATCCTACAAAACTAATCAATCTGTTAATAAACTGTCCTTTTAGTTGAAAAATTCTCAAAATATTACATCGTGTTTAACGCAAATTTAGAAGTATAATAATTACTTTTGTTGGCACAAAAACCAATTCCGATTGGTATCGGAATAAACACAACTAAACACACTTAGACTAATACTTTCAATGAAAACAGACGCATTTGCATTACGCCACATAGGTCCACGTGAGAGCGACCTACAACATATGTATACAACCATCGGTGTTGAATCAATGGAACAATTGATTTACGAAACCATTCCCGACGATATTCGTTTGAAAAAAGATTTGGATTTGGACGCACCTATGACCGAATACGAATACCTTTCACACATCCAAGAACTAGGAAAAAAGAACAAAGTTTTCAAATCTTATATCGGTTTAGGATATCACCCAACGATTGTTCCTGCTGTGATACAACGTAATATTTTTGAAAACCCAGGTTGGTATACGGCCTATACGCCTTACCAAGCCGAAATTGCACAAGGTCGTTTGGAAGCCATTTTGAATTTCCAAACCGCTGTAATTGAATTAACTGGAATGGAAATCGCAAATGCTTCTTTATTAGACGAAGGAACTGCAGCTGCTGAAGCCATGGCTTTGTTGTTTGACGTTCGTTCTCGTGATCAAAAGAAAAACAACGCCAATAAATTTTTTGTTTCAGAAGAAATTTTACCACAAACTCTTTCAGTTTTACAAACACGCTCTACTCCAAAAGGAATTGAATTAGTAGTTGGAAACCACGAAACTTTTGATTTTTCTTCCGAATTCTTTGGAGCGATTCTACAATATCCTGGCAAATTTGGTCAAGTAAATGATTATACTTCATTTATAGCAACTGCCAATGCTAAAGAAATAAAAGTGGCGGTCGCAGCCGATATTCTATCACTAGTAAAATTAACACCTCCTGGAGAAATGGGAGCGGCAGTTGTGGTTGGAAC
Organism: Flavobacterium sp.; assembly: GCA_016787805.1. Taxonomy (GTDB): domain Bacteria; phylum Bacteroidota; class Bacteroidia; order Flavobacteriales; family Flavobacteriaceae; genus Flavobacterium. Next base: position 31,378 of record JAEUTY010000045.1, on the reverse strand, counting down.
TACACAACGTTTCGGAATTCCAATGGGTTATGGAGGTCCGCATGCAGCTTATTTTGCTACTAAAGAAGAATACAAACGTTCGATGCCAGGAAGAATCATCGGTGTAACCATTGATGCCAATGGAAATCGCGCCTTACGTATGGCATTAGGAACTCGTGAACAACACATCAAACGTGAAAAAGCAACTTCCAACATTTGTACGGCTCAAGTTTTATTAGCCGTTATGGCTGGAATGTATGCAGTGTATCACGGACCAAAAGGATTGAAATACATTGCCAACAAAGTGCATGCTTCGGCAGTGACTTTGGCAGACGCTTTAAATAAATTGGGAGTTTACAATACTAACAACGCTTTCTTTGATACACTTTTAGTCAAAGCCGACGCTTCAAAAATAAAATCGGTTGCTGAAAAACACGAAGTAAATTTCTTCTATGTAGATGGAGAAACCATTTCAATTTCGGTAAACGAAACGACTTCGATTGCTGACATTAATCAAATCTTATCAATTTTTGCTGAAGCATTAGGAAAGGATAATGTGGCAATTAGTCAATTGGACAATGCAACAATGGTTGCTGAGAATTTGATTCGAAAATCAGACTTCTTAAAGCATGAGGTTTTCAATAGTCATCATTCTGAAAGTCAGTTGATGCGTTACATCAAAAAATTAGAACGCAAAGATTTGTCGTTGAACCATTCAATGATTTCGTTAGGTTCATGTACAATGAAACTTAACGCCGCTGCAGAAATGTTGCCTTTATCAATGCCAAATTGGAACAGTATTCATCCATTTGCTCCTGTTGAACAAGCAGAAGGTTACCAAATCATGTTGAAAAAATTAGAGCATCAACTCAATGTAGTTACAGGTTTTGCCGGAACTACATTACAACCTAATTCAGGTGCTCAAGGCGAATACGCTGGCTTGATGGCAATTCGTGCGTACCATTTATCTCGTGGCGATAACCATAGAAATGTGTGTTTGATTCCGGCTTCGGCTCACGGAACCAATCCTGCTTCTGCGGCAATGGCTGGAATGGAAATCATCGTTACCAAAACCATGGAAAATGGTAATATTGATGTAGAAGATTTACGTGCAAGAGCCATTGAAAATAAAGATAAACTATCGTGCTTAATGGTTACTTATCCATCTACTCATGGCGTTTTTGAAAGTGCCATTATCGAAATCACCAATATTATTCACGAAAACGGTGGTTTGGTTTATATGGATGGAGCCAACATGAACGCTCAAGTTGGATTAACCAATCCGGCAACGATTGGTGCTGATGTTTGTCACTTAAACTTACACAAAACCTTCGCTATTCCTCATGGCGGTGGCGGACCTGGAGTTGGACCCATTTGTGTCAACGAAAAATTAGTGCCGTTTTTACCAACCAATCCTGTAATTCCAACTGGAGGAAATCAAGCTATAACAGCTATTTCATCTGCGCCTTACGGTTCGGCTTTGGTATGTTTGATTTCATACGGTTACATTACGATGTTAGGTGCTGAAGGTTTGAAAAACGCTACTCAATTTGCCATTTTGAATGCCAATTACATGAAAGCGCGTTTGGAAGCACATTACCCAGTTTTGTATTCAGGAGAAATGGGACGTGCTGCTCACGAAATGATTTTGGATTGTCGTGCTTTCAAACAACAAGGTATTGAAGTAACTGATATTGCCAAACGTTTGATGGATTATGGTTTCCACGCTCCAACCGTTTCGTTTCCAGTTGCAGGAACTTTGATGATTGAACCAACAGAGTCAGAAGATGTAGCCGAGTTGGATCGTTTTTGTGACGCTTTAATTTCCATTCGTCAGGAAATTGCTACTGTAACAGCTGACAATCACAATACTGTATTGCACAATGCGCCACATACTTTAGCTATGTTAACTGCTAATAATTGGGATTTCCCTTATACTCGCGAACAAGCAGCATATCCGTTGGATTATATTTCAGACAATAAATTCTGGCCAAGTGTTCGTCGTGTAGATGATGCTTATGGCGATAGAAATTTGGTTTGCTCTTGTGCTCCGATAGAAGCGTATATGTAAAATTTGTTTCAAGCTTCAGGTTTCAAGTTGTAAATGGGTTTTTAACTTGGAACCTGAAACTTTAAACCTGAAACAAAACGATTTATGAACGACATCCAGAACCAAGACGATTTATATTTATTAGTCGACGAGTTTTATAAAAAATTGCTTTCAGACGAATCGATTAGCTATATTTTTACTGATGTTGTAAAGATAAAACTGGAAGAACATTTGCCTATTTTAGTCACTTTTTGGTCGCAAGCCATTTTAGGAACTGGCGGTTACACTAACAACTTAACGCAGATTCATTTAGATGTAAATACCAGAGAATATCTTTCACCCGAATTATTCAAAATTTGGTTGCAACATTTTTATGCATCGGTAGACGAAAACTTTAAAGGCGAAAAAGCCGAACAAATTAAAACTCAGGCTTTGAGTATAGCCACCATTATGCAGATTAAAATTGCACAACAAAAGAGCCAATAATTAGTACATCGATAATTTTAGGTTTCTTTTTTTGCGGTATTCATAATAGTTTTCAATTAATTGACAATTTGACTTTATATCATTTTTTAATCAATACTTTCGTAAAACTATTTACTAAAAAATGAATATAAAAATAACCGGATCTGGAAGTTATATTCCAACCGAGATAGTCTCCAATATCGACTTTGCTCAACACGTTTTTTTAAATGATGACGGAAGTCCTTTTCCGCACCCAAACGACGTTGTGGCTCAAAAATTTTTAGAAATCACAGGTATTCACGAACGTCGTTATGTTACCGATGACTTATTAACTTCAGATATTGCTGTCATCGCTGCACAAAAAGCAATTGACGATGCTAAAATTGATCCCGAATCATTAGATTACATCATCTTTGCGCACAACTTCGGAAATGTCAAAAAAGGCGCTATTCAAACTGATTTGCTACCAAGTTTGGCTTCACGAGTAAAACACGACTTGCGCATTAAAAATCCAAAATGTGTCGCTTACGATATGCTTTTTGGTTGTCCTGGTTGGGTCGAAGGTGTCATTCAAGCACAAGCATTTATCAAGGCAGGAATGGCCAAAAAGTGTCTGGTTATTGGCGCCGAAACCTTATCGCGTGTGGTTGATTTGCACGATCGCGATTCGATGATTTATTCGGATGGTGCTGGTGCAACAATTATTGAAGCTACCGAAGCTGAAGGCGGAATATTAGCACACGAAACCGCAACTTTCACCTACGACGAAGCCTATTATTTGTATTTTGGTAATTCATTCAACAAAACCCATGATCCCGATGTGCGTTACATCAAAATGAATGGTCGAAAAATTTATGAGTTTGCTTTAAATAATGTGCCTTTAGCTATGAAAGAATGTTTGGACAAAAGTGGTATCGACATTGGTCAAGTTAAAAAAATACTCATTCACCAAGCCAACGAAAAAATGGACGAAGCGATTATCCAACGTTTTTATCGTTTATACAAACAAACTCCGCCCGAAAACATTATGCCAATGAGCATCCACAAACTTGGAAACTCAAGTGTGGCAACCGTTCCAACACTCTACGATTCATTGGTAAAAGGACAAATTGAAAACCATGAAATCCACAATGGCGATGTAATTCTTTTTGCATCGGTAGGCTCGGGAATGAACATCAATGCAATTGTCTATAAAATGTGAAGCTAATCCAGCTATTCATTTCAAGTCCTCGCTCTTATACCAATACTTGTAAGTCAAAAGCAAGCTTCCTTTGGTCGCTTTCTTTAGCCAACAAGTATAAGGCATAAGCGCTCCGGGCTTTCCATTGCTATCTGGGCTATAATAGTGTTCAGTGTTCAAAATTAAATCTATAAATTGACTTTCTATAAAAATTCAAAAGTTTGGTTTACCTTTGTGGCTTCGTGCCTTTGTGGCAAATTAACTAACAATACAAGAACGATAGATTGCTTCGTTCCTCGCAATGACTATGTACGAAAAAACATTTCCAAATAAACGCTTTAAACACACGTTAGAGTTTCTGCAAAAACACGTTACAACATCAGAAACCATATTTGATTTAGGCGTTCCCAATCCGTTTTCTAAAATTATGGAAGAAAATGGTTATACTGTAAAAAACACCAAAGGTGAAGACCTAGACAATAATCAAACCGCGTTACAAACCGAAAATTACGAGGTGTTCACGGCTTTCGAAATCTTCGAACATTTACTTAATCCATATACGGTTTTACAAAATGTAAAATGCGATAAATTATTAATTTCCATTCCGCTTCGTTTGTGGTTTTCACCAGCGTATCGCAGTAAAACCGATATGTGGGACAGGCATTACCACGAATTTGAAGATTGGCAGCTTGATTGGTTATTGGAAAAAACAGGATGGAAAATTATCTCTCGAGAAAAATTCACACACCCTGTTAAAAAATTCGGGTTCCGTCCATTGTTGCGTTATTTTACACCACGTTATTATATCGTTTACGCTGAAAGAAAATAGTCACAGTCTCAGTATTCAGTCTCAGAAAACAACCATGAAATACTACATTGTCATTCCGTCGCACAACGAACAACATTTTGTTTCTCAAACCTTACATTCATTGGTGGAACAAACGGTTTTACCTGCCAAAGCGGTTGTGGTTAATGACAATTCTACCGATCAAACTGAAGAAGTAATCAATGCTTTTGCCAGAGAGCATTCATGGATTAAATTGGTCAACAAAACTTCTGACGCTATCCATTTACCCGGAAGCAAAGTCATTCAAGCTTTTCAAAAAGGATTAGAAACTTTAGACGATAATTATGATTTTATAGTAAAAGCTGATGCTGATTTGGTTTTTCCTCCAAACTATTTTGAAACGATTATTCACCATTTTGAATCGGACAAGCAAATTGGAATGGTGGGCGGTTTTGCTTACATTGAAAAAAATGGCGAATGGATTTTGGAAAATTTAACCGACAAAGACCACATTCGAGGTGCATTTAAAGCCTATCGAAAAGAATGCTTCAAACAAATTGGAGGATTAAAACCTGCAATGGGTTGGGATACCGTTGACGAGTTACTGTGCAAATTTTATGGATGGAAAGTAGTAACAGATGCAACCTTAAAAGTAAAGCACCTAAAACCTACTGGTGCCAACTACAACAAAGCTTCGCGCTACAAACAAGGCGAAGCTTTTTATACTTTAGGCTACGGATTTTTCATCACAGCGATAGCTTCAGCAAAATTGGCCATGATGAAGAAAAAACCGCTGCTTTTTATCGATTACATCAGTGGGTTCTGGAAAGCCAAAATAGCCAAGAAACCATTATTAGTAACTGAAGAACAAGCTAAATTCATTCGAAAATACCGTTGGAATAAAATGAAATCAAAACTAATTTAATGTGTCAATTAGACAATGTGTCAATTTCCCAATTCTATTTTCAAAATTGCCACATTCTCAAATTGCCTAATTGACAAATTAACAAATTGCCACATTTTAAAATTAATTATTACTATTTTTGAACATATTCTATACTTATGATGCTCGTACGCTATTTATCGCAAATAGGAAAATACTTTTTGATGCTGAAAGAAGTCTTCAATAAGCCTACCAAATGGTCGGTAATGAAAGGGCTGATTTTCAAGGAAATCGACGATTTAGTAATTGACTCACTGGGAATTGTGGCGTTCATTTCGTTCTTTGTTGGTGGAGTTGTTTCGATACAAACGGCTTTGAACTTGACCAATCCTTTAATTCCAAAATACTTAATAGGTTTTGCCACAAGACAATCAGTGATTTTGGAATTTGCGCCTACTTTTATTTCTATTATTATGGCTGGGAAAATGGGTTCATTTATCACCTCAAGCATCGGAACCATGCGTGTTACCGAACAAATTGATGCCTTGGAAGTGATGGGAGTAAATTCATTAAACTATTTGGTTTTTCCAAAAATAATCGCACTTCTTCTCTATCCTTTTGTGATTGGAATCAGTATGTTTTTGGGCGTTTTAGGTGGTTGGATGGCAGGCGTATACGGTGGATTTACTAGTAGCTCTGAATTTATAATGGGAATTCAAACCGAATTTATACCGTTTCATATTACGTATGCCTTCATAAAAACCATAGTTTTTGCGATGATTTTAGCCACTATTCCTTCCTTTCATGGTTACTATATGAAAGGCGGCGCGTTGGAAGTTGGTAAAGCCAGTACAGTTGCATTTGTTTGGACATCGGTAGTTATTATTTTATCGAATTATATATTAACTCAATTACTTTTGGCGAAATGATAGAAATTAAAGACGTAGAGAAATCGTTTGGCGATTCAAAAGTATTGAAAGGAATTTCGGCTGTTTTTGAAACGGGAAAAACCAATTTAATTATTGGGCAAAGTGGCTCTGGAAAAACAGTTTTACTCAAATCGTTGTTGGGAATTTTCACTCCTGAAGTCGGAACCATTTCGTTTGACGGTAGGATTTATTCTGAGTTGACTTCGGATGAAAAAAGAGCACTACGAACCGAAATTGGTATGGTTTTCCAAGGAAGCGCATTGTTTGATAGCATGACCGTAGAAGAGAATGTTGGATTTCCGCTGAAAATGTTTACCAATAAAACGCCAGCTGAAATTAAAGAACGTGTTGATTTTGTAATTAACCGCGTCAATTTAATTAATGCCAATCATAAAAAACCTTCTGAAATTTCGGGTGGAATGCAAAAACGTGTTGCAATTGCTCGCGCTATTGTGAATAATCCGAAATATTTGTTTTGTGATGAACCCAACTCTGGTTTGGATCCAAAAACGGCTATTGTAATTGACAATTTGATTAAAGAAATTACCGAAGAGTACAATATTACTACCGTAATCAACACGCACGACATGAACTCGGTGATGGAAATTGGTGAAAAGATCATCTTCCTAAAAAATGGTATTTTAGCCTGGGAAGGAACCAAAAAAGACATCTTCAAAACCGATAACGAAGCAATTGTCGACTTTGTGTACTCATCCAATCTTTTCAAAAAAATTAGAAAAGCACAAAACAAAGAAGACTAATTATCGTGCTAGATAAACCCAACCGTGTTTTTGTTCTCCAGTTCGCAAATAAATAATATAATAATACGTCGAATCGGGTAATGGTTCATTATTGCTATTCTGACCATGCCATTCATTAGTATAGTCGATTTCTTCGTATACTAAACGTCCCCAGCGGCTGTATATTTCAAATTTATCAATTTCCAATCCTGTCAAATCAAAACTATCATTGCTTTGATCATCATTAGGAGTAATTAAATTAGGAAATTCGCATAATACATTAACAATTTCAAATGCTTTTTGTTCAGAACAATTGAATTCATTTGTAACCGTAACCAAATAGTTACCCGTTTCTTGATTAGTAACTACTATTTGATTTTGTGTACTAGAAAATCCATTTGGTCCAAACCATGAATAAGTTACGTCATTGGGATTAAACGAATTTTCAAAAGGAATAATTCGGATAGTATAATTACTTCCAATACAGTCTTCTTCAATTTCAAATTGAGGATTGGGGTTGATTGACACAGTCACAGATGCTTGTGATTCACAACCGTTTAAAAAAGCTTTGACAATATATTCGCCTGCATTTTCCAAGGTTGCATTTTGAATAGTAATAATTGGATCAGTAGACGTAAAATTATTTGGCCCCGACCATAAATAAGTTACATTGGATATTGTATTAAGCTGAAGTGAAATGGATTGTCCAATACAAACCTCTTGCGAACCATTTATTTCGGGCACTGATGGTGAAGCATTATAATTTATGATTACTATAGAAGTATCAGAGGTGCTACACAAACCAGTAACCGTATATTGAAAAGTATAACTCCCAAAATTGTTCCCGTTAGGCGTCCACATATTTCCCGTTAATCCTCCACTACTGGTAATCTCTTGCCAAGTTCCATTTGCATCGAATGCACCATTTAACAGTGTAAGTAAATTAATTGCTTCTGTGTTGCCACAAATGGTTAGTTGTCCGTCTTGACCTGCATTTGGGTTGGCAATTGCAGATACAACAAAAGAAAGCGTTTTATCAATACATGAAATTGGTGTTGTAGAATACATCCTAACGTAATAAGTTCCAGGCGTTGTTGCAGAAGAAAAAGGGTTGAATACCAATGTATTGGTTGTGCTTAATACGGTTGAAGTATCACTTCCTTTCCACCACTGGTAGCTCAGATAGGAAATGGAAGGCACGCTCAAGCGCCCAACTAATCCTTCGCATAAATTATTTGATATAATTGTAGGCTCTTCTAAAGTATTAATATCGATAAGCTTATTTAAAATATTTCCACAAGCATCAATAATTTGAAAATTATACAATGCTGCTTCTAAGCCAGTAAAAAGGTTAGAATTACCATTATTGACAACAAATGGCAATCCGTTTTTGGTGGTAATGGAATAGTTGTAAGGAGGAACACCATTGGCATTTATGGCAACTTCAATTGCACCAGAATTACATGAAATAATATGGTTTGAGGTTATATTTAGAGCTCCTGTATATTCAAAAGTTTTTATAACTCTAGCACAATATTCTGTAGTATAAGAGCCATTTTGATATACCAAGTAATTGGCTACAATTCTGAATTGGCCAACACTAGCAATATTGTAATTAATGGATAAATTTACTAATGGATATGAATTAATAACATTGTAGGGCGCTCCTTCAGAATAAGCAACGCCCGTCAAAGGGTGTTCCCATTGAGAAGTAACAGTATTGAATTTTTGCAACCAATATTTTTGAGGCAATGTATTGTTATTGGGATATTGTAAATCGATATCAAATGAGCCACAATTGGGTATTATTTGACTGTTTTCGGTAGCATGAAAACCATCTACAACGATGGTTTCGTTTCGTTCAATAGTACATTCGTCTTTTGAATAAAAGGTATAAGTTCCTTCTGGCAAAGAATTCATACAAAAAAAACCATTTGGGGCAATATTAAATGAACAATCATAAGGCAACGGAAAAGGGAAACTAGCGGGTGCTGATGTAATTATAAATTGAGTTAATTTACCATTTGGACTAAACATTGTAAGTGAGCCTGAACCAAAATCACAACCCGTTCCTTGAATTAAAAACAAAGGACCATTCGATATAAACATTGGAACAGTAACCGTAATAATTTTAACATCACCACAATCACTTGTAACTTCAATAACATAATCGCCAATAGGTAAACTGAATATTTGAATCGAAAATTCATCAATTAGATTCGAATAATCATGAGGTAGCGAAAGTGAGTATTCAGCAGGAGCTTGAAGAATGACCACAGAGGATAATTTTTCAGTTGCAGTTATGGTTATATAACCATAACTACCCGAACAACCACTAGTGTTACTCGCATCAGAAAAGACAATAAACTCACGAGGCAATATCGTAAATTCAAGTTCCGACACAATTCCGCAAACAGTAGTTACTGCTATTAAATAATGACCAGGTGGTAATTCAACATGAAGATAGTTATCAGCATCAATTAAACCTGAGGCATCATAAGGCAGAGTAGGTGTGAATTCAACTGGCGCATCAAGAAATATAATTGAGGTAATATCGTCTAAGTTTAAAAAATCATTATCACTGCACAATATGTTTACAAAATCTGGAATTGCACCGCCGATTGGGCTTAAGTAAATTTCGCTGGTTTCAATGGTTCCACACGAATCGGTAAGTTGAACAAGATAATTTCCATAAGGAATTTGAGCTGTATCATTGGATACATAAGCAGCAAAATACTCGTTAAAAGGACCCAAATTATTAGGGTTAAACAAAGCAGGATTAAAACCAGCTGGAGCATTCAAAAAATTTAAAGTAAAAGGCGGAATTAAATTGCACAATTTAAATATTACTAATTTTGGATCACAGTTTTCATCAAATCCTTCTGCCAATTCAAATGATGACGCTATTTCTAATGTTGTCAATTCGCTTAGGTATTCTTCTCCACAAGTACCTATTGCTTTGAGAAAAAAAGTATAACTCTGAACATTGTAATACGGAATTTGAATTTCTACAATTAACTCTGTAGCCGGACCAGAAGTTATTATTTGTGACACCACAATTGGTGCTGAGCCATCTGGTGGATTTACTACAGCCTGAACTTCAACAGGATAATGAATCGTTGTGCCTTCAATAGAGGTCACTATAGCAGTGATAGTACGTGTGGAACAATCAACAAGCGTACAATATTCATTGTTCTGCGGAAATACAACTTCAATTTCTAAATTGTCATCTTCGAGTTGGTTTATGGTGTGGGTTTGTACAATTCCATCTCCACACTGGTCATTCACTCTTATCACATAAGTTCCGGGCACCATATTGGTGAAAATATTAGATGCTTGCGGTGGCTTTATTATTGGTCCAGAAATAATTTCATAGGTCAAAGCGGTTCCTTGAGTAACATTTACTGTAATAGTTCCATTTGTAAGATAACAAAGCATAGGATTACTAGTAGCTTGGTAAACCAATTGAACCCTGGTGTCATTAATTGTAATGTCGTATTGCTGTGAGTTGCTTAAATCGCCTAATGATTGCAGTGCTATCACTCTATAATCTCCCGAGGACAAACCTGAAATCGAAGTATCGGTTACAACGGCTATTGGATTAGTAAGATCTGGAAGCAAGTAAACTGAAAAGATAATCGTAGCACCAGCAGTAGTATTGGATGTTTGAAAAGCAAGCGTTCCATTGCCTGTACAACTTTCATCCGTTTTGGTTACGATTAAGTTAAAAACAGCCAATTGACTGTAGGCATACTGTACACTAAGCACAAAAAACAGAAGCATTTTTATGAGGTTAGTTTTCATATTTTTCAACTTATCTCAAATATAAGTAAAATTTTGTACATAAATGACCACAAATTAGAATTTGATGGATTTGAATGAGAATTTGAATAATTATCTTAATTTTTATTTGTGAAAACCGTTAGATTTCTGCTATTGAACTACTTACTCTTAGCCCCGATCGAAGAGAAAAGCCCGCAAGACCAAAATGTAGTTGTTGTTGGCTGGTGCAAGCGACCAAAGGAAGCTGGCAACAGTCGTACAAAAACACATTTTGGGCTGAGGACTTGTAACGTAGAGCGGGAATAGCTTCAAAAAAAAACAATTATAAATCATTGGCCAAAGCCGTAATTCGCTTTATATCTTGCTCTTTGTTTTTGGGATAAATGAGCAAAACGCCTTCTTTATCAACAATGATGTAATCGTGCAAACCATCAATCACTATGATTTTATCGGCATCAGAACGAATGATATTGTTGGATGCATTTTCTAAAATTACTTTGGCATTGATGATGCCATTATTGTTATCGTCTTTATCAATTTTGTCGTGCAATTGTCCCCAAGTTCCTAAGTCATTCCAATCGAAAGTGGCTGGTAAAACATACACATTGGCGGCTTTTTCCATTACGGCGTAATCAATAGAGATGTTTTCGGCTTTTTCGTAATTTATGGCTATAAATTGTGCTTCATTGTTGGTATTGAACGTTTCGTAACCTTGCATGAACAAAGCATTCATTTGTGGTTGGAATTTTTCAAATGCAGCTATAATTGATGCAACACTCCAGATAAAAATTCCGCCATTCCAAAGGAAATTTCCAGCATCTAAAAACGACTTTGCGGTTTCGTAATCGGGTTTTTCACGAAATTGATTGACTTTTTTGATTGCATTTGCATCTGTTTTATCAAATTCTATATAGCCAAAACCAGTATTGGGAAATGTGGGTTGAATGCCTAATGTCATCAAAGCATTTTCATTTTGACAGAAATCAAAACACTTTTTTAAATTATCGGCAAAAGCAGTTTCATCTTCAATCCAGTGATCGCTTGGCGCCACTACCATAACTGCGTCAGGGTTTTGTTTTTTTATTTTCAACGACGCATATAAAATACAAGGAGCTGTGTTTCGCATAGCAGGTTCAAGTACAATTTGCTCGGGTTTAATCAATGGCAATTGTTCAAGTACTATTGCATTGTAGCGCTCGTTGGTTAACACTAAAATATTCTCGGCAGGAACTGTTTTTGCTAATCGGCTAAAGGTTTTTTGGATCAAAGTTTGACCTGCTCCTAACATATCGTGAAATTGCTTTGGAAATTCGGTCGTTGAAACTGGCCAAAAGCGCGAACCAACTCCACCAGCCATTATAATTGCGTAATAGTTCTTGTTCATTTGTTGAGTTACTTAGTTACTGAGTTCCGATAGCTTTCGGGAGAGTTGCTTAGTTTTTTTTATTAGTGATGCAAATATATTTATTATTAAAAGGATTCTCACAACAACAGTATGATTTAATTATTTCTTATCCTGGAATAATTTCGACTTCAGCATTGGCATTGAATAAAAAAGTTCTTCCTGTTTTTACCTCGATGCATTCATATCGTTTGACACGAAGGCCTTTTTTTTGAAAAACTCTTCCGTTTTTGATGCGAAAAAAACTACCACTGGGCACTTCATGTACAAAATGAATATCCACTTTTCGCTCGTCAAATTGCTTTAAAGCAAAAGCCAATTTCGCATCTGTATCACTACTGGCAGTTGGATTTCGAAAATGGTTGGCTACTAAAGGCAAAACCGAATGCGGAAAAATTTCGGGTCGAATGAACGGCACCATCAACCTTTGAAATGTCATCTTCCACTCTACTCCATGTGGTTTGATGTGTTTACCAAACTTTTCAAAAGCTACCAAATGTGCAATTTCATGCACCAATGTGATTAAAAAACGGTATTTATTCAAATTAGCATTGACTGTAACTTCGTGCTTACCTGAAATTCCTTTTCGGTAATCGCCATGACGTGTTTGCCTTTCGTTGACAATTTTGAGATGCACCGAATTGATTTTGATCAATTCAAAACAAGGCAACACAGCGTGTTCGGGTAAATATTTGGCTAAAACCTCACTCAATGTTAGGGCGTAGTTGATGAAACTTGCAGTATTTTTCCGTTGTAAAACTGATTGCCTGTCAAAGCAAAATTGTAGATGTAATCGGCCATTGCGGCTGCCGAAATTGGCGCTTCATAACCTGGGAAAGCTTCTTGCAACATTTCGGTTTGAACGGCTCCAAGTGCCAAAACATTGAAAGCGATTCCTTGTTCTTTGTATTCTTCAGCCAATAATTCCGACAACGTAATTAACGCTCCTTTGCTGGAACTGTAAGCTGAGAGTCCGGCGAATTTCAGGCTGCCTTGTATTCCGCCCATCGAACTGATGGAAACTACATGGCTTCCTTTTGCCATAAATGGAATACATATTTTAGTCAGTTCGGCCACGGCAAAAACATTCACTTTATAAATATTTTGGAATTCGGATGCCGTGATTTGAGTAAATGGTTTGTGAAGTAAACTTCCCGCATTGTGAATCAGAATATCCACTTTTTTCCATGTTTGAGAAATGAAATTTTCAACTTGATGTAATTCGTCAAAATTAGAAATATCAACACTAAGACAAGTTATATTGGGATTTTCAATTAATTCTTGTGGTGTTTTTCGTGAAACAGCAAGAACTTGATGACCTGAATTTGCAAATTGAAGTGCTAACTCGTATCCAATTCCGCGTGAAGTACCTGTGATGATGATGTTTTTCATAAACCGATTTTACTGGGCTAATTTACAAAAAACAAGTCAGATACAATTCAGAACAAACAACTGAAATTAAAAACAAAAAATGAGGATTTTTTTACCACCCTCATTTTTTAAAGTAAAGAAAAGAAAACTACAACTAAAACTAAAAATAGACTTAAAGATAAAAGCAGTAAAAAATGCCGAAATCGATAAACAGGAGTCAACAATTTATTCATCTTTAAGTAATTAACAAATTAAAAAAACACTACTTACTGTGCTAATTTACAAATGCTTCATTTACTTGTTTTGCAATACTATTTAAGTGAATACAACTATTGATTAATTGCCTCAAACCCAAAGGCAACTGATTTTCAAAGAGTGATAAGTGATGCTATTTATTCATTTTAGTACAAATTATATTAGTACATTTACTCAAATAAAATCATCTTGAAGTCGCATTTCATTTTATTTTTTTCCTTTTTTTACGCCACATTTTGGGCGCAAGATCCTTATTCTATAACGTATTCATTCAACGAAGGGTTTCCTACTTCAACCGTTTATTCGGCAAGTCAAGACAAAAATGGACTATTGTGGTTTTCGACTGATGTTGGTATTGTAAAATACGACAGTCACAAATTTGAACTCATCAATACCGATAAAGGCTTGAGCGACAATGAAGTCTTTCAGATGAAAACCGATTTTAAAGGTCGCACTTGGTTGCTCACTTTAACGGGTAAATTATCGTTTATTTATCAAAATAAAATTTATAATGAGTCCAATTCGTCATTAGTAAAAAAAGCGTCAGGCTCAAGTATTACAGTAGATTTTTATCAAGATAATGCCAACAACATCTACATTTCTTACCGAAATGGAGAAATAGCTGTTATAAAACCCAACAATGAAGTAGAAAAAAAATACAGCGATGAACTATCGTTAGCTGGCTTGTGGAAAGACAACAATGCTATTCGTATTCTTAATCGACATATTTGTGATTTAGAAACTCAAAAAAAACTGTTTTCATTTCCTAAAAATTCTTTTCTCAAAGTACATCATCACTCGGTTTTTGGTGATTATTTGAGTAATACCAATGTGTTTTACAAAGTCACGGCCAACAATCAGCTGGAAAAAATTATCGAAATCCCGAAACCCGTTGAAATTTTAAATTCATTTTTCGAAAATAAAAACAAACTATGGATTTGTGCTCGAAACGGGCTTTTTTTGGTGAGCAACAACAAAATAGAAAAATCATTTTTTAAAGATTTTGCCATCACTTCTATCACCAAAGATTTTGAAGGCGGTTATTGGTTTTCAACCTTAAACAATGGCATCATTTATATTCCTTCATTTAATTTTTATGTAGACAAATTAAACCAAAATAAAACAACCAAGCTCAACTGTATAAGTATAAATGCCAAAAATGAAATTTGGGTTGGCGGAATGAATAACGATTACTATGTAAAAAACAGCAATAGTCCATTTGTAAAAAAAGAGCTGATGCAAAGCGAACGCACTGACAAAATCACTAACATACGATTTGAAGATAACGCTACATATGTGATTGGAAAGTTGGGCATCAAAAAAATTGACTCTAAGGGTAACGAACGCTTGTTGGGTTTTAGCGCCAACGATCTTCTCATAGATAACAAATTAGCTTATATAGGTTATACTTATACCTTAGTGCTACCAAGAGAAGAGATGAATCCTTATGATCCCAAAAAAACAACTCCAGAAGTAGTCGTTAATAAACGTTCAAATATTTTTACCAAAGACCAAAACAGCATTTGGATTGGAACCAACAACGGATTGTATCAACTTTCAAAAAACAAAACATTAACCAATTGGGGTGATAAAAACAAAAACTTACAATCGTCTATCAAAGATTTGTTTTATGATTTTGAATCCAAAACACTTTTTATTGCTACGGCATCCAAAGGTATGTTGACTATAAACAATAATAAAATAAGCCAATTTGCCATTAAAGACGGATTGAACAGTAATATTTGCAATAGTATCAAAAAAATTTCTGCAACCGACTATTTGGTAGGAACCAACAATGGTTTGAACTTATTAACTCTTACTAACAATCAATTTAAACTCCAAAATTTGAATGCGATTTTGAGTCTCAAAAACAATCGCATTAATGATATTGATTATTTGAACAATGTGATTTATTTGGCAACTCAAAGTGGTCTTTTGTATTTCAATATTACTGATGTTTCGACCAAAAAAAACAAGCCTATTTGTCATATCTTAAAAATTGTAAGTAATGGTAAAACGATCCAAGACAATGCCGTGCTGTCTTATGATAAAAAAAATATTAGTATTGAATTCAACGGGATTTCGTTTTTAAATCAAGGAAACTTAAGCTATTACTACAAACTCAACAACAAAAACGAAACTTGGACCAAAAGTTCGGAATCGAAAATCAATTACCAATCATTGCCTGCCGGAAAATATGTATTTAGCGTATATTGTATGGACGGTTTTAATGTAAAAAGCGATGTTCAAAGCATTTCGTTTGAAATATTGCCACCTTTTTGGCAAAAAGCTTGGTTTATTGTTTGCCTGATTTTACTAGCCATTTTGGGGATTTATTTGTTTATCAGATACCGATTAAATCATCAAAAGAAAAAATTTGAAGCGGAAAAAGTAAAAATGCAAGTTGAGCGCGATAAAATTCAACTCGAAAAACAAATGGTAGAATTAGAGCAAAAAGCCTTGCGAATGCAAATGAATCCGCACTTTATATTTAATGCACTCAACACTATTAAAGGCTATTATACAGAAGGAAATTACATTAATGCAAGCACCTATATTTCTAAATTTTCTAAATTATTACGTAAGTTATTAGAAAGTGAAGAACAAGTCACTACGCTCGACAACGAAATTGAAATGCTCAAATTGTACATTGAATTGACGCAAATTCGCTACGAAGGAAAATTTGATTTTGAGATCAAAGTTGATCCCGATTTATCAAAAGAAGACATTTTGATTCCCAATTTATTGTTACAACCTTTAGTAGAAAATGCAATCATTCATGGTTTGGGGCCAAAGCCTATGAAAGGTATGTTGTACATCAATTTTATAAAAAAAGAAGAGCTTTTAATTTGTGAAGTAGACGATGACGGAATTGGTAGAGAAGCTTCTTCTAAAAACCAAAAGAACAAAGAATACAGTTCGAAAGCGATGGAGATAACAACCGAACGATTAAAATTGTTTGATACTACTTCATCAATGGAAATAATTGATAAAAAAGATTCAAATAACACTAACAGTGGAACCAAAGTAATCATTACCATTCCACTACGATACAATTGGTAATTATGAGAACAGTTATTATTGAAGACGAAGCACAAGCTGTTTCGGCACTTAAATCGGAACTAAAATACCATTGCCCAGAGGTTGAACTTGTGGGCGAAGCTAAGTCGGTAAAAGAAGGAATTGAAGTGATTAAAAAACTGCAACCCGAATTGATTTTTTTAGACATTCAGCTATCCGACGGTTTGGGTTTTGAAATCCTCTCGGTTTATAAAGAGCATGATTTCAAAATCATTTTTACAACAGCTTACAGTCAATATGCTATTAAAGCCATCAAATTTAGCGCACTCGATTATTTGTTAAAACCTATAGATTCGGAAGAATTAAAAATGGCTGTAGCCAAAGCAAAAGAACATTCCAAAGAAAACGATTTGGCCAAGATTGAAACATTAATCAGTAACTTCAAACTCAAATCGGATCGGAAAAAAATTGCATTACAAACCACCGAAGGAATTTCTATTTACGAAGTTGATACCATTTTGCGATGCAGTGCCGAGAGCAATTATACCTGTGTTTATTTTACAAACGGAAAGAAAGTTTTGTTTTCAAAAACACTCAAAGAATTTGAAGAGTTATTGGAAAACTCTGGATTTGAACGTATTCATCATTCGCACATCATCAACCTTAATCATTTGGTTAATTTTATTAATAAAGACGGTGGCTATGTAGTGATGAGTGACAAAAGTACTTTGCCTGTTTCGCAACGCAAAAAAACCAATTTGATTAATGCTCTCAATAATTTAGCCTAACGCTTCAAGTATTTTTTATAAAATGAAAATGCTTGAAACAATCCTAATCCAACAAAAACTAGTGGAATAATGACTTTCATTAAATATTTTGCCAAGAAATCGGTTTGATTGGTCAAATAGTTAAGTGACAAAATAAGCGCTAACATGCCAAAAAAAGTGCCCATTAAAGTTCCAATTATGTAAAAGTATTTTCTTGATTTTGAAATTTCGATGAACTTGCTATTGAGCAAATACAAATTCCAACCAGTCCAAAACGGAATTTGTATGAAATTAAGAGAACTCAAAATAATGCCAACTACACAAGGTGAATAGTCAATGTATTTTTCTAAAACCGAACTTTCTGAAGTATTTTGGTTTGAACTTGAATAAAAAATAAACGCTAGTAAAAACATGAAAAGTACAGAAAATCCTTCGATAAATCGAATAAGCTTTTTGTTGTTCATCAATTGATTTGCAAAAATCAGCGTCAGATAAATTACAATACATTCGATGGAAATTACACCAAGTAAATATAAAATTGCTGTATACAACCCTGATTGTTGAAATACTTCGTATCCAACAATATTCAAGTAACCCAAAGGTAAAGAGCCAATAAAGCTAACCAAAAATCCGACGAATATGTTTTTGAGGTTTTGCATCAAAAATTGACAATTTTAGTACTCTGTTCCAAATGCAATCGGTATTGTTTCATTCCTTCTTTATGGGAAAGATACGGAAAACCTCGTTGGTGATTGAGTACACTAATTTTGTACATATAAGTAATGTGGCGCGCCAATTCTTTCCATGCAAAAAAGAGGGAATGTTTCGGATCGTAAATATGTGTTGGTTCGCTCGCTGCGCCGTTGACCTCAACAATGGAGAAGTTTTTTCCTTGTTCCAAATCGTTCCAATTGTTGTACATTACATCCAAACGACCAAAATAAAACTCTGGAATTTGAAGGCAAACTTCGTTCATCACGACCGTTAATTGACGCGAAATTTTATCGCTCGCATCGATGAATTTTGCACCACGTGAATGATTACCATAAGGAACCAAATTGCGTTTTTCACCCGCTTTTAATACTTCATTCAATTGATTTCCGTATTCGCGTAGTAAGGCATTCAATTGCAATTCAAATCGCGGATTGGCCTTTATTAAGTCAATTATCTTGGAGTTTCCATCGCCTTCTACAATCAAATATTCTTTGGCTACAATTCCGGTGATTTTGCCTCTCTCTTCATTGGGAAAACGAACATAAAAAATACCAACTTCATTTTTGTACGGAATCAAATCTTGAATCAAGTAATCAAAATTGGCTTTGTTGTGATAGTCTTTTAATTCGTCAACTGATTGTATTTTTTTAACAGCTGAACCACGTAATCCAATATCAGGTTTAGCGATAAAGGGAAAGTTAATTTGAGCCTTTTCAATTTGCGAAAGTACGTTTTGAAAGTATTTTTTTTCTGGTATCAACTCGGTTTTTGGATAGTATTGACTCGGAATTATATTGTAAATTTCCTTTTTACTTTCGGCCATAAATCCGCCATTTTTCATTGATGGATTACTAGAATTAAAGAAGAAAATGGTACGTGCTTTTATCGCATAATACGCCCACAAGAAGTAAATTGGAATATACACAATTTGAAATGGCCAATATTCCCAATGCGTGAGTTTGTGAAAAAAAAGCTTCAAATTAAATGATGATAAATGAATTGGTAAATTCTTTTTGTTGTTGTAAATCGTAGTGCGAAAGTACAACTTTATTTGCTTCAATTACAGTTTGTGTTATACTCAATGTTTTCAATTCATCGCCACGATTGATAACCAAACCATGTTGTTGATTTTCGGTTTCGGTGTACCGATGAAAATGCAACATATCTTGTGGAGAAATTTCGCTGTTTTGATTTAAAAAAGAGGCAAACCAATTCGCTCTTTCTTGTCTAATTTCGGCCGAATATAAGGTAGAAGACGACCAAATATGAGGTTGATTAATATCCAATAATGTGGTTTCTTTTTCCACTTCATTCCAGCGTAATTGATGCAACTTTTGATTGGAAAATAGCACTAATGTAAACGGTTCAATTCCTTCCAAATCGATCATCTCCCAAGCATTTAAAACCGAAGCTGAACTGATTAAATCCAGTACTATCAAACCACGGCTTTTTCGGTAAGAAGATTTCAATTGATGTTTTTCGGCGGCGCCATTAAGCAAAACCAAAACGGTTCCGTCTTCACTAACTACATACCAAGTTCCGCCTGCTTTGGCATCTTTGGGAAAAATCACATTTTTGTTATTGATTACGTAATTTTTGGGCTCGATAGCAGTTGGCCGCAGCACTTGTTCGTCGCGATTGGAAGTAATAATCGTTTTACCGTTGTATGAGACAACACTTACTGTGCACATTGCTTTCGGTATTCGATAGTGGAACGCGCTACACCAAAATTTTGATCCACTTTAATGGTATCATTTTGAATAATGGCCACTTTTATCAAGGCTTGATGATGAATACAATGTTCTAAATTGTACAATAGTTCTCGATGGTAATTGCTCTCAATTAAAAACACTTCACCGTCAACAGTTTGCTGCAAATGGAGGTTTTTATTTGGTTTTTCCAATTGGTTTTTGATCACTAAAATACATTCATTGGCAAACAAAGTGTCGGTTTGAATTTGGTAATTACGTTGGCGTAAATCATAATTTACCAAACCACTTTCGTAATGATTTTCAAGGCATTGAAACATTTCGATTATGTGTCGTGTATGCTCACCAATAGTCGCATTACTTAATCCTTGGCACGGACAAGTATATTCATCATTGGACAGTTGACTTACTAAATCGGACAACTCGTTTAATGTATTTTGAATAGACACGATAAGCATAAAAATGTCTTATTTTTTATAATTTACGATTTATTTACACATTTGGTTTTAGAATTTCAAGCGCAACAAATCGGGTATTTTGTGTTTTTGGTTGTAAATCAGTACTAAACAACAAAGAAACGTAATAATTGCTAAAATAAAAAGCGTGCCGCCATCGTTTTTCACTTCAATCCCTAAAATTAACAAATGGCTGACAATGGCGCCCAACATTGTACCAAATCCAAGTAAAGCGCCAAGCAAAGTTGTTCTAGGAAGTAATATTAATAGAGAAGCAATCAGCTCTATCACACCAGAGCCAATGCGACCGTAAGGTTCTACACCAAGAGTAGAAAAAATATACACGCTTTCTTCGGCTCCTGTAAATTTGAAATAGAGCGTTTGTACTAAGATAACTACTGCTATCAACTTAATAATCCAGATAAAAATTGGGTTTTTCATGATTTTTTACTTTTGTTTTAAAGAATAAATAATTGATAATTATTTCTGTTTTATAATTTTCGCCCAATTGGTGTCGGCTTTTTTCTTTAAATTGGATTCGTCTTTGTTCCAACTTTTCAAAGTATTATTGAAATAAGCATTGTAAAATAAATACAATTTTCCTTCAATAATTTTAAATGTTTCGGGATCAACTTCTACTTTTTCGCCACTACTTCCCATTGCATAAGCACACCAACCGCCATATTGTGGTTCGTATTTTGAAGGATTGCTAGTAAACATTTCTTTGTTGGTTGCCGAAGCAAAGTAATAAATTACACCTTCATAATTGGCCGCAAAAGTTGATTTTCCTTTTACCGCTTTTTTCTGCGTAAAATAGGCAACGGGATCATAACCTTGAAGTGCAATTTTGTTTTCTAAATTGAATTCAGACGAACGTTTGGTTGCATTTTGAGCTAATGATGTTAGTGATAAAAATGCAAAAAATAATACTATTAAATTTTTCATGATGCTATTAAGTTATTGTTATTGAATACAAACATACAAGGCAATGAAATAATGTTTTGTCTGATACTTTGCAATTCGATTAAAATAATTCGATTAAAATTGAATTTTATAGTGAATACTAGCTACAAATCCACGTGTTAGGCCATCCGGTCGTACTTCACGAACTACAAAAGGAGAAGCCAGAGACAATTCAATACTGTTTTTGGCGTTGAGTTGGTAGCTGGAAACCAAATTTCCATTGATGGTCAAACCATCGGAACCTTCAATTTTTTGGCGTTGACCAAAAATAGTTTCATAGCTGTCTTCACCCAAATGATAAATGAACAACACGTTGGGTTTGAAGGTGAACTTTTGGTTCTTAGTTTGCAAAGTATAAGTGGTTCGAAACAAAGCATCTGACTTTCGTTCAAACAAATTGGTCGATGGAAAATCTGTTGTTCCTGAGAATTCTTGAAAGTATGAGTTTCTATTCAAATTGAACACTGGAATTTGAATTGCCGCGTTGAAATCGAACTTTTTGTATCGCAAATTGGTACCTAAAAACAAATCGATAGTACCTAAACTTGCTTGATAATCTAACGGAAGTGAATAGCCGTTTATTTTTAAATTCGACCTTGTAAATGGAAATTTCCAACCCAATAAGGCGCTCCATTGTTTGTTATTCTTTTCTTTGAACGAGTAATTGCCAATCAAATATGCATCACCAAAAGTAGCTCTAGTACCAAAGCTTCCACTGGCTGATGAAAAAGTAACTTTAGAACTTACAGCAAATTTGTCATTTAATTTACGAGTATAAGCGATATAAGGTGAAAAATAAGTTACATCGGCTTGACCTATTCCGAAAATAGGAGCAAACTCAATTTGATTCTTAAACGTTTTTGTATGCTGTTGAAAAGCACTTCCCACCGAACAAATTCCAGCATCACTGCAACCTTGCGCATAATTTTTTGCTAGTGATAAAACGATGATTATAAATGTGATTTTTTTCATGTTTTTTTTAATTTTCCATTAATTCTGCTACTGCAAATAAATGATTGTACTGTTGACAATGGATGAGAACGTAGTTGTAAACTGATAAATCTACGCTTTGCGGAACTACATAAATTGTGGCAGAAGTTAAGTTACCTAAATTGACAAAATCATCAGGTGAAGCTGTTTTAGAAAGGTAAATTTTCAAATCTGGACCTTCTGAAATTGAGAAACCATCGAGCTTTAATTTGAATTGCCCGTTATCAGCGTATATTTTAGCTCCTCCAGTTACTGAAATTCCCGAAGTAGGCACAAATACGCCGTTGAACCTAAGTGTCGAATTTTCTGAAATGGTAGCAACATTGAAACCATCTCTGGTGAATTCGCCTTGCTCTTCGCAAGAAAAAAGAACTAGCGAAATTAGTACTAATGCAATTAATTTTTTCATACTATTTGATTTTTTATCAAAAGTAGAAAAGTTGCGTTTTGCCAATTGTCGGCTAGTTTACATTCTGTGAAAAATTATACTAAATTTTAGAAATATCGTCGATAATGATTTCTTTTCTTGTGTAGTAAATTAAGTTATTGTCTTCTAATTCATTGAGCAATAAAGTGGCAGTTTGACGCGAGGTACAAATGATCTGAGCGATATCGGTTTGGGTGAGATAATTCTCAAGTGTGACTTTATTTCCTTCATATTTCCCTTCGCGTTCTGCCCAATCTTTTAGGAAAGTTTGTAAACGAGTTTTAGCATCTTTAGAAACCAAATTGGCATAATTGTTTTTGATGCGTTTCATCTTTAAACCAACAAATTTGGTATAGGATAAGGCTAAAGTTGGGTTTTGCACTAATAAATTTTCAAAATCAGAGAGCAAAAAACTACAAATAGAAACTTCATCGGTCAGTGCTTTGGCGTATTCGTTGACCTCGTTGTCGTGTTCTAATGAAAGTTCACCAAACAAATCCCCTTTTTGCAGAATTTCTTTGATGGTTTCGTTACCTTCATCATCGACAGAAACAATTTTGATATTGCCTTTTTTGAGTAAAAAAATACGCGGTAAATCTGAAGAAGAAAAATAAATAATATCGCCTTTTTTGGCTTTTTTAAAACCCGTAATGATACACAATTGTTTGATTTGCGACATACTCAATGTCCAAAATAATTTATGATCACGTAAATACCAATATTTGAGTTCTTCGTACATGAAAAGTTCTTTGGGTAAATGTAGTAATTTTTGTAAAACAAAAAACCCTTCCAAAAGAAAGGGTTCGTTTTATATTGAATACGATTTTTACACCAATCCTCTTGAAATAACGATGCGTTGAATTTCGGAAGTTCCTTCGTAAATCTGTGTAATTTTAGAATCGCGCATCAAACGTTCGACGTGATATTCGGCTACATAACCGTTTCCACCGTGAATTTGTACGGCTTCGTTGGCTACTTCTAAAGCAATTTCAGAAGCATATAATTTGGCCATTGCTCCCGAGTGAGCAATATCTTTTCCTTCGTCTTTTTCGCAAGCCGCTTTCATTACTAACAATTTGGCAGCAGTTACTTTTACATACATATCGGCCAATTTGAAAGCAATAGCTTGGTGATTGAAAATTTCTTTTCCAAATGCTTTTCTTTCTTTAGAGTATTTTAATGCGATTTCGTAGGCTCCAGTTGCAATTCCGAGCGCCTGAGAAGCAATTCCGATACGTCCGCCATTCAATACATTCATTGCGAAACTAAAACCGAAACCGTCGTCTCCTATTCTATTTTCTTTAGGAACTTTTACGTCAGTAAACATCAACGAGTGTGTATCGCTTCCGCGGATTCCCATTTTCTTTTCTTTTGGACCAATTTCGAAACCTGGCCAACCTTTTTCTACAATAAAAGCGTTAATTCCTTTGTGTCCTTTTTCTACATCTGTTTGTGCAATAACCAAATAAGTTGAGGCAGTTGAACCATTGGTAATCCAGTTTTTGGTTCCATTTAGTAGATAATAATCGCCTTTATCAATTGCCGTTGTTTTTTGAGACGTAGCATCACTTCCTGCTTCGGGTTCAGACAAGCAAAAAGCGCCAATCACTTCACCTTTTGCAAGCGGAACTAGGTATTTCATTTTTTGTTCTTCATTACAATACCTTTCCATACCAGCACAAACTAGTGAGTTATTTACCGACATAATTACGGCCGCAGAAGCATCCACTTTGGCTATTTCGGTCATGGCTAACACATACGATACACTATCAAGTCCGGCGCCGCCGTATTTTGGATCTACCATCATTCCGAGGAAACCCAATTCGCCCATCATTTTTACTTGTTCAGTTGGAAATTTAGAGTGTTCGTCTCTTTCAATTACTCCTGGTAATAATTCGTTTTGAGCAAAATCGCGGGCAGCTTGCTGAATCATCAAATGCTCTTCGGTAAGATTAAAATCCATATTTTTGATAAAAAATAATTAGTACAGTTTTCAGTTTGAGACACCAAAAGTAACCTATTTTTGTTAAAATTTCAAACGATTTCGTAAATTTAGCCAATGTTTAAAAATTCGTATAACGTAGTTGGAGTAATGAGTGGAACCTCGTTGGATGGCATTGATTTGGCGTACATTCATTTTACTATTGATAACGGAAAATGGTCTTTCAAAATTGACCAATGCGAAACAATTCCTTATCCAATTGAATGGTTAAACAAATTAAAAATTGCTGTTGGCTTTTCAAAAGAAGAACTGATCGAATTGAATCAAAATTATACTGCTTTTTTGGGAGAAACCATTCGTTCATTTCTTGATAAAAATTGGATTACTGATTTAGATGCTGTTTGTTCGCACGGTCATACTATTTTACATCAACCTCAAAACGGGTTTACTTTACAAATTGGAAATCTTCCTGAAATTGCACAATTTGTTGGTACAACAGTAGTTTGCGATTTTCGTGTACAAGATGTTCAACTTGGTGGTCAAGGCGCTCCATTGGTTCCAATTGGTGATCGTATCTTGTTTCCTGACTTTGATTATTGCTTGAATTTGGGTGGTTTTTCGAATGTTTCATTTGAAAATGATGGAAAACGCATTGCCTTTGATATTTCGCCAGTCAATACGGTTTTGAATTTTTATGCCAATCAACTTGGTTTTGAATATGATGACCAAGGAGCAATAGCTCGTTCAGGAAAAATTGACAAGGAATTACTTTCGGTTTTAAATGCCTTGGATTTCTATCAAAAACCATTTCCAAAATCGTTAGGCTTTGAATTTGTAAAAGAGATTATTTTACCATTATTGCATCAATCCTCAATTTCAATTGAAGACAAAATGCGTACATTTACTGAGCACATTGCGCAGCAAATTGGTCTTGCTTTGCCAACACAAGAAGGGCAATTATTGGTGACTGGCGGCGGTGCATATAATGATTTTTTAATTGAACGTATACAGCATTTTTTACCTAAAATTAAAATTATTATTCCCAATTCAACACTTTTAGAATACAAAGAAGCACTTATTTTTGCTTTACTTGGCGTTTTAAAATTACGCAATGAAGTGAATGCTTTAACCAGTGTTACTGGAGCCAAACACGACCATAGCAGTGGAGTGATTTATAACTAAAAAAACCTTCCCAAAAATTGAGAAGGTTTTATTAGCATTTTAGAAAATTGACTAACGTTTAATCACTCGAATTGTTTTGGAATCATTTCCTTGAGAAATCAATACATTGTAAATTCCTGAAGGATAATTGGTTCCTATGAAAATTTCTGATACAACAGAGGCATCAATCGATTTATTATCAATTAGTTTCCCGAGCATATCGTAAACCTTTATCTGAATTACTTCATCAGATGAACTAGCAACATTCAATTGGAAGTTTTCAGTATAAGGATTTGGCGCTGCAGTTACATCAAATGCTAAAGCATCTTTTTCGATTGTTTTTGGTGCTGCTGGAATAGTAACATTACAAACTGCTCCATAAGGACCAAATACAGTTCCTACTTCAATTCTAACCGACACTTTGTAAGTTTGACCAGCCACCAATCCTGGCACTTGATTTAAAACAAAACTACGAATGGGTCTATTGAACTCATAACTAAATCCTAAAGCAGTATTTTCAAACTTGAATCGATATGTTGTGGCACTTACAAAATTTTCAGCATAAACAGTTGAGTTTAATCCTATAGTAGTTCCACACTGAGCTGCAATCAATTGCGTGGTAGGAACTGGTGGAGTCATTACCGTACAAAGTGTTCCATAAGGCATATAATTGCCATCTGTGTTTCGAACAGCAACTTCAACATTGTACAAAGTATTATATTGAGGTGAAGCTATTTGTGCCATTTGAAAATCTCTAATAGGTCTATCAATAATATCAACTGAAGATGTAACTGTATTCGTAATTCTGAAACGATAACCTATACTATAAGGCACGTTGATAGCATAAATATTATCATTCATCAATGATAATGTTGCACCACAATTAATTAGTGACGACATTCCAACTGGAGTAGTTACATTACACGGATTTCCGTAAGGTTGCCAAACACCATTTACTTTAGCGGCAACTTCAATTTTGTAGGTTCTATCAAAAGCATAGTTTCCTAATTGAGTGAGTTGAAATACTCTAAGTAAACGATCAACAATTTGTACTTGATTGGTAACTAAATCAGTTACTTTAAATCGATATCCTTGCGCAACAGAGATGAAGTTAGCGTAAATATATTGATTGATTGTAGCTAATGTAGCACCACATTGAGTTGGAATTACGCTAGTATCAAATGGATAAATTAAATCCATCACAATCGCATTTGAAGTTGCTTGAGGCGCAGTAAGACAAGTATAATTTGAAGTCATTACAACAGTTACAGTGTCACTTTCAACTAATGTAGATGTAGTAAAAGTAACATTTGTTTCACCAAGAACATCAATTCCGTTTATTTGCCATTGATAGGTTGGTGAAGTTCCTCCATTGGTTGGTGTAGCTGTAAATGAAACACTAGTTCCAACATTCACTT
Organism: Flavobacterium sp.; assembly: GCA_016787805.1. GTDB lineage: Bacteria > Bacteroidota > Bacteroidia > Flavobacteriales > Flavobacteriaceae > Flavobacterium. The sequence goes on along the minus strand of JAEUTY010000045.1, from coordinate 3,987 downwards.
GACCCGAAGGAGAAGCAACAATAGTAACACTAGGTGTCAAATAAGGATTAACAGTCATAACTATACTTGGTGAAGTAGCTGGAGAGCCAATAACACAAGTTTCACTAGACGTCATCACAACAGTAACAGCATCGCCGTTGGCTAAGGTTGTTGTGGTAAAACTTACTCCTGTTTCACCCAAAACATCATTACCATTTATTTGCCATTGGTAAGTTGGAGTAGTTCCTCCATTGGTTGGAGTTGCTGAAAAAGTTACACTTGTTCCCGCGCAAATATCGCCTGTAGGAGAAGCATCTATTGTAACACTTGCAGTTAATGTACTCACCGTTACAGCAGTTCCGCTAAATTGAAGTGCTCCGATGTCATTGGTTGGCGTTCTAATAATTCCGTCAAAATCAGTAGTTATACTTGGTGTAGAAATTGTTTGTGCGCCGTTTTCAGCATAAGATGTTCCGCTTGGCACAAAAGTAGCAATACCACTTCCTGCTACTAAATTATCTTCAGAATACGTTGCATCATCTAAAGTTCCACCCATAAAAGTTTTATACAAACTACATGGTGTGTTGAATGAAGCATCATTTACAATATTATTTGTAACATTGGGTGTTAAACCACTCAAAGCATAACCATTAACTATTGACGCTGCATTCGATCCTTGAGCGAATAAATAATTGTTTGCATTAGTATTGATGTGGTAAATGTTATTATTACTGGTTGTAGCAAATCCGATTGGAGCAGTTCCTGAAGTTCCTGAAGCAAAAGCTACACAAGCATTATACCCAGCACCGGATGGAGTTGCATTAATATTAATGATATTATTTCTCAAATCTAAAATAGTAGAAGCAGTGTTTTCAAAAACCGCAATACCTTTCACCCCGAAATTAGAGCCACCGGTTAATGGCGTTGTAGAACCTAACTTGATTGTATTGTAGTAAATTGAGTAAGTTGACGAAGAGGCAGCACAAGAAATTCCGTTAACTGCTGTAGGTGAATTGGCTAAAGGAGCACTTAATTCAGAAATAAAGTTGTTATAAAAACTGAAATTAGTAGTTCCTGTTAACAGCACATTTATTCCACTAACACTTGTGTTTACACCAGAAGCATTGGTTTGCAAATTATAGATCTTGTTAGCGAAAACCTTTGGTGTAACTGACAAACCCGAAACATCCACACCAAATACAAATCCATCTCCACTAGTAGTAGCAGTGGTTAAATCTTTGATGGTATTATTTGAAATGACATTATTAGTTCCTATGCTTGCGCGAATACCGAATAAAGTTGGATTACCTGTTGTTGCAGTAGAAGTTATCGAATTAATTGTGTTATTTGTAATCGTAAATCCATTAACAACAGTGGTTAAAGATGTTCCAATTCCCCTAGCTATTGTACTATCTGCAGAAGAAGTTAAAGTTATTGAGTTATTATCAACTAATGCTTGGCTAACTGAACCATTTACGGTAAAATCAATTCCAGTTATTGAAATAGAACCTGTATTGATGTTGATGTTATTATTGGATGCCGTTATGTTTCCATTACTCAAATACAAACCATTTGAAACTCCAGAATTGGTTCCAGATATAGATATCGTATTGTTGTTAACTGTTTTTGGAGTTGTAGCATTTCCTTCATAGTTATAAACTCCCATTCCTAAAGAAGTTCCGCTTAAATTGGAAAGAGTAATGTTATTATAACTTATATCATAAGAAGTTGGATTACTCGTTATATCTGTTGAATACGTTCCGAAAACAAAGTTTGCACTTGGTGTGCTTCGTTGAACATTGATTGTGTTTGCCGTAGATGGAGAACCTCCAATTTCTAAACCAGACGAAACACCTCCATTATGCGAAATAGCATAAACAATATTTGAGGTTTTGATATGACTATTTACTGACTGTAGTAAATTATTTTGTACCGTTAAATTAACTTTTCGACCATTAGCATTAATAAAGTAAACCGCTGCAGAGTATGCGCCCGTTCCGGGTTGACTAATTGAAATGTTATTTCCAATCAATTCGTTTAGAGATGAAGGATATTGACTTCTGATTCCTTGATGAATATTAGTATTAGCAACCGAAGATCCTGTTTCAACAGAAATGGTATTATTATTTGCTATTTGTGTTGCTGTTGTCAAACCATAACCAAAATCAATTCCACTTGTTGCAGAAGTTCCATTATTAACTATTGAAATTGTATTGTTATTAACAGTTGCCGAATAAGCAACAACAGGCGCAACACCTCCTGTTCCAGCACTTGACATAATAATTCCGCCACAGTTATTTTGACCATAAGCCAATGGATAAGAAGTGATAGTATTGTTTTGAATCACAACATCTCCTCCATTTCTGTAATGAATACCTGCTATTGCTAAACCTGAAAAACGACTCCAAACCCCTGTCCCTAATGCAATATTTGAATTTCCAAAAGTAATTGTATTTCCTAAAGCTGGTGTTGAACCACCAATTACATTACCTGTCTCATTAACAGTGGCTGTAACTGGCTGCGCAATTAAATAAATACCATAAGCAACATTAGAAATTGTATTGGAAACAAATGTGTTAAATGAGTTAGTCCCAGCGGAAGAAGTTGCCGCTAAAGTTGTCCCAGCTGCTACACTTGCGCTTGTAGAAAAAACACCAACAGAATTAGGGTAATTTTCATTTAATGTGATTGTACAATTCTTGATTGTGTTATTTTGAGCACCATTAGTAGCTGCTCCGATAAAGAGCCCAAATCCAACTTCTGTCATTGTATTAGTTGCGCCTGTTGCAACAACTGTATTGCTTGGATTTTCTTCTAATGTAAATCCATCGAAAGTAATGTAATCACCACCTGCAATTTTAACAATCCCATCAAAATTACTTCCTGCGGTCCATAGAGCAGCTCTCAATTTTGGGTTAGCTCCAACTCCATTCTTTTTAAAGACAATCGGTCTTGTTGCTGTTCCAGTAGCTAAACTACCTGCTGTACCAATCCCACTAAAAATAATTCCTGTAGCAGGAACGGTTTCAGTATGTCCTGCAGCAACATCAAACTGAATAGTTCCAGCACCAGTTGTACCATTTACATTCAAGTAAGTTGCTGCAGCTGCTACAGTTGCAAAACAACCTGGAATAGAATAATTTCCTGGAGAAAGTGGACCAGTTGGTGTACCACAATAAGTAAAGGTAGCTTTGTAATTTAAACCAAAATTTCCTGCGTAAATAGTTCCTCCCTCGCATGTAACTGATGCATCACTGTATACTTCAAAAGTATAATTGCCAGCTGGCAAACCAGTCAAAACATTTGTTGAATATCCTGTATTGGACCATTGCTGATCTTGACCTCCACAACCATTGGCGCCTCCGCTTGAGAAACCAATATCAAGGTTAGAGAATGCACTTGGTGTAGAGCCTGTCAAATAAACTCGATAATACAATCTGGTTGATGTTAAGTCACAACCGCCGCATTTGTACACATTGTGCTCGGCTCCCTTTAAAGTTAAGGAGTTGGTTGAGTTAAAATTCCCTAAATTAGCTCCATTAAAATCTGGATTTCCGGTTGATGCTTGCAAATCATAATACGTATTGGCACCACCGTTAATACTTAAAACAGCATAAGTTGTATTAAATCCTGCTGTTTGTGCGCTTGCAATTCCGATTACAAAAAAGGAACTTAGCACTAAAATTTTTAGTAAAAAATACTTCATATTCAATCTATTAAATTTGACTTAGTTTATTACGAATGTTAAATATACTACTTTTTGATAATATTCAGCATCAAATAAATACGACATTTTTAAAAACTTTATTTAAAAACAAAAAAGCCTTTCTCAAATGAGAAAGGCTTTAATTATTCAAAAAGATTTTAATTATCTTTTAATCACTCGTTGTGTTTTTACTTCATTTCCTTGAGATACAATCACATTGTATACTCCTGATGGGAATGTTGATCCAACTTCTAACGTATCAATATTACTAGCTTCAACATTGCTGTTTTCAACCAATTTAC
>JAEUTY010000048.1 GCA_016787805.1 Flavobacterium sp. | reverse complement strand
GTCCCAAGGGTTGGGCTGTTCGCCCATTAAAGTGGCACGCGAGCTGGGTTCAGAACGTCGTGAGACAGTTCGGTCTCTATCTACTGCGGGCGTTAGAAATTTGAGTGGATCTGATTCTAGTACGAGAGGACCGAATTGGACTAACCTCTAGTGTATCTGTTGTCTCGCCAGGGGCACTGCAGAGTAGCTACGTTGGGAAGGGATAAGCGCTGAAAGCATATAAGCGCGAAACCCACCACAAGATGAGATTTCTTTAAAGGGTCGTGGAAGATGACCACGTTGATAGGCTATAGATGTAAAGGCAGTAATGTCATAGTCGAGTAGTACTAATAACCCGTAAGCTTATGTATGTCGCTTCTTTGCTCTCTCGTTTTACTAACGAGAGAGCAAAGGACTCTTTCGAAAAATAATTTTTATCTCAGTATGTTAAGATATTTGCAGCGAAGCTGCCAGTGAATAGTAAATAGTAAGAAGTGATTAGAATTAAAAGCTAATTACTAATGACTAAGCGCTAATCACTAAAAACTTAAGGTGGTTATTGCGTCGGGGCTCACCTCTTCCCATCTCGAACAGAGAAGTTAAGCCCGATTGCGCAGATGGTACTGCAAGCATGTGGGAGAGTATGTCGCCGCCTTCTTTTGGAAAGCCTGTCTAACTAGACAGGCTTTCTTGTTTTATAATTATTTGCGAACTAAAGTTCGCGTACCTGAAGCCCACTGGGCTCCCTCCTCTTAATTTCAAATGTCGGGGCTCACGGCTGACCACCCGTCTAGGCGGGGAAGTTAAGCCCGATTGCGCAGATGGTATTGTCTCGTCCCGAAAGACGAGATGGGAGAGTATGTCGCCGCCTTCTTTTGACCCGAGCGATAGCGAACTGGCGAAGCAAAAGTCTGTCTAGTTAGACAGGATTTCTTGTTTTAAATTGATTCGTTGTTCAAAATTCAAGAAATGTTGAATGTTGAAGTTCTTATGACTGCTAAACGTTTGCGTGAGGGATAGTAGCGGCATCCTTTTGTGTAATGCAATGGAGCAAAAGATACAGCGAAGATCCCGACCCAATTGAACTTAATCGTATTTTCTATTGTATACAAATGTACTGTTCAATTGGGGCACGCCCCCGATTAGCTAAAAGCTACGTTTTTCAAACTTGTTTTAGTCTATCGGGGGAAGCTCAAAGAAAAAACCTGTTAACTTTCATTAACAGGTTTTAGTTTCATAGATGGTGTTTTTATTTTATAAGATCGAAACTTCGTTTGACAAAAGCAGTAAGTTCTTCGCCTTTGAGTAATCCTTGAGAGATTTTAGCTAAGTCTAAGGCTTGTTTGACCAAACTTTCTTGTGCTGATTTGTCTTCGGTGTTTAAAATGGTTGTTGCTAAATCGCTATTGGTGTTGACTACCAAATTGTACATTTCGGGGAAGTTGCCCATGCCGAACATGCCGCCACCGCCCGTTTGCGACATCTCTTTCATTCTTCGCATGAATTCAGGTTGGGTAATCATGAAAGGTGCTGCCGAACTGTCCATTGGTTCTAATTGTACACTATAATTGGTTTTTGGAACAATTTCTTCTAAAACGGTTTTTAAATTGGTTTGTTCTTCTTCCGACAGTTTTGAAATTTGTGTGTCTTCTTTTTGGATTAATTTATCGATATGATCCGAGTCGACACGAGTGAACGTTAGGTTTTCGTTATCGGTTTCTAATTTTTGGATTAAATGTGACACGATAGGCGAATCTAACAACACTACTTCATAGCCTTTTTCTTTAGCAATGTCGATGTAGCTGTGTTGTGCGTCTTTATTAGAAGCGTATAATACCACTAATTTTCCGTTTTTGTCGGTTTGATTCGCGGTGATAGCTTCTTTCAATTCGGCTAGCGTATAATATTTGTCTTCTACGGTTGGATACAAAACGAAATCGCCTGCTTTTTCGTAGAATTTTGGTTCTGAAAGCATTCCGTATTCCAATACAATTTTGATGTCGTTCCATTTTTTCTCAAAATCTTCGCGGTTTTCGTTGAAGAGCGATTTGAGTTTATCGGCAACTTTACGGGTGATGTAATTCGAGATTTTCTTTACATTTCCGTCGGCTTGTAAGTACGAACGCGAAACATTCAATGGAATATCGGGCGAATCAATAACTCCTTTTAACATCACTAAAAATTCAGGTACAATTCCTTCAACGTTATCGGTAACATACACCTGATTTTGGTACAATTGAATTTTGTCTTTTTGCAATTGCAAATCAGATGACATTTTCGGAAAATATAGAATTCCAGTTAAGTTGAACGGATAATCTACATTGAGATGAATGTTGAATAGTGGTTCTTCGAATTGCATAGGATACAATTCGCGGTAGAAATTTTTATAATCTTCATCCGTCAAATCGACAGGTTGTTTGGTCCAAGCTGGATTTGGGTTGTTGATGATGTTATCAACTTCTTTGTACTCTGTTTTATAATCTTCTGGAGCATCTTCTGGCTTTGGAAGTGCTTCTTTTTTGGTTCCGAACTTAATCGGAATTGGCATGAATTTGTTGTATTTGGTCAACAACTCACGGATTTTAAATTCTTCCAAAAACTCTACAGAATCTTCTGCAATGTGAAGAATGATTTCGGTTCCGCGTTCGGTTTTGTCGTGTGGTTCTAATGTGAATTCTGGACTTCCATCACACGTCCAATGTGCAGCAGGATCGTCTTTATAGGATTTAGTAATGATTTCTACTTTTTCAGCTACCATAAAAGCGGAATAGAAACCAAGACCAAAGTGACCGATAATTCCAGCATCTTTAGCCGAATCTTTGTATTTTTCTAAAAATTCTTCAGCACCTGAAAAAGCGACTTGGTTGATGTATTTCTCCACTTCTTCAGCTGTCATTCCTAAACCTTGGTCGATGATGTGCAATTTTTTACCTTCTTTATCAATTTTGACTTCAATCATTGGGTTGCCGTATTCGACATTGGCATCTCCAATACTGGTTAAATGTTTTAGTTTTAAAGTTGCATCCGTGGCATTCGAAACTAATTCACGTAGGAAAATTTCGTGATCGCTGTATAAAAATTTCTTGATTAAAGGGAAAATGTTTTCTACTGAAACATTAATTTTTCCTGTTGACATATTTTGAACTTTTTGGTTAAACAATTTGTGCAATACATTAGTCAAAATCGATACCAAAAAGAAATGACTGCCAAATTGACATTTTTTTAAATTTGAGTATATTATGCTAAAATCACGTGAAAAGAATCCTCGAGTTAATTTATTATATTTGTTGGCGATGCAATTTTTTTACAAATGTTAACGGTCCAAAATCTATCTTTTTCTTATTTAAAAGAAATTACTTTATCAAAAATTAGTTTTGATCTTGATTCATGTAAGACTTTGGCAGTAATTGGCGAAAGTGGTTGTGGAAAAAGCACTTTGCTCAAATTGATTTATGGTTTGTATGACTTGGATAAAGGCCAGATATTTTGGAATGATGTAGAAGTTTTAGGTCCAAAATTCAACTTGATTCCTGGAGTGGATTCGATGAAATATTTAGCACAAGATTTCGATTTGATGCCTTTCATCACAGTAGCCGAAAATGTTGGGAAATACCTTTCTAATATTTATCCAGAAAAGAAAAAAATTAGAGTGATGGAGTTGTTGGAAATTGTTGAAATGACCGAATTTGCTACTACAAAAGCTAAAAATTTGAGTGGTGGACAAATGCAACGAGTTGCTTTAGCCAGAGTTTTGGCACTGGAGCCCGAGCTACTTCTTTTGGATGAACCTTTTAGTCATATTGACAATTTTAGAAAAAATAGTTTGCGACGAAAACTGTTTGCTTACCTAAAAGAAAAGCAAATTACCTGCATTGTAGCTACGCACGACAGCACTGATGTGCTATCGTTTGCCAATGAAGTTTTGGTGATGAAAGATGGTAAAGTTATCGAAAAAGGAACTCCTAAATTCGTTTATGAAAATCCTAAAAATAAATATGTTGCGTCGCTTTTTGGAGATGTAAATGAAATGCTAATCAAAGGGAAAACATACTTCATTTATCCACATCAATTGAAAGTGGTTGAAAAGTCGGATTTGAAAGTTACAGTTGTTAAATCGTATTTCAGAGGAAGCCATTATTTGATTGAAGCAAACTATAATGACCAAGTCATTTTCTTTGAAAGTGAAGTTAGTTGCGATAAATCTTCAATTATTTATTTAAAAAAAATAGACTCCTAATTCCTCAGAAATCTATTTTTCTATTCTCTTTTTTCTCTATTCTATTTTCTAATTCTTCAAGTATTTTTCCAAAAACTGATCTTGTTCCCAAAGCAAATGTAAAATGTTTTCCTTGGCCACATAGCCGTGGGATTCTTTCGGTAAAATCACCATACGAACTGGCGCTCCTAAGTTTTTTAATGCCTGAAAATAACGTTCGGTTTGTAAAGTAAACGTTCCTGGGTTGTTATCAGCTTCACCGTGTGTCAAAAGCAATGGAGTTTTCATTTTATCGGCATTCATAAATGGCGACATTCCGTTGTAAATTTCGGGAACATCCCAATAATTGCGCTGCTCGCTTTGGAATCCGAACGGCGTTAAGGTTCGGTTGTAAGCACCACTTCGTGCAATTCCGCATGCAAATAAATTAGAATGTGTAAGTAAATTGGCCGTCATAAAAGCACCGTACGAATGACCGCCAACCGCTACTTTTTTACGATTAATATAACCTAAATTATCTACAGCATCAATCGCAGCTTCTCCGTTAGAAACTAATTGTGGAATGAAGGTATCGTTAGGTTCTGTGGTTCCTTCTCCAATGATAGGGAATGAAGCATCGTCTAAAACAGCATATCCTTTGGTTACCCAATACACGAATGAACCATAATTGGGAAAGGTAAATTCATTTGGGTTTTTGTTGCTTTGTCCAGCTGAATTTTTATCTTTGAATTCTTCTGGATACGCCCAAATTAATAAAGGCAATTTTTCGGTTTTCTTCACTCTATCATAGTTGGCAGGAAGATAAAGCGTTCCCGACAACTCAACTCCATCTTTTCGTTTGTATTTTATCACTTCTTTGTACACATTTTTGATGCTTTCAAACGGATTTTTGAAACTGGTAAGTTGTGTCAATTTGTCTTTTGATTTGATGTTACGCAAATAGTAGTTTGGAAACTCATTTTTTGATTGAATCATAACCAAAACATCACCTTTTTTGAAATCTTCAATCGAAAGTAAATCTTCTTTTTTGTCCTTGTAAGTTGAAGTGTATAAACGTTTGGTTTTTAAGTTTTTGATGTTGAATTCATCAATAAAAGGGAACTGTCCTTCTTTGGTAAAGCCATCGCCAATTAAGTACATATTGTCGTTTTCAATGGCCAGCACATAACGATTGAATGCATTGCGTTTGGTTTCAAAATTCCCTGGATCAGAGTAAATATCTTGCGAATTACGGTCAGAAATCACTTTAGGAGTTTCATTGGCATTTAACGGATTAAACAAATACGTTTTGGTGTTGCGAGTATCGTACCAACTATCGTAAGCAATTGCGATTGTTTCATTTCCCCAAACAATTCCGCCATAGCGTTGTTGCGTTTTTAAAATCGATGTTGGATTTCCATTAAAAGGAGCATCCCATGAAAAAACTTCATCTCTAAAATCTACTTTATTGGCTTGATCACCTTCGTCTAAAGCCACTACATACGATAATGATGCGGGTTTGTCGGCTCTCCAACTCATGCTTCTTTTTCCTTTTCTTACCGAAGAAAAACCTTTAGGCATAACCTCGGTCAAAGGCACTTCGTTGACTTGTTTGATTTCATTACCATTGGCATTATAAACAATTGTTTTTTGCGGAAAACGGCTCAACGGAACAATATACGAATACGGCTTTTGAATCGTGGTGAGCATCAGGTAATTTCCGTCGGGTGAAAAGCTTTCTCCAGCATAAATATCAGCTGATTTGAACAATTGCATTGCTCCAGAAAGGTTCACTTTGTACAATTCAGAAGTTACCAATGCATCAAAATTAAACTCATCGGTTTTGTTTTTTAATAAATCTTGGAAAGTTCTGTTTTGCGATTTCGATCCATCGCTAACCGAAACGGTTGGTCCTTTTGGTAAATCTTTTTTCCCATCAATCAAAGCTGGACGATTTTGAGGTAAAACTTTAATTAAAAGTGTTTCATTATCATTCATCCAGTTGAACGGACTTCCCAAATTGGCATTCAAATTATCCGAAGTTATTTTTTTTGCCGAAGCCGAAGCCACATCGATAATCCATAATTCAACGCCTTTGTTTGTTGTATTGGTAAAGGCAATTTTCTTTTCGTTAGGCGACCATGAAACGTAGGCAATTCGTGCATTTTCTGGCAAACCTGTAACTTGTTTTTCTACTTTTTCAGCTACTCTGCGCAATTTCAAGTTGTTGATGTAAGTAACCGTACTTGAAATATTAGTAATCGGATTAACACGCAATCCTCCCAATTTCATTTCTTCCTGATTCAAATCGTCGAGCGTTTTGTAGGTGTTGCGGTAACTCAAGAGCATGTATTCTTTTTTCGAATCCATGTTTACTGAAGGCGCTCTTTCGTAATCGGCCAAAGCCAAAATCTCAGCAGATGGTTTTTGATACGTAACATTTTCTTGCGCTTTTGAACTAAAACCAAGTAACAAAAAAGTTACAAAAAGTAAAAGACGTAGTTTCATAATTGTTAAATTAAAAGATAATCATTTGTCTAAGATAAGATAAAGTCGTTACACTCAAATTTTGAAATGTGTTAAAATTATCTACAAACTAACCTGTTTTTTCTACAGAAATTCTTAAATTTGATAGTGAAAATCAATTTCTATAACCATAAAAAAATAATACAATGGGAAAATTTGTAATTACAACTAGAAAAAATGGAGAATATCAGTTTAGTTTAAAAGCTGGAAACGGACAAGAAATCCTCGGAAGCGAAGGTTACACGACCAAATCAGCTTGCCAAAATGGTATCGAATCAGTAAAGAAAAATTCGCAAGACGATGCTCGTTTTGAACGACTAGAATCCAAAAACGGAAAATGGTATTTCAATTTGAAAGCAACTAATGGACAAATTATTGGTAGCAGCGAAATGTACGAAAGTGCTTCTTCACGTGATAACGGAATAGAATCAGTAAAGAAAAATGCTCCTGACGCAGATGTTGACGATCAAACAGCTTAAATAAAATTCTATTTTTTGAAGAACCAGTTTAGTAATAGACTGGTTTTTTTGTGCGAAAATCGTTGCAAGTAATTTACGAATTCCTATATTTATACTTTCAAAAGGCATGCTTTTTGTCAAAACAATAAAAACTGACTATTCATTTTATCAATTTACTAAATTATGTACCATTCAAAAATAGCAGGTTTAGGTTTCTATGTTCCTGAAAATGTGGTAACCAATGACGATTTGTCAAAAATTATGGATACCAACGATGCTTGGATTCAAGAACGAACTGGAATTCAAGAACGTCGACATGTTATTCGCGGAGAAGATACCACAACAATAATGGGTGTAAAGGCCGCCAAAATCGCCATTGAACGTTCCAAAATCGCCTATGAAGACATCGATTTTGTAATTTTTGCAACTTTGAGTCCGGATTATTATTTTCCTGGACCAGGTGTTTTGGTACAAAAAGAATTAGGTTTAAAAACCGTTGGCGCACTCGATGTGAGAAACCAATGTTCGGGTTTTGTGTACGCGATTTCAATTGCCGATCAATACATTAAAACGGGGATGTATAAAAATATTTTGGTGATAGGTTCAGAAGTGCATTCGACAGGTTTAGATATGACGGATAGAGGACGAGGAGTTTCGGTGATATTTGGCGATGGAGCAGGAGCAGCCGTTCTTACACGTGAAGAAGATTTGACCAAAGGTATTCTATCCACTCATTTGCATTCGGAAGGACAACACGCCGAAGAATTAGTATTGATTGCTCCTGGAATGGGAAAACGTTGGGTAACCGATATCTTAGCTGACGACGATCCTAATGATGAAAGTTATTTTCCTTATATGAACGGTCAATTTGTGTTTAAAAATGCCGTGGTTCGTTTTGCTGAAGTCATCAACGAAGGTTTGCAAGCCAATAATTTGAAAGTCAATGATATTTCGATGTTGATTCCGCATCAAGCCAATTTACGCATTTCGCAATTCATTCAGCATAAATTTCAGTTGACCGATGATCAAGTGTATAATAATATCCAAAAATACGGAAACACCACTGCAGCTTCCATTCCAATTGCTTTGACTGAAGCTTGGGAAAATGGCAAAATCAAAGAAGGCGATTTGGTAGTTTTAGCGGCTTTTGGTAGTGGCTTTACTTGGGGAAGTGTGATTATTAGATGGTAAAAAGAGTATTCAGTCTCAGTCACAGTTTTCAGTAAATACAAAAAGGTCGATTCTCTTATATGAAAATCGACCTTTTTTATTTTAAAACATTCCGCCACCGCCTTGGGTTTCGTTTTTGTCGCGTTGTTTGCGTTGCAATGCTCTGTTTTTACCCGAACCAAATTTGTAATTAAATCCAAGATACACCGAGCGGCTTTCCCAATTGAATTCGCCCACTCTCGGATTGGGTTTTGAACCTTCAAATTGGAAGTTCATGGTTTTAAAGATATCGCTAAATCGCGCACTAAAAGTTCCGTTGCCATTCCAAATGGTATAACTTGCTCCAATATCGGTTTTCCACATGGCTTTTCGGGTGTATTGCAAACTTTTGTCTTGTCCGCGGTACATGCCAAACCATTGTGCACGAAGTTTTTTAGTCACTTTGAAATTGTTGTTGATTCTTGAGTTAAATAAAACAGCATCAACCGAAGCCGATTCGATGGCTCCTAATTCGTTTTCGATAGTTCCGTTTACGGTTCTAAAGTAAGAATCTAAACTAATATTGGCGCTCCACCATTTGGTGAAATCAAGGTTGCCCGAAAGCTCAACTCCGTAAGCATTATTGTTAGAAAAATTTTGGTAAGTCAACAATTGTCTGTTTTCATCCAAAGGATCAGTGTAAACCGCACGCGTGATTTCATCTTCAATCATACGGTAAAAAACGCCTGAAGTGATACTTCCAATTTTGGTTTTACGTGTGTAATTCAATTCGAATGAATTGGTGAATTGTGGTACCAAAGTTGGCTCTCCAACCGAAGTAATAGTTGGTGTGCTCCATTCTCTAATTGGATTTACTTGCCCTATACTTGGACGATCTACACGACGAGAAAAATTCAAATTGAATGAATTTTTTTCACTTGGAGTATAGGTCAAATAAGCGGATGGATAAACGGCAAAAATTGCATCTTCATAATTTTTACTCAATATTTCAGTAGTGTTTCCGTTGGAATTGGCATCTTCGGAATCTAGTTTTCTAAAGGTAGAATCAACATTGTATTGCTCTAAACGTGCTCCCAATTGGTAACTCCATTTTTCAAATTGTTTACCATAAGTAGCATAAGCTGAATGAATTGTTCGTTTGAAATCAAAATCAGAATCGTAATTGTTGGAAATATCAAATAAATTTTTAGTCGATTCAATTCGACTTTCCAATCCCAATTCTAACTTGGTTTTTTCACTCAACGGATTCACATAATCCAAATTGATGATGGTATTGTTTCCATCAGTATTCACATAATTACTGAAAGCAGTGTTCAATAAAGGCAAACTAAACAAAGCATTTTCAGTTCCTTTGTTGATGTTGTGATTGATTTCTAACTCAATATTTTCGCCTGCTTTTGCAAAATCGTGTTTGTAATCTAAATTATAGGTTTCTGTTGAGTTATCATTTTTATTATCAAATAATTGAATGATATCGGCATTGGGTCCTGAAACATAATCAACCGTAGTTTTTCCTTTTCCGCTGCCGTCAAAGCGACTTTGGTTGGTGTAAAACGAAATGGTATTTTTATCATTGATGTAAAAATCCAAACCAACTTTGCCTAAATGCGAAGTGTTTTTATTTCCAAAGTCAAACAGTTGGTTGCTACTGTTATTCAGTTCAAAAAAATTGATGAATCCATTATTGGCTTGCTTCCCGTGATTGAATCCGTAATTGCCATAGAAGTTAAATTTTCCAGTTCGGTAATTCAGGTCTATTGCAGAATTTACTTTAGGAGTTTTGGCAAACGTCACACCATTGTTGATGCTTCCATTGAATCCTAGTTTCGAATTTTTGTGCAACACAATATTGATAATTCCACTCATTCCTTCAGGATTGTACTTGGCAGAAGGATTGGTAATCAGCTCAATTTGTTTGATAGAAGCCGACGGAATTTGTTGTAATAATTGCGAAGCACTGATATTGGTTGGTTTTCCATCAACCAAAATCCTCACATTTTCGTTTCCGCGTAAGCTGATAGCATTGGTTTGTGGATCAACTGAAACCGACGGAATATTGTTCATAATTTCGCCTGCTGTTGCTCCTGCAGAAATTAAATCTTTACCAACATTAATCACTTTTCGATCGATTTTTTGTTCCATTATCGATTTCTCGCGAACTACTTCCACTTCGTTAAGTTGGGTAACTTCTTCCTCAAGAAAAATGGTTTTAAAATTGACCGATTTATTTTCGTTGGATAATAGTAAGTTCAACGTTTGTTTTTTGTATCCGATAAACTGAATTTCTACCAAAAGGTCATTCAAAGGAATGTTTTTTACTGTAAAACTCCCATTTTCTTGTGTAATTCCTCCTGTAATAATTTTGTTATTTTCTAATACAGAAACATTCACATAAGGAATTGGTTGATTGGTTTTTTTATCTAAAATTTTACCCGAAATACTTCCTGGATTAGTTGTTGCACTATTGCCTTGAGCATGAAGGTAAAAAGTTGAAAAAAAGATAATGAACAGATAAATAAATTTGATTTTCATAGCAAAAAAGTAAAAAAATGATTGGATTGATGATTTTATTGCAAAAGTAAGACACCCTTTTTTTTATTATGTTACAATTTTCATAAAAAAAACTCCCAAAATGATTTCAGGAGTTTTCTTAAAAATATAGAAAGGTAAATTTGGGGTCTTAGCGTTTAAGCGTAAAATGCGCTTTAAATTGTCGTTCCTCTTGGTTTTTTACATAACTTACAGTAAACCAATAATCGTCTGATATGGCTTGTGTTCCGTTATAAGTTCCGTCCCAGCCTTTGCCAGAAGGGAAGATTTGCTTAATCAATTTTCCATAGCGATCAAAAATGAAAATTTCAGCATCAAGTTGTTCTTTCAAATCGGTAATATTCCATGTTTCATGAATACCATCTCCATTCGGAGTAAAATATTTTGGATAGTTAATTACCAAAGCTTCAATTGCGGTCAATCCACAACCGTTTTTATCACGTACAATTATCGTGTGTAAACCTGATTCAACATTTTCAAAAACTGGACTGTCTTGAAACGGGCCGTCGTCTAAAGAATATTCGTAATCGCCTGTTCCAGTTGCAACTACAGTTACAGTTTGGTTTAAAGTAAAATCTTCACTAACACTATAGGCTACTAGAGCTGGTGCCGAAACGGTTACATTCACAAATGTTTCTTCAGAAGTACATCCTGTTGAAGTATTGGTTGCCAATAAGCTATAAGTTCCTGGTAAAACCGCTACATATGAACTAGCTGTTCCTACAATTTGACCATTTGCATCAAACCATTCAAAGGTATGTGTTGAAGCCGGAAGACCGCTTGTAATGGTGTACGAATTCAATAAACCACCATTACTATCAATACAAACAATTCCGTCATGTAATTCAGGTTCTGGAATTTTGTTTATGATAAAGGTAATAGGCTTAATATCATAACAATTTGGCGCTAGCGAATTATTTACACGAGCATAAATTGTTGTTTGTGTCGTAGAAGTAATAGCATTTGTATTGTTTGAAGCATCATTAAAACTTTCATGATAAGTTACATTGAATTCAGGGCCAATTTGAGCGCCC
Source organism: Flavobacterium sp. (assembly GCA_016787805.1). Lineage (GTDB taxonomy): Bacteria > Bacteroidota > Bacteroidia > Flavobacteriales > Flavobacteriaceae > Flavobacterium. The sequence continues at coordinate 70,257 of JAEUTY010000048.1, read as the reverse complement.
AAAACACTTGAAGTTACTGTGGTTAAATCAATAGTAGTTACTCCATCATTTGTACCGTCTTCATCACATAAAATTCGCAATGATGCTGGTACAGGATTAACAGTTGGCGTATCAATAATGGTTACATCAAACGAGGTTTCATCGGAACAATTCGGAGTGAATCCAGAATAAGCAAAAACATAGATTGTTTTGGTAGTAGTAACTTGGCTGCCTTGCGGAATCATTCCACCAGTACCATTTGGGCCATTATAATAGTTTCCTATTGTCAAAGCAGGTAAAGTATAACTTTCACAAGTGGTAACGTCTTGTACTTCGTCAACATTAAATATGGAAACGGTGAATGATTTTTCATCACTACAATTTGGTGTGGTTCCTGATTCAGCGTATACATATATTGTTTGGTTAGTTGTAAGAACATCGCCTGCATTCAATTGAGTTCCTGTTCCTCCAGATTGAGTAAAATAATTTCCAACAGTCAAAGCAGGCAGAGTGTACGAATTACAGGCTCCAATATTAGAAAAGTTACCTACAAATGGAGTAGGAATAATTGTTACAGTAAAGCTTTTTTCATCAAAACAATTGATACGCTCAGCAGATTCTATATAAACATAGATAGTTTGTGTGGTGGTTATAGCTGTTCCTGGTAAAATCTCAGTTCCAGCACCGTGAGGACCACCAGCTTGTGTATAGTAATGATTATCAGTTGAAAGTGCTGGTAAAATATAGCTATCACATGTTGTAACATCTGCTACAGCATCTGCTGTAATTACAAAAATTTCAATAAAAAAACTAGTTTCTGCAACGCAACCATTATTGTTAGTAGCATAAATGTAAACAGTTTGTGTGGTTGTTATAACATCGCCACCATTCAACATTGTTCCTGTTCCATTCGGACCAGTATAGTAATTTCCATTTGTTAAAGCCGTCAATGTATACGAGTTACATGGAGTTTGATCTGGTCGAGAATCGATGATTGGAGCTGGATGAACTGTTATTGCAACTTGTGCTTCATTTTGACAACCATTTCCATTGTCAACAAAAATATAAAGCGTTTGTGATGTACTTACAGCATCACCAGCATTTAGCATTGTACCTGTTCCAAGGCTACCTGTAAAATAATTTCCAACAGGAATTGAGGGTAATATTACACTTTCGCAAGCTGTAAGGTTAGTTGGAACTACAATTTCAGGTAACGTGATAGTTACGGTAAAGAAGTAGTTATCAGTACAATTCGGAGTTGTAGCTGTTGGTACATAGATGTAAACATTTTGGCTTGATGTAATTGCTGTACCAGCTGCTAATTGCGTTCCACCTCCAGCAGGAGCTGTAAAGTAATTTCCAATTGGCAATTGTGGTAATATGAATTGCGCACATTCGGTTACATCAGATTGAATGGTTAATCCAATAATAACTTGAAAACTTGATTGAGCAAAACATTGTCCGTTGGTAGCAAAAACATATATGGTTTGTGTTGAAGTTATTACAGTTCCAACAGGAAGTTCATTTCCACTTCCGCCTGGTGCATCAAAATATTTACCATTTGATAAAGGTTGTAAAGTATATGATGTACAATCGAATACGTTTGGTAAACTAGGTACGCTTGGAGAAATTGTAATAATAACATCAAAAGACAAATCAATTACACAGAAAGGCGGCACTATAGATTCAAAATAAAAGTAGATAGTTTGGTTAGAAGTAATCACCGTTCCTGCGGGTAATTCAACTCCTTGTCCACCAGGTTGTGTAAAATACTGACCAAAAGGTAAAGATGGCAAAGTATAGCTATCACAAACATCTTTGGTACTCATGTCTAACTCTTCAGGTTCGATGATAGTAACTGTAAACAAAGTTTCTCTATCACACGAAGGTGTAGTATTGGTGGTGTTATAAATATAAATAGTTTGCGTTACAGTAATGACATCGCCTGCAAACATTGGCGTTCCTGAACCTCCTGTTCCCGAAAAATAGTTTCCGTTGGTTAATGGTGGCAAAGTATAACTTTCGCAGGTAATCACATCTTCTAATTGATCAACTAATGGTAGTGCATTTACAATTAAATTAACAGGAACAACACTTGAACAAGTTGGATCTGAAATCAAAGTTACACTTGCGTAAATAGTTGTAGAACTTGTAAAATAATTTGGATTAGGATACGGATTTGTTCCCGCTTGTGCATCGGCTTGAGTTAAATAATAAGTAACCGTATAGATGCTAGCCGATTGACCATTTAAAATAGTGCTAATTATACTTGATAAATCAAACCATTGACTACCAGGTTGTGAAAAGCTAGAACATCTGTTAAAATCAATTGGCACACCAGATGCTGGCGGATTGGCAATTAATAAGTCAAATGTTTTTACTATGTAACATCCTGTTTCAGGGTTATTGATTCTTACATGTAGGGTTTGATTTCCTGCTGAAACGTAGTTATTAGGAAGTGCGTTAACATTATTTTGAGCATCTAAAGCAGAGGCAAAATAGGCAACTGTTGTTCCTAATGGCATTCCTGCAGTTAGTATTGGAGTATTTAATGTTAAGTCGTAAGTGTAGTTTGCCGCACCTGTATTACATTTGTATAAATTAATTGGTGCTGGTGTTGCAAAATCAGATAAGTATTCAACAATAATTGTGTCTGTTATAACTTGGCAAGATAAAGTTAAATTAGTGTAGGTGAGTTCGTATACGCCCGGACTAGAAACAGTCAATGACGGACCAGTTTCACCAACCAAAATAACACCATCTTTTTTCCATTGAAAGGTATATAATGCTGGATTCAAACCTGAATTTAATACATGAGTCGAATTCGGACAAATACCTGAATTATTGCTCGAAGTTAAGTCTTGACCTAATACTTCTTGTCCAATGTTGAAACTGTTTGACGATAAAAATATAGCCGAATCCGATTGGCTATCTTGACGGTCAGCAATGACTAATTTTATACGATACGGTACATTCGGAGTCAATACTGCCGAAGCATTCATAATAACCGTTTGTCCATTATAGTTGATTGCAGCGCTTGCCGCGTTAGAACCTCCGTTAAATGATCCAAAATATTGTGGATTCTGTGAATTACAAGTTGAGTTGTATAAAAAGTTACGAATGGTTACTACTGAAATAGGATCAGTTGTACCAGGAACGACAGCTAAATTTGTGGTAACTCCCGTGTTTAAATTGGTCAATAAAAAGGCAAAAGCATCAGAAAATTGACATTGAAAGTTACCGTATTCTTCCGAAGCAAATAAAAAGTCAAAATCGAAATTGGAAGAAATAGGCACGAAATCAAATTCTAAAACAGTTGCATTTACTGAGTTCATCGAAATTCCCGAAGTAGCTAAAACGGCTTCTAATGACGCATCGCCAGTCCAAGCTGCAGTTCCATTATTGAGCATGGTTGTATTCGGACCAGGAGCATTCATTACGTCTCCTGTAGTCAAAATCACACCACTTTGCATTGGAAAATTAGGGTTTGTATTTTGAAAATAACCAATTCCGTTGGTTGAACCAAAATTGGTTCCAGTTCGCCAATTAATATTAGTTGCGCTGATACAATTGGAATTAATCAATACATCATTAACAAGTTGTGGCACAGTATGCGAGGTAACATCAACAGTTATCGCTTGTGAGAGTAGGTTTAATGATGAAAAAAGTGCAATTAGGGTAACAATCTTTTTCATTTTTACTTCGATTTGAGACACAAATATAATAAGTGTAAATTCAAAATATCGATAAAATGATTATAAAAATCGACAAAATGCACTTTTGAAAAAATAAACTAAATAAAAACCTACAAAATATTTTTCAAAATCATAAGATTCTTAATCTGTCTAAAATCAATTTACTTTACTTATAATGTTATAATTTGTTGCTGATTTTTTTATAATAATCCTATCTTTGCCAACTCAAAAAATACCAATACCATGTCATTAGTAGCCATCTTACAACCCAGTATTCAAAAAGCAATCTCGACTTTGTTTGAAGTATCTATTGAAAAAATTGAATTTCAATCGACTAGGAAAGATTTTGAAGGCGATATTACAATGGTGATTTTTCCTCTGTTAAAGTTAATTAAAGGAAATCCAGTGGATATTGGAAACAAAATTGGAACTTATTTAGTAGAAAATGTAACCGAAGTTGAAAAATTCAATGTGGTGGCTGGTTTTCTCAATATTGTAATTTCAAATGCTTATTATGTGAATTTTTTCCAACAAATAAAAGACGAAACTGTGTATGGTTTTGTTCCTGTTCCAGATGGTGAAAAAGCAGTAATGGTCGAATATTCGTCGCCCAACACCAACAAACCTTTGCATTTAGGTCATGTGCGAAATGTACTTTTGGGTTATTCGGTGGCTAACATTATCAAAGCTTCGGGCAAAAAAGTGTACAAAACCCAAATTATCAACGATCGTGGTATTCATATTTGTAAGTCGATGTTGGCTTGGCAGAAATTTGGTAATGGACAAACTCCACAATCAACAGGTTTGAAAGGCGATAAGTTGGTGGGGAATTTTTATGTGCAATTTGACAAGCAATACAAAGCTGAAATCAGTGAGTTAATGGCACAAGGTAAAACCGAAGATGAAGCCAAAAAACAAGCGCCAATTATTATCGAAGCCCAACAAATGCTCCTCGATTGGGAAGCTGGAAAACCTGAAGTAATTGAGCTTTGGAACACTATGAATCAATGGGTTTACGACGGTTTTGGTCAAACGTACCAAACAATCGGAGTTGATTTTGATAAAAATTATTACGAATCCAATACGTATTTATTAGGAAAAGAAGTCGTGCAATTCGGATTGGAAAAAGGCATTTTTGAAAAAGATCCTGATGGTTCGGTGTGGATTGACTTAACGGCTGATGGTTTGGATCGAAAAATCGTTTTGCGTTCGGATGGAACTGCCGTTTATATGACGCAAGATATCGGAACTGCCATTCAACGTGTCAAAGATTTTCCAGATATCGGTGGAATGGTCTACACGGTTGGAAATGAACAAGATTACCATTTTAAAGTACTTTTCTTAATTCTGAAAAAACTCGGTTTTGATTGGGCCGAAAGTTTGTATCATTTATCATACGGAATGGTAGAATTGCCTTCTGGAAAAATGAAATCGCGTGAAGGAACCGTAGTAGATGCTGACGATTTAATGGAAGAAATGACTACAACTGCCCAAAGTATTTCAGAAGAATTAGGCAAGTTGGAAGGTTATAATGAGGAAGAAAAAGCCAAATTGTACAAAACAATTGGTTTGGGCGCTTTGAAATATTATATGTTAAAGGTGGACCCGAAAAAACAAATGATGTTCAATCCTGAAGAATCAGTAGATTTTAATGGAAATACTGGATCATTTATTCAATATACGTATGCTCGAATTCAGTCGATTTTGCGAAAAGCTACTTTTGATTGGACTTCTGCTACCGTAATTGATTTGCATGAAAAAGAAAAAGAACTCATCAAACAAATTGCTTTATTTCCTGAAGTTATTCAAGATGCTGCTAAAAACCACAGTCCCGCTTTGATTGCGAATTATACTTATGATTTAGTAAAAGAATTCAACTCGTTTTACCAAAATGTACCAATTTTGCCAGAAGAAAATTTGGATAAAAAAGTATTTCGTGTGCAACTTTCTAATTTGGTAGCCAATACTATTAAAGATGCTTTTGGGTTATTGGGTATCGAAGTACCCGAAAGAATGTAATATTTTTTAAAAATAAAAACCCCGATTTGCCCTACGCAATCGGGGTTTTCGGAAACACATTTTCATTAATTACCCTAATAAAAATGAAATGTTCAGTATAGGTTTTTATAATTGTCTTGTTCATGAAACAAGTTCAATACTAAAAACCCTACTAAAAAAATGAATTAAAATGTAAAGCGTAAAAAAGCATTTGGAGTTCGCTCTAAGCCGTAGGTGTTGACTTTTTCAACGGCATTTGTATTGGCATTGATACGAAAATATTGATTGATAATATTTTGATTGTCAAATAAATTTTGGGCTGAAGCGCCCATTTGTAGTTTCGATTTTTTTCCAACACTCAAAGTGTAACCTGCCGAAAGGTTGACCTGAAAATAGTCGTCCAAACGAGACGAATTGGGTTCGTTGTATACAATTTCATTATTAATAGGAAGCGTGCTTATTGGCAATGTTGTTGGTCTACCAGTGAACCAATGCGCACCAAGTGCCAATTTTAAATTTTTATAATCATAAATAATTCCGGCATTCAACTGGTGTTTGTTTTCAAAGTTATTAGAAAACTTCGAAGGCGTAAAATCGTTAAAAGTATAATTGTTATTGGTGTAAGTGTAAGTTAGCCAAGTGATTAAATTTGATATTTGTTTCTGAATCAAAATTTCTGAACCCAAAACATCATATTCACCATTGATCTTTAATAACTCCAATTGGTTTTGAAAATTTTGACTACGTGATGAAATTCCAGTTACTTTTTTGTAAAAAGCATCAACAGTAAGCAACCAATTTTTTTTCTTAAAACTCACACCAAATGACGCTTGATTACTTTTTGTAACAGGAACATCGTTGCCATTAGCTAATGTCCAACGGCGTTTTTCAATTCCGAGGAAATCTTCTTGCAAATCGACTATTTGTGCGCTAGTTTGACTTTTAACTTCGCCCAAAACTTCAATTTTAAAAGCGTTTGAAAAAGCATAATTCAGTTGCAATCGTGGTTCAGAAATGAATTTTGCTAATTGTGAAATATAATTTTGACGAAATCCAAAGGTTGAATTGAATTTTTGGTTGACAGAATGATAATCCAATTCGGCAATCAAAGCGTGGTTGTGCAAAATGTCTTTTACTTTTCTAGAAAAAAGCGGACTATTTACTCGGTCAAAATTTCGAATGCCAATTTCATTGAATTGATAACCATTTTTAAAAGTAAAACGATCATTGATAAGATGATTGTTTTTCAGTAAAACGTTGGTGTCAAGAATGGTGTTTTCTTGATTCGAAATTTGATTTCCTTCGATGGCTTGATTCTCAGAGTTTACTTTGTAAAATGATCCATAAGCTACAACTTGTGTGCTGGTTTTATCATTCCAAAAGGTGTTAAAATCCAAACTTCCAGCAAATGTTTGTTGATTGAGTTGGCTTTCTCTACGAATGATAATGCCGTTTTCTGTTCGACTTTGGTTAACATCCAACAAATTTGAAATGGTAATAAAGTTGAAAATCAAATTGGTTTTTTGCTTGATTTTTTGATGATATTTGAGTGAAGCATCGTAAAAGAAGAAGTTCTCATCCACTTCCGATTTGATGGTTTGATTTTCGGCTACATTGGTTACTACAGTATTTTGAAACACTCTATTTAGGTAGCTTTTGTACGTTGGCGATGTCCAAATATCGGTTAGTGAACGTCTTGCGCTAATTTCAATTGTACTTTTTTCGGTTAATTTAAAACTCGAATTAAAATCAACGTTAATCATATTGGCTCCAATCGAAGTAGCCGTTTTATTTTCTTCAGAATTTGTAGTAATAGCAACTGTACTCGAAACACTTTCGCCATAAAAAGCAGAACTTCCGTTTTTGTTAATGGTAACTTTTTGAGCCAAATTCGGATTCAAAACCGAAATCAAACCATAAAAATGTCCGGTTTGGAAAAGTCGAATTCCATTCCATAAAAACAGGTTTTGATCGTGTGTTCCGCCACGAACATTGATATTAGAAATGGTCTCGTCAACGCTCATAATTCCGGGAAGTTGAAGCATCGTTTGAAATACATCTGGCTCTGTTAAACCTGGCAGAAGCGCAAATTTTTTGGGTTTTATTTCAAAAGAACCGTCTATTTTTTTGGTAATTCCTTTGGTTAAATAAATAGGAGTTGTTACTTCTTCAAGTTGGTATTCAATCGGTTTTAAGGTAATTGTAGGACAATCTACTTTGTACAAATCAAGCGCTGGGATGGTTCTTTTTTCGTAATTGACATGCGTAATTTCAATATCATTTGGCGATCGCAAAAACAATTCAAAATAGCCGTTTTCCTTACTAAAAACCGAGTAATTACCTCCTTTTATGGTAACTGTTGCTCTTTCTATGGGAAGATTTGTTTGGCTGTCGATGAGGTAAGCGCAAATTGGTTTGTCTAATTTTTTATTGTTAATGACCGAAATATAAGTATCGGAAACAAACTTAAATTCGAGTTGGGTTTTTTTTGAGATATAATCGAGTTTTTGTTCTAAGGTAAATTTTTCGTCTGGAGGAATAATTTTAAAAACGGCAATTTCGTCTTCAATATAATTGATGGTTACATTGTGCTTTTTTTGAATGTTTTCAAATACCAATTTCAATAAAATAGCTTTGTCTCTGTCTTGAGCGTAGGTACTCAAAACAAAGACAAAACTGGTAAACAAACATAAAAAAAAATGTCTTGACATTACTTAGCTTCTTCCATAGAATAACTAATTGAATTGGTTTTGTTAATTTTTAGATGGTAGGTTGAGGCGATGATTTGTATTGCAATATCCAAATTGTCGGCAGGTAATTTTCCTGTGAACAATTGGTTTGATTCTAGGTTTCTGGATTCGATAGTTATGTTGTACTGGCGTTCAATTTCTTCAATAATATTAGTAAGGTTTTCTTTCTCAAAATCCATTTGGTTTTGTGTCCAAAGTGGTTTCTCTGTAGTGATTGGTTGATGAATAATTTTTTCATTGTTTTCAAACGAAACCGTTTCACCTCTAGTAATAATTACCTCAAATTGATGGTAATTGACTTTTACACGACCTTCATAACACGTTACATCAAATCGATTGTTGCGTTCTTTTACATTGAATTGGGTTCCTAAAACACTTACCGTTCCCAAATCAGTGTTGACTTGAAATTTTTTTCCTTTGGCCACTTTAAAATATGCTTCACCATCAAGTTGTAAATTGCGGTTTTCATCCCAATTTCTTTTTTTGTATTCGATAGTAGAACCTGAGTTCAAAACAACTTCAGAGTGATCAGGCAATGTAAATGTCGTTTGTTTTCCATTTTCAGCAAATTCTGTTGAAGTTGAAAAATTTTGATAAGTAAAGAACATTCCGAATCCTAAAATTAAAACTGCAGCCACTCTAAAAATCCAGTTTTGGTAAAGTGAAATCACTTTCGGACTTTCTTTTTTTGATGCCAAAATAGTGTTCAACATAGCCTCTTCATTGAAACTAGTAGTTTGCAATTCAGACGAATGACGTTTTATTTTTTCGTATAAATGATAATCAGGTTGCGATTGGAATTCTTGCAATTCAGCTTCCGTCATCTCATCATTTAACCATTTCGCTAATTGGTAATTTTCTTCCATGATTTCTTTATTGTAGTAGATAAACAGTTTGATTATATTTTACCCTACTTTATTATATTTTATCAGTCTTTTATTTTTTGACTAATTTAATAGTTTTTGTTGTATTATTTGAATTGAATTGACAAAAGTAAATGCCGCTATTCAAATCGGATAAATCCATAGTGTTGTTTTCAGTATTCAATTCGAATGTTAGTAATGATTTTCCCGTTACGTCAAAAATTGTTGCTTTAGTAAAATCATTTAATTGAACAGCGATACTATTTTCAAACGGATTTGGCACTACCGAAAATAGGTTGTTATCATTGATTTCAGCAGTTGACAAAGCGTTAGGATTGTAATGATATGCAGTCATATTGTGTGTACTTATGGCATACAAGCTATTGTCGCTAGCAAATTCACAGGCAATTCCATCGCCGCCGTATATATTCGGAAAATCAATCCATTGTTGTACTCCAGTATTACTGTATTTTAAAATCACCATTTGCAAATACGACAAATTAGAAGAACTTGGTGAAGGTCCGCCACGTCCAGTTACAATTACTTCGCCATCAGCATTGGCCGTCAAATTATAAGGATATTCGTCGTTGTAAGCCGTTCCGTCGTATACTGTATTCCAAAGTAAATTTCCATCCGTATCTACCTGAAAAGTTCTCCAATTGATGTACGAACCATTAGCAAACCACGAAATGGCAGTCAATCGATTACCAGCCAATTTTAAACGAGTTGGATTTTCAGTAGGAGCAAAGTTGAAATTCTGAACCCACAATTGCGTTCCTGTTGGACTTAATTTGTACAGCAATAAATTAGAACCAGTATTTAGTGTTGTGTCTTGATAAGTTGTTGATAATACATAACTATTTCCAGCATCGTCAATTTCGATATCAACGCCAATAAAACCCGGAATATTGGCTGTCCAAGTCACATTTCCGGTTGTTAAGTCGCGAGCCACAACTACGGTTTGATTCACAGCTCTTCCACCTACCATAATAGCTGTATTTCCTTTGATTTTCATTGAACTGAAATTTCCATCTTCATTTCCGTTATAGGTATTGCTGTAAATGGTAGTTCCGTCGGGCGCAATTTTATGTAAAGTCATTCCAGTTGGAACAGTTGGGCGAGCTCCGATGTATAGATTTCCATCCGCATCTGTTACGGCGCGTAATGGTCCGCCACCCGGACTCACATAGATACTGTGTTGTACATTTTTTTTCCATAACAAAGTACCACTCGGACTGTATTTTAGCACTACAATAGCATCAATATATTGCGTAGTTCCAGTTCCAGCATAGCGATAACCAATCACAAAAACATTGTCGTTAGCATCACAAGTTGTCCAATACGGGCGTTGGTAATTACTTGGAATTCCTGATGCATCCGTAACTTCCCAAAGCACATTTCCGTTGATGTCGTATTTTCGAGTGTAAATATTTTGATGAGTAAAATAACCAGTTACAATTAAATTATCTTGACTATCAATCGCCATCATCGTCGCGGTTTTGTTGTATTCACCTTCATCTTGCATCCAATCCAATGTGTATTGAGCAAATGAATGATTTGAAAGAAGCAACACAAAAATCAGTAAGAGTAGTTGTTTTTTCATGACATTTGGTTTAGTGGTTTACCAAAGTAACAGTTAATCAAAATGTTACCCTACCTAAAATGTTCAAATTCTTTACGCAATTCTAATAATGCTAGGTGAATTCGTTTTTCTACCGCTTTTACGCTAATTTCAAGCTCTTCTGCAATTTGAGCGTATTTTTTTCCATCAATACGATGCATTAAGAAAGCAACGCGTTGGGTTTCGTTGAGTTTATCTATAGCCGAAAGTAGTTTGTCTTTGAACTGCGTCTCTTCTAATAGAAATTCAGGGTTTTCATTGGAACGATCATTCAGTGAATTGTGTTTTTGAAAATTCAATTTCACTTTTTCGTGTGCAATAATATTTAAAGATGAATTGTTGGCAATCGTATAAATGTATGATTTCGCTTTTTCTAAAGGAACATCTTTGCAATTTTGCCACAATTTGATAAAGGCTTCTTGTGTCATGTCTTCGGCCTGATCCTGATTGCCAAACTTATACAGCAAGTAATTGCGCAATGCTTTGGCATGTTTTTTAAAGAAATCGGCATAAATCGACTCTTTACAAACGTCTGATAAAGATGGAATTGATGACATGGTTAAAAATTGGTTGTGTAAAAATAGATTTTTGTTGCGAATAAAAAAAGTGGATTATTTTTTTAAAGAAATTTTTTCAAAATTACAATTATATTGTGTTTGTATTGGTGACTAAAGTCACAGCATTTATTTTTTGCCAAAAACAAACTAATTAATATCAACCTGAATGGAGCATTAAATTGAAAATTTGTTGAAAAATAAAATAAATGTTTTTCTTAGGTAGGGTTTTTTTTGAAATAAATGTTTTACTTTCAAATGCTAAATAAAAGATAAATGAAAACGATACAATTACTCTTGATTCTTGCTTTAAGCTTTGCATTAACCAACTGTCAAAAAGAAGAAGATGAAATTATAACCGATACTCCACCTACCGAGTCGATTGTTGTAGGTTCACCATTATCAAAGCTAATCAGTCGTAATTCACAGAATCCAACAGCTTGCGATAATGTTTTAGATAATACTAGTTGTTTTAGTGTTGTTTTACCTGTAACTGTGACTGTAAACGGAAATCAAACTACAGTAACTACAAAAGATGATTATCAAACAGTACAAGATTTAAAAGACAATACTTCAGGAAATGATATAGTGTATTTTAGCTATCCAATTACAATTAAATATGAAAATTTTACTACACAAACTATAGCAAATTGGAGCGATTTGAATAATGCTACTGAAGATTGTAGTGATGATGATGGATTGGATGAAATAGATTGTGTTTTTATTAATTATCCTATTGCGATTAATGTTTACAATACAAATACACAAACGACTAATACAGTTACAATTCAAAACAACAGTCAATTGTATAGTTTTATTAACGGTTTATCTTCTAACGTGATTGCTGCTATTGCCTATCCTATTTCTGCAACCAATTCTAACGCTCAAAACGTTGTGATTAATAATAATGCTGAATTAGAATCATTTTTAGAAGATGCAATAGACGATTGTGAGGACTCAGGAACTTGGAATCCATCATTCAATACAATATTAACTACAGGAACATGGTATGTGTCGTATTTTAACGAGGATGGAACAGTAGAAACAAGCGATTACAATGGATATAATTTTGTGTTCATTGCCAACAGCAATGTCGAAGTTACTAAAAACAGTATAACAACACTTGGCACTTGGTCTAATTATATCGATGATGGGTACAATAAAATTGAATTCACTTATGCTGATCCCGATTTAGAAAGTTTTGCAGAAGATTGGATTATCCTTGAATACAATCAGACCATCATCCGATTAAAACACGTAAGTGGTGGAAATGGCGGAACCGATTATTTAAATTTTACCAAATTATAAATATTAACCCTAAATTTTTTAAAAACAAATTATTATGAAAACACTAAAATTAATCCCGATTTTAGCTATGCTGTTTATGCTCAATGTAGCCTCAATGTGCAGCTCCGATGACGATAATTCAAATTCAACATCACAAGATCCAACCCCAGTAATCAATACTGCCAATCAAGGAACATGGAGAATTACTTTCTTTGAAGATTCAGGAAATAACGAAACCAGTCACTTCACAGGTTATAATTTTACTTTCGGAACTAGTGGCATTTTGTCAGCAACAAACGGAACCAATACATACAACGGAACTTGGTCTGTTACCTCAGACAATAGTGGCGATGATAGTCCAAGCAACGATTTAGACTTCAATATGGCTTTTTCATCACCTGCTGATTTTACTGATTTGACAGAAGATTGGAACATTATTTCGTATACTGCAACCAAAATTCAATTGGTGCATGTAAGTGGAGGAAACGGCGGAACCGATTATGTAACCTTCGAAAAAAATTAACACTACCTACTACTAGTGCTTTTAAAACCATTTCGATTACCAAATCGGAATGGTTTTTTCTTTCTAATAACTTTCGTAGTTCAATTTCAAATGCTTAAATTTGCACTTCATTTTTAGAAAATAGCCATCATTATGTTCAATAATTTAAGCGATAAATTAGATAAAGCGTTCCACATCCTAAAAGGACACGGAAAAATCACTGAAGTAAACGTAGCCGAAACTTTGAAAGAAGTGCGTCGAGCTTTACTAGATGCCGATGTGAACTTTAAAATTGCTAAAGAGTTTACAACAACAGTCAAAGAAAAAGCAATTGGTCAAAACGTTTTAACCACTTTAGAGCCAGGACAATTATTAGTCAAATTAGTCAAAGACGAGCTAACGGCCTTAATGGGTGGCGATGCAGCTGGAATTAACCTATCTGGAAATCCAACCGTAATTTTAATGTCGGGTTTACAAGGTTCGGGTAAAACTACCTTTTCAGGAAAATTAGCCAATTATCTCAAAACCAAAAAGAATAAGAAACCTCTTTTGGTTGCCTGTGATATTTACCGTCCAGCGGCAATCAACCAGTTGCATGTTGTGGGTGAACAAGTTGGAGTAGAAGTGTACTCTGAACCTGAAAATAAAAATCCGGTTGATATTTCTCTAAAAGCGATAGCTTACGCAAAAGCAAACGGATTTAACGTGGTAATTGTCGATACGGCTGGTCGTTTGGCAGTTGATGAAGAAATGATGACCGAAATTGCCAATGTTCACAAAGCCATTCAACCTCAAGAAACCTTATTTGTGGTTGATTCGATGACGGGACAAGACGCAGTAAATACAGCCAAAGCCTTCAACGACCGATTGGATTTTGATGGTGTAATTTTAACTAAATTAGATGGTGATACACGTGGTGGAGCGGCCATTTCGATTAAATCAGTCGTAAATAAACCAATCAAATTCATCGGAACAGGCGAAAAAATGGACGCAATTGACGTGTTCTATCCTTCGCGTATGGCCGATCGTATTTTGGGAATGGGAGACGTTGTATCTTTGGTAGAAAGAGCTCAAGAACAATATGATGAAGAAGAGGCGCGCAAATTGCAAAAGAAAATCGCTAAAAACGAATTTGGATTTGATGATTTCCTAGCGCAAATACAACAAATTAAAAAAATGGGAAGCATGAAAGACTTGGTAGGAATGATTCCTGGCGCCAATAAAGCGCTTAAAGATGTTGAAATTGAAGACGACGCTTTCAAACATGTTGAAGCCATTATTTATTCAATGACTCCAAAAGAGAGAAGCAAACCTTCTATCATCGATATGAAAAGAAAAACACGTATTGCCAAAGGTGCTGGTCGCAAAATTGAAGAAGTGAATCAGCTAATGAAACAATTCGACCAAATGAGTAAAATGATGAAAATGATGCAAGGTCCTGGAGGCAAAAACATGATGCGCATGATGGGCGGAATGAAGGGAATGAGATAAAACACGAAAAAGGTCTAAAACAACTAACAACAACACAACAATGACCATTTTAGACGGAAAAAAAGTATCGGAAGACATCAAAAACGAAATCGCTGCTGAAGTTCAGAAAATGAAAGACAACGGCGAAAAAGTACCGCATTTGGCAGCCATTATTGTCGGCAATGATGGTGCAAGTTTAACCTATGTAGGAAGTAAAGTAAAAGCTTGCGAACGCGTCGGTTTTGAATCGACTTTAATTAAAATGCCGAGCACAACTTCCGAAACAGAGTTGCTCAAAAAAATCAAAGAACTCAACGAAAATGACGATATCGACGGATTCATCGTTCAGCTTCCGTTACCCAAACAAATCGATACGCAACACGTACTAATGTGTATTGATCCAAGCAAAGACGTCGACGGTTTCCATCCCGAAAACTTCGGAAAAATGGCGCTCGATATGAGTACATTTATTCCTGCAACTCCATTTGGTATATTAGAATTATTAGAGCGTTACAACGTACCAACCGATGGAAAACACACTGTAATTATTGGCCGTAGTCATATCGTTGGTCGTCCAATGAGCATTTTGATGGGAAGAAATCATTTTCCAGGAAATTCAACGGTAACACTAACGCACAGTCACTCCAAAAACATCAACCAAATTACCTCGCAAGCCGATATTATCATCACAGCTTTGGGCGTTCCAAATTTCTTAAAAGCCGAAATGGTCAAAGACGATGTTGTGGTAATCGATGTAGGAATCACGCGCGTAGCCGACGAAACTTCCGAAAAAGGATATAAAATTGTGGGCGATGTTGATTACGAAAATGTAGTCAAAAAAGCGTCATTCATCACTCCAGTTCCAGGCGGCGTTGGACCAATGACTATCGCAATGCTTCTCAAAAACACCTTATTGGCTCGCGAACAAAAACGACTCAAAAAGTAATGACGATTTCTGTTGCTAGCAAAGAACAATTGCCGATTGTGCGCGATTTAGCGCAGCAAATTTGGCCTGCAACTTACGAACATATTTTATCGAAAGATCAATTCGATTACATGATGGAAATGATGTACAGTTTGCCTTCTTTAGAAAAACAATTGCAACATCCGAAGCCTTTTTTGCTCGTGGAAGATGATGGCCAATTTATCGGTTTTGCGTCGTACGAACTTCATTTCGAAAATTCAAACCAAACCAAAATACACAAACTCTACGTTTTGCCTCAAATTCAGGGCAAAGGCATCGGAAAATGGGTCATCAATCACATCCAAGAAATCGCTCTAAAAGCCGGAGATTCTGCTCTGATTCTCACCGTAAATCGCTTCAACAAAGCCAAAGATTTCTATCAAAAACTTGGCTTTCATATCGCCGAAGAAAAGCAATTCGACATCGGCAACGGTTACATTATGGACGATTATGTGATGAAATTGCCCATTTAACTCAGCGTCATTGTAAGCTTTCAAGCGAAGCAATTTCCAGCTTTGCGTTTCAAGTTTTTAAAGCCTCAATTGGTTCTACTAAGCCCAACTAAGCGCTTCCGCTGGTCGCGTTAGTTAGGCAAGTACAACTCAATTGTTGCTTCAAAAAGCTTTTCACTTCAAATGCGGAGCATTCACTGAACTCCGCTTAAAATTAATGTACGTGAAGTAATCTGGGCTAGGGCAGTAGTGGTAATAAGTAGTATTTTTTAAAAACGAAAAGCTGCTCCCAAAAGAACAGCTTCTCAACTAAAAACTACAATAAAAACTAATTCAAACTTCTAATTCAATCGATAGGCAATGATGTTGTTTTCTGCCCAATAACTTCCACCAAAAAAGGATAAGGTTCGGGTAGAGTTATTGGTAACTACTCTTCCAACAACGTAATAATAAGTTTTGTTTGCGGCAGTCGTGTTATTAATAACCACCATTCCAGTAAGTAACGAATACAAGGTGCTAGGAACCATATTTCCACTCACCAAATTAGAACCAATAATATCACCAGAAGGCAAAGGATTTACACCAGCACTATCCGAAAACGACGATCGTACCCAAAACGCCTCATTCGAGTTGGTGTACGCGCCAGGAACTGTTGATAAAAGCATAGATACATTGACTGCAAATCGACCTGGAGGCAACGTGATGGAAGCGCCTGTTTGAATAAAATTTGCGGTTTGCGTATAGGCAACACTCACACCAGTAACGGCTGATAAATCGGCCTGATAACTTTCAATACCAACAGGTTGCCAAGTCGCTACACCTGCTGCATTTGAGGTTAAAACTTTATTTGCACCTTGTGTTCCATCCACAATTCTAATGGCGCCACTAGTCGCACTGTTAATGTGCAATAAATTCGTCGGATTCGTTCCTAAAGCAACGCCAATACCAACATTTCCACCTGTAAAAATGGCTGCGTTGCCAAAATTATTTCCGTTGGCTATCAAAGCTTGGTTGGTAAAAGGAGCATTAGGAACAGTACTTCCTAAATGCGCATACATTCCAGTCGCAAAATAGCTATTCGTTCGATCTCCAATTCCCATCACACCAATGCCAACTCCAAAGCCACCACCAGCGGCAGTTCCGCTTCCATAACCCAAAACTCCTCTGTTTTGATAATCAGCAACAGGATTCGTTTGAATAGCTTCGCCCAATATGGTGCTTTTATTTGCATTTGAATTTTTATAGGCATGTAAAGTTTCTGATGGTGTAGCCGTTCCAACTCCAACATTTCCGGTGGTTTGCTTAATACGCATTCGTTCTAAATTATTGGTTGCTACTACCACATCATTCGCATCTTTTGTCCCCAAAAAAATCTCATTGCTTCCTATAGTTGAGGTTCCGTAAGTTACAGGAACTGCAGGTGTAGTTATGCCCGTATTTCCATTAATCGACCAATCGTCTGTGCCATCAATCGGAATCCAGCGCAAGAGAGTGTTATTCCAATAATAAAAACCAGGAGTTACGTTATTCGGACTTGCACCAGCAGTATTGGTGTTATAAACCAAAGTTGAAGTAACTACTGCGCCACCTTGCGGATTGACAACCGTGCTATTGTCTAACGTTGATGTGAGTGAAACACGTGGAATAAGTAAGCCGTTATTGGTCGAATTGACCTCCAACATTGCATTGGGTGTTGTAGTGTTGATTCCGATTTGTGATAAGCAGCCAATAGGTAATAAAAAAAATAGGTAGTATAAAATTTTCATAGCTGTCATTTTATGGTTCATAGTTTAACTGTAGAATTCTATTTGATAAATATTGAATAAACAGAACCATTCATTGGTGTTTCATTCGACATAATTGTTGGTGTGCCATTTTTCCATAAGGTAGCTAAATTAGTAGTACCATTGAATTCGCTTCCTCCTACAAACACATCTGATCCAGATATTGCAATACATCTTGCATCAGAATTGGAAGTACCATTGCCTAAATTAGTTGGAACTCCATTTTTCCAGATTTTAGCAACATTTACTGTGCCATTAGATTCATAACCTGTTATATAAACATCGTTTCCATCCACAGCAATTGCATTTGCATACGATGTGTTTACACCATTTGTTAAATAGGTTGCGATACCATTTTTCCATGTTTTCGCAACATATTTTGTTCCGTTATAAGCATAGCCAGCAGCATAAATGTTTGTTCCCGAAATTGCAATTGAAAGAACTACATTATCAAAAGTGCCATCACTCAAAATAATTTCGGCGCCATTTTTCCAAATTTTAGCAACATTTCTTGTGCCATTAGATTCATAGCCTCCTGCATAAACATCACTTCCAGACACGACAATACAACCTACGGAAGCGTTTTTTGTGCCATCAGTTAAATTTGTAGCAATTCCATTTTTCCAAATTTTGGCAACATTTTTAGTTCCATTAGATTCAAAACCAGCTACGTAAACATCTGTTCCTGACACAGCAACGTCGTATGCGTAAGCAAACTGAGTTCCATCGCTTAAATCAGTAACCACTCCATTTTTCCATACTTTAGCTATTCTTGTAAGGCTATTCTCTTCATAACCAGCAACATAAACATCAGATCCTGAAACAAATACAGAACGCGCAATAGTATTTTTTGTTCCATCGGTCAAATTTGTAACTGCTCCATTTTTCCATACTTTGGCAATGTTGTTTGTTCCATTCGACCCTATACCACATGCATAAATATCTTTGTCTACTTCAGGTGTAGAAGAATTTGAGTCATCATTACTACAAGATAAAGTTGTGATAATGAATAAAAAAGCTATTGTTTTTAGTATTGTTTTCATTTTATTTTTTTATAAATGTTGTCTTTAAAATCAGTTTATTCTTCTGAATGATATTCAATTCGTAGTTTCCATTCTCCAAATGATTGACATTGATGAAAATGGTTTTGGAAGGAAATTCTTCCAATTTACCTACGTATTTTTTCTTCTTTTTATTTGGCATGGAACAGCAGTTTTCAGAACAATCTCATTTTAAAAAATATTATTCTACTTGAATAAAATTGAATGATAAATCACCTGCGTAATAATTTAATGCTAAGTTTGTTGGATAAGATTGTGTAGTTCCACTTATCCATTTATAGCTATCAATTTTAATATTGTTTGAAGTAATAGGATAGGTTGCATTAGTGCCTCCTGTTCTTTCGCGCTCATACCAATCATTAGAGTTCATTGTTAAGGCATATTGATGATCTGCCGTTAGCTCTAAATCGGTAATATCAAAACTTTGTTCGGTGTCAAAAGTGTTTACGTTTACCGTTTCAGTGCGAATTGGAGTAGTTGTGGCTTTGTCCCAAATTGTGATTCGTAAACTATTATTAACAGCAGGAAGCTTTACTCTTAGAGCCGTAATTTTTCCTTTAACTAACGGAGTAAATTCTACACCAAATTCGTAATTTCCTGAGTCAACATGACTACTACTAATGGCTGAAAAGCCAGAGTTAGTCAAGTATCCTGGTAAAAAGTTTTCTTCGCTGAATGTCGGCCCGTCGTCTTTTGAACATGATACGAATGACATAGTAATTACAATTGCTAAAATGGTTTTGGTTAAATAATTTTTCATGATCTTGTTTTTTTAATTTATTAAATGATTTTAAATTCTACTCTGCGGTTTTGTTTTTTGGCTTCCTCAGTATTGGAAGTAGAAATTGGCTCGGTTTCGCCTTTTCCTTCGGTAGTCATTCGACTAGTTTCAATTCCAAAATTTTTGTTGAGGTAATTTTTAACGCTTTCGGCACGTTGTTGCGACAGTTTTAAATTATCGCTGTCTTTTCCATCGCTATCGGTGTGACCAATAATATTAATTTTTACAGTGGGATTTTCTTTTAAGGCTTCACCCAATTCACCCAAAACCTTTGCACTAGAAGGCTTTATGGTCGATTTATTTGTGTCGAATAAAATTTCATTGGTTGTAAAACTGCCTGTTTCGATGAGTTTATGACGCGTGTCTTTTCCGGCTTCTGCCAAACGCAAATTAGCGATGTAATAAAAATCGTCTTTTTCATGGTAATTGTACAGATAGAATACAATTCCGTTGTACTGTGCATCTTGAAACGCATTGGGCAAATCCCAAATTTTGTCACCATTAATGTACATTCGAAGACGATTTTTCTGGCGCCATATTTGAACTTTTGCTGTCGAATTGGAGTTGTTATAACTTTCAGTTTCGACCTCATTAGTCATAATTTCTCCGCCATTATTAATCACTTTAAAATAGGCTTGACCTTTACTTTGACCACCCGCCACTTGTGGATGCAAACCCAAAATCACACCTTCGTCTCCATTTTTAAACTCGCTCCAACGCAAATAATCGTTTTTCTTCTTTGATTCGATGAATCCGATTCGCAAACCCGATGAATAATAAGAGAATTCTTCGGTCGAATACAAATCAAACTCAAAAGTGAAATTGTCAGGCAGTTTTTTAAAATTGTTAGGTGTAAAGTTGCCTTTGTCAGACAATTTTAACCATTTGGTTTCCGAACCATCAAAAGTCACGACCTCGCCACTACTATTAGTTGACCAATTCACAGGAAAATCTCCAACAGCATCTTGCGCAAAATCATCACTAGCAATCACTTTGGTTCCTGCTACAAAATCGTTGGCTGATTTTGCATTTTTTTTCTTTTTTGAGTTTTTTTCTGCAGTTGTCCCATTGTTTTCTTTCGCCGATTTTTTCTTCGGATTAAGCACCTTGTCCATGCCTTCTTCTGTCTTTTTTTCGACCTTTTGTTCTACTTTTCGTTCAACTGTTCGTTCGGCCGCTTTTTCAGCTTTTTTCATTAGGTTGTCTAAAATTTGAGCGTGACAATTCCATGAAAAAGCTATAATTGTGATGAGCAATAGTTTAGTTTTCATAATTTAATTTTTAGTTTAATTGATTGCTATTCAGGAATGTTAAGCGCTTTGCAAATGTCGTGATAACTCATTTTGCTTAAGTCAGAAGCCTTTTTTCCTGTAATGTTAACTCCACCAGGAATAAGAATGTATTTGTATTGCGGATTAATTCCGGTTCCGCTGCCATTTACTTCAGCTGGTGTCAATGCAGTTCCATCAGTACTTTGTATCACAAAACGCATTTCGCCATTTGAAGCAAAGTGCACAGGATATGATTCTCTTATATTTTTATTGGTAAAATCTTGATGAGGAAGTGCAAAAGGAACATTTTCTTGAAATCTAAAAAAGCCTAACACAACTCCGCCTTCTGCCAAAAAAGCATCTGTTATATGACTGTCAGTAACTCGCATTTGTTTGAAAGTACTGGCATCGTCCATGTTCCAATTTTGATTGATCCAGTTGCTGTACATTATGTTGGCTGTTCCCGCAGGACCTTGTGGACCTTGTTGACCATCTTTACCATCATCAGCAGAGCAAGCCGTAAGTAATAAATAGCTACCAATAAAGGCTAGAATAAATTTTGTTTTCATGATTATGTGTTTTTAATTGTACAAGGCAAAATTGCGTACAATGCAACACTAATCAATAGACTATTGTAACAGTCGCTTGGAGAAATGTAACAACAAGTATAATTGGTTGTTTTTTAGCGGTTTATGAACTTTTGTTTATGAAATCTTTTGGAGTGCAATCGAACTGTTCTTTGAAACAACGATTAAAATAAGAGATGTCATTGAAACCGACAGCGTAGGCAATTTCAGAAATATTAACGCCTCCTTTTTTAATCAATGCAGCGGCCATTTTTAAGCGTTCTTTGCGTAAAAATTCGGTAGTTGAAACGCCCAATAGCGATTTTAATTTTCGGTGCAATTGCATGCGACTTACGCCCATAAATGAGGCAAAGTCATCAGCAGAAAAGTCTGCATTTGTAAGTTCTTTATCTAAAACCAGCTGTAATTTTTCTAGGAATTTTTCATCCACTGAATTGATCACGATATCAGTTGGTTTTAAAATTAATTCATGACTGTAGCGATCGTGGAGTTTTTTGCGTTCGTTGAGAATTTGTAGAACCGTTTCTCTTACAATATCATTGTTAAAAGGCTTTGTTAGATATGCATCAGCAGTACTTTTTAATCCTTGTAAATGCGCTTCATCGGATGTTTTGGCGGTCAACAATATTATTGGAATGAATGAAGTTAACTCATTTGTTTTTATTGCTTTGGTGAATTCAAAGCCGTCCATTTTGGGCATCATTACATCGGAAATAATACAATCAGGAATTTCCCTTAGTGCTATTTCTAAGGCTTGTTCTCCATCAGTAGCTTCAATGATTTGATAATTATTCTTAAATAAATCCCTCAAAACCAATCGAATATCCTGATTGTCATCTACAATAAGAAGAGAAGGTAATTCATTTTCAACCCAAACTTCTTCGAAAGTATTATTTTGAGGTTCTTTTTTATCAATAAGTACAGCATTCGTAGCAATGGAATCGAGAGGCAACTCAATTACAAAACTCAGCGTAGTATGATCTAACTTAGTTTCAATTTTTCCTTTATACAAATCAACCAACTCTTTCACCAATGCTAATCCAATGCCAACTCCTTTTTGGGTTTCATTTTTTTGATAAAAGCGCTCAAAAAGTTTAGGTAAATCGTCTTTTTTGATTTCGGAACCCGAATTGGAAACGATTAGCTTTAATTGCTTATTTTCGATGAAAGAAGAAAATTTAATAGTTTGATTTTCAGGCGTGTATTTTAATGCGTTGGACAATAAATTGGTCACTATTTTTTCGATTACATCTTTGTCAAAATAGTGATTTTCATTTGTTTTTGCAATCGTTGAATCGAATTTCAGTTCTCGCTCTTTGGCTTGGTATTCAAAAGGTTCAACAATAGAAGTGAGAAAAGTGCCAATGTTGCCTTCTTTCAAAAGTAATTGTAATTTTCCGCTATCAATTTTGGATAATTCGAGCAATTGGTCAACTAAATCCAACATTCGATTGGAGTTTTTATCGATTAGATGAAGTTTGGTTTTTTGATTTTGGTCTTTAATTTCGTTTTGTAGGCTTTGTAAAGGACTTTTAATCAACGTTAACGGTGTTCTAAATTCGTGCGAGATATTGGCAAAGAAACGCGATTTTAAATCGTTCAATTCTCTGAGTTTTTCGGCCGTTTTGATTTTGTTTCGATAGCCGTAAAATAAAAACCCTCCGAGCGCAACTAAAAGACCTAACAAGCTGAGATAAATAATATTTTGGAGTTTCGATTTCTCAGAAAGTAACTTAAGTTCTTGTTCTTTTTTGTTGGCTTGGTATTTGGTTTCCAATTCAGAGATTGCAATTTCGCTCTCAGAGCGTTTGATAGAATCTTCAACCGTAATGTATTCTCCTAAAAAATCGTAAGCTTTTTTATAGTTACCAGACTTATAATAAGTATCTGAAAGTTCATTATATACGGCTGAAAGCGCTCCTAATTCAATAGTTTCATCGTTCTTAAAAAAATGAATTGATTTTTCATATTCTTCTGCTGCTTTATCAAATTGTTTGGAAGCATTGTATAGTTGTGCTAATGCCCAATGCGATTTGGCCAAACCATTATTATTATTCATATCCTCGTTCAATTGAACAAATTCCTTATAATATTTTTCGGCCGATTTAAAATCTCCTTTTCCAATGTAGGCCTCGCCTAATCCGTATAGAGCATGTGGAATTCGATTGAAGTTATTAGTTTTTTTGAAGAAATTGTAAGCCTGTAAATCGATTTCAATGGCTTTGTCAAATTCACCAGTTGCATTGTAAACGCCACCCAAAAAGCACAACGAAATGTGTTCTTCTTCTTTGTCTTTTATTTTAATTGAAGCGTCTATTGATTTTTTAAAATAGTTTTCAGCATTTTTTAAGTTAGTTGCTGAATTATTGGTGGCTCTAAAAAACAATAGTCCAATATTGGATAAAGTTTTAACTACAGTCTTGTTAAGAATCTTATTCTTCTCAGCAATTTTTTCAATGTTTTTGTATAACTGCATTGCTTTTTCATCATCCATATTGTAGAAATGAACATTGGCAATTTGTAAGCTAGCATCAATAATAAGTTCTTGGTCATTTATTTTTTTTGCAATTTTCAAAACATCGTTAGCTTTTTCATAAGCTTGTTTTTTATTGCCTATGGAAAAAGAAATTTGAGCAATAGCCATTTTACTTTTAGCTTGATACTTTAAGTTACCAATGGCATCAGCTTTTTTTAATGCTTGGTTAGAATAGTAGTTGGCACTATCTAATTTATTCTCTTTTACAGCTTCACTTGTTTTGGATAAAAGTTTTTCAATAGTTTCAACCTCTTTATTTTGGGTTAAACTTTTGACAGAAAAGAGAATAGCTAATAAAATGAAAGTCTTTTTCATATCTATAAAAAATTGATAAAGTAAAGTTATACAATTTTAAGGATATAAAAGAGGAGTTGATTGGACAATTGTAACAGGATTGATGTTACATTATTAACGACCAATCACAATCCAATCAGTCCCGTCGCTTTGTACAGAATAGCGTTCGTTAGCGTTGATTGATGAAATGTTAGAATTTGTAACGTCATCATAAATAAATCCACCCGAAGTTGAGAATATTTTAGAACCAATGCCATTACTACCAATTACAATAAAAATCTTACCTTGATTTCCGACCGCATTAGGCAATCGAATTTCTGAAATTCCATTATACACTCGAATGGTATATTCTACTATATTGACATTGTAAATTCCAGTTGATGCTCCCGTAGTAACGTAATTTCGTAATGATGGATCCACCCAATTTACGGTTCCAGTTCCGTCAATTTGCATCGTTTGACCATTGGTTCCTCTTGAAGTTGGGAGAATATAATTATTTGTTGTAGTAGTTCCGATGGAAACATTTCCAAGGAAATAACCTGCAAATGCGCCCGATTTTAAAGCTTCGCTGTAAATGCCATAATGTTGTCCGCCGGATGCTGTTCGAATTAAAGCATAAAAACCATATTTGCTTCCCGCTCCACCATTGGTTATATCCGTGTAATTGGAGTACCAATCTCCAGTTCCGCTTCCTGCAAATCGCGTATGAACGCCATAACTGTTACCAGAACCGTTCGGGCGTAAATCATTGTTTAATCCATACAAAATTGAAGCCGAATTTCGGTCAATAACATTGTGCATTCCGGTCACTACTCCTGTTGCTGCATTATTAAAATTATTGTAAACACCATATTGCGCACCTGAGTTGGTTCCGTTAGATGCATTCATTATTCCGTATTGGGTAGCAGTCCCTGTGGTATTAAAGAAGTTATAATAACCATAAAAATCAGTAGCCTCGCCGCTGAAAGTATTTCTAAATCCGCTAGTGGAACCTGTAGTACTATTGCCGCTAAAGCTATTTTCAACTCCTACTTTAAAGCCAGTGCCCGAATAAGTGATGCTGTTGAACATGCCAGAAACGGTTCCAGTTCCAGTTCCAGTAATCGAATTAAAATTGGCTGTCCTCAATGTTGAGCTATTTCCCGTAACAGACATATTGAAATAATTGCCATAAATGGCTTGTGTGGAATTGGCTGTGTTTACATTAGTATAATTACCGTATAAAGGAAAAGCAATGTTTCCCGAAAAGTCATTATAAGTTCCATATTTAGCACCTGTTCCAGTGCTTAAAAAACGATTATAAGTTCCGTATTTTACTCCATTGGTGTTGTTTTGAATCTCATTGTAGGTTCCGTATTCAGTGCCACTTCCTTGATTTAGAGTAGTATAAATACCATAATTAATTCCTGTTGATGTGCCGCTATAATTGTTGTAAACACCGTATTGTGTAGCTGAAGTTGTAGCAGTAAATTGGCTGTACAGACCTAATCCAGGAACGATAAAGCTATTGTAGTAGCCATAGCCAAATGTACCTGAGGAAAAACTATTATGTATACCATAATTTTCGCCTGTTCCACCCATGTTATTTTGTACACCATACTTTCTTCCAAAAGAGGAAAAATTAGATTGGATATTATTATTTAATCCAACATGATTTCCACTGTTTGCGGTGCCCGAAATATCAACACGCATCCCATTTCTGTTATTTCCTGTTGTATTAACATTATTCATGTCTATCCAAACGCCATCGTGTTCAGCCACATTATTGGTACTTTCTATTTTGATGTAATTTCCAACCTGAGCGCCACCAGAACCATTACCATACAAACGAGTGTAATTAGCGAATACATTTCCGCCTATGCTACCATCAACATAGTTGTAAATTCCCTCTGATTGTCCGGCCACTTGATTGTAAATTCCGCTGGAAGTTACGTTTAATGATTTTCCTGTGTAAGGTACTGATCCGATGATCACCTTGCCGCCATGCATGACATCATCTGAATAGCTTGGTACTGTTCCGCCAGGATATTTTAACCAATCAGTATCTCCATTTACAGTAGAATTAATACCAATCCAACTGGTTGTAGTACTATCCCAATAGTAAAAACCAGGTTGTTTTCCAGCAGAAGTTGCCGTTAAAAACACCATCATTCCGTTTTGTGAAGCTGTCGGATTAGTTGCAGGAAAAGCACTAATCCTTGGTATAAGAATTCCATCTGTATTAGAAGGTGTAACACTATTGCTAGCTGTTATATCCAATTGCGATTGCGGATTGGAGGTATTAATTCCGATTTGAGCAAAGGAAAAATAACCCATTAGTGTCAAAAGAAAAGGAAGTAGTAATTTCATCGTTTTTTATTTCAAAAATGATAAAAATTTGCAAAAAATGAAATACGAAAAATAACGTATTCTCAAAAAAATCATGAATTTAATCCTTGATAGTTATTCTTTTACAAGTATTCCACCACCACCACAATGTTGACAACCACTTGTTTTGGTTGAGGTCTTAACAACTTTAACACCTAGCGTATATTCATAATCAGCTACGGTTTGTTTTCCGTTTTGATGGGTAACACCTTGACCGTTGCAAACATAGCATTTGCCAAATTGTTTGACGGGTGTGTATTTTGTCAAGTCTTCAAGTTTATCTATATTTTCATACACTTCTTCGGTTTTGGTTTTATCGTGATGCAAAGCATTGAGTCGAACTAAATTTCCTTCAAAAAGAGGTTTGTCAGGAACCACTTGGTAAATTCTTTTATTGGTTACATTGACGTATTTTTCGTTGTAAATACGGATCAAACGGTTGCGCATGATATTTTCGGGAGTGTTGCGGGCAGCATCTTCCGCTTGTCTTTTATCTGCCTCGGCTTGAGCTTTTTTATCTAAGACGGCCACAACTTCTTGATTGGTTTCTGTAAGAAGAATGGAATTAATAAACATTCCTTCTCGGTTGTAAGCACTTAAATAGGATTTTACGTAGGTTCTATTGTTCAAAATTGTTCTTTCGTGCTCAATGAAATAAAGTATTTTTTTATTCCCATCGTAATCAACAAATTTAGCTACATCTTTATTTTGATAATTGAATTTTACTTCCATTTTCGATTTGGACCCAGAAGGGATATCATAGAAAAAAGCTTCTTTGGTATCAATATTCACCATTATATATTGGTCAACTTTAAGTTTATAACGGTCCATTACAAAAGATCCAATGTCAATTTTTTTGGAAGCTTTGGTTTGAAAATCATAAATGTAATACTCGTTGCCAATTAAGTATTCAATATACTTTTCGTTGATTTTATTTATCCCACCAATATCAATACTATAATCATCCCATTTTTCTGAGGCGATGTCATACCGTTTCGTTTTGTTTTTGTCGGAAACATAAATTTTATCATGGAGAACACAATACCTTACATTTTCAACTTTTCCTTTGTAAATAAGTTTTTTTTCACTTGCATTCGATTCGTTGCAGTATACTAATCTGTTGTTTTTTTCATCAACAGATGTAACTATATAGGCTTTTTCGTTAACCCAATACAATTGTTTGGAGTAGGAAGGACTGTACGATAATTTTTTAACGTCAATAAGTTTATCACATGAAGAATAGTTGACCATCGAAAAATAATCTAGGTTGGTGTGCGGAATTAAATACCAAAAATTCCCAGAATAATCACAACCAAATGCTTTCGTTTCAAATACCCAATTGGGTTTCTTTGCAGCACAATCCCAATAACCAATTTCATTTCCATTTCGCGAAATGAACTTGCTATAATCATCATTAAAATAGATATCAGAAACCATCGTGTTATAATCGTGACCTGTCCGCTGACTATAGGCCAAACCAACGATAAATAGAAAAAAGATAGCTGTTTTTTTCATAATGTTATTAATTGAGAGTTAACCCACAACCGCCACAATTGCCACATGAGTTGGTATGTGTAGTTGTTTCTACTAATTTTTTTCCAGTGGTATATTCGTAATCGGCCACGGTACGTTGGAAAGATTTAGATATTGAACCTTTTCCATTGCAATGTGGACAGGTTTTTGGTTTAGTATTGGAGTATCTATATAGTACAGGATTTTCTAAGTTTTCTAATTTTTCATAGACTTCTTGTATCAATTTTGGGTCATCGTTTAGTGCATCCATTCTAACCAAGTCTCCTTGATATAGAGGTTTGTCGGGTACTACATAATACACGCATTTCGTTTTTGAATGATAAACATAATTTTTATAGCCGTCGCCTTGTACTTTAAGTAGCCTTCTTTTTAACAAATTTTCGGGTAAATTGAAAATTCGTTTTTCTTCTTCTAAGTTTTTAGTTTTAGTAATGTTGTTGACCAGAGCATCTTCGGTAGCTTTTGCACCGGTATTAGTCAGCTCAAAACTATCTAGAAGAACTCCATTGGAAATAGCATACGTATTGATGAAACTCAAATAGTAACCGTCTTGTACTCTTTTGTGTTCGAGCATTTTAACAGTGTCAGGATTATCGTAATTGGGGCATAATCGTTGCGCGTAAGATGAAATTTGATCGGCGTTAGGATAATGGGTGTTGATTTTTAATTCGGTATTATCCGCTTTCTTTACAATGATTTCACTTTTTCCATACAAAACATAATTACCATTTTTGGTATAATAAACATTTCGAAATGGATCAATGGAACTGGTGCTTTTATCGATAAATTTTCTGGTTTCTACATCAAAATACTGTAATTTGTCATAATCAATCGATCCGTTTCCTTTCTTTTTTAGCAGTACAATTTTTTTTCCTCCTTCGTATAGTGCGATATCATAAATTTTTTCTGCTATGATTTCAGTTTGAGCTGTTTTTGGGTCAAATAATGCTAGTTTATTGGCATTATTTTTTTCAAAATTATAAATAAGTACAGCGATTTTTCCATCATAGGTGAAATGGCATTTATCGTAATTCCATCTTGTTACGTTGAAGTTGTTTACATCAACTAAATTTCGAACCGAGGTATTATCTCTAATCAGAATAAAATTCAAATCAGGATCAGCAGTAGTAAAGAAAGAATAGTAGCTTTTGTACGGAACTCCAAGCTCAGCTGTTTTTTTTACCCAAATTGCTTTTTTTGAAGCAACATCCCATAATATAGTTTCAGCAGTTGAGATAGTTAGGCATTTTTTTCCATCACGACTAAAAAATGCATCTTGAACCCAATCACTTGGCGTGTGTACTCCTGTTTGTGCATTTGCTATAGTTGTAGTTAAAAATAGGTAAATAAAGATTTTCTTCAGCATGACTTTTTGTTTTTTTACAAATGTATCATACTGATTACTAGTGGGGAATACGTAAAATATCGTATTTTAAATTTGTTGAATTACTCAATCAACACTTTCTTTTTTTCAATACTATTTCGATCTGAATCCAATAGTTGAAGTAAATAAATTCCGGGTGAAAAGTGGTTCACATCAATGCTCTCTGAATATTTTTCAAAATAAACTTCTTTGCCTTCGATGCTCATCAGTTGAACAAAATCAATTTTGGAATTGGATTCAATATGTAAAATATCATCCGCTGGAATTGGATAAATAGTCGTTTTTATTTCCTCTGAAGTTGCAATTGAAAGTGGATTGTTGTTTTTTAATTCAATTATGCGATCGTCAGCAGCAATCGGAGTTCCCGTGTAATCACGATTCGATGTACATATAAAAACGCGACCATCGGGAATCACCAAAACATCTCGCAATCTACCATAAGTATTAATTAAGTAAGTGTTTTGTTGTGTAATCGTATTTCCATCTGCGCTGAGCTTGAGTTGAATAAGTCTTTTGTCTTTTAAAACTGCTAAAAGCAACGAGTTGTCCCATTCTGGAATTACAGGATTTTGGTAATAATCGAGACCACAAGGTGCAATTGCTGGTGACCAAGAGTAAATAGGCTCTTTGACATTGTTGGCATTGCAAAACGTAATTTCGGTTGCAGTATTGCACAAGCCTTCCACATTAGGCCAACCGTAATTCCGATTGGATTCTATAATGTTGATTTCGTCATTGTTTCCTGTTCCGTGTTCTGAACTGTATAATTTTCCATTTCCGTAGCACAAACCTTGTGGATTTCGGTGTCCCAAAGTCCAAAGAGGATTACTAGGAATTGGATTGTCACTCGGAACAGTTCCGTCTAAATTCAAACGAAGTACTTTTCCATTAACAATACTTATATTTTGAGCTACGGCTGGAGTACTATATGTATCACCTAAACTAATGAATAGTTTGTCGTTTAGTATGACCATTCGTGAACCATTATGTGAAACACCAGCCGCAATGTTGCCTTTAATAATGGTAGGATTGATTAAAGTATTGTTAGCTTCATCGTATTCATAACGTACAATTTTTGACATCGAGGTCGAATAAGTGTAATGCACATAAAGGTAGTGATTAGTATTGAAATCAGGATGTAAAACGATAGAGTGTAATCCAACGCTAAACCCAAAAAGCACTACATCAGGAATGGTAAATACATTGGTGATGGTATACGTTGTTGGGTTCATTTTTTTAATGTTACCATTGAGTTCGGTAAACCAAATGTTTCCATCTGCACCATAAGTCATATCCCACGGCACATTCAAGTTGGATGCCACAACAGTATTTTGTAATATAGTAGTTCCAAGATTAATTTGAGAATAAGCAAAAGCATTCACCAAGATAAATAAAAGCGTAATTTTTTTCATAGCAATACCAAAGTTTAGTAAAATAGCAATTTTAGCAACTGCAATTTAATTCCTAAAATGCAGTAAATTAAGCAAATATAACTAAAAATTAAAAAGTAGAAAATCTCTTTTACGAAATCCTTTCCTGCAAAGCTTTGATCTCGTCACGCAACTTCGCCGCTTGCATGAAGTCCAAATCTTTGGCCGCTTTTTCCATTGCTTTTCTTGCTTCGCGGATTTTCTTTTCGATTTCGGGTTTGGATAAGTACAAACTTTCAGGTTCGGCTGCTTTTAGAATTTTGTCTTCATAGTATTGAGTTGAAACCGAATTTCCGCTCAACGCATTACCTAAACCTTTATTCAAAGCTTTTGGAACCAAATTGTTTTGAGTATTGTATGCGATTTGCTTCTCGCGACGGTAATTCGTTTCGTCTATGGTTTTTTGCATCGAAGCCGTGATTTTATCGGCATACATAATGGCTTTTCCGTTTACGTTACGCGCCGCACGACCAACCGTTTGAGTCAAAGAACGATGACTGCGCAGGAATCCTTCTTTGTCGGCATCCAAAATCGCAACCAATGATACTTCGGGTAAATCCAAACCTTCACGCAATAAATTCACTCCAATTAATACATCAAATAAACCTTTTCGCAAATCTTGCATAATTTCTACACGTTCTAATGTATCAACATCCGAGTGAATGTAGCGGCAACGAATTGAGACTTTGGTTAAGTATTTCGTTAATTCTTCCGCCATTCGTTTGGTTAAGGTCGTCACCAAAACACGTTCGTCCAATTCACATCGCACTTGAATTTCTTCGATTAAATCATCAATTTGGTTCAAACTCGGACGAATTTCTATAATCGGATCCAACAATCCAGTTGGCCGAATGACTTGTTCCACATAAATTCCTTCACTTTTTTCCAATTCGTAATCCGCAGGAGTGGCTGAAACATAAATCACTTGGCTTTGCATGCTTTCAAATTCTTCAAACTTCAACGGACGGTTGTCCATCGCAGCAGGCAATCTAAAACCAAATTCGACTAAATTTTCTTTACGACTTCTGTCGCCACCATACATCGCATGAACCTGAGAAATAGTCACGTGACTTTCATCTACCACCATCAAATAATCGTCCGGAAAATAGTCGAGTAAGCAGAAAGGCCTTGTTCCCGGTAATCGTCGATCCAAATAGCGCGAGTAATTTTCAATGCCAGAGCAATAGCCCAATTCACGTATCATCTCCAAATCGAAATTGGTGCGTTCTTCCAATCGCTTGGCTTCCAAGTGCTTGCCGATTTCTTTAAAATAATCAACTTGTTTCACCAAATCTTGTTGAATATCCCAAATGGCAGCTTGTAACACATCGGGAGAAGTCACAAACATATTGGCTGGGTAAATATTGAGCTTGTCATATTTTTCTAATACTTGAGAAGTTTTGGCATCAAACGCTTCAATTTCTTCGATTTCGTCACCAAAAAAATGCACGCGAAACGGTTCGTCAGCGTAACTCGGAAAAATTTCTACGGTATCGCCTTTGATTCGGAATGTTCCTGGAGTGAATTCAGCTTCAGTGCGCGAATACAAACTTTGCACCAATCGATGCAATAATTTGGTTCGGGAAATGACTTGGTCTTTTTCGATCGAAATCACATTCTTCTGAAATTCCACTGGGTTTCCAATTCCGTACAAGCATGAAACTGAAGCGACTACAAGTACATCACGACGACCCGAAAGTAGGGCAGAAGTCGTACTCAAACGCAGTTTCTCTAATTCTTCGTTGATGGATAAATCTTTTTCGATGTACGTTCCAGTTACCGGAATGTAGGCTTCAGGTTGGTAATAATCGTAGTACGAAACGAAATATTGCACTGAATTGTTGGGAAAGAATTGTTTGAATTCGGAATACAATTGCGCTGCCAAGGTTTTGTTGTGTGCGAGTACTAAAGTCGGTTTTTCCACTTTTTCAATTACATTGGCCACCGTAAATGTTTTTCCCGAGCCTGTAACTCCAAGAAGCGTTTGGTATTTTTCGCCATTGAGAATGCCGTTGGCTAATTTTTCAATGGCTTGTGGTTGATCGCCTGTGGGTTGGTATTCGGAGATGACTTGGAATTTCATTTGAAAGTACGAAGTTAAAAGTAAAAATTACGAAGTACAAAGTACAAAGTTAAAACTTTAATCCCAACATTCCATCAATAATAAATCGCCTTCGGAATGTTCGATTGTGACAATTCCATCTTCAGTCACGTGGTTGCTACTTCCAGTGCGATAACCAATGGTTAGTTCTTCATTTTGCAATGGATAGAACAAATTTTGTGTGGTAATTCCGCTTACTTTTCCAATTGGAATTAGCGAGATTGAGGTGTTGGCTGTGTACCATTTTTCGTATTTTTTGGGAAGTAAAAACACTTTCGAATGATCGTCGAGAACCACAATTTTTAATTGGTTCCTATAAGCAACTATATTGGTGATGTTAGTAATCGTATGATCAGTACGTTTTCCGGTTGCCCAAATAACGTTGACTGCTTTATGGCCTTTTTCTATTAAATAATCAAATGCTTTTTCCAAATCGGTTTTATCTTGGTTGGGTGCGTAAACAATTTCGAGTGGATATTGTTTTTCACGATACTCTTCAGGAGAAAAACCACGATCGAAATCGCCCAAAAGCACATCGACTTTGATGCCCAACTCCAACACCCTTTCGATAGCCGAATCGAGTACAATAACCAATGGCGACCATTCCAGTAATTGATCGAGTAATTCATTGCTACAAGCTGCGCCGTTGGCTATAATTAGCGCAGGTTCCTGGTCGTCGCGAACGATGTGGTGAGAAGACATTTTTTTTTAAAATTAACAATTAACAATTGATAATTGACAATTCGCTTTTAGTAATTATCAAATGATAAATAAAAAATTAATAGTAATCAATTATCAATTATCAATTATCAAGTGCAAATTACGAGTTTTTAATTCTTAATTCGTAATTTTTAACTCCTAATTCTTTTAGCCCAGATAGCAATGGAAAACAAAATGCAGTGGAGAACTTTAGTTTTTTTAGGATAAAACTGCGACCGACGGAAGCTGTTTTATACTTTTAAAAACTGTTTTTCACTGCATTTTTTTGTAATGGATAGCTGGATTAGCTTCTTATTCTATTGTATAATTTTTAGTATCAATTTCGGATAAATGGAAATAGCCAAAAGGATAATCATTTTCATTGTTTTGATTAATAATGTTTCCGCGTAGAGTCGCTGGTGGAGTTGCAAATGGATTGCCGCCGCTACTCGTTATATTGATGAGTTTGTTCATGTAATTGTAGTAACGACGCGAAATGCCTAACAATCTGAATTTTAAATTATTACCCGCTTCTAAATCTTGGTCGGTGTAAAATCCAAACATTTGATTACCTTGAAAAAAACGATCCTCAATAACACCTTGTTCCGGAATCACATTGGGTTCTTTTTGAACGGTTACCAAATAATTATTGTCTTCCAAACCATTGTCTTGGAAAAAGAATTTCACCTGAATTAAGTCTTCACCAATACCTTGTACAGTAGTTTGTTCAACATAATCGATTGTTGGTGTTGCCAGTAATTTTTCGGTAGCGTTGTAGGTTACACCATTGTATTGCACTGTCAAAGTGTAGGTTTCGTTAATGACAGGCACAAAGTTGGAACAAACGTATTGGCCGTTGTTGGCCACATCGACAAAGTTAAAAACAGTATTGGCGCTGTTGGTAACAAAAACCGTTGCACCAGTAACCGCAGGAACTGTATTACTGTAATAATCGGTTGTGGTAGATAATTTGATGACTTGTTCGTTGCCACTGGTTCCTTTTTGCCATAAAATGTTGGCATCGATTACTAATCGTGGGTTGGAAGTGTCCAAATCGACATCAACTACATCTTGACAACTGGCGAAAAGCACTAAAACGAATAAAGAAAATATTTTTTTCATGATACTAAAATTTAAAGTTATAAGAAACCGCAGGAACGATTCCGAAAATAGACAAACGAACCGCTTCATTTTGACCTGTTTCTTCGTTTTGTGAAAAACTAATGGAAGCCGCATTTTTTCGAGCATACAGATTGTAAATACTGAAAACCCATTCACTTTGCCATTTGCGATTTTGATTTTTCTTTGGGATTAAAGTAGCCGAAACATCCAAGTGATGGTATGCAGGCAAATTGTTTTCGTTTCGTAAACCGTAGCTCGGAACGGTGACTCCTTGGTAAACATATTGTCCGTTTGGATAGGTTACGGGTTGACCAGTTTGCAAGGTGAAATTTGCTCCAAACGACCATTTCGGGTTGAGTTTGTAGGATGCAGTAACGGCTAAATTGTGGGTTTTATCGTAGCCATTTTTGTACCAATTTCCGTTGTTGATTCCGATTTCGTTAGCAAAACGACCCGGCGTTCGTTGCTCCGATCTTGAAAGTGTGTAGGCAATCCAACCACTCAATTTTCCGGTATTTTTCCGGAAAAGTAACTCCAAACCATAAGCCCGCATTTCGCCATTTAAAATCACTTGTTCAATGGCTTCGTTGGCAATCAAATCAGCACCATCAATATAATCCATTCGGTTTTTAACGGTTTTGTAAAAACTTTCTACTTCCACCGAAAAAGTATCTTCTTTGAAATTGGTAAAATAACCCACAGCCAATTGATCAGCAATTTGAGGTTTGATATAGCGATCGCTTGGCGTCCAAACATCGAGTGGAGTTGGCGAAGCCGTGTTGGAAATGAGTTGTAAATATTGTACCATTCGGTTGTAACCAATTTTGACTGATTTGTTATTGCTGAATTCGTAGGCTAATGAAAATCGCGGTTCTAGGTTGTCATAACTAGCAATGGTTTTGTTTTTGCCAAAAAACTCTGTATGAATTGGTGTAGCTTTTTCATAAATTTTAAGATCAGCATCGTAATAAACAGGTAAATCATTTTCGTAATAATTGACGGTTGAACTTCCCAAGCGATAAAACAAACTGTAACGCAAACCGTATTGTACTGTTAATTTATCGCTCAATTTTTGTTCGGCATCGATGTAAAAAGCAGGTTCAAAAGCATATTTTTTTTCTAATTGCTTGTAATTGATACCCGAATCCTCACGTGAAGGTGTGATTTCGCCTGGATTAAAATTATAATAAATGGCATTGGCTCCGTAGTTGAACTTGAATTTGTCGCTAAGGTAATATTTGAAATCGTATTTGATGTTGTAATTTTTGATGCCTGAATCCCAGTTGAAGCCTACAAAATCTAGATTTAATCCGTAATAATAATCACTATAAATTAACGATAAATTTGAGAAAAGTTTGTCTGAATACAAATGATTCCAACGCAAATTTAAAGTCGAATTTCCATAGGTATTGATAAAACTTTGTGCAATTTCGAATACATCGCGACCAAAATAACCCGACAAATACAAGTTGTTGTTTTTGTTGAGTTTATAATTGAGTTTGGTATTCAAATCGTAAAAATAAGCCGAGTTGTCGTTGTTGGACAATTTCAAGAACAAATGCGCGTACGAACCACGGCCACCGATGAGAAACGAGCCTTTGTCTTTTACAATCGGGCCTTCGGCAAGTAATCGACTGGAAATAAGGCCAATTCCGCCGTTCATGCTGAATTTTTTGCTATTCCCGTCTTTTTGGTAAATATCCAAAACTGAAGAAGCTCTTCCGCCAAAGCGACTCGGAATTCCACCTTTGTACAATTTTAAATCTTTTACGGCATCGGGATTAAAGACAGAAAAGAAACCAAACAAATGCGATGAATTGTAAATAGTAGCTTCGTCGAGTAAAATTAGGTTTTGGTCAGCGCCACCGCCACGCACATTAAATCCTGATTGCCCTTCACCCGCATTGGTTACACCAGGCAGAAATAAAAGCGATTTGATGATGTCAACTTCACCCAAAACCACAGGCATTTGCTTGATTTGAGCAATCGATAATTTGTTGACGCTCATTTCTGGTTTCCGAGTGTTGGTTTTGGTTTTTTCGGTAATTACAACTTCTTTGAGTTGTTCGCCCGTTTCACTCATCGAAAAATTGCGTTTAATGTTTTGATTTAAAGAAATTTTTTCCTCAATAGTTTCAAAACCCACATAACTGATGTTCATTTGGTAATCGCCATTGGGAACTGTAATCGAGTAGAATCCGTATTCGTTGGTGATAGCAAAATAATTGGTTCCTTTCAGAATAATGTTTACCCCGATAAGTGTTTCGTTGTTTTTAGCGTCTGAAATTGTACCCGAAATGGTGTGTTTTTCTTGCGAGAATGCTTTGATAGCGAATAAAAGCAACAAGAAAATTAGAATTGGTATCTTTTTTGATGACATAAATATAAATTTATGCAAATTTCATCAATTAAAGCTTTCAATCGTACGCAACATATGTTAATGTATGGTTAAGATTGATGGTTTTTGACCTTAATTTTGAATACTTTTATCAAAAAAATCACATGCGGTATTTTTTAATGGTTTTACTTTTTTTAAGTTTTCAATTTGGTTTTTCACAGTTCGAAAACCCTAAGAAGTCGATACGTATTGGAGCTGTTAAAGACAATAAAGCGACAGTGAAAAAGATTGATGTTGACACAGCACAAGCTTCTATTAAGTACGAAAGTTCAATTGGTAAAGACAAAGACGAGAAGTTGCTTAAAAGTATTTCTTTAGCGCCCAAAGTTGGACTAAAAACTCCTGTAAACGAGCAACCATTGCACAATCCTTCTGAGATTTATACGGAAAAAATTCAGAAAGAAATGAAGAAAGAAGGTATCACTAAAGAAATTTTAAATAGCGATATGTTTCTTGGAGAGTTTGTTGTTTACACTACTGAATTGACTACTGTTTGTAGAGATTACGGCGCGATTGACGGAGATAACGTACGAATTTGGCTCAATGGAGAATTAGTAGTGTTAAATATTGGTTTAGAGTCTGATTTTAAAAAATACCAATTGAATTTAAAAGAAGGATTAAATATTATTCACATTGAAGCTCTAAATACGGGCGAGTTTTTTCCAAATACAGGACAATTTATGTTTTTGGACGGAAATCAAAAGCTAATAACCAATCAAAATTGGGGATTGAATGCGGGTTATCGTGCAATAATTAAAGTAAGAAAAATCAAAGGTTTGGTTGATGAAGTAAAAAAAGAAGAACAAAAGTAGTTCAATTGTTTATTTTTGCACTTGATTTTCAATAAACTATCTATGCAAAATAAATTAGTATTTATTCTTCAACTAACTGTTTTCTCGCTATTTTTTATAATTGGTTCTGCACAATCACCAGATTTTACTTTTGCCGGACTCGAATATTCTATCGGAAAAACATCAACCGCTAACGTCAACTTTCCTTCGTTAAGTCCGCAACAAGGTGTTTTGTTTACCATTGGTACAACCAATAACGATAATTCTCATGAGTGGAAGCGCCAATTGAATTATCCTGAAACGGGAGTTACGTTTTCCTACGTTAGTTTAGGAAATTCATCTCAACTTGGAAACACGTTTTCAGTTGTTCCGTATATCAATTTTAAAGTTATGCAAAAATGGTCGAGCCGCTACAATTTAAAAGTTGGATTGGGAGCTTCTTATTTTCCAACTATTTATGATGAAATTGAAAATCCCAATAATAAAGCTATTTCAACTCATTTTACTTGGGCTTTTCGTTCCAATTTGTATTACGATTTAATGCGGTCAGAAAACTACCATATCAAATTGGGTTTGGGTTATTTCCATAATTCCAACGGTCACACTCGATTGCCTAATAATGGTTTGAATACCTTTCTTTTCAGTGTTTACTCTCAGTTGAATTTTAATAAAAAAGAAGTTACAATAACAGAAGATAGTAACCAAAGTAGTAATAAAACGTCTCAAAGGTATTTCACAACACGTTTTGGATTAGGCCAACGCGTGCTTTCTAAATACAATAATGACAGCAAAGACGTGTATGCTTTTTCGGCTTCTACAGGGAAAATCATCAATAAAACCTTCAAATACGGTTATGGTTTGTATTACCGTTTGTACAAAGA
This sequence comes from Flavobacterium sp., assembly GCA_016787805.1. GTDB lineage: Bacteria > Bacteroidota > Bacteroidia > Flavobacteriales > Flavobacteriaceae > Flavobacterium. The sequence goes on along the minus strand of JAEUTY010000048.1, from coordinate 31,102 downwards.
TTATTACGATTACATCCATGAAAATGGAACTCTTGTGGCCGAATTATATCCTGAATACAGAGACAACGCAACATGGAATGCCTCTAATATTGGTGTTTTTGGAAGTGGTGAATTGCTGTTGAGTCATTTCGGAATTGAATTTGAATTGGGAATCAACTTACACAAGCCTTCATACAAATTTGATTGGCAAATTAACGAAGAAAAATACGTTGATGGTCAATACCAATTAGGTGAATTGAATTGGTATTACAAACTTAAGAAGACAGTTTCTTCGCGATTAGGAGCCAAATTGTACGCAATAAATACCAATAAAGTACCAAGGCACAATGTTTTTTTAGGCGCATTTATCAATTCCAATTTTGGTCAAGCTGATTTTTCAGAACTTACTTTAGGCTATATGTACAGTTTACCAATTAAGAGTCGGATGAAATAAAAAAAAGACTTCTTAGAAGGTTAGATTTTTAGACTACTTAGATTCGAATTGAATCATCATACGTCTAAAAGTGTTTAATTTTCTAAGAAGTCTAACTTTTCTAAGAAGTTTATATTAAGCTAATTTAGCCTCAAGATTGGTTTTCAATGCTTGCAAGAAATCTTCTGTTGTCAAATAATCGGCATCAGTCAAACCTTCTGGTTTTACTAACATAGCCAAATCTTTGGTCATTTTCCCTGATTCAACAGTGTCAATACAAACTTGCTCTAAAGTATTACAGAAATTAATCAACTCTTGGTTGTTGTCTAATTTTCCTCGGTGCTCTAATCCACGTGTCCAAGCAAAAATAGAGGCAATTGGGTTGGTTGAAGTTTTCTTTCCTTGTTGGTGTTGACGGTAATGACGTGTTACGGTTCCGTGAGCAGCTTCAGCTTCCACTGTTTTTCCATCTGGAGTAACCAAAACAGAGGTCATTAACCCTAACGAACCAAATCCTTGTGCTACAGTATCTGATTGAACGTCTCCATCATAATTTTTACACGCCCAAACAAATCCACCGTTCCATTTCATAGCGGATGCTACCATATCGTCAATCAAACGGTGCTCGTACACCATTCCGTTTTTATCAAATTCAGCTTTGTAATGTTGTTGGTATACTTCTTCAAAAATATCTTTGAAACGTCCGTCGTAAGCTTTCAAAATTGTGTTTTTAGTAGAAAGATACAAAGGCCATTTTTTAGTCAATGCCATTTGAAATGACGAATGCGCAAATCCATAAATGCTTTCGTCTGTATTGTACATTGACATTGCTACACCATCACCTTTGAAATCATAAACATTCCATGTAGTTGTTTCTCCAGCTTCATTGGTAAATGACATTGTCAACGTTCCTTTTCCTTTGATTACTTTATCAGTCGCTTTGTATTGATCACCAAATGCATGACGTCCAATTACAATAGGTTGCGTCCAACCTTGAACGTAACGTGGCACATTTCGCATAATAATGGGCTCACGGAAAACGGTTCCGCCCACAATGTTTCGAATCGTTCCGTTGGGTGATTTCCACATTTCTGATAAGTTGAATTCTTTTACGCGCTCTTCGTCGGGAGTAATGGTTGCACATTTAATACCTACATTGTATTGTTTAATGGCTTCGGCGCAGTCTATAGTAATTTGATCTTTGGTAGCTTCTCGACTTTCAATTCCTAAGTCGTAATATTTGATATCTAAATCCAAATAAGGAAGAATTAGTTGTTCTTTAATGAAGCTCCAAATAATTCGTGTCATTTCATCGCCATCGATTTCTACAACCGGATTAGCTACTTTAATTTTTGCCATATGCTTATAATTTGTTGTTGTGTAAATTAATTTTTGCGGAAACAAATATAAATAATATGGAAGGAATTTCATTTATCTTTTGCAGCGAAATCGATTGAATTATGAATATGCTATTTTAACCGATTTTAATTATGAAATTCACAATTTAGAGTTCACTTTTTTGCATAAAAAAAGCCTCGAACCAATCGAAGCTTCTTTTATAACTAGAAAGAGTTGAATTATCTTCTTCTTTCTTTGATTTTTGCTTTTTTACCAGTAAGCTCTCTGAAGTAGTAGATACGAGCTCTACGCACTTTACCTCTTTGATTTACTTCTACTTTTTGCAACGCTGGCATGTTTACTGGGAAGATACGTTCTACACCCACTGCACCAGACATTTTACGGATGGTAAAAGTTTCAGTAGCACCTGAACCTTTTCTTTGAATAACCACTCCTTTAAAGAACTGTGTTCTTGTTTTTTCACCCTCTTTAATTTCGTAGAACACTGTGATTGTATCTCCAGCTCCGAACTCAGGGAAATCTTTTCTTGTTGATAATTCGTTATTAACGAAATCTACTAAATTTGCCATTTTTAATACTAATTATGGTTTAAAATCTGAGCAACATTCACGGTTTTCGCCAGAGGTTGGTCAAATGTGGGTGCAAAATTACAACTTTTTTTTAAAAAAACAACTTTTCGTTTTAGTTTTCAGTCTCAGTCTCAGTTTTCAGTTTATACTGCTGCGACTGTGACTGTCTACTGTGACTATTCTTCCAACAAATCCGGTCGTCGATTCTTGGTATGTTCATACGCCATATCTTCGCGCCATTTGTCAATTTTGGCAAAATGTCCGCTGGTCAATACTTCGGGAACTTTCCAACCTTTGTAATCGGCTGGTCGCGTGTAAATTGGAGGCGAAAGTAAATTATCTTGAAAACTATCCGTCAAAGCCGAAGTTTCATCACTCAAAACACCCGGAATTAATCGTATCAAAGCATCTGAAAGCACCAAAGCCCCCAATTCGCCACCCGAAAGTACGTAATCGCCAATCGAAATTTCTTTGGTAATAAAATGATCGCGTACGCGTTGGTCAACACCTTTATAGTGTCCACATAAAATAATAATGTTTTCGTACATCGACATCGTATTGGCCATTTTTTGGTTCAAGGTTTCACCATCGGGCGTCATGTAAATGATTTCGTCGTACTCACGCTCGCTTTTCAAATGCGTAATGCAATCGTCAATAGGTTGTACCATCATCACCATACCAGCGCCACCGCCAAACGGATAATCGTCAACGCTTTTTTGTTTGTTGGTCGTATAATCGCGTAAGTTGTGAAAATGTACTTCCACCAAGCCTTTATCAATCGCTCGCTTCATGATTGAAGCTTCAAACGGACTGCGGAGTAATTCAGGTAAAACGGTAATGATGTCTATTCTCATATTTGATATTTGACTGCAAAGGTAAAAAGCTTTCAGCAATTAGCGGTTAGCTTTAGCTGCTTTCTTTTAGCTGATAGCTAGTAGCTTTTTTTACTAGCCAAAATCGAATACACCATCGGGATTTTATTGCCAAAGTTCTTAATTCGAAATTTACCTTTTTCAAATTCTTCTATTTCATTAAAACAACTATAAGGCGAATAATCGTATTCATTAAATTGTTTCAACTCTAATCCCGATTGCAACAACGAATTCAAAATCTCACTAATAGGATGATTCCAACCGACACTTTTGGTTTTTAAATCGGCTTGAGTTTCGGCATACGTACCCGATTCTTCTTCTACAATAGGCTCGATATTGAAATAACTGTAAAAGACTTCTTTAAAATCATTGTCGTACATCCAAACCACTGGATGAAAATCGGCCATGATGAATTGTCCATTTGGTTTTAAAAAATGCGCAATCACATTCGCCCATTTTTCCAAATCAGGAAACCAACCAATGGTTCCGTAACTCGTAAAAACAATGTCAAATTTCTCGTTAATGTGTTTCGGAGCATCGTATATATCGCAACAAACAAAAGTAGCGTCTAAATTAAGTTGATTGGAAAACTCAGTGGCTCTCTGAACGGCTTTATCCGATAAATCCACACCAGTTGCACTCGCGCCCATTCGTGCCAACGTCATGGTGTCTTGTCCAAAATGACATTGCAAATGCAGTATTTTTTTACCTTTCACATTGCCAAGCAATTCCAATTCAATAGCATTCAACGTCGATTTTCCTTTCAAAAAACCATCATTGTCGTAAAACTCAGAGTCAATGTGTACATCGGTTTTATCGTTCCACGTTTGTTTGTTAATGTTGATGTAATCTAATTCTTCTTTCATTGTTTATCTAATTTCTGCCTTCTAATATCTAAAATGTCTATCTTTTATACCCCAAACTGTCTCAAATGATGATCCATGTGACGCCACATCAATTTGTCCCAATCTTCATACGTCATTTTTCCCCAAAAAGGATGGTTTAATGTTTTTATAGATTCTTTTCCTTGATTTGAAAATCGACTAAACTTTTCAATCAATTCATTTTTAGCTTCATTGAAATCATATTGCTCTTTAAAAACAAATTCAGGAGCAGTAGGACTATTCTTTCCAAAGTCACTATTGAATACTTTCTTTTTTAGCATTCTTCCTAATAACCTCATTAGAAAGTTAATTTTTAAAGGTTGGGTTCCAAAAGCAACGTCAATGGCTACTGTACAATGTTTAAGCATCTGGTCTGCAGTCATTTTTCCCCATAACGCTTTAGTTTCTGGAGTAAGCAAATGGATGCGAGCAATAACGGCATCGTTTCCTTTTTTTTCATAAATTGATTCCATGATTTTTTTCGTTTTTTGATGAACTCAAATGTACAATTTTAAGTTTTATCTACAATATTATATTAAATTTGCACCTCAATTAAAAAATATACGATAATGGAAAACGGAATATACGCTAAATTCAACACAACAAAAGGTGCGATTTTAGTAAAACTAACACACGATTTAACGCCAGGTACAGTTGGAAATTTTGTTGGATTAGCTGAAGGTCAATTGGAAAACTCAGCCAAACCAATGGGGAAACCGTATTACGACGGATTGAAATTTCACCGCGTAATTCCTGATTTTATGATTCAAGGTGGTTGCCCACAAGGAATTGGTTCGGGCGGACCAGGTTATCAATTTGATGACGAATTTCATCCTACTTTAAAACACGATAAACCAGGCGTTTTGTCAATGGCTAATGCTGGTCCAGGAACGAATGGATCGCAGTTTTTTATCACGCATGTTCCTACCAATTGGTTGGACGGAAAGCACACTGTTTTCGGTCATGTTGTAGAAGGACAAGAAGTGGTAGATGCTGTAGCTCAAGGCGATTTGATTGATTCAATTGAAATTGTAAGAGTAGGAGTTGAAGCTGAAAAATGGAATGCAATCGAAGCTTTTAGAACATTCGAAGGATCAAGAGCCAAAAGAGAAGCAGAAGCCAAAAAAGCAGCCGAAGAAGCAATGGAAAAATTAGCTGCTGGTTTCGAAAAAACAGAAAGTGGCTTGCGTTACAAATTCATCCAAAAAGGAAACGGAAAACAAGCAGAAAATGGGAAAACCGTTTCTGTTCATTATTCAGGTTCGTTAGATAATGGAAAAGTATTTGACAGTTCGTATGCCCGCAAAAAGCCAATCGAATTTCCATTAGGAAAAGGTCATGTGATTGAAGGTTGGGACGAAGGAATTGCGTTATTGAAAGTAGGTGATAAAGCGCGTTTTGTGATTCCGTCTTATTTGGCTTATGGTTCAAGAGGAGCTGGAGGTGTAATCCCGCCAGATGCAACTTTAATTTTCGACGTAGAATTAATGGATGTTAAATAAACATTAGCAATAAAATCATAAATTCAAATCCCGATAGTACAACTTTCGGGATTTTTTATATATTTACGTAACCAAAATCAATAAATAAAAAAATATGAAAACAAAAATCATGGCTTTGGCTGTAATAGGAGTAATGATATATTCGTGTTCGCCTAAAACAGCGCCAGCACCAACCGAGGCAAAAAAAGAACTTTCACCAGCATTAGCAGAAGGAAGAACCTTGTACGAAAACAACTGTGCCAAATGCCACAAATTGTACAATACATCCGATTATACAGCAGAGCAATGGTCACCCATTTTGGAACGAATGAAAAAGAAAGCCAAAATAGACGATGCTACAACAGCAAAAATATACGCTTACGTAACAGCAAATTAAATTTTAAATCCGTCGAAAGGCGGATTTTTTCTTGGAATAGTTTTTGAGTTTGTATCTTTGATACTTTGATTTTGATTATGCGATTTATACTTTTCTTTTTGTTTTTTTCATTTACTATTCAAGCGCAAGTTCCAGGTCAAACGCAGCATTGTGGCTATGATTTTACTTCGTATTTGGTACTCAATGTTCATGAAGAAGGTGCGAGAGAAAACATAAAAGGTTTAAAGTTATCGCTAGTAGATTTGGATGGAAAACCAGTTTTGAATACCAATAATCAATACAGTTGGAAAGAGAACAATAGAGAACTCGTTTTTTCTTTTAATTATTTAATTGATGAAAACAATCAACGCCTTGAAAAACCTCAAGAAGGAATTAAAGAACGTTGGTTTTTTCCGTATGCCAAAGACAATTACTTTTTATCCATTGTAAATACTTTCCCTGCCGATCAAATCAAGGTAAAAATTGAAGATGTTGACGGAAAAGAAAACGGCGGTTTTTTTGAAACACAACTAGTTGAACTAGGTTACTTTGACTTGTTTGTTTTGTGTTCTAATCAAGCTCTTGATTATGCAGTTCAATTTGGTAGAAAGGCCAACAAACCTCTTGAAGTAATTCTGAAAAAACAATAATATGGATGTGATTAATTGGAACGATTTTGAAAAAGTTGAAATGAGAGTGGGAACCATTTTGGAAGTAAATGATTTTCCAGAAGCTCGAAAACCTGCGTATCAATTGAGTATTGATTTTGGTGCAACAATCGGAATTAAAAAATCATCTGCTCAAATCACAAAACGCTATTCCAAGGAAGATTTAATTGGAAAACAAATAGTTGCTGTTGTCAATTTTCCCAAAAAGCAAATCGGCAAATTCATGAGCGAATGTTTGGTTTTGGGTTCGGTAAATAATGACGAAATCGTATTACTAACTTCTGATTTTCCTGTTGAAAATGGCTTGCGTATTGCATAAAAAAATCCGCCATTAAGACGGATTTGTAAATTATTCTTTTTTTCTTTTGTATTCTCTAGCTGCTTTAATCAAACTGTAGGAGGTTATTATTAGCATTAAACAATAGAGCAACGAAAACACAATGGACTTTTTATCTCCAGCCAACACTTTTTCATACTTTTCAGCCAAAAGCACCATCCAAAAAACAGATAATATTAAATTGATTAGGATTTTATTGGTGATAATCTTAGCTATAGCTTCCATTAAATATCGTCAAAATCTACGTCAGTAAAACTTTTCTCTTCGCTAGAGTTTTCAGTAGCTGTTTCAGAATGGTATTCTCTTTTAAAATCTTTTTGGTGACGTTCTGAAATCACTTCTTCACCTTTATTGTTTAAAACGAATGAAGTCATTTCGTCCAAAATTTCTTTGAAAGCGGCAAAATCTTCTTTGTACAAATAAATTTTGTGTTTTTTAAAATGGTACGAACCATCTTCTTCGGTAAATTTTTTGCTTTCGGTAATCGTAATGTAGTAATCGTCAGCTTTGGTAGCTCTAACATCAAAGAAATAAGTTCTTCTTCCTGCTCGTAATACTTTAGAAAAAATTTCGTCTTTTTCTAACATGTCGTTTTCTCTCATATTCGTTCTATCAATTAGTAGTTTGTAGTTTATAAACCAAAAATCATAAAAAAAATGTAATAATGCAAGAATTATTCTACTTCTTTTTCAGAAAGTTGTTTTAAATAAAGTTCTTTGTAATAGCCTTCTTGGTTTAGTAATTGATTATGAGAACCTTGTTGGATAATTTTTCCTTCTTCTAAAATAATAATCTGATTTGCATTTTTTGCTGACGACACGCGATGACTCACGATTATGGTGGTTTTGTTTTCTGAAATAGCTAATAAATTGTTCAAAATTTGTTCTTCAGTTTCAGTGTCTACAGCTGATAAGCAATCATCAAACAGTAGAATTTCGGGTTTTTTGATGATTGCTCTCGCAATTGAAACACGCTGCTTTTGTCCGCCCGAAAGGGTAATGCCACGTTCGCCCAAAATCGTTTCATATTGTTGGTTAAATGTCATAATGTTATCGTGTACAACCGCTTTTTTAGCAGCTTCAATTACTTCTTCATCCGTAGCGTTTTCTTTACCAAATTTGATGTTGTTTTTAATTGAATCTGAAAACAAAAAAGCATCTTGTGGCACTATTCCAATGCTACTTCTTAAGTCGTATAAATTGAGTTCTGCAAGAGGCTTTTTGTCCATAGTAACCGAACCTTGTTGAACATTATACAAACGTGTAATCAACGACAAAATAGTCGATTTACCCGAGCCTGTTTTGCCTAAAATAGCCAAAGTTTCGCCTTTATTTACTTTAAAAGAAACATTTTCTAAAGCTGTAATATTGGTGTCTTCGTAGGTGAAAGTTACGTTTTTGAATTCAATTTCTCCTTGAATTGGTGTAGAAGAAGTACTATTGTTTTTAATATCAGGTTCGATTTTTAAAAACTCATTAATGCGTTTTTGTGATGCTTCAGCTTCTTGTATTAAAGACGAAACCCAACCAATTGATGTAACAGGCCAGTTGAGCATATTCACATACAAAATGAATTTGGCAATTGTTCCAATATCTTGCACTGCAGGATCGTTGTTGATGTACATGTTGCCACCAACATAAATCACTATCAAATTACTCAATCCAATCAAGGCTAAAATCAACGGAATAAACAGTGTTTGAATTCTCGCCAAACTCATGCTTTTGTTCTTACTTTCGATAGCCAAATCGTTGAGGTTTTGGTTTTGTTGGTTTTCTAATGCATAGGCTTTGATGACACGAATTCCCGAAAAAACTTCTTGGGAAAAAGAGGAAACATTCGATAAATTTTGTTGAAAAATGGTACTTCTAACATTGATTTCTTTACTGATTTTAAAGATCAAATAGGATAAAATCGGCAGTGGTAACAATGTGTAAAAAGTCAATTTAGGCGAAATGGAATACATATATATGATCACCATAGCAAAACGAATAATTGTATTGATTGTGTACATTACAGCCGGACCAACATACATGCGCACTCGAGCAACATCTTCGGTAATTCGGCTCATCAAGTCTCCCGTTCGGTTGCGTTTGTAGAAATTTTGAGTCAAAACTTCATACTGTTTGAAAATTTCATTCTTTAGATCAAATTCTACATGTCGCGACATGACAATGAGTGTTTGACGCATTAAAAATGTTAAAAACCCAGCGATTAAGGTAGTTCCAACAATAAGCAAAATATTGGTGATTAATTCTTGTTGAATTACTGCTTTCGGTTGACCGTTTTTGCTGTATTCATCAATGGCTTTAAACGATTTGCCTATGAGCTCTGGAGTGAAAAGTGAGAAAATTTGCGCAACAATCGTGATGATAATACCCAACAAAAATCGGTATTTGTATTTTATAAAATATTTGTTTAAGTACTGAAGTTCTTTCATTTTTTTTTAACCAAAAACAGTTTAATGTTAAGAATTAAGTTAAATTGTTGTTTTTAATGTATTTGTAATATTCTTATTGAAAAGAAAATTTATTAACAAATTGCTAATTTATTCTTTGTAGAATAAATTATTTTGAATAAAAAGTTAAATTTGCCAAGACTTATTGATAAAGTCGCAACTCAAATCAATTTTATGACTACAGAAATCACTTCAGTAAAAGAGCTTCAAAAAATGGATCCTGTTTTCGGACAATTATCATTTGATAATCACGAACAAATTGTCTTTTGCAACGACAAAGATACTGGATTAAAAGCAATTATTGGTATTCACAACACAGTATTAGGACCAGCTTTGGGTGGCACTCGAATGTGGAAATACAACAACGAATGGGAAGCATTGAACGATGTTTTACGTTTGTCTCGTGGCATGACTTATAAATCAGCTATTTCAGGTTTGGATTTGGGAGGTGGTAAAGCCGTTATCATTGGCGATGCTAAAACAGAGAAAACACCAGAATTAATGAAAAAATTCGGTGAGTTCGTACATTCATTATCTGGGAAATACATCACTGCTGAAGACGTAGGTATGGTAACTGCTGATATGGATACAGTTCGAAGTGTAACACCTCACGTAACTGGAATTTCAGAATCGTTAGGTGGTTCTGGAAATCCGTCTCCTGTGACAGCTTACGGGGTGTACATGGGAATGAAAGCGGCCGCAAAGTACCAATTTGGTTCAGATAATTTAGAAGGTAAAAAAATATTAGTTCAAGGTATTGGTCACGTTGGTGAAACTTTGGTTGAGCATTTAACAAAGGAAGGAGCTTTGGTTCAAATTGCCGATATCAACGAATCGCGTTTGGAAGAAGTAAGCAAAAAATACGGTGCAACTATTTTTAGAGATGACGATTTGTATTCGGCTGAAGTTGATATTTACGCGCCATGTGCTTTAGGAGCTACAATCAATGATGATACAGTATATAAAATCAAAGCAAAAGTAATTGCTGGAGCTGCGAATAATCAGTTGGCTGATGAAAACGTTCATGGTCCGATTTTGCAGGAACGCGGAATTGTTTACGCACCTGATTTCTTAATCAATGCGGGTGGAATCATCAATGTATATGCTGAAATTGCACATTATGATAAAGCAGAAGCATTACGTAGAACTCAAAATATTTACAATACTACTTTGGAGATTTTCGATTACGCAGTTAAAAACAAATTGACTACTCAAAAAGCAGCAATGGCGATTGCACAAAACCGAATTGACCAAAGAAAAAAAGAAAACGCTAATCGATAAGCGTTTTTAAAAAATAGTATTATTTTTGCGGAGCGAAAGAGTTATTCTTTCGCTCTTTAATTTTAAAAGTTCTTATCCGTGTTAAACAGAAGACATATTCGTATTAAAGTGATGCAAACCATATACGCGATGCATCAAAAAGGTTCAGATAGTATAGAAAAAGAAGAAAAGTTCTTGATTTCGAGTCTAGAAAATCTGATGGAATTGTACCTAATTATGATGTCAACGTTGCTAGAATTAGCCAATAAAGAAGCTGAATTTATTGAAATTTCTAGAAAAAAACACTTAGCAACTCCAGAAGAACGCAATCCAAATTTAAAATTTGTTAATAATATTTTGTTGCGTTTGCTTGGCGATAGTAAATCGTTACAAGTTGCTTTAGAAAACAATAAAATCAACAACTGGAAAACCAATGACGATGCCATTTTGCTGTTGTTGCAAGATGTGAAGCAAAGCAGTATTTATCTTAATTATATGAAAGATAAATTGACTTCTTTTGAAAAAGACAAACAATTCGTAATCGATTTATTTTCGGAAGTGATTGCGCCTAATGATAAGTTGTACAGTTATTTGGAAGATTATAAGTTAACTTGGGTAGATGATATTCCAGTTGTGAATACACAAATTTTAAAACAATTGAAACAAATTAACGAAAAGTCGGAATTTAGAGTTTCAAGTTTGTTTAAAGATGAAGAAGACAGAGAATACGCCACATTATTGTTCAGGAAAACGGTTTTGAATGAAAGCGAATTTGCCAAAGAGTACATTGATAAGACTCCGAATTGGGATGTTGATCGTATAGCCGAAATGGATACAATTTTACTAAAAATGGCGATTTGCGAGTTACTCAAATTCCCTTCTATACCAGTGAAAGTAACAATTAACGAATTTTTAGAAATTGCCAAAGAATATTCAACACCAAAAAGTAGTATATTTATCAACGGAATTTTAGATAACTTAGTCAAAAATTACCAATCTACTGGACGATTGAATAAGTCGGGTAGAGGTTTAATGGAATAATTAATTTAAATTTTTATACAATGAATAGCAAAAGAATTTATTTTTTATTGATTTCAGGATTATTACTGGTTGCTTCTTGTAAAAAAGAAGAAGATGCCAGCTCAAGGATTGACCCAAATGCGCAAGAAATCGCACCCGCTTCTCCCGATGCAGTAGCACCATCTGCGCAACCAACCCCAATGGCTAATCCAACGACAACAGCAACTCCAACCAATCCAACAACAGCACAAACTACAACAACAGCTACTATGCCTCCAGCTAAAACCACTACAATGGTGTTCAACAAAAAGGAGCATAATTTTGGAGACATTAATCAAGGCGATAAAGTAAGTTACAATTATACATTCAAGAATACAGGAGCAAACGATTTGATTATTTCAAGTGCTCAAGGTTCATGTGGTTGTACTGTTCCAGAATACCCAAAAACACCTATCAAACCTGGAAAATCAGGAACGATGAAAGTTTCTTTTGATTCTACTGGAAAAACAGGACAACAAAGTAAAACAGTAACCATTAGAGCGAATACGGCAACAGGAGTTGAGACTTTAACCATCAAAGCCAATATTAAAGGAGGTGCTCCAGCTGTTACTACAACTACAACTATGCCTGCACAATCGCAACCTGTTCAACCTTTAGGTGAAGAAAAGAAAGAATAATTTAAAACAACTATATAATGGATCAATTGGGTGGTATTTTACCGATTCTCTTAATTTTTGTGGTAATGTTCGTGTTTATGATTTTACCACAACAACGTAAGATGAAAAAAGAAAAAGAGTTTGAAACAGGCCTAAAAGTAGGTGACAAAATCATAACTAAAAGTGGTTTTCATGGAAAAATTGCAGAAGTTTCTGAAACAACAGCTGTTATCGAAACTATGTCTGGAAAATTAAAGATTGAAAAGTCAGCCATTTCTATGGAATACAGTATGGCTTTAAACAAAAAGGCATAAAAGGAAAAATTCCAAAATACAAAAGACACACGAGCACAAAGTGCGAACTGACGTAGTAAATCCCAAATTTCAAAGCTTTGATATTTGGGATTTTTATTTCTAATTTATTTGTTATTTGGATTTTGTTATTTGGTATGTCACCCTCTGTATTTATCATTCAAACCTACATTATTCAACACCATCGGTTTGATTTTTTCCATTCTTGCAATTTTGGTTTTTTCTTGTTTGGCTGAATCGACGTATTCGATGAATTCTTTTTGCTTGAATGGCGTAAATTTTTGAAACGCTTCCGCAAATACTAAGTCGGTTTTCAATTCGCCACTAAAATAGTCTGAAGGAATGACTTCTTTTTTTTCGAGTTTGATGGAAAGTCCTTTTTCTTCATTAGCGATGGCTTCTTTGATGTAAGCTAAAATGTGTTTTTCATTGATTTCTTCTTTGGAGGTAAATCGCCATTGACGCAAACCTTTGGTTACACCTTCGTTGGCATTGACCAAAACGTTCAGTTCGTCTTTCAAAAAAACACCATTGAAAAACCAAATCACAAAGAAATTTTTAAATCCACCAATGCCAATCACATTTTTATTATCATGTGTGTAAACTTCGCCTCCCCATTTGTTGGTTACAACTAATTGGGTCTTGTTGATGATAGAACGCAATAATTCCAATTCAACTTCCCATAATTCATTGCTGTGCCAAGTCTTTTTTTCTGCCATAATTTTAGTGTTCAGTGTTCAGCTTTTTTCTTAGAACTAATAATTTTGTTTACGATGTTTATTTTTTAGCCCCGATTGAAGAGAAAATACCTTTGTCAAAGTTTCAAACTTTGACAAAGGTATTGAAACGGAAAGCGGGAACATGGATTACAAAAAATGCCCAAGCCTTTCGCTCCTAATAAAATCAAAAATTTTCAGTCGCGCTTAATTCACAAATTTTCACAATCACTTCGGTAGCTTTAACCATGCTTTCAACAGGAACGTACTCGTATTTGCCGTGGAAATTATGTCCGCCAGCAAAAATATTAGGGCAAGGCAAACCTTTGTATGATAATTGCGAACCGTCAGTTCCACCTCGAATTGGTTTTATTATTGGTGTAATTCCGAGTTCTTTCATTGCTTTTTCGGCAATGTCTACAATATGAAAAACAGGTTCTACTTTTTCGCGCATGTTGTAGTATTGATCTTTCACTTCGGCAATGCAAATGTCTTCGCCAAATTGTTGAGCGTATTGATCGTTAATTTGTTTTGCAATCGCATGAATTAGTTCTTTTCTGCCTTCAAAAAGCGCTTTGTCGTGGTCGCGAATAATGAGTTCCAAAACGGTTTCTTCGATGCTTCCCGTTAAATGATGCACGTGGAAGAAACCTTCGTAATCTTGTGTTCTCTCAGGAACTTCATTGTATGGTAAAGCCGAAATGAATTGATTGGCCAACAACATCGAGTTGATCATTTTTCCCTTGGCATAACCAGGATGTACACTTTTTCCTTTGAAGGTAATTTTCGCTCCAGCGGCGTTAAAATTTTCGTATTCTAATTCGCCAATCTGACTGCCGTCCATAGTGTAAGCCCAATCGCAACCAAATTTTTCAACATCGAATTTGTGTGCGCCGCGGCCAATTTCTTCATCAGGTGTAAATCCAACGCGCACGGCTCCGTGTTTGATTTCTGGATGCTCAATTAAATACTTCATCGCTTCCATGATTTCGGTAATTCCGGCTTTATCATCGGCGCCTAAAAGTGTTAAACCATCAGTAGTAATAAGCGTTTGACCTTTATATAAAAGTAAATCTTCAAAATAACTTGGTGATAAAATAATGTTTTGTTCTGCATTCAATACGATGTCTTTTCCGTCGTAATTTTCGATGATTTGCGGATTCACATTAGCTCCAGTGAAATCGGGAGTTGTGTCAAAATGCGATACAAAACCAATGGTTGGCACTTTGTGATCCACGTTGCTAGGCAGTGTTGCCATAATATACGCGTTTTCGTCGATGGTTACGTCTTGCATTCCCATGGCTTTGAGTTCGTCGACTAATTTATTGGCCAAATCCCATTGTTTAGCTGTACTTGGAGTAGTTTCTGAGTTAGGATCCGATTCGGTATCGATGGTTACGTAGCTGATAAAGCGATTGATGATGTCTTGCATTTTGAATTATTTTTTTACAAATATAGCAATTAAGCGAGTGTTATAAAAGATGATTTCGGATAGTTTTTTAGTACTTTTATCATCACAATCAAAAAACATGAAAAACTATTTATACAGTCTAGTGTTGATTTTCATCACAATCACTCTAGCGCAATCGCAAACACAAAAGGAAGTTTATCAACAATCGATAAATGCCTATAAAAGTAAAGACTATGCTACTTTTTTGAAGTTGACTCAACAATTGGATAGCATTCGACCTTTTCATCCTACTTATACGTATAATTTGGCAGCTGCTTTGGCTTTGAATGGTAAAGAAAAAGAAACAATTACCGTTTTGCAAAAAGTAGTTTTAATGAATCATACAATTGCTTTTGAAACGGATGATGACTTTAAATCGATTGCTAATTCGTCAGCCTTCCAACAGGTTTTAGCCTTGAAAAAATCGCAAGAGCAAACGATTTCTAATTCAAATAAACTAGTATCATTGAACGAAAAAGAATTGCATCCAGAAGGTTTGGAATTTTTGCCGAAATCGAATTTGTGGTTGGCATCGAGCATCAGAAAGCGAAAAATTGTTTCGTTCGATAGTAAGTCAGGAATATGCTCTGATTGGTTTACTGATGACCAATTATTTGCTGTTTTTTCAATTAAGAAAGATAGTAACGAACGATTTCTTTGGGTTGCAACAGCTGCTATTCCTGAAATGGAACGATTTTCAGCTGATTTAGATGGGAAAGCTGCCGTTTTAAAAATTGACATCAAAACTAAAAAGGTAATCCAACGATTTGAAATGGAAGGCAATCATGTGTTTGGCGATTTGTATGTGACAAAAACCAACGAGGTTTATGTTTCCGATAGCAACAAACCAATCATTTATAAGATTCAAAACAATGTCATGACCGAATGGATTTCGTTGGAAAATGAAGCCTATAATTTGCAAGGAATTACGATGAATACAGATGAAAGTAAATTATTTATTGCCGATTATTTGAAAGGAATTTCAGTGATTTCTTTGAAAGATAAATCACGTCAGTGGCTTACTTTTCCTGACGGAACTATTGGCAAAGGAATAGATGGTTTGTGTTTTTACAAGTCGACTTTAATTGAAGTTCAAAATGGTGTAAAACCAATTCGCTTAGTTCAATTTAATTTGAATGAAGAACAAAATACCATCACAGGATTTCGGATAATTGACCATAATAGAGCTGATTTTAACGAACCCGCTTTGGCTATTATTGTAAAAGATAAATTGCACTTTTTTGCTAATTCACCTTGGCAAGCTTATGATAAAGAAGGCAATTTAGATGGTTCTAAAATAGAAAATCCGATGTTGTTTGAATCGAAATTGTAAATAGGAAATCTCAAATCACAAAAAGCAAATCACAAATAAGTCCCAAAGAATCAAATTCAAACAAAGAGTATTTTTTAATTTGATTTTTTTATTTTGGATTTATTTGGATTTTGGAACTTGTTTTTTGGTATTTAAAAATTATCGTTTTCTATAATCTCTTCTTGTAGTTTCTTGCCTTTTTGGAGCTGATTTTGGCAAACTCGCTTCCTCGGTTTTGCTTGAAGGTTCGATGAGTTGGTTGAGTTGCTGAATTTCTGCTGATGTCAATTCGCGGTAACGACCAATTGGGACATCGAGCGAAATGTTGATGATGCGAATGCGTTTCAAAGCGGTCACTTCATAACCCAAATACTCACACATTCTACGGATTTGACGATTCAAACCTTGTGTCAATATGATTTTAAAGATGTTTTTGCTGACTTGCTCCACATGGCATTTGCGCGTTACCGTTTCCAAAATTGGAATGCCATTGCCCATGCGTTGAATGAATCGGTCAGTTATAGGTTTATTGACTGTAACAATGTACTCTTTTTCGTGGTTGTTGCGTGCGCGAAGAATTTTGTTCACGATATCGCCGTCGTTGGTCATAAAAATCAATCCTTCACTGGCTTTGTCTAAGCGTCCAATTGGAAAAATGCGTTCAGGATAATTGATGTAATCAACGATATTATTACGTACATTTTGATTGGTTGTACATTCGATACCAACCGGTTTGTTGAAAGCCAAATAGAGTCGTTTTTCTTTCTTTTCACGCACGAGTTTTCCGTCTACGCGGATTTCGTCGTCGATGGTGACTTTAGTTCCCATTTCAGGTGCTTTTCCGTTGACCGTAACGCGACCTTCATCGATGAGTTTGTCGGCTTCACGACGCGAGCAAAAGCCCGTTTCGGATAAGTATTTGTTGATGCGAATGCGGTTTTCTTCCATGGTGTAAAGGTAGCGAAATGAATTTAGAAATTAGAATTTAGAAGTCAGAAACAAGAAGTCAGCAGAAGGCAGCATAAGTATTTAAAGTGTTAGTTCGGTTGGACTACTGATTTGCCCCTGATTGCAGTGGAAAGCATTTTGCAGTACGGCGCTATTTTTTGTTGCTGAAAAAACGCGACCAGCGGAAGCGCTTTTTGCGGCTTACAAAAAAAGTGCTGGACAAAAAATCTTGGAACGGAAAGCGGGATTAGGCTCTTGAAAGAAAATAGAAAATAGAAAAGAGAGAATACTGTTTTACTTGATAAAATCGATTATTGTTTGGTACAATTGGTCGTCGTGCATGCTGTGGCCTAAGCCTTTGGTTTCGATGAATTCTGCTGTTTTCCAAGTATTGGCTATTTTTTTTCCTTCTGTAATAAGCACCACATTATCTTCGGTGTCGTGCGCTATGATGCCCGGAATGGTTGTGTTTTCAAGGAATTTGCATGCCGAAAATTCGTCGATGGTGATGTTAAAACGTTCTTTGGTGTATTTGGCTAAAGCTTGATGTACTCGAGTATTCAAGCCCAGCATTTTTACATAATTGTTTAAGATAACGCTAAAATCAGAAGGTGAGCCAATTAAGACTAGTTTGTCAAAAGTATGTTGGTAATGCGCTTGAAAATAAGCGATGGCATTGCCTCCGATAGAATGTCCGATGGCAATTTTGGGATTGTATTTTTGAACTACTTGGTCAATAAATTCGGAATACAGCGGCACATTGAATTCTTTTCCACTCGTTAATCCGTGCGCTGGTCCGTCGATGGCGATGATGGTTTTGCCTGTTTTTTTTAAGTACGGTAACATTTTTTTCCACCGCGAAGCATTACTTTCCCAACCGTGAATGAGTAAAATGATTTCGTCGTTGCCTTTCCATTTGTGTAAGTGAAAATGGTGTTCGTTGTGTTGCAGCTTTTCTTGTTCGGCTTTGGCTAGCGATTTGGGTAATTGGTCTTTTTGTAATTTTCCTTTTCGCGGTTGACTAAATAATTGATAAGCAAGTTGTAATGCTTTATTCGGACGAACATAACTCAGCAAGTTAATGTACAATCCGATGCTTTTGGCGAGAATAAAAAGCGCTATTTTTTTCATAAAAAAATCCCGATGTTGAATCGGGATTTAAGGTATTACATTTTTGCGAATAATTGTTCCATTTTTTCTCTTTCTTCATCGGCTAAAGCAGCGTCAACCAAAATACGTCCAGAGTGCTCATCAGTAATCACTTTTTTTCTAGAAGCGATTTCTACTTGCGTTTGCGGTGGAATGGTAAAGAAAGAACCTGCAGAAGCACCACGTTCGATAGAAACTACCGCTAAACCGTTTCTTACGCTTGAACGAATTCTTTTGTAAGCCGCTAATAAACGTTCCTCGATTAAACCTTCATACTCAGCTGATTTTTCTGTTAAAAAGCTTTCTTCTTTTTGAGTTTCAGCCATAATGTCGTTCAACTCCGCTTTTTTGTGTTTTAAGTGATTTGACTTCTCTTCTAATTTTTCTTTAGAATTTGAAATCACTTCTTTTTTGTGCTCAATTGAAGCTTTCATCTCTTTGATTTGCTTTTCTGCCAATTGAATTTCTAATTCTTGGAACTCAATTTCTTTCGTTAAAGAGTTGAATTCTCTATTGTTACGAACTTCTTTCTGTTGTTCTGTATATCTTTTTATAGCTGCTTGATGATCTTCTACTGCATTTTTCTTTGCCTTGATATTGTCTTCAATGCTCACTAAATCAAGTTGAAGTTTCTCCAAACGAGTAGTTAAACCTGCTACTTCATCTTCTAAATCTTCTACTTCCAAAGGCAATTCACCTCTTACATTTCTAATTTCGTCAATTCGAGTATCGATTAATTGTAAATCATATAGCGCTCTTAATTTGTCTTCAACGCTCAATTCTTTTGTAGTAGCCATATTTTATAAGTACTTAACTGGGTTTGTATTTTCTTCTGATAAAACGATTGCAAAATTAGTAATTTTTTCTTTAAGAAAATCAACAATATAATTTTTTGTAAATCTTTCGCTTTCAAAGTGACCAATATCGGCTAAAACAATCTGATTTTCAGCTTCGTAGAAGTTGTGGTATTTCAAATCGGCCGTTAAAAAAATATCGGCTTTGGCTTGAATAGCATTTTTGATAGCAAAGCTTCCCGAGCCTCCTAAAACGGCCACTTTTGAAACTTTTTTGCCTAATAAATTACTATGTCTGATGCCACCGCATTGCATTTTGTCTTTTACAAGAGCTAAGAAATCAGTTTCGTTCATTGCTATTTCTAACTCGCCAACCATTCCTAAACCTATATTTTGATGGGCATTTTGCAAGTCGTAAATTTCGTACGCTACTTCTTCATACACATGATTGGAAAAAAGCGCTTTCAAGATTTTGGATTGCAAATGTTTTTCAAAAGTGACTTCAATTTTGACTTCGGGTGCTTCAACAAACTCGAAACGTTCTCCGATTTCTGGATTGCTGTTCTCATTTCCCATATACGTTCCGATGCCTTGCGAATTGAAACTGCAATCGTCGTAATTGCCTATTTTTCCAGCTCCAGCGTCAAACAAAGCGTTGCGCACTTGCTCTACATTTTCAGGAATTGTATACGTAATCAGTTTTTGGATGAAGTTTTGTTTTGGCACCAATATTTTGGTGTGTTTCAAACCTAATGCATCACAGAAAATTTTGTTGACACCATTTTTATGATTGTCCAAAGCCGTATGAACTGCATAAATTGCAATATCATTTTTGATGGCTTTGATTACGGCTCTTTCGACATAATTTTTACCTGTAATTTTCTTCAAACCCGAAAATAGAATGGGATGGAAGCAAACTACAACATTGCAGTTTTGAGCAATTGCTTCGTCGATCACATTTTCCAATGCATCGTGGCAAACCAAAATTCCATTAACATCATTTTCTTGGTTTCCAACCAATAAACCAACGTTATCGAAATCTTCGGCATAAGCCAAAGGCGCCATTTCTTCGAGTATTGGGAATAATTCTTTAATTTTCATTGTTTAATTTTATTTTTCAAATTGCCAGCAATGATTCGCCTTGCTCATTATTTTGGAACGCGGATAACGCAGATTTTAATCGATTTTACTTCGTCAGTTCGACCTTTGGTCTCGTGTCACGGATTTTCTATTTGTTGAAAACTGTGACTGTACACTGTGACTAAAAACTAATCAAGTTTCCCATTCATTCAAGGTTTCTTTGATTGTCCAAACGCCGTTTACATTTTCAAACAGAAAAAAGCGACTGCTGTTGTGTTCGATATTTCGATAAAAAGCCACTTTTACTAAGCAATATTTTTTGGCAAAATACATCGGTTTATTTACAATCATCAAGCGTTGGTTGTTGTCATTAAATCGTTTGGAAACTACTTGAAACTCTTCTAAGCTCAAACATTTATTGACTTTGCTTTTTAAATATTGATGTTCTTTAGCAAATAAATTATTGAACTCTTTCGACCAATCTTCATCAATTGTTACATTAATTTGCGCTTTGATTTCTTTAGCGTTGTCTTTGAGTAATTTACTTTTCCCAATCACTTCAAGTGTTTCTTCGTTGTTGGGCGCTTTTTTACAATAAAAACTCAACAACTGTAATCGATCTTTAACAATTACTTTTTCATTAGCGTAATACTTTGTAAGCAAAATTTTTAGAATTGCAGTATTGTTTTCTTCTTGCGAAAAAGCATTTGTCACAAAGAGAAAAAACACAATAAATGCTACTAATTTCAGTTTCATTTTAACTCAATTTTTAATTCGGAATTGTTCCTATCAAAAACAACTCCAAATATAATTGATAATTTGTTTGATGAAGAAATTATTCAAAATAATTCGCGTATTCAAGGCTAAATAATTACTTTCGTACTATGATTTTACTACGGTATTTGCTTTTTCCTTTTGCCATTTTGTACGGATGGATTACATCGGTAAGAAATTTTCTTTATGACCGAGGAATACTAAAATCGTATTCGTTTGCTATTCCCATAATTGCAGTTGGTAATTTGACTGTTGGTGGAACTGGTAAAACACCACAAATTGAGTATTTAATTCGATTGCTTTCTTTGCATTATAAAGTGGCTACGTTGAGTCGCGGTTACAAACGTAAATCAGAAGGCTTTGTTTTGGCTGATGCGAACTCGTCTGCTGAAATTTTAGGCGATGAACCTTTTCAAATGCACCAAAAATTTCCGAATACAACTGTTGCTGTCGATGCGAATCGAAAAAACGGAATTGAACAACTACTTCATTTGACCGAAAAGCCAGAAGTAATTTTGTTGGACGATGCTTTCCAACACCGAAAAGTAAAAGCGGGTTTTTACATTATGCTTACAGCTTACAACGATTTGTATTGCAACGATTGGATGTTGCCAACAGGAAATTTGCGCGAGAGTAGAAATGGAGCACGTAGAGCCAATATGATAATTGTCACCAAATGTCCGAAAGATATTTCAGAGATTGCACAACAAAATATCAAGCAAAAAATAGGTTTGGAAGTTCCTGTTTATTTTAGTTTTATTGACTACGATGAAAGCGTGTATAACGAAACGGAAAGTAAATCGGTAGCAGAAATCAAGAGTGTTGATAAATTACTTTTGGCTGGAATCGCAAAACCTGAACCCTTTTTTGGATATTTGCAAAGTGGAAACGATACGCAATTGGTTTTTCCAGACCATCATCATTTTACCGAAAACGATTATAAAACAATTGAAGATAAAGCCAATACTAAATTAATTATCACGACCGAAAAAGATTATGTTCGATTGAAAAATCAGCATTTGAAAGCTACTGTTTTTTATTTACCAATAAAAAGTAGTTTTATATTAGATAGTGATCATTTTGATAAAACCATTTTAAATTATGTGGGAACAAGTACAAGAAACCGTTAATTATATCAAATCAAAGACAGGTTTTGAACCAGAATACGGAGTGATTTTAGGTTCTGGTTTGGGAAGTTTTACCGAGGATATTCAAATTGAATTCACGTTACCTTATACCGAAATTCCGAATTTCCCCGTGTCGACGGTTCAAGGTCATAAAGGCGCTTTGGTTTTTGGAACTATCGGAAGTAAAAAAGTAATGGCAATGCAAGGGCGATTCCATTTTTACGAAGGTTATGATATGAAACAAGTAACGTTTCCAGTGCGTGTAATGAAATACCTTGGAGTAACAAAATTAATTGTTTCTAACGCTTCTGGTGGTGTAAATCCGAATTACGAAGTAGGTTCAATTGTGTTGATAAAAGATCACATCAATATGATGCCAGAACATCCGTTGCGTGGTAAAAATGACGAGCGTTTCGGACCGCGATTTGTCAATATGAGCGAGCCTTACAGCCGAAACATGATTGGCAAAGCAAAAGAAATTGCTGCTCAAAATTCTATAGAAGTTCACGATGGTGTTTATTTAGGTTTGCAAGGTCCAACTTTTGAAACCTTGGCAGAATACCGAATGGTGAAAATTCTAGGTGCTGATTGTGTTGGAATGTCAACTGTTCCTGAAGTAATTGTGGCACGTCATATGGAATTGGAAGTTTTTGGATTATCTGTAATTACGGATATGGGCGACGAAGAAAACATTGAGGAAGTTAACCACGCCGAAGTACTTAAAGCAGCTCAAAAAGCCGAACCCAATGTGCGTTTGTTGATTAAAGAGTTGATTAAAAACTATTAATTATAATTTTACAAAAAACGTTTCATTTGTAAGGTCAGATTTTTGGCTAACTTTTCGTAAGCGCCTTTGATTCGATCACCTTGTCCGCGATAATCTTTTACAATTCCAATTGATTTGTCAAATGCAATTATGAGCAATACATTAGAAGGATTAGTGGTTTCATAAATGGTTATGGTTGCGCTAATTTTGGCAGGTTCAACATTGGCGACTTCATAGCCGGGATAAATCCAAGTTGTTTTTACATTGAGTGTGTATTTGGCTTCAGGATTGGTTCCAGCTTTGATATTTTTATCTTTCAATTGTTCGTTAAAATAGGCAATAAAACCAGGCTCATACTTGTCTTTGCGGTCTTCAAACCAATCTTTTTCAAAGGCAGCGGCTTTTCCTTTTAAGTCTTTTCCATCATCGTATTTTTTTCTTTTTTCAATTTTGTCTTTTAAAAAAGCTTCCTCCGATTCAAAACCATTGACTTCCATGTCTTTGTAATCGAATGTGCAATTGTATTCGGTAATATCCTTTAGATTTTTTAAGTCACCTGACAAAATTTTATAGCGCTGGCTAAAAACAGAAAAAGATGTAAATAGGAATAAAAAGAGAAAAAGTTGTTTTGTCATTATCTAAAGCTATAATTAGAAGAACAAATTTTGTTAGATATATTCTGAAATTGTTTTGTAAAACTTAGCCGGATCGAAAGGCTTTGTGATTACATCGGTCATGCCAAATGACAAGAGCATTTCACGGTTTTCGTTGAGCGAAATAGCGGTCAAAGCAATAATTGGAGTCAAATTATTAAACTCCCGAATTTTCTGTGTTGCTACCGTTCCGTTAATGCCTGGTAAATGAACATCCATCAGCACTAAATCATAATTGTGTTCATTTTGAAGTGATTCAATCGCAGCTTCGCCATTATCAACAATGTCACAAAAAATGCCTTTGTTTTCCAACATTTTTTTGGTAATCATTTGATTGATTTTGTTGTCTTCAACCAAAAGAATTTTTTTGTCATTCAGAATTTCTTCGTTGTATTGGATTTCGGGTTTTACAATCGGAGTTTCGTCAGCAATTTCGAAAGGAAGTTCAAACGAAAAGGTAGTTCCCAATCCAACTTTACTATTCAAATAAATGGAACCATCAAGTAATTCAATTAATTTTTTCACAATCGCCAATCCCAATCCAGTTCCACCGTATTTGCGATTGATTTCAATTGACCCTTGCGAAAAACTATCAAAAATAGTTTCTTGTTTGTCTTCTGGAATTCCGATTCCGTTGTCGGCAATTTTAAACGAAATCATTACTTTTTTGTCGTTGATCTCGCCCATTTTAGCAGATAATTTCACGTAACCATTTCGGGTGAATTTCAACGAATTATTAACTAAATTCAGTAATATCTGAGAAAGTTTAGTTGGATCGTAAAGCAAATTTGCTGGAATAAATTCGTCAATTT
The DNA here is from genome assembly GCA_016787805.1 of Flavobacterium sp. Classification (GTDB taxonomy): domain Bacteria; phylum Bacteroidota; class Bacteroidia; order Flavobacteriales; family Flavobacteriaceae; genus Flavobacterium. The sequence continues at coordinate 6,861 of JAEUTY010000048.1, read as the reverse complement.
CTAATAAAAATGAATTGTTGTTGGCTTCAGCAATTTCTTTGAACGATTTTTGAATGTCATGCAACTGTAGCTTCAAATCACAATTGATTTGTTCAATCGGAATATTTTCTGACTCAATTCGGTTGATTTCTAAAATGTCATTAATGAAGTTCAATAAATAATTTCCTGAAAACTGAAGCGAGTTCAAATAATTCACTTGACTGTCTTTCGGATTTTCTTCTATCAATAAATGTGTAATTCCGTTGATAGCATTCAAAGGTGTTCGCAATTCGTGACTTACAGTAGATAAAAATTCAGCTCTCGCTTTTGATGCTTTTTCGGCGTTTTCTTTGGCAATTTCAAGTTCACGATTCTTCTCTACCAATAACTGATTTGACTTAATTCGGAACAGATTATTTTTATAAAGTGAAATACTCAATAACGATAAGATGGAAACCAAGGCAACTGCCAAAATGTTGATTAATTTGGAAGTAGCGTTGATTCGTTTGTTGTCGCGTTCCGATTTTGCAATAGCATTACGTAAAGCCGTGTTTTCTCTGTAGGTTTCGTTTTTTGATTTTTCGAGTAAAATTTTGGCTTTGGTTAAATAGGCAATGCTCAACTCTTGGTTTTGTTTGTCGAGTTGTTCTCTAGATAAATTCAAATAATAATTAACACTATCTTTTGATGTGTCGCTATTCATTGCATTGGCAAAGAAAAGATTGAATAGAACTAAAACTACTATTAATCGCATCAATTTTTTGGGATAGAATTTTGGACTAAAATAAGGAAATTATTTTCGTAAAAACACTATTAAATCGATTATTCTCGATGAATAACCAATTTCGTTGTCGTACCAACCGACGACCTTCACCATTTTATCGATAACTGAAGTAAGTTGCGCGTCAAACAAACACGAATTTCGATTGCCTAGAATGTCAACAGAAACTATTGGATCTTCAGTGTAAGCCAAAATACCTTTCAAATTGGTTTGAGATGCATTCCAAAAAGCAATGTTGATTTCTTCAATAGTTACTTCACGCTTTACGTTAAAAGTAATATCGGTCAGCGAACCATCGGGTACAGGAACGCGAATACCACAACCGCCAATTTTGCCTTCCATTTCTGGAAAAATTTTGGTCAATGCTTTGGCTGCACCAGTGGTAGTAGGAACAATCGATTGGCTTGCACCTCGGGCTCTGCGCAAATCTTTGTGAGGTTGATCGTGCAAACTTTGGTCGGTAGTGTAGGAATGAACGGTAGTGATGTACGCTTGTTCGATGCCACACAATTCATCAATTACTTTCATCATTGGCGCTGCATTGTTGGTCGTACAACTCGCATTGGAAACAATGCTTTCGGTTCCGTCGAGAATTTGTTCATTCACACCTAAAACCACCGTTTTTATTTCAGCAACTTCAGATGGAGCTGAGAGGATGACTCTTTTAGCTCCAACCAAGATATGTTGATTGATTTCGTCAAATGTTTTGAATTTCCCTGTTGATTCGATTACAAAATCAACTTCGTTCCAATTCAAATTGGCAATTTCTTTTTCATGGTAAAAAGCGTACGACTTTCCATCTACAATAATCGAATGTTCGTCATAAGAAACTTCAAAAGGCAAAATGCCATGAATACTGTCGTACTTGATTAAATGCGACATGGTTCGGTTATCAGCAATGTCATTAATCGCGACTACTTCAATCGTAGGATGATTGATTAGTAATCGGAACAAGTTACGTCCAATTCGACCAAAACCGTTAATAGCAATTTTTGTTTTTAAACTCATTTAAAATTTAAAATTCATAATTTAAAATAACTACAAAATATGTTTTTGAGCATGATAACTCGAACGCACCAAAGCGCCACTTTCCACATGTAGGAATCCCATTGCTTTGCCGATTTTTTCGTACTTCTCAAATTGCTCAGGTGTAATGAATTCTTTTACAGGTAGATGCTTTTTGCTCGGTTGTAAATATTGACCAATGGTAACAATATCCACATTATTATCGCGCAAATCTTGCATAGTTTGAATGACTTCTTCTTCGGTTTCACCTAAGCCAAGCATGATTCCCGATTTGGTTCGACGAATTCCTTTGTCTTTCAAGTATTTCAAAACGGCTAAACTACGATCATATTTGGCTTGAATGCGAACTTCACGAGTCAATCTGCGCACGGTTTCCATATTATGTGAAACCACTTCAGGATTGGCTTCTATAATGCGATCTATATTGCGTTCCACACCCTGAAAATCAGGAATTAAAGTTTCTAACGTAGTTTCTGGATTCATTCGACGAATCGCTTGAACCGTTTCGTACCAAATAATCGAACCCATATCTTTCAAATCATCGCGATCAACACTCGTAATTACAGCGTGTTTGATATTCATGATTTTGATTGAACGCGCTACTTTTTCAGGTTCATCCCAATCTACATCTTCTGGGCGACCCGTTTTTACACCACAAAAACCACACGAACGCGTACATACATTTCCTAAAATCATAAAAGTTGCAGTGCCTTCGCCCCAACATTCACCCATATTTGGGCAACTTCCCGAGGTGCAAATTGTGTTGAGTTTGTATTTGTCAACCAAACCACGTAGTTCGGTATATTTTTGACCAATTGGCAGTTTTACTTTTAACCATTTTGGCTTACCAACTGGCGGCTGAACACTCTGAATTTCGCTTTCCATACTTCGCATTTTGAAACGCAAAGATACTAATTATGAAGTTAGAATTTAGAGATTAGAATTCAGAAATTTTATATTGAAATTATTGAAATTTATAATTAAAAATAATCCCAAAAAACAAATTCCAAAAAGCAAATAAATTCAAAAACTAAAACTTCAAATTAAAAAAAGAGTGTTTAGGGTTTGAATTTTTTTAAATTGAAAATTATTTGAAATTTGTTTTTTGTTATTTGGAATTTACACTCTTATTCCACAAAATCCATTTCCTTATTATGCGTTTCGCCAATGGAAACCGTTGCATAAATTCCAAGCCCAAAAGCAATGATGCCGATAAAAGTGGCTGACATAACTACGGAATTACTTAATTTAAAGAAGTCAAAACCAATCAGCATCACTGGTAGCAAACCACGAACCATATTCGGAACCGTAGTTGTTGCAGTGCTTCTTACATTCGTACCAAATTGTTCGGCTGCGACCGTGACAAACATTGCCCAATAGCCAGTCCCTAATCCGAGCCATGTGCAGTAAAAATAGTACATGTTTTCTGATTTTTGACCACTAAATAAAAGCAAAACGACGCCAATTATGGTAAAAAGCATCATGTATAAAATGGCTTTTTTGCGTGAATGAAGTAAATGAGAGATGAAACCACTCGCAAAATCTCCAATAGAAATTCCGATGTACGCCCACATAATCGCTTTGCCTGGAACAATGGATGTGATTTCCATTTCGGGTGCAAATTGGTTGGCCATCATGGCTAAAATTCCGATGCAATACCAAGTAGGTAAGCCAATAGCAATGCATTTTAAGTATTTTATCAATCGGATTTTGTTAGTGAAAAATGAAAGAAAATTCCCTTTTTGGATGGTTATGTCATTTTCGATTTCTTTATAAATACCACTTTCAGCTACACTAATTCGCAATACCAAAAGCATTAATCCTAATCCGCCGCCAATGAAATAAGCAGTAGTCCAACTTCCAGCCATTTGAACTGTCAGCTGTGCTACAACAGCACCCAATAATCCGAAACCAGCTACTATTGATGTTCCGATGGCGCGTAACTCTTTGGGTAAACTTTCTGAAACCAATGTGATTCCAGCTCCGAGCTCGCCCGCTAATCCAATTCCAGCAATAAACCGTAAAATAGCATAAACTGTAGCTTTATCGCCAATTGTAATTTGGGGTAAAAATCCGCAAGCAATATTAGCTAATGAATACACTAGAATGGAACCAAATAAAACCGAAAGTCGCCCTTTTTTATCACCATAAATTCCCCAGATGATTCCGCCAAGTAACAATCCAGTCATTTGATAGTTGATGATCATGGTGCCTACTTTATCGACATCCAAACTCAAATCGTTTAAGCTTGGAATGCGAACAATGCCAAATAATAGTAAATCATAAATATCAACAAAATAACCTAATGCAGCGATAATTACTGGAAAACTGAATAAGTGTTTTAGTTTTTGTTGGGTTGAAAATGTGGACATAAATTTGAATTTAAGTTGGCTAAAAATAGTAAAATTAATACATAAAAAAACCTGCTCCAAAAATATGAAACAGGCTCACAATTAAAACTAAGTCAGCAATCAATTTACTTTTACAGTGATAGGTAGGTTATATCTGGTGCGTACAAACTCGCCATTTAATACTCCTGGTTTCCATTTGGTTCTTAGCGATTTTAAAACTCGGATAGCTTCTTTGTCTAAGCCATAACCAGGATTTCTCAATACTTTTATATCGCTCATGCTTCCGTCTTTTTCGATTACAAATGATACGTTTACGGTGATACTTTCAACTTCATCAATTTCTTGTTTTTCGAAATTATCACCAACATATTGGTAGAATTTTTTGATTCCACCAGGAAACTCAGGTTGCGCATCGAGTACAGCAGCTATCACTTCTACTTCAGGCTTTTTAGTTTCACCTTCTCCATCAATGCTTCCTCCTGGATTTCCTGTACTTGGAGTTGTTGGTTTATTTCCAATACCGTTTTCTGTTCCTCCAGCTGGCGTATTTGTTTTTGGCAAATCATCATTTTTAGGCACTATCGGATCCGCTTCTTTTGTTTCTACTACAATAGGCTTTTTGTTTTCAGGAATTTTTTCTGCAGGTTTTGATTCCGTTTCATGCTCTTCTATTTTTTTATTGTTTTTCTTTTTTTCAATCGGTGGTTCAACATTTACAACAATGATAGAGTCATATATACCATCGTCTGGAATTGGTTTTGGAGTTGGACCAAAAGAGCTAAAGAATATTCCAATTCCTGCAACAAAAACAATAGAAAAAATTCCGAAAAAGAAGGCTCTTAATGTAGTTCTAGGACTTTCCCGACGCAATTGGTAGGCGCCATACTCTTTGTTTTTTCCTTCAAAAACAAGATCGATCCATTTTTTTTCAAAGATACTTACGTTTGACATAATTGATAGTTTTTATGGTTAAGTATCTGTGTTACATAAGCGAAGTGGTTTTGATATACTAACGCAGGTTGAATTCTGATTATTGTATTATAGGGGAAAATTCGAAAAAACAATTTCCAAAAAACAAATAAAAACCAAAATCAAAAACTCAAATTCAAAAGGTTTAGAGTCTTAAATTTTGAAATTGAAAATTGTTTGTAACTTACTTCGTCAGTTCACACTTTGTGTTTGTGTGTCTTTTGTGATTTGGAATTTCTTAAGCTTATCTTTTATTCTGAATAATCTCGGCCAACAACTTTTTAGCACGTAATAATTTGATTTTGACGTTACTCAATGGTTCTTCGAGTTGTTCTGAGATTTCTTGGTAGCTCATTTCTTGAAAGTAACGCAGTTGAATAACTTCCTGATAATGAGGTTTTAATTCTTTAATGTACTGAAGTAATTGTGATAAGTTTTGCTCGGTAATTAGTTCGTCTTCTGCAGATGGCGAGCTGTCGGCTACGTTGTAGGCTTGTTGGTCTTCTTCGTCGGTGATTTCGATGAACAAGGCAGATTTCTTTTTACGCAATAAATCGATATGGACATTTTTAGCAATAGCAATCAACCAAGTATTGAATTGGTATTCAGGATTGTAGGTTGCGATTTTATCGAATGCTTTAGAGAACGTTTCAATAGTGATGTCCTCGGCATCGGTTTCATTTTCAGTGCGTTTGAGCATAAAACCATACACTTCGTTCCAGTAATGGTCGAGTAGGAAAGTAAAGGCAACTTGATCGCCTTTTTTGGCTTTTTCGATTTGAGGGTTTATTTCCAATGTACGGGTTTCGAAAAGGTGTTGGTTATGAAAACATTAAACTGCGTAAAGATAAGAACAATTTCGATAATTGGATACCAATACATCACGTCTTTTTCTTTGAGTTTTCCTGCTGCAAATCCGAGGCAAATCCACGCGAATAAGTAGCGGAATCCAATCAAACTTAGTACAATTATCCACTGAAATTGGAACGCTAATAAAACGATAGGTATAAGTACAAAGAGCAACTGTGTCAAATAAAACAACGCCAATTGTGTTCGGTCAAACGATTTGTAATGTTTAGCTGTGGCTACGTGACGACGTTTTTGGGTGAACCATTCACTAAAAGTATTTTTAGGTTTAGAATACGTAAAACTTTCTTTTGTAAAACAAATCGTCGTGTTTTTGGCATTGGAAGCTTGGTTGATGAACAAATCGTCGTCGCCCGAGCGGATTTTCATATGGTCAATAAAACCGTTAGTTTTAAAAAATTCTTCGCGTTTGTATGCCATATTGCGGCCAACTCCCATATAAGGCTTGCCCGATTTTGCCCATCCAAAATATTGTGTAGCAGTAAGTAAAGTTTCAAAACGAATAATTTTATTGAGGAACGAACCTTTGATTTTTTCGTAAGCGCCGTAACCCAAAACAATGGTTTTTTCTTGAGTAAAATTGGAACTCATTTCCTTGATCCAATCGTGTGAAGTTGGGTAGCAATCGGCGTCAGTAAAGAGTAAGTATTCGTTTTTGGCCGCTTTGATTCCGAGCGTTAGTGCAAATTTTTTATTGCCCCAAAAGGCTTCGTTGTTTTCAACTTTGACCAATTTAACGTTCGAATATTGTTTCTCAAAAGCCTCAAAAACTTCTAAGGTTTCATCGCTTGAAGCGTCGTCAATCAATACAATTTCAAAATCAGGATACTGTTGTTCAGCCAAAAGAGGAATGAATTGTTTGACGTTTTCTTCTTCATTTTTGGCACA
>JAEUTY010000004.1 GCA_016787805.1 Flavobacterium sp. | reverse complement strand
CATTCGTCGGTTTCGGGCGGAATGGGTTCTGAGAAATTATCCGACCTTGCTTCCAATATAGTGGTGGCAATGCCAATGAATGACGACGATGTGTTGACAGTTGATGCTGGAATTTCGGCGTATACATCAGCTTCTTCGAGTAATATTAATCCATACGACACTAATAATCCAACGCCTTGGCAAAGTTCATCTGGTGCTTCAGAGCAAGATGCTTTGGTTGCTTTGACGGTCAATTACAGTCACAGTAGCGATAATCGTAACTTTATTTGGAATGCTGATGTAGCATTTTCTAATGAATATGATTATACTTCGATTGGAGTAGGAGGCGGAATTACCAAATTATTCAACAATAAAAATTCGGAGGTTTCGGTCAAAGCCAACGCTTATCTTGATCAATGGCGTCCTATTTATCCAAAAGAATTGCAAGTCCGACAAAGCAGTATTTACGATCAAAACGGGAATAGTTCGTTGAGCTACAATCCTAATTTTATCGAGTGGGAATCAACCAATAGAAACTCGTATTCGGCATCGGTAAGTTTTTCTCAAGTGCTGACCAAAAAATCGCAGTTGTCGGTCTTTTTTGATGTGGTTTTGCAAGAAGGCAAACTCTCCACTCCGTACCACAGAATTTATTTTGCTGATAAACCCAACTATTACGTTGGAAATCCCGCCGCTATTCCATTTTATCAAAGCGAAGCTAATTTGACGGCTTACCAATTGGCCGATGCGATTGAGCGTTTACCTAATTCAAGATTCAAATTGCCTATCGGATTACGTTGGAATTATTATTTGAATGAGACATTTGTATTGCGAACGTATTACCGTTATTACACTGATAATTGGGATGTTACTGCTCATACAGCTTCTATTGAAGTGCCAATAAAGTTAACCGATAAGTTTACCGTTTTTCCAATGTATCGTTATTATGTGCAAACGCAGTCGAAGTATTTTGCTCCTTATGAAACGCATCTTTCATCGGAAGAATATTATACATCGGACTATGATTTGTCGAGTTTTTCAGCCAATCAATACGGATTTGGGGCAACATATACGGATCTTTTCACCAGTGCACATATATGGAAATTCGGACTCAAAAACATCGATTTTCGTTTTAATCACTATGAAAGAAGCGATGGTTTAAGTGCTAACATTGGCTCACTCGGATTTAAGTTTGTAATGCAATAACAATGAACATCTTAATAATAGAAGACGAAAAAGGTATAACCGATTTCTTGCAGCAAGGCTTGGAAGAAGAAGGTTATAAAATTTCGTGTGCCAATAATGGTTCGGATGGTTTAACAATGGCTTTGAACGGCGAATTTAATTTGATTCTTTTGGATTGGATGATGCCTAAAATGTCGGGTTTAGATGTTTGTAAAGCCTTTCGTTTGCACAATACAACAACTCCAATTTTATTTTTAACCGCTAAAGATACTATACAAGAAACCATTGAAGGTTTGCGTGCCGGTGCTAATGATTATATCAAAAAACCTTTCAGTTTTGAAGAATTACTTGAACGAATTAAAGTGCATTTTCGCACTACTACCGAAGACGATGTTGTACAATTAAATCAAATCAAAATTATTCAATCAAAATACCAAGTATTTGTTGGTGAAACTGAGGTAAATTTGACCCAACGTGAATACGAATTATTACTTTATTTGATTAAGAACAAAGGCAAAGTTTGTACGCGAACCCAAATTATTGAAGACGTTTGGAACATTCATTTTGAATACGACACTGGCGTAATTGATGTGTTTATGAATGCCATTCGTAAAAAATTAAATTTGAATAAAGAAGACGAAAGCATCAAAACTATCCGAGGAGTTGGTTATATTGCCAACGATTTACACTAAACCATGTTTTCACTTTCCTATAAAAATAGAATCGCTTTTAACTACATCATGAGCACAGCTTTGCTCATTGCAGTTGTGTTTTTTATTATCTATCAAGTGATTCATTTCAGTGTAGACAAGCACATTGACGAGGAACTAAAAGTGGAACTTCAAAAACATTTGGACGATGTTTCTATTGATTCTAATGATACTTATTTAATTCGCGTAGATCAATGGCGCGCTCGCGAACATAATTCAATTTCAGTAAACCCGGTTTTTGTTCAATTTTACGATAACAATAAAAAATTGATTGATAAATCACCGAACCTGAAAAACTCCAATTTGACACTATTAGATGTTTCAGACGAAGTACATTTTAAAGAGTCTAAATTGAACACTATTCCAATTCGGCAAATCCAAACCTCTATTAAAAACCAAGAAAATGTTGTAGGTTATTTGGTCATCGCAATGTCGTTGGATGATTTTGAAATTGTGTATGTTCTTCGAAAAATAATGCTACTTACATATCCGTTAATTTTAATTGTTTTATTCCTAATTGCTCGATTTTTTGCAGGAAGAAGTATTCGACCAGTTACCAATATTATTGAGACTTCAAGTCAAATTACAAAAGACAATTTGAGTGCACGAATTGGGATGCCTACCAACAAAGACGAACTTTTTGTGCTTTCCAAAACCATCAACGATTTGTTAGACAGAATGGAAGATACAGTAGCGCGTGAAAAGCAATTCACTTCGGATGCTTCTCACGAATTACGAACACCATTAGCTATTATCAAAGGAACACTTGAAGTTTTAGTACGTAAACCACGTGAAAAACAAGAGTATGAAGAAAAAATTAATTTTTGCGTAAATGAAGTGAATCGCTTGAATCACCTTATTGATGAGTTGCTTTTATTGGCTCGATTTGAAAACCAAAAACAAAACAATAAAATTGAAAGTGTGTATTTGAATGCCATTGTTTTGGATAGTTTGTCGCGTTATTCTGAAAAAATAAAAGACAATGATTTGGTAATTAACTCACAATTTGACAATGATTATTACATTCAATCGGATTATTATTTAATGTCGATTATTATTAATAATTTGATTTCAAATGCGATCAAATATTCCAAACCCAAAGGAACGGTTTCTGTTAATTTGAAAACAGAAAACAAACAAACCATCCTAAATATTTCTGATGATGGAATTGGAATTGCCAAAGACGATCTTGCTAAAATATTCAACTCCTTTTACCGTGCCAATCCTACTTTAAACACAGCTATCAAAGGAACTGGTTTGGGTTTATCAATAGTAAAACGTTTGTGTGATTTACTCAACATTTCTGTTGTTGTTTCTAGTAGCGAAAATGTTGGAACTACCTTTGAATTAAGGATTTCTTAATTTTGTTTTAAGTCTAACTTAAGGATAAAAAACGCCTTCAATTTTATCTTTGTACCAGAAAATTTTGTCAATACTACCTTCTATTCTCCATGCGAGCTATTTCAAAAATGGATAAAATTTTGTACTTTTATTGAAACCCAATGATTGAAATTAGATAAAACACTTAATTTTTTAAAAAATGAATAACTCAAACGAAGTTTCTGATAAAATTACAATTGACAATTATTTAGACAGTCATTATATACATAGAAGTAATTGGCTTCGAGCGGCTGTATTGGGAGCCAATGATGGTATTATTTCCATATCAAGTTTGGCTATAGGTGTAGCTACTGCTAGCTCAACTAGAGAACCAATCATTCTGGCAACTGTAGCCGGACTTGTAGCTGGGGCATTATCGATGGCTGCGGGTGAATACGTATCGGTGAGTTCTCAAACTGATACTGAAAAAGCTGATATTGAACGTGAAATAAAAGAATTAGAAGAAATGCCCGAAGAAGAGTTAAAAATTTTAGCTCAGATATACGAAAAAAGAGGTTTAAAAAAAGAAACTGCTATGCAAGTTGCCATTGAACTAACAGAAAAAGATGCGCTTGCTGCACACATTAGAGACGAATTAGGAATCAATGAAATCAGTCAAGCCAATCCAATTCAAGCAGCTTTTTCCTCTGGAGCAGCGTTTAGTGTTGGCGGTGTTTTACCATTGCTTGTAATTCTTTTTGCTCCTATTAAAAGCATGGAATATTGGTTGTATGGTTTTACTATTGTTTTTCTCGTTCTATTAGGAAATATTGCAGCAAAAACGGGAGGTTCTAGCGTCAAAAAAGCAATTTTGAGAATCACTATTTGGGGAACAATTGCTATGGTTTTATCGGCTTTAGTAGGTTACATATTTGGCGTTAGAGTATAAAAAAATAAATAAACAATAAATTTTAAAATTATGAACGATGCACATTTGCACATGGTAGTAAACCATTTTCCAATTATTGGGACGATACTTGGATTAGGAATTTTGATTGGTGGATTGGTTTTTAAAAACAATTCGATTAAAAACACAGCTTATTGCTTATTTATTGTGGCGGCTTTGTTTGCGTTGGCAAGCATGTCAACTGGAGAAGGAGCAGAGGAAATAGCAGAAAAATTACCGAGTGTAACGGATCAAATTATCCACGAACACGAAGAAGCTGCTGAAAAATTGGCTGTTGTACTGTATTTGTTAGGAGTAATTTCAATTGTTGGATTGTATTTGAATGTAAAAAAGAATGCAAAAGCTAATTTGGTCTCCTATCTAGCAGTAACAATTGCTGCAGTTGGAGTGTTTTTAGCACAACAAACCGGAACAACTGGAGGCGAAATCCGTCATACTGAAATTAGATCGAATGCAACTACTGTTAACCAAACCAATGGAGTAGAAGAGGAGCATGAAGATGAAGATTAATTGATAGTTGCAACAAATGAAAACCGTTTTATTACATTCGATAAAACGGTTTTTTTTGTTTAGTTTTGGGTAAAATTCAACTTTATGAAGAAAATTCTTTTTATTGATCGCGACGGAACCATTGTCAAAGAAGCCAAAGCGCCAGATTATGTTTTGGATACTTTTGAAGAATTGGAATATTATCCAGAAGTCTTTCGTTTTTTGGGTAAGATAGCTCGAAAGTTGAATTACGAATTGGTCATGGTAACCAACCAAGATGGTTTAGGAACCGAAGCATTGCCTAAAAATGTATTTTGGAACATTCACGATAAGATAATGAAATCGTTTGAAAATGAGGGTATTGTTTTTAGTAAAGTGTTTATTGATGACAGTTATCCAGAAGACAAAAAACCAACACGCAAACCGGGTATCGGAATGGTTTTAGAATATGTAGATAATCCCGACTACGATTTAAAAAATTCATTCATGATTGGCGATCGTTTGACTGACATGGAATTTGCCAAAAATTTAGGTGCTAAAGGGATTTTTATCAATAATGATGAATTGCTAGGCGCAACTGAAATCAATTCTAAAAGAGAAGAACTCGATCCATTTATAGCTTTGCAAACCAAAAGTTGGAAGAAAATTTATCAATTCTTAAAACAAAACAATTAGGCAACGGCTTCAAACAATATAACTTGGCTTTTCAGGCGTTCGATTAATAGATTCATCATTCTTTTATTTAAGTTGGATGAATTAAGAATGTAGTCTTGGTATTCTTCCAGCGTAAATAAGCCAATTACAATTCCTTTAAGAGAATTTCTAAACTTAATATCACGTTGAATCACATTTTCAATGTATTGTATTTTTTTTTCGGGAGATAAAGTAAAAAAAACGCCTTTTTGCTTGACAGCATAATTTTTAAAAACCTCAATAAACAAATCATTTTGAAACTTTAAAATGGGGCGAAGTGTTTGGTTTTGAAACTTTTCCTCAGAACTGGAGTTTTCGTTTATTAATCCTATTGAATCTCCGCGTAATGCCAGTATGGCTTCGTCTTGCGTTCTCATGACTTAATTGTTTCTTATAAAATTAAAAAAAATACCTCCGAAATTTTCGAAGGTATTTTATAACTTATTAAGAATCTATTGTTAATTAGTCTACTTTGAAGGTTACACGTCGAACAACACGTCTTGCTTCTGCTGATTTAGGATCTACAGAATTGTCTTCACCACTTGAATTGATTACTATTCTTGACGCATCAACACCAGCTTTGATCAACACTTCTTTAATACTTTCAGCACGACCTAAAGATAATTTATCGTTATAAGCACTACTTCCTAATTCATCTGCATGTCCAAATATCTCTAATTTTGACTCAGGATTTTTTCTTAAATAATTAAGTACAAAGTCAATTCCTTGTGAAGATACATTAGTTGGACGCGTTTTGTTTAAGTCAAAATAAGCAGAAACATAACCACCGTTAATTAAGTTACGAGCCTCGTCAGAAGTTGTTTTGTGTGTGCTATTATTTGTGATAGTTGAATTAGAAGGAATCATACCATTGTTTTTGAAGTACGTCTCTAACTCATCTGGAACACCATTTTTGTTCAAATCAACCATTCTCCCTCTAGTATCAACTGCAACACCAGCTAATGAATTGTTTTCTTGGTCTAAGTAATCTGGAACACCATCTTTATCTGAATCATTCATCAACGCTTCCATTTCGTTAACCCGATCGTTCAAAGCGTTGATTTCTTCAATTTTTTCATCCATTATGATAGCCCAATCTCCGTGCATTTTATCTTTTCCAAAAGAGTAAGATAAACCTAAACTTCCTGCGATGTATTCACCATTTAAGTTGTTTTGACCATCAGAATAAGAACCATCCCAGTTAAAATGTTGTCTGAAGTTTTTCAACATCGTTACATCCAACATTACTGACATTCTTTTTCCAATACGAACTTGTGGAGTAACTCCGAAAACCATACCAATATTGTATTCAGAAATTCCTTCGTTATGATCGTGTTCAATAACATTTGGGGTTTTAGAAGTAACTTGAGAAACATCTAAACCAGCGTGGAATAAAAACCCTAATCTTCCAAGTGTTTCTTCAACACCTAACAATCTATTTAAATTGATAACACCTTCAGGTCGAGCGGATAGCATTAACATTCTAAATTCTTTACTACCAGAATTATTTTGGTTTTGCAAATCGTCATATCCAAAACGAATTCTTGCTCCAAAAGAAGGGCTAAACATATAACGAGCAGCTAATGAATAACTGTTCAATTGAACACCTCCAAAAAAACTGTTTGCTTTACTTGAAAAATAATCTTTTTGATAAGGTCTAATACCTTTTCCTTGTCCAGCAGATACTTCAATTGTCCATTTGTTATAGGTTTGACTATCGACAGCTTCTTCTTTTTTTTCAGTCTCTTGCGCTAAAACATAGCTTGATGAAGCCACTAATAACAACAGTAAAGTAATTTTTTTCATTATAAAAGTTCGGGTTTAATCACTATTTCAACGCGCAAATATACTATAATAATTTTTTGAAACAATTTATTTGTTAAAAAATCTAATCCAAAGTACAATAACTAAGGTGTTTTAAGGTGCCACTAAATCAAATAATTGTGTAATTTAGCTACAAAAAATAACACCATGAGATTTCATACTCGAAAATGGGTAAAACCTGAAGATTTAAACCCGAATAGTACTTTATTTGGTGGTCGATTATTGGCTTGGATTGATGAAGAAATTGCTCTTTATGCGATAATTCAATTAGAAAGTCCAAGAATAGTGACCAAACACATGTCGGAAATCAATTTTAGAAGTTCGGCCAAACAAGGTGATATTGTTGAAATTGGAATTGATGTGGTGAAATTCGGAACTACTTCATTAACCTTAATGTGCGAAGTGCGAAACATGATGACCAAAGAAACCATTATTACAATTGACACGATAACTATGGTCAGTGTTGGTTTGGATGGAAAACCACAAGCTCATGGAAAAACCAAAATTGAATACGTTGAAGATCGTTTGAAGCGAAATTAATTTACTACGGAATTACTTTCTGTTGGTAGTTCAAAAATTTCCAAATCAAAATATACTATAGAAGCAATAATGTGATCAAAAATATCGGCCATGATGTATTCGTATTGCTCAAATCGTTGGTCTTTTGAAAAAGTATAAATTTCCAAAGGAATTCCGTGCGCCGTAGGTTGCAATTGACGACACAACAAAATCATGTTTTTATTCAATCCAGGATAATGCTCTAAGTATTGCGTGATATACTTTCTAAACAACCCAAAATTGGTCATATTCCGACCATTAATCGAAAGCGATTTATCTACATTATAGGTTTTATTGTACTTGTTTATTTCTTCCTGGCGAACATCAATGTACTGCGAAATCAATTGAATTTTCTTTAAGTTTTGCAATTCATCTTCAGTCAAAAAACGAATGCTTTTGGCTTTGATTAAAAGGTGTCTTTTGATGCGTCGGCCATCAGAATCGAGCATTCCGCGCCAATTTCTAAACGAATCCGAAATCAAACTGTAAGTCGGAATTGTCGTAGTTGTATTGTCGAAATTTCGCACTTTTACAGTAGCCAGGTTAATTTCAATCACATCCCCATCAGCGCCATATTTGTCAAAGGTAATCCAATCGCCAATGCGGACCATATCGTTCAAAGAAACCTGAACACTAGCAACAAATCCCAAAATAGTATCTCTAAAAACCAAGATAATAATGGCCGACAAGGCTCCGAGCGACGCCAAAAGTGTGTTGGTAGTAATGTCAAATATTTTCGAAATGATGACTCCAATTCCGAATATCCACAAAACAATCATAATTACCTGAACGTAACTGTCAATTGGTTTATCGCTAAATCGAGGTTGATCTTTTAAATAATCGCGAAAGGCTTTCAGTACACTTCGAATGATCCAAAGGGAGAGAATAATGATATAAATCCCAACCATTTTCCCAAAAATCGATTCCCAATACACATAATCTTCCAAAATAATTGGCACCGATTTGTAAATGAACAAAAATGGAATCAAATGCGCGATGTATTTGGCCGTTTGATTGGAAACCAATAAGTCATCAAAATTCGTTTTGGTTTTTTTGGCTACAATTGCCATTATAGTGACTAAAGTTAACCTGAAAACCACATAGATAAAATAGGCAATAAAACAAAGTAAAATGATATCAAAAATCAGACTAATATAAGACGCTAATGTATCGCCAAGCCCAATTTTACGAAGCAAAGGATACAACCAATCGAATATTTTTTCTAATAATTTATGCATTTTTCAAGTACTTTTTTTCAATATAAAATGTTCCAAACGGAATAAAGGAAGCCAATTGAACAGCAAAAAAATCTTTCCAGGACCAATTTTGTTCTTTTTTAATCAAAATAGCCAAAATAACATAAGCAATAAACAAAACGCCATGCGCCATTCCGATTGGGAAAAGTAAGCTTTTGTATAAATCAATATGAAAAGGCTTTATAAACAACATATTAATCAATAAAACTAAATACGAAACACCTTCAGAAATAGCGGTGTACTTGAATATTTTCGACATACCTAAAAATTTGACTGCAAAATTAAGTAATAACATTCATTTAAAACGATATTCTCCTTTACTTTTGCACTAATTTAACCATTGTAATGAGTAAGCGCGATTTAAAAAAATACTTGAACGAACTTTCCAAAGAACAACTCGAGGAACAACTTTTGGAACTCTATGACAAGTTCAAAGACGTAAAAGTATACTATGATTTTGTTTTTAATCCAAAGGAAAATGATTTGGTAAAAGAAGCCAAACTCAAAATTTCGAACGAATATTTTCCAATCAAAAGCAAAAAACCAAAAATGCGTCGTTCAGTAGCGCAGAAATACATCAAACATTTCATTACATTAGGCGTGGATAGTTTCATTATTGCTGATGTAATGCTGTATAATTTAGAAATCGCCCAAACATTAACCGCTGAAAAAGAAATCAAATCGGAAGCTTTTTACAAAAGTATGCTCAATTCGTATGAACAAGCATTGAGTTTTATGATTGAAAAAGGAATTTTGTATGATTTTAAAAGTAGAGTAGTGGCTGTCAATGAAAAAACTAGTCTTCAAAAATGGCCGAATCACTACGAATTCAATGCTATCGTTGAGCGGTTCGATTATTAAATTGTTAAGAAAGTCGAAATAAATTAGTCGTCAAGTCTTTTTTCGAGTATTTTTGCAAAATTGTAAAAATCGCTATGTCTAAAAAGGATATCCTTATCGAATTGGAAGAAAAAAAGGAGCTATATGGCTACCAGAAAGGCGATATTGACAAAATTTTCGACCGATTAGACAACGCAGCTTCCAATTACCATTTGTTATATCAATTGCCAACTGGAGGTGGAAAAACAGTTATTTTCTCAGAAATCACAAGACGTTATCTTGAACAACATGATAAAAAGGTGGTAGTTTTGACACATCGCATCGAATTGTGCAAACAAACCTCAAAAATGTTGAAAGGTTTTGAAGTGAAAAACAAAATCATTAACAGTTCAATTAAAGAACTTCCAGATCAAGATGATTATTCGTGTTTTGTAGCGATGATTGAAACGCTAAAAAACCGATTGAACGACGAAAAATTAGAAATTGAAAACGTTGGTTTAGTGATAATTGACGAAGCTCACTTCAATTCGTTTAGGAAGTTGTTTAGTGCTTTTAAAAATGCATTTATTCTTGGCGTAACAGCTACACCTTTGAGTTCAAATATCAAGTTGCCGATGTATGAAAATTACAATGAGTTGATTGTAGGCGACACCATTCAAAACCTTATTGATAAAGGGTTTTTAGCCAAAGCAACAACTTATAGTTATGATGTTGGTTTGACGTCTTTAAAAGTAGGAATCAATGGCGATTACACTGTGAAATCCTCAGACGATTTGTACAGTAATATGGTGATGCAAGAGAAATTATTGCATGCGTACACCGAAAAATCATTAGGCAAAAAGACACTGATTTTCAACAATGGAATTAACACTTCATTGCATGTATACGAGAGTTTTCGCCATGCGGGATTCAATATTCGCCATTTGGATAATACTACGTCTAATGAAGATCGCAAGGAAATTTTGCGTTGGTTCAAACATACGCCAGACGCTATATTGACGTCAGTTGGAATTTTAACAACTGGATTTGACGAACCTACAGTGGAAAGTATTATTTTGAATCGCGCTACAAAGTCGTTAACGCTTTATTTTCAGATGATTGGCCGTGGTTCGCGACGATTACCAGACAAAGATAGTTTTACAGTTATCGACTTAGGAAACAACGCATTACGTTTTGGTTTGTGGAATAATCCTGTCGATTGGCAACATATTTTCAAATCGCCCGAATATTATTTGGCGAGTTTGCGTGACGATGCCGAAATTGAAAGCAATTTTAAATATATAATGCCCGAATCATTGCGGCAAAAATTCAGTAAAACTGAAATTGTTGAAATGGACATTCACGAAGAATTCAAATTTACAGTCAAAAATAATTTGAAAGCCAAAACCATCATTGAAAAATCGATGGAACAACATGCTACAATGTGTGTTGAAAATACGAATGATTTAGCTGAAGCTCGAAAACTAGCCAAGGAATTAAACGACGATATAGAATACCGAATCAAACAATATTGCATTTGTTTAGGTAACGTTACCAAAAACTACAGAAGTTGGTTGACCGAAGATTACATTCAAAAACTAACGATTGCTATTGGAAGGATTTACCGCATAAAAGTCATGGAAGAGCTTTAAATACTAGAAATTTCCTGTTTAATTAAATTTACATTATTGCACTATAATTTATATTATGTAAAATAGAATTTTTCAAAACAATGACCTATTCTGATCTTTTTAGAATTATTTGAATAATCTATTATTGGTATTGGATGGTTAAAAAAAATATCATTATTAACTTTGCGAATTGATTGATTCTTTCTATTTTTATAAAAATAACTTTCTTATGAGTAGCGCTATTGCACAACGTGTTGCCGATTTTTTAAAAGATTACGAACCGTTTAATTTTTTATCGCACGATGATTTAATTAAGATTACTAATTCGATACGAGTTATTAATTTGGAAAAACACAAATCATTGTTTCAAATTAATGATCCTCTGCACGATACGTTTTATGTTGTGGCTTCTGGTGCCATACATTTAACAGTGATTTCAGATGCTGATGAATCCTTATTGAACAAATGTTATCCTGGTGATATTTTTGGATTACGCCCATTTTTTGCTAAAAACAATTACCAAATGACGGCCAAAGCTCGTGAAGAAAGCATTCTTTACGCCATTCCTATTGAAGTTTTCAAACCTTATGTTGCGCAAAATCCGGAAGTGTTGAACTTTTTATTGGAAAGTTTTGCTACAAATTCTAAAAACCCTGCTGATAAATACAATAATAAATTAATCACTGATAATGTCGTTTCTGATGCTCAATCCGATACCTTGTATTTTCAATCGTTGACGTATACCAAAACGCCAGTAAAAGTTACAGCTACCACAAAAATCAAAGAAGTGGCACAAGTAATGACTGAAAATTTGATGAATAGCGCAGTTGTTTCAGAGAATAATTACCCAATTGGAATTGTCACAGATACTGATTTTAGAACCAAAGTAGTTACTGGAAAAGTGGAAATTACTTCTCCTATTTCAACTATTATGGCCTCGCCTGTCGTTACCGTTTCTGAGAATATTTCAGTCGCCGAAGCACAGTTGATTATGCTTAAACATGGCGTTACACATCTTTGTGTCACGTTTGACGGAACCGATAAATCCGATATTAAAGGCGTGATTTCTGAACATGATTTGGTTGTTGCGCAAGCAAGTAATCCGGGTATTCTTCTTAAAGAAATAAAGCGCTCGCAAAGTGCCAAAGACTTGAAAATGGTTCGCGATAAACTCACTGATATTATCCAAAGTTCATTGGAGAAAAACATTCCACTTACACATATTAATAGCATTAGCGGCGAAATAACATTGGCTTTGGTAAAACGAGCTGTAGAACTTGCTATTTTAGATTTGGGCTCTCCTCCTGCTCGATTTGCGTGGTTAAGTATTGGTAGTCAAGGCCGTAAAGAACAAATTTTGTTAACTGATCAAGATAGTATTTTAATTTTTGAAGATGTTGCTGATGAGAAATACCGTGATGTAAAAGACTATTTCATTCGATTAGCTAAGAAAGCAACAAGTACATTAGAAAAAATAGGTTATTCTAACTGTATGCAAAATCACATGGCGAGTAATTTGCTTTGGTGTAAATCATTGACAGACTGGATAAAACAATACAACAATTGGATGAATACTCCAGGTGAAGTTTCGAATGATATTAGCAGTGTTTTCTTTGATTATGACTTGGCATTTGGCGAACAAAAATTGGAAGATACCATTACCGAAACCATATTTAAAAATGTAAAAAATAATGTACTTTTCTTTGATTATTTAGGAAATGATGCGTTGAAAAAACCAGCTCCTCTTAATTTCTTTAAAAAATTCAATTTGGAAGAAGAAGGCGAATTCAAAGGAAAATTTGACATCAAAACAAGAGCATTAATGCCATTGATTGATGGCGCTCGAATAATGGTTTTGAGTCTGAATATCAAAGGAATAAATAATACTTTTTTGCGATTCAAACAATTGGCTATCGTAGATCCTAAGCATGCGGAAGTATATTTGAATTGTGCGGAAGCCTTTCTGACTTTGTCTAAATTTAGAACTATAGAAGGCATCAAAAATGATTCAACAGGACAATACATCAATGTAGAAGAGTTTTCCAAATCGGATAAAGAGAAACTGAAAAATGCCTTAGCTCCAATGGAAGATTTAGAAGAACTGATAAAAGATCGTTTTCAACTCACTCAATTTTCATAATTTATGCTTGATTGGTTAAAAAATATTAACAAACCTTATCCTGAGTTTTACAAAAACTATGTTTCCAAATTTGAAAAAAAATCAAACCGATTTGTTGCGTTAAGTATTGAAACTACTGGTTTAAATATTGAAAAAGATGTGATTTTGTCTTTTGGAGCAATTGGTGTGGTCAATGATACTATTTTGGTCGGAGACTCTTTTGAAGTAGCTATTCCGCAATACAAATATTTGCACGATAACGGCATTACCAACGATTTTTTGATGGAAAGTAGTATTCCAAAATTAGTGGAGCCTATTGCTATTGAAAAACTTCTTGAATTTGTTGGAAATTCAACATTAGTTGGGCATCGCATTAATTTTGACATTGAAATGCTCAACATGGTTTTGTCGAAAATGGAATGTGGTAGAATCAAAAATGAAGCTTTGGATATTGAAGTAATGTACCGAAAGCTGCACGATATTACAGATAAAAGTTTTTCGTTGGATGAATTAAGTTCATTGTTCAAAGTCCCGAAAGCTGACCGAATCAGCGCTACAGACGATGCTTATTCGATAGCTTTACTGTTTTTAAAATTGAAATCGCGATTAGGACTTTGGAATTAAAAAAAATTAATAATTTCTATTGATTATGAAGTAATTAGCTATCCATTGATACGCAATAAAAGAAACTAAATACAACATGGAAATTCCATTGAACAATTCACCATCTTTTACAACCAAAAACACGGCTCCAAAACCTAAAACCATCATCAATAGTGTATAACCAAAAAAGAAAAACCTCGGTTTTTGAAACTGATTGCTTAATGGAAGCATCATAGTAAATCCAAATATTGCAATACTTGCGCCAATAGTATCGTCAAAAAACATGGTAAGCAAACCAATAATCAAAACGATTACACTCACTCCTACACTATTTGAACTTTTAATTTCTTGCTTTGTTAATAAGTGCTTGCCATATTTATTCAAGCGAAACAGAAGATTTACAAGAGGCGTAATTACCCATGTTGAGAAAGCAAATAATGTTAAAAGAACTATGATTGGCATTAAAAATGGGCTCAAAGCGGTATTAGAATTAGCTAAGCTTCTTAAAAATTTTGTTCCAAAATAAAACACAATTATAAATACCCATTGATTCTTTGATGTTTGATTACTAATCCAAAAAGAATACTTTAAAAACCATTTGTAAATTAAATATTTTGACTTTAAAGCCTCAGCCATACCGCTTTGAGCATATTCAAAATTGGGATCATTTTTTAAAGACTCCCGAAAATGCATTAACGCTTTGTCTGAATTTCCTTTTTCTAATAAACCCCAACCATAATTAGCATGAGTAAAAGCATTATTAGGGTTTTCATACAATGCGCCTTCTATGGTTTCAAACGATTCATTTTTTCTATTCAGTTTGAGCAAAGCTGTACTTCTAACATTTAAAGCAAATACATGTGCACCATCGATAGATAGTGCTTCATTCGCTGATGCTAAGGCATCTTCAAATTGCTTTTTTTGATTGTAAATAAAACCTAAAAAAGCGTGATTATCAGCATCATAAGGGTCAAGACGTATAGCTTCATTTATGCAGCTCAAAGCCTCGTTGGTTTTTTCTAGATTTACTAATACTCTAGACTTAATATAATAAAGTACATCATAGTCGGGTTGAATCCCAATTGCATTATCAACAATTTTTAGAGCCTCGTCAAACTCATCTTTTTCTATTTTAATTTCAACTAGAAGAATTAAGCACTGAATATTCTCAGGTTCTGTTGCTAAAACTTCCATAATTCCATTTTGTGCTTCTTTGAATCTTTTTTGTTCAAACAAAAGTGTTGCTCTTTCGATCAATTGTTGGGTCATTACAGGCTATTTTTTTATTTTTAAAAAACTTAAAATTGGATCGTACAAACCCGATTCATTCGAATAAAGTGCAAAATTTTTGGCAGTTTGGAACCATTCTTTTGTACTTGGCTTATGTTTTTTAGATGCTTCTAATAAATCTTTATTGATTATTGGTTCTGGAATTCCAGTTTTAAATGCGCTTTGTAATTTTTCTTCAATGGCGATATCAATTAGCGCTTCAATATCAGCTCCTGAAAAATCTGTCAATCCTTTTGCAATTTTTTTAGAGTCTATCAAGTCGATTGGTTTGCCTTTTAATTTTATATTCAAAATAGACTCTCTCGCTTGGTCATCTGGAGGTGGAACAAAAATAATTCTATCAAATCGACCAGGTCTTCTGAATGCTGTGTCAAGATGCCATGGTGCATTTGTTGCTCCTAATATCAAAACTCCATCATTATTGGTTTCAACTCCATCTAATTCTTGTAAAAACTGATTAATTAGTACTTTACTACTTGAATGCTTCATATCGTTTCTACTTGCGCCTAATGCATCAATTTCATCAAAAAACAAAACACAAGGTTTATTTTTTCGGGCAAATTCAAACACTTGATGTAAGTTTTTTTCGCTATTACCAACCCACATATCTAAAATATCATTCAATCCAACAGCTATAAAATTAGCGTTTATATGTCCTGCTGTAGCTTTAGCAATAAACGTTTTTCCACAGCCTGGCGGACCATAAAGTAGTATTCCTCCACCTGTTTTTTTTCCATAAGCTTTATACAAATCAGGAAAATTGAGTGGATGTATTATTTTTAGTTCAATTTCTTTCTTCACGTCTTCCATTCCACCAACATCATCAAAATTAATATCGGGCTTAGTCATCATCGACTTTTCATTTTCATCCTCATTAAAATCATCATCATAATTTGAAGCTTGGTTGGAAACTCTTAGCATATTATCCAATTGCTCATCTTTAAATTTTGGATTTAAATTAAGAACTTTTTGGTAATAAACAGCGGCTTGACTTATTGAATTTTCCTTAACTAAAATCTTGGTAAACAATAAAAGTGCATCAAAATGTGTAGGATTTATTTTTAAAACGTCTTCAAGAACAACTATACTTTTAGAATATTCAGCATTTTCAAAATAAATATTTGACAAACCTAACTTGGCTTCGCTATGATAAGGGTCCATTTCTATTATTTCAAGAAATTGTTCTTTTGCTTCTTCAGTTCGAAAAAATTTGACTAACGAATTGGCTAGAAGCATTTTGAGAGGAATATTATTTGGCGAAATGCCTAATGCTTCTTTTAGTTCATCAATTGTATTCATAACTTTTTTTTGCTAATATAAAAAAATGATACAAGATTCGTGTATTTTTGATATTTTATAATTCAGTTTAAGAATTAAAAATTGGTATTATTAAAGCTATTTTTTTGAATGAAACGAATGATCAATTTAGCACTATTAGTTGCATTTTCAATTTGTTATTTAGAATGGCCACCTCACAATTCTATGTTTGTTTTTCAAGGTGAATATGAGATTTTTACTAACACTAAAAATTGGGTTAGTAATTTTACTCATCCATTAATTTTATTAGGGTTAACAGCACAATTGATTTTGATTTATGCCGTAATCAACCCTAAGATTAATGCTAAACTAAATCATTTAGGAGTGATTATTTTAACGCCAATTGTTCTCTTGTTTTTTGTGGTTGGATTATTGTCTACTAATTATAAAATTATGGCATCAACTGCGCCTTTTTTGGCGTTGGTTGTTTTATATATTAAAAATTTCAGACGTAAAATTAATCAATAATGATTTTTTGTATGTGTGTTTTTTCTTCATTTACCATATTGAATAAGTAAATTCCTTTTGTCAAGTTGCTAACATCAATAGTTGTGTCATTATTAATTACGCCAAACTTAACAGTTTTGCCTAAAAGATCAGTGATTTGGTAGTCTGCGGTTGTTTCGTTAAAAACCACTTTAAAATAATTTTTTGATGGATTTGGTGCAATTTTAACGTCCAAAATTGTATTTTCATCCATTGATAACGCTCCATATTTCGCCTCAGCATACAATGAATTGTCACATTCCAATTCATTAATGTTATCTCCGGCCATCGGTAAAATTTCATAATTTCCAGTTTCGGTATTAACAATATACAAACCAGCTGTAAAATTAGTATCAAAGCCAACAAAAATCATCGATTCTGAGTCTTGATCGTATGTTCGATTTGAAAACTGATAACCATATATATTTTCGATTGTTACTATTGAAGAAAGTTCGCCATTTGATGGATTTAAACTTCCGACCATTATTTGATTAAAATTACCTGCAGCTGCATCATAAATCGAGTACATAGCAAAAATGGTGTTGGTTTCATTACTAAATTCCAAACCAATATTTCCACTGTTGTCCGTATTAGTTATTGGAATAACGGTATACGAAAGAGGTTGAGATGTAACAGATGCAGTTACCAATTTCACTTGATTATCTTCTAAAATCAAGAAATAATATTTTTTTGAATTACTATCGTAACAAGTTGAATCAGGGAAAAACCCTGTTCCTGGACTAAAAGAAAAGCTCCCCAAGTTAGTTTGTGTTCCTGAAATTGGATTGTATTCACTTAAAAACACATTGTTATTTGCATCACTATCATAGGTGTAAACCAAACCATTTTGCATATCAACTTCGGAACCACCATTAAAAACATTTTCGATTGGTGTTAAAGAAATAGCTTCTGAGTTAGTGTTGAATTTAATCAATCGAGCTTCTGAAGTACCTGAAGTATTGTCAATTACACGAGCAAAGTAATTTGAGCGTTTTGAATCAAATGCTGACGAGCCAGATATAATTCCTTGAACATTAGTAGGATATACATTGTCAAACGCTGTTTCTCCTGCATTCCAACGCACAATTGTAGCTCCATTTTGTGAGTTATAATTAAAAGCAACTAACCTAATTGCATTGGATTGTGCGAATGAAAAATTACTACATATAACAATTATTATAGTAATAGCGTTAAATAAGTTTTGAGTAAAAAAATTCTTCATAACAACTTGATTTTTATAATTTTATTCAAATTTAGTTTAAAAATAATCATCTAAAAGTTGAACAAAAGTTAAAAAAATAACCGCCTTATTTCTAAAGCGGTCATTTACAAAATAAACAAACTCAATATTATAATTTTCCATCTTTAATTTCATCAACAATCTCGGGGTTGAGTAAGGTTGATGTGTCACCAAAGTTGGAAAAGTCACCTTCTGCAATTTTTCGTAAAATGCGACGCATAATTTTGCCAGAACGGGTTTTTGGTAAGCCACTTACAAACTGAATTTTATCCAATTTCGCAATCGGTCCGATTTGATCAGAAATTAATTGGTTGATCTCTTTTGCTAAATTATCGCGATCACGACTCTCACCTACTTCTTTCAAAATAATGAAACCATATAAAGCATTTCCTTTGATATCATGCGGGAAACCAACAATTGCACTTTCTGCCACAGCTGGATGTTCGTTGATAGCATCTTCAATTGGAGCAGTTCCTAAATTGTGTCCAGATACAATGATTACATCGTCTACACGGCCTGTAATTCGGTAATAACCTACTTCATCGCGCAAAGCGCCATCTCCCGTGAAATATTTCCCTGGAAAAGCTGTAAAATACGTTTCTTTGTAGCGTTGGTGATCGCCCCAAATAGTTCTTGCCATTGAAGGCCAAGGGAATTTGATACACAAACTTCCAGTTACTTGATTGCCTTCAATTTCGTTGCGCAATTCGTCCATTAAAACGGGTTGAATTCCAGGTAATGGTAACGATGCATAGGTTGGTTTGGTTGGTGTTACAAACGGAACTGGAGAAATCATAATTCCACCCGTTTCGGTTTGCCACCATGTATCTACTAATGGACAACGCTTCCCTCCTACGTGGTCGTTGTACCAGTGCCAAGCTTCTTCATTGATAGGTTCACCTACAGAACCAATCACTTTTAATGAACTCAGTGGAAAACGTTGCACGTAATCCAAACTTTCTTTGGCTAGTGCGCGAATTGCTGTTGGTGCTGTATAAAATTGGTTGACTTTGTGTTTTTCAATTACTTCCCAAAAACGACTAAAATCTGGATACGACGGAACACCTTCAAAAATAACGGTAGTTGCACCATTCAAAAGTGGTCCGTAAAGAATGTACGAATGTCCTGTAATCCAACCAATATCTGCGGTGCACCAATACACATCGTTTTCTTCGTAGTTGAAAATATTTTTAAACGTGTAAGCAGTATAAACCATGTAACCAGCTGTAGTATGCACCATTCCTTTAGGTTTTCCGGTTGAACCCGAAGTGTACAAAATGAATAAAGGATCTTCAGCATCCATAATTTCGGCTACACAATTGGCTATAGCAGCATCCATCAACGGCTGAAGCCATTGGTCGCGACCTTCTTTCATATTTACATTGGTATTGGTTCTTTTTACCACCAACACTTTTTCGACACAAGGCGATTTTTCTAGAGCTTCGTCGACAATTCCTTTTAAATCAATGGCTTTGTTGCCACGGTAACTTCCGTCAGATGTGATGACCATTTTGCATTCAGAGTCATTGATTCGAGCCGAAACTGCTGAAGATGAAAATCCTGCAAAAACAACGGAATGTATCGCTCCAATACGAGCACACGCTAATATAGCAACTGCCAATTCAGGAATCATAGGAAGGTAAATACAAACTCTGTCGCCTTTTTTAATTCCTTGTTCACGCAGCACATTGGCCATTTTGGAAACTCTAGCATACAATTCGTTATACGAAATATGTTGCGCTTCTTCGTTTGGATCATTCGGTTCAAAAATGATAGCTGTTTTTTCACCCCGTTTTGCCAAATGTCGATCAATGCAATTTTTAGTGATATTGACTTTGGCATCAACAAACCATTTGAATTGTGCTTCTTGCATGTCAAATTCCAATACTTTTTCCCACTTTTGGTACCAAGTAAAGTTTTCATCGGCTACTCTATCCCAAAATTTTCTAGGTTCGCGCACCGATTTTTTATACATTTTAAAATAATGCTCTAAATTGTCTATGGTATAGTAACTCATTGCTGTTCTTTTATTATTATTTGTTTGTAATGTAAATGTAATGATTCTGTTAAAGTGAAAAAGAATTTTCTTGCTAAATTACTATACATTCAGACAAACAGCAATAATACAGTCAACTAAGCGATAATTTGACCATCTTTCATTTCGATAATGCGATCGCTTTTGTGAGCAAAGTCGTCATCATGCGTTACAGCTATAATGGTTTGCCCGAAGTTTTGGGTAAGTTCTTGGAAAATGTCAAAAACGATAGAAGTGTTTTTACTGTCTAAATTTCCCGTAGGTTCGTCTCCCATAATAATTAGAGGATCATTTATTAATGCTCTAGCAATTGCCACACGTTGTTGTTGGCCACCCGAAAGTTTGCTAGCAGGTTTTAACGCTTGATCTTGTAAGCCTAATATTTCTAATTTTTGATAAGCGCGCGCTTCAATTTCTTTTTCGGATAGTTTTCCAAGTTTTAGAGCTGGAATCATTACATTTTGCAAGCAAGAAAATTCAGGAAGCAAGTAGTGAAATTGAAAAACAAAACCAATTTTTTCGTTCCTAACTTCTGCTAATTGATCAATAGATAATCCTGACATTAATTGGTTGTCAATATATAGTTCTCCTTTATAATCAGTGTCCATTGTAGAAAGAATGTACAATAATGTAGACTTACCACTACCAGATTTTCCAATCATGGAAAGAAACTCTCCTTTCTTTACCTCAAAAGAAATATTTTTCAACACTTGAAATTCTGTTGGCTCGTGAAAAAATTTATTGACACTTTTTGTTTCTAAAATGTTCATTTATTTTAGTTATGAATTATGAATGATGAGATATGAGTTATTTTTTTAGGGAGTTTTTCACTGTTAGAATTGAACTTTTTAGCATTTTTAATAGTTCAAGATTATCTTTTGAAATACTATCAAATTCAATTGGCGTGATATATTCTGTTGCCTTTAACAATTCTAACCAATACATGGTTTCATCACATTCTTTTTGTGCAATGGCAAGCTTATGAATGAAATCCAATTTACTTTCCGCATTTTGAGCTTCTCTTATTAATGCTCCAATTGCTGTTCCACTTCTATATACTTGCTTACTCATTACAAATTCTCTCTTAGTTTCTGCAATGGTTTTATAAAGATTTACAATTCTAATCGCAAATAAAAAACTTTTGTCTTTAAGTATACTTTTACTCATATAATTTTTAATTTATTTAACTCATAATTCAAAACTCATCACTTATCACTATTTTCGAAGTATTTCAACCGGATCAACATTTGCTGCTTTTTTTGCTGGAATATAGCCTGCAAAAAACGTTATCACCAAACCAATTCCGACACCTTGAACGAATTTCTTTATTTCATAATCAATAGGGAAATAACCAATATCTCCACCAACGTAGACTTTCTTTAGAATAGTAATCAAAATCGTTGCTAAAATCATTCCGCCAAAAACGCCCATAATTCCAATTGAAACCGCCTGCGTTACAAATATTCGAATCACATCTCTTCCTTTAAATCCCATGGCTTTTAATATGGCGATATCATTAATTTTTTGCGAAACAGTCATGTTCAAAATATTGTAAATTCCGAATCCAGCTACTAATAAAATGGTCAACGAAACAAAAGTGATAATCATTTTACGCATTTTATTGGCTGCCATCAGTGTTTCATTGGCTTGCTTCCACCCTTCTGCTTTGTATCCTGAAAGATTTTCAATTTTTTTGGCCACTTCTTCCGCATTTTCAGGATTTGTAATGTTAATGTTGATATCTGTAATATAACTTGTGCCTTCTTTTAATAATTGTTGCGCGGCCGACAAGTTGATGTACGATTTGGTTTTGTCGGTATTGGAATTATTGGTTTTGAAAATTCCGATAATTTTAAAAGTACGATTAACGCCTTTTGATGAAGTCAAATTGATATTGTCGTTGATAGCTAAATTCATTTTTGCTGAAATTCCACTGCCAATAACGATCCCATTCGGATTGGATTTCAGTAAATCAAAATTGCCTTCCACCATGAATGATTTGATGTTGTACATTAAATTGGCTTCGTCAGGTTTGATGCCAACGGCTAGACCCGAAATTTGTGATTTTCCGTTATTGAAGAACACATTAGAGTTGACTTGAGGTGTAACAACAGTAACTTCTTTTTGTTTGAGAATGGTTTCGATGATCAAATTGGGATTGATAATTGTGTTGTTGACTGGAACTACTTTGGGATTGATGATAATTGGTATTCCGTTTTTTTCTTCAATCAAAGGTTTGCTGATTTCATCGTCTTTGTACAAACGAATGTGCGAATTGGATTTGAAAATAGAAGCATTCGAACTTTTGTCAAAACCTACCATCATACTGTTCATGAAAATGTAAATCGACATACCCAAAACAACACCTAAAACTGCTACAGCAGTGAGTTTCTTGTTAGAAAAGATATAGGTTTTTGCTATGACTGAGTTAATATTCATAGTTACGGTTTTAAGGGTAATAAAACGGTGTTTTTGTCAATTCCTTCAATTGCTTCAACATACTCTGTTGAAATAATTCCAGTTTTGATGATGACATATTCATCTTTGTCTTTTACATTTACTTTGTTGCCAAAACCCACATAATTTCTAGGAATGAGTAATGCGTTTTTCTTTTCACCAACTAAAATATTGGCTTCTAATTGAGTGCCGAAAAGCGCATTTGTAATGACTTCATCAAAAGTAACTTTGCAGATAAATGATTGTGATTGTGTGTCGAAGGCCGACAGAATTTCAGTTACTTTTCCGTTGTAGACTTTACCTTTATTAGTGTTGAGTTTTACATAAACGATTTGACCTAATTGCACTTTTCCGATGCTATTTTCATCCACATTCAAAACAGCTTCAACTTTTTTTTGATCTCCAATGGTGGCAATCACTTCGCCTTTTTTGACATAATCACCATTGTTTTTAAATTTTCTAATTACAGTTCCGTTTTCGGTGGCGATGATCGAATTGTAGTTTTTAAGAATTTGATTGTTCTTAAGTTGTCCTTTTGTGCTGATTTGCTGTTGCTTGGCTTGTTGTAAAAGCACTGTATATTGTTTTTTTAATGCATTCCAATTCGATAGCGAATTTTTAGCCGACAATTGTGCGTTTTCATATTCCACTTTCGAACCAATGTTGTTTTGATTCAAGCGTTCGTAGCGTTCTGCATTTTTCTTGTCTTGCAAGTATTTGCTTTCGGCAAACTGGATATTTTGCTCCATTTGCAACAATGCTGGAGCGTTGACTGAAACATTTTGATTGGAAATAACCAACTGTTCTTCAGCTGTATTTACGTTAATTACATTGATTGGATTATCTATAACAGCCAACACTTTTCCTTTATTTACGCTGTTTCCGACTTCAAAATTGATATTTTGAATAACGCCATCCGTTTGCGCAGTTAAGTTGTAAGTGTTGTCCCATTCAAGTTGACCAGAAGCAAAAACGAGCTCTTTGATGTCTTGCTTAATTGGTTTAATTTCTTTAGAATCGCTGCATGAATAGGCAGTTACGAGAAAAAGAAAAATTATTATTTTTTTCATTGCATGAATAATTTAATGTTGGTTTGCATGATTTTATTGCCTTCCACAGCCAGATTAATTTCAAATTTGGATAGCTTCCATTTGAGCATCATTAGTCGAAAACTTCCCATGATGATATGAACAATTTCTGTTGTTTGAATGAAAGGGTTGATTTCGTTGTTGCGCTTTCCATCTTCAATAATTCCACTTATAACTTGCATTTTATAGTTGATGATTTTCAGCATGGCTTGGTATATTTTCTCCGTTTCGTCAAACAAACCTTCTGATAAAATAGCAATGATAAAATGCGGATTTTGACTAAAATAACTGAATTGACTTTTGAAAATTAGATGCAATTTTTCTTCAGCCGAAACATCTTTACTTTGAATAATTTCTAGTCTTTCTTTGATATTAAAGAATAAGTAATTCAACAGCAAAACAATAATATCTTCTTTGTTTTTGAAATGGCGGTACAAAGCACTTTCTGAAAAACCCATTTCTTGCGCTAAGTTTTTAGTAGTCAAACCCTTTATGCCTTTTTCAATCAACAATTTACCCGCCGACTCAATAATCTCTTGTTGTCTTTTGGATGTTGTTTCTACCATAATTTAGAAAGTTAGTGAACATTCACTCTACAAAATTATATAAAAAAACCAATATCCATCAAAAATATTGGTTTAGTTATTAACTATTTGAATGAACCTATTTTATTGGATTGCAAAACATGAGTTATTTCATCAATAATTGCCTCATCATCAATTGTTGATGGGATTTGAAAGTTTTCACCGTCGGCGATACTTCGCATTAATTTTCGTAAAATTTTTCCTGAACGTGTTTTAGGTAATCGTTGCACAATAACCACATCGCGCAATGAAGCCACTGCTCCTATTTGATCGCGAACCAATTGTACAATTTCGTGTTGTAATTGAAAATGCTCAATCGATTCACCTGATTTATTCACTACTAAAGCCAACGGAATTTGACCTTTCAAATCGTCGTTAATGCCAATTACAGCACACTCTGCTACCGAATGATGCGACGATACAATTTCTTCCATTTCGGCTGTTGAAAGTCGGTGTCCAGCTACATTAATTACATCATCTACTCGACCAGTTATGTAAATGTAGTTTTCATCATCTTTAAATCCGCCATCACCCGAAAAATAATAACCTGGAAATTTGTTCAAATATCCCGCTTTGAAACGCTCATTGTCTTTCCATAAATCGAGCATGGTTCCTGGAGGTAAAGGCAATTTAATGACTACATAACCTTCTTCATTTGGACCTAGTTCTTGCCCGTTTTCTCCAAAAATTCGGATGTCATAACCTGTCACCGCTTTTCCAGCTGAACCTGGTTTGATTGGTAAGTATTCTACACCCATCATATTGGCAATCATGGGCCAGCCAGATTCCGTTTGCCACCAATGGTCGATAGTCGGAATTGGAACATGTTCTCGGTACCATTCTAATGTCGCCACATCACAACGTTCACCAGCCAAAAACTGCGTTCTCAAGCACGACAAATCGTATTGTTTGATGAAATCACCATTTGGATCTTCCTTTTTAATAGCTCTTATGGCAGTTGGAGCGGTAAACATAACGCTTACTCGATGTTCAGCTATAACCCGCCAAAAAGTACTAGCATCAGGCGTTTTGATTGGTTTTCCTTCAAATAAAATCGTTGTATTTCGATTGAATAAAGGTCCGTATACAATATAACTATGACCAACAACCCAGCCAACATCAGATGCTGCCCAGAAAACTTCATCGGGTTTTACACCGTAAATGTATTTCATTGAAAATTTAAGTGCAGTCACATAACCGCCTGTATCTCTGACAATTCCTTTTGGTTTTCCAGTAGTTCCGGAAGTATACAAAACGTACAACGGATGAGTTGCATTTACAGGTTCGCAAGGCACTTCTTCAGAGCCATAAACCAAGGCATCATAATCAACATCGTATTTTTTGAACGGAATTCTCGCACCCAATTTTCTATTGAGAACAATGACTTTTTTAGGTTTGTGTTCGGCCAATTCAATAGCTTCGTCAACCAAAGGTTTGTAAGCAATTAAACGATCAATTTCGATTCCGGAGGAAGCCGTGATAACCAATCTAGGTTTACAATCGTCGATGCGAATGGCCAATTCATGTGGTGCAAATCCTCCAAAAACCACCGAATGCGTCACTCCTATTCGTGCGCAAGCCAACATAGCAAAAGCCGCTTGTGGAATCATTGGCATATAAATTACAGCAGTGTCGCCTTTTTTCAAACCTAATGAAATCATTCCACCAGCTAGTTTAGCTACTTCCGTTTTAACTTCATTAAAAGTGTATTTTCGAACGATTTGCGTAACAGGCGAATCGTATATAATAGCGATTTGATCGCCAAAACCCTCTTCTATATGTTTGTCTAAAGCTAAATAACAAGCGTTGAGTTCGCCATCTTTGAACCAAAGCGGATAATCGTTATTGTCTTGTGATAGTATAGTTTTAGGTGATGAAAACCATTTGATTTGATGGGATTGTTCTTCCCAAAAAGCTTCAGGGTTTTGAATGCTTTTGGTGTAAAATTCTTCGTAATTCATTGGTGTTGTTTGGTTTGTGGTTGTTATACTAATAAAGTAAATGTAGTTATTATTAGAATATGTTTTGAAATATTCTTGCTAAATAAGTATATACAAAATGTAGTAATAATCCGTTGAATTTTTAAGGAGAAAATTAATTCTTTATTTCTAACTTATAACCTACACCATGACTGTTTACAAGTGTAACTGAAGCATCTTTAGCTAATTTTTTTCTAAGTTTTGAGATGAACATATCTAAACTTCTCGTAACGATTATGCCTTCGTTTTCCCATATTTCCTTTTGCAACGTGTTTCTATCGATGATTGTATTTGGAGATAATGAAAGAATATGCAATAATTTTGACTCTTTAGGAGTTAATACAATTTGTTCATTTTCAAATTGAATATAATTTTGTTCAAAGTAAAAACTATAGTTTCCAATTGAAATGAATGAACTTTTGTTGACAGTTGTTGGTGTTTTTTTTACTTTTCTTAATCTTACCAAACAAAATACAGAAATAGTTAATAAAATTATTACTATTAGAAAATATTTATAATTGAAACCATTCGCTTTTGAAACAAATTTCAACGTAATAAAATAACAATTACGTGGCATTTTTCTCCCAACACAAGTAATCACATTTTTGTTTGAATCAGCAACAATGTGAAATCCATAAACAATGGATTCATTTGAACATTGCAGAACATTGACAGTATAATCTTTCGGAAAAGTACTTTTGGAGATATTATTTTGAACAATATTTATTAGAGAATCAGGTTCGAAAGCAAACTTATCTTCAAACCAAATTTGAAATTCATTTTTTGAAATTATTTGAATAGGCAATACTTTGGATGTTTTATCATTGGCACTAAGCAATACATCATGACCTATTTTTCGTAGTAGAATTTCATTTTTTGGGTCTTCAATTCTAGAATTATTGAAGTAATTAAAACCAATAACTGCTATTAAAAATGCTGCAATCGTAAGTAGTAAAATAGAGGTGTTTTTTTGCTTCATATGTATAAAACTTGATTCTTGAGCAGCGCTTTTTGTCAAAAATATTTTATTAAAACATATCAAGTTTATTATTTAGTAAAATTTTAATCATTTTTACATTTATTTTACATATCAAATACTACTTTAAATCTGAATGACAGTAAAATAATTGAGTGATATAATGTGGTGAATCTCAAATTATGAATTTGAATTCAAAAGGAAAATTATAGGAAAGTTTAAAATAGAATAATCTATATCTAAGAAATCAATTCCATCACTTGCTCTATTACTTTTTTGATAGAAAATGGTTTAGTAAGATAAGCATCCGCGCCAAGCGCCATTCCTTTTTCGATGTCACTTTCCTTGTTTTTTGCAGAAAGGAAAATGACTTTAGTGTGTTTTAAGTTATCGTCTTTGCGAATTTGTTCCAAAGTAGCGTAACCATCGACCATTGGCATCATTACATCAAGTATGATAACATCAGGGAAATTGGTTTTTACAATATCCAACGCCTCTTGTCCGTCGCGCGCAATAAACACTTCAAAATTATTTTTCTTGAACGTATATTCTAACGACATTACAATGTTGGGTTCATCGTCTACGATTAAAATCTTCTTCATAATATTTATTTTTGTACGCTAATTTTTGGGTAAGGTAAAAACGATACAAGCTCCTTTTACGCTGGGTTGTGCCCAAATTTTACCTTTATGATGTTCTATAATTTGTTTACATATCGCCAATCCCAATCCGCTTCCGACTGGTTTTTTGATGTTTTGATTGGTCGATTGATAAAACTTGTCAAAGATAGCTTCAAAATCATTCGGATTGATACCTTTTCCATTATCTTGAACTAAAGTATGAATAAAATCATCTTTTTCAAAGACTTGAATCGTAATTAATCCTTCACTTTCAGGGCAAAATTTTATTGCATTGGAAAGCAAATTTGTGATTACCTGAACAATACGATCTTCATCATAAAATGCCATCACCAAATCTTTACTTTCAATATGAACAGCAATTTTTTTGTTTTTTACTAATTGTTGTAAAGGATCGATTGCGTGTTCAATTGTGCCAACTAAGTTGTTATATGTGGGATGAATGGTTTGTTTCCCGGTTTCAAATTTTTCTAAATCCAATATTTTATCAATTAAGCGATTCAAACGATCGGATTCGGAAATAATATTTTGCAGGAATTGTTTTTTGAGTTCATCTGGAATTTCGTCGTCGTCGTGTAGAATTTCGCTCGCAGCACGAATTGCGGTTATTGGCGTTCGTAGTTCGTGTGTAACGGTATCCAAAAACTCGTCTTTTTGTTTGTCTTTTTTGATTAACGATTCGTTGGCGTTCTTCAGTTTATCTGAAATTTCCTTTAACTCATTAGATGTTTCCGTAAGTTTCTTATTGATAATGATATTTTCTTTCGATTCTTCCAAAATTTTCAATACTTCGGGCAAAGTAATTTTTTCTTCTTTAACTACACTCGAAATTAAGATTCGTGCCGAAGCTGTTCCAATATGACCTGTGAGCAGGTTTTCAGAGAATTTGATCAGTCGCGCATCGGCCAATTCAATATTTTTATCAATGTTATATTTTACGTTAAAAATATTCATGGCGCGTTTGGTTCGGTCTTCGCCTAAAAAACGAATTAATACTTTCTCAATATCATTTCGATACGCCGTTCCTTTCCAGATAAACGCATTTTCGTGATTGGTGATGTACTTATTGATATCCACAAACATTTCGGCATAATTGCGTTCGCGGTAATTTCCTTTAAAACTTACTGAAACGCCAAAATAGGTTATCGTATTCAATAAAATACTCCAAAACAAAGCATGTGGAACAGGTTGAAGATAATCCAATCCAAATAACTGTAAAGGTTTGAGCAGATGAATTCCCATAAAACCTTCAGAAATAAAAGAACTTCCCGAATGCGTTATTCCATACGAATACGGAATTAACAAAGTGTAAATACAAATGACAAATCCGATTAAAATGCCGTAAATAGCGCCCAATCGTGAGCCTCTTCTCCAATACAAAGCACCGAAAAAGGCTGGAGCTAATTGCGCTATAATTACAAAAGCAACCAATCCTATCGAAACCAAACTGTAGTCTAAGCCAAAGAAACGGTAAATGAAATACGCTAAGATGATGAGTGAAAATATTCCTATTTTTCTACTATTCAAGATGGATTTACTGCTGATGGTTTCGGCACTTTTCAACTTTCCTAATAAATTATAAGGAATCAAAATGTTGTTGGTTACCATCGTTGAAAGTCCGATTGACGATACCACAATCATTGAAATAGCAGCGGAAAATCCGCCAAGAAAAACCAAAACCGTTAATGTTTTATTGTTGAAGAATTGCGGAATAAGAAGCGAATAGGTATCCGAATTAACGTCTTGACCTTCAAACAAAATATTTCCTCCCCAAGCAATCGGATAAACAAAAAGGTTGAAAATCAATAAATACAACGGAAACAACCAAACTGCCGTGTTGATATGATTTTCGCGATTGTTTTCGATAACCGAAACTTGAAATTGACGTGGCAACAAGAAAATGGCAAACATCGAAAGAACACATAGCAGAAACCAATTGATTGCTTGTGGCAAACCGCCAATGGTGTTGCGCTCTTTGAATTTCTCTAGAATAGACGCTTTTTGGTAAATATCATCAAAACCGTCAAACACAAAATAGGTTACATAAACGCCAATGATAACAAAGAAAACCAATTTAAGAACACTTTCCATTGCAACTGCTGTCACAATTCCTTTTCGTTTTTCAGAAGCATCTACATAGCGTGTTCCGTAATACGACGAAAACAAAGCCAGTGCCACAGCTACATAAGTTGTATTGTCATCTAAAATAAAAGAACGAATGGAAGTGTTGGTTACAATGTGAAACGTTTCGGCAATGGCTTTGAGTTGTAACGCGATATAAGGTAAAATTCCCGTAAGGCAAATTACGGTTACAATCGCGCCAAGAAAACGACTATTTCCGTAGCGAAGCGAAATGAAATCGGCTATACTTGAGATTTTATTTACACGTGATATTCGAATAATTTTTTTCAGAATCAATATCCACGAAGGTGCGATAATAATGGGACCAAGATAAATAGGAAGATAACCTAATCCACTTTCGGCAGCTACACCAATGCTACCATAATACGTCCAAGCCGTACAATAAACGGCCAATGATAAAGTATATACATAAGGATTGTTGGTCCATTTACTGTTGCCTTTTTTTTCTGCCCAATGTGCAATGTAAAAAAGTACAGCTAAATAGCCCGAGAGAATCACTAAAAGAACTATACTATTCATTGTATCGTTTGACTATGATGAAAGAAAGTAAAATTGAAAACAACCAAATAGAGAAAAAGTAGATGTAAATTACTGGGAAACCCAATAAATTTTCAGCCGAATCAAATAACAACACTATAGGCATATTTAAGCCTACGAGTAAAATCATTGATACAATTACTAATTTTTGTTGGTGGCGTTTTTTCATTTGAATTGCTATTCCTCAATGGCACTAAGTTAGTTTATTTTTTCAATTACCAAATATATAATAAAACCAAAAGCCCTTATAAAAATAAGAGCTTTTGTAGCTAACCAATAGCAAATTAATTAATCTTCGTATTCATCGGTTATAGCATACCAACCAAAAATGGTTAAACCAGTAACAACCATTGGTAAAAGGATGAAAAACACAATAATACCGAAAACCAAATCATCTTGTTTTCCGGAAGTTAATTTGCCTCCGAAAATTCCGATTGCATAGTAAGCAACAGCTGCAGCTAAAGCAATCCATACAATTCCTAAATATTTTTTTAATGTATTCATAGTAGTAAGATTAGTCGTGAAGAGTATTAATTTTTTTATCGATATAAATCATTCCGATGACGAAACAAACCGCCGCAATTCCGATTGGATACCAAAGACCTTCCAAATAGAATTCAGCATCGCCAGCATCTTTGGCCGAAGTTACAAAATAGGTTGAAATGGCTGGAAGCAAACCTCCAAATATTCCGTTTCCTACGTGGTAAGGCAATGACATTGAAGTGTAGCGAATTTTTACAGGGAACATTTCTACTAAGAAAGCCGCAATCGGACCATATACCATGGTTACAAATATTACTTGAATAAACACTAAGAAAATCAACATCCAACGATCACTGTTGTTGATGGTTTTGGTTACTTTAGTTTCAATTTTTTCTTTTCCTTTGTCATCCAACATTAATTTTCCGTTTTCAAAATGTTTGGTTTTGATTTCTTCAACCGTAGTTCCGTCAGCATAAGCTTTTGTTGTAGTGTAAATAGAATCCATTTTAGCTTCATCAACTTCTTTCATGGATGGAACAGTTTTGGTTTGTTCCACAATTTCAGTTTTTAAAGCTAAATCTGTAGTTTGATACATCGCTTTGTAAATAGGTCTGTATAACAAAATAGCTAATAACATTCCACCCATCATGATGTATTTACGGCCCACTTTATCACTCAACCATCCAAATACGATGAAGAAAGGAGTTCCTAATACTAAGGCAACACCTAATAACATATCAACCTGAGATGAATCAATATTTTGAACGGTTTTCAAGAAGTTCATCGCATAGAATTGTCCCGTATACCAAACTACACCTTGTCCCATTGTAGCACCGAATAATGCTAACAAAACAAATTTTAAGTTGTATTTATGCCCGAAACTTTCTTTTAATGGATTAACAGAAGTTTTTCCTTCCGATTTAGCCTTTGCAAATACTGGAGATTCATGCATATTTTTACGAATCATGTACGATACAAATACCATGATAATAGAAACCCAAAACGGAACTCTCCATCCCCATTCATCGAATGCTTCTTTTGATAAAGCTCCTTTGGTTAATAAGATAACCATTAAAGAAATAAATAAACCAACCGTTGCAGTTGTTTGAATCCATGAAGTCCAATAGCCTTTTTGTCCTGCTGGAGCGTGTTCTGCCACATAAGTTGCGGCTCCACCGTATTCTCCTCCTAAGGCCAAACCTTGTAATAAGCGCAGGACTAAAACCAATAAAGGTGCCATAAATCCGATGGTTTCATAACTCGGAATGCAGCCAATTAAGAAGGTAGCACCACCCATTAAAAGTAAGGTTACCATAAAAGTATATTTTCTTCCGATTAAGTCACCCAATCTTCCGAAGAATAAAGCACCAAACGGACGCACTACGAAACCAGCAGCAAATGTTGCTAAGGTGGATAAGAAGGCAGCAGTTGGATTATCTGATGGGAAAAATTTGGTTGAAATTACAACGGCTAAACTACCAAAAATGTAGAAGTCATACCATTCGATCATTGTTCCCATTGAGGAAGCGGAAATCACTTTCCAAATTCCACTTGTTTTTTTGTCGCTCATATAGAATATTTTTTAAAGTTGGTTAATTTTTAGAATGAGTAAGCACAAGAAATCATTGCTCTGAAGTTGGCCACATCTTTTTGATTTAAATCAGCTGTAGCATTGGCGTTAGAGTTCAAATCTCCCCAAGTAGCAGCAGTATATTCTAGTTCAGGGGTTATTCTAAATTTGTTGTGTTTGAAATCAACACGTCCTGAAACTCGCATCACATTATCAATCACTCTTGTGCCCGAAACACCTCTCATGTAGTATTTAACAGTTTCGCCAACAGCTAATCCGTTTTTATCAACACCATCATTTTTAGTATATCCGAAAAATAAACCAGGTGCAATTTTTTTACCGTTACCTGCAATATCAACCCAAAAAGAAGTAGTTTTTGAAACTTCATATTTTTCAACTTCGCC
This sequence comes from Flavobacterium sp., assembly GCA_016787805.1. Lineage (GTDB taxonomy): Bacteria > Bacteroidota > Bacteroidia > Flavobacteriales > Flavobacteriaceae > Flavobacterium. Next base: position 39,512 of record JAEUTY010000004.1, on the reverse strand, counting down.
AGGAGCAGTATAACCTACAAATCCTCCTAACATAACAAGATTAGCCATATCAGTTCCGGTAATTCCATAAGCTTTTACATGAAATTTATCATTAGAATATTTCAAATAACCTACAAATGAGGTACTGTTGGCTTTTTCATCAGAAACTTTTCCACCAGATTCGGTCAAAGGTTGTAAAGACTTAAATTCTGCTCCTAAACCAGCTATCCAATGTGTGTTTTTAAATTGCAATTGTCCATGGACAGTTGGTACAGATGAATTGATTGAAGCTGAGTTCTGTGTACCTCCAGTTGCAGTTTGAGTAGTAAACTCTCTTTCTTTATAAGCAGTTACAGCAAAAGATAGTTCTTTGGTAAAATTTTGTTTGATACGAACTTGTGAAGCCCAGCCAAATGGATTAAATAAAATACCTGTGCTAAAATTGGCAACACCAGGAAAAACTTCAGGTATAAAGGTTGGATACCAAGTTTGTCCCATTGTAACCGATGTTTTTGACCAGTCTAAATTTACATAAGCGTGTCTTAAACGAAATAAACCAATCGAAGCTTCAGTGTTTCCGAAAAAATCACCTTCAAGGGTTCCTGACACTTTTGCTCCCCAAACATTTGGTCCTTTAGCTTTTACTCCTAAACGAGATACTATTGACAAAAAGTTGGAAGCTCCAGCATCATTCAAATCTTCGCCATTTGGATCTAATACTTCATCAAGCGGATACAAATTTAAATTGTATTCTCTTACTTGCGCTGACTTGCGCGTGTCCCAGATGTAATCGGTTCTAATGAATCCATAAATGCTAGCATCCCATTCTTTTTCAGCAGGAGCAGCTGGTGTAGTTGGAGTTGTCGTTTGTGCATATCCTGCAAATGATAATGCCGCAAATGATAACAGAATAATTTTTTTCATAAGGTTTAAAATTTGGTTAGTAATACATTTTTGCATGACCAAATTCTAAATTTTTGTTAATGAAAAAAATTATGATATATATATGTGTAAAGTATATAGTTAATCTTTAAAGCGTTCCCATTTTATAAGCATAAACTTGTCGCCTAGCTCAGTGATAATCATTCCAGCGCCTTTCAATTGATCTTTGTTTTTTAAGAATTCAACCAATTCCATGTGGTTGTATATCTTATAAGTAGGGTGATAATCAGTATGATTGGGTTTAGTGACTTTATACTCTTTCACCCAATTACTAATTGTAACATGTGAAACACCTATGATTCGCTCAATTTCTCTAAAACTCAAACCTTCTAAAAATAATTGAAGCGCTTTGGTTACATAATAACTATCGATCTTTTTACCAAGTTTATTTACAGTAAAGTAATAATTGCATTTTTTGCATAAATACCTTTGTCTATCTTTGATTACACCGCTTTTTACTATTGAATCACTTTGGCATTTTGGACAAGCAACAATCTCCATATATATAAATTTTGCATAAATATACTAAATTAGCAAATATACAAAAACATTTTTTGTATTTTTTTAAAATAAAAATTACACACTATGTAATTTTAAAGGGAAATAATTGCATTTAGTATAATTTTCTGTAGAATTTTTAAATCCGATAGTTTTAATCAATATAGAATTTAAACTCAAGAACACTATTTTATTTTTTTAAGCAGTACGTAAATAAGTGTTTTTCCTGTATAAAAAACCGTATAAACACTCTGTTTTTTTAGTATATTGTTTGGTATTTTTGTCTTTTAACAATCAATCAAATAAAGTATGGCAGTAGAAGTTAGACAAACCAAAGACGATTATATCGTTTCCTATTTAATTTTACGACAATTAATTGGCATCCTCGGATTACTACTGCCATTTGCTTTAATTTTCGGTAACCGTATATTAGGCAATGAATATTGGCTACAATCATCTATCAGTCATTATTTTTACAGTTACATGCATATTGCTTTTGTAGGCGTCTTGTGTGTTTTGGGTGCAATTCTGATTTCGTACCGAGAAAAAGAATACAAGTTAGCCAATAGAATTTCAACATTTGCAGGAATCTTTGCTATCCACGTAGCTATTTTTCCAACTGCCTATGATGGTTTTATGGGTCAACATTATATATGCACTTCGGTATGGCGCGATTGGTTCAAATGGATTCACTTTGGTAGCGCTTTTTGCCTGTTTGTTTGCTTTGCCATTTTTTGTTTTGTCATCTTTCAAAAATCAGACGAAGAAATTTTGACAGTCGAACAAACGGAAAAGAAAAAATTTCGCAACAAAATCTACACTTTTTGTGGTTGGGGAATTGTTATTAGTATCGTTTTAATTGCAGTTGGTTTTTTATGGGAAAATTATGTTGGTGTAAACACTTTTACCACTTACTCCACTTTTATTTTTGAAACCACTGCACTCCTATGCTTTGGTAATTCTTGGCTATTAAAAGGTTCGGTAAACTGGAAAAACATTGACAACAAATGGTTGCGAATTTTAGTGGCACCAGTTCGATAATAAAGTTAGTTAAATTGAATATAGTTCAAAAAGACTCAAAGGTTCACTTTTGGGTCTTTTTTTATTACTTTTTTTAAGATCAAAACTTAATAACAATTTTAATTTCACTCAAAAAAATTGAAAAAAATAGCTTTAATTTGTGTAAACAAACCAAACAAAAATGCAATTCGACCCAAACGAGTTAGAGCACTCGGCTGTATATAAATTAATTACAGGTTCTGTTATTCCGCGACCAATTGGATGGATTTCAACTATTGATCAAAATGGCATCAATAATTTGGCTCCTTTTTCCTATTTTAATGCAGTTGGTGAAGACCCTCCTCATGTTATGTTCTCAACAGTTCGTGGAAATGACACCAATAAAGATACTCTAAACAATGTTTTATCTAATGGCCAATTTGTAGTGAATATGGTTACCGAAGAATTGGCTGAAAAAATGAATTTAACTTCGCAATCGGTTGCTTCTGATGTTGATGAATTTCAATTGGCCAACCTCACTCCTATTGCTTCTGATAAAATAAAACCCATGCGTGTGAAAGAAAGTCCAATTTCTTTTGAATGTGAACTTGTACATCATTATTTTTTGGAAAACCACACTAACGGTGGCGCTTGTATAATCATTGGGCGAATAATAATGATGCATTTTGCTGACAGTGTTTTGTTGGATAACTTTAAAATCAATTTAGAAACTTATAAGCCAATCGCTCGTTTAGCAGGTTCGAATTATGCCAAATTAGGTGAATTGTTTTCTATAAAGAGAAGCTGAATTAGCAAAAAAACTATAAACAACACAGATTTAAGAAATTAAAGAAATCTTTAAAAATATTCCAATTTCTCTGATCTGAGTTCAAAATTTAACAAAAAAATATACGTGGCAATCCGCGTTCCATTAAATTATGAAAATAGCAGTAATCGGCGGTGGTCCAGGCGGGCTTTACTTCTCAATCCTTACCAAAAAAGCAATGCCTCATTGCCAAATCGACGTATATGAACGCAACAAACCCGACGATAGTTTCGGGTTTGGAGTGGTTTTCTCAGATGAAACTTTGGGCGAATTTTTAAAACGTGATATGCAATCGTACGAACTAATTCGGAGTGAATTTGCCTATTGGGATGATATTATTGTGGCTCGCGACGGGCAAAATGTGAGTATTGCTGGCAATGGGTTTTGTGGATGTTCACGCAAAACACTACTGAAATTACTACACCAACGTTGTCGTGAAGAAGGCGTAAATCTGCATTTTGAACAAAATATTGACGATTTAGCGCAATATAAAGATGCCGATATGATACTGGCTTCCGACGGAATTGGCAGCGGAATCCGAACGCAATATGAGAAGGAATTCGGAACCAAAATTGTTTTAAAGAAAAACCGTTTTGTTTGGTTGGGATCAACTAAACCATTGGATGCTTTTACCTATTTCTTCAGAACTACTCCACACGGAACTATTGTTGCTCATACTTATCAATACGAAGCTGGAATGAGCACGTGGATTTTTGAATGTTCTGATGAAACCTGGCAAAAATTCAATTTTGAAGTCACTAACGAAGAAGATACCATTGCCAAAATAAGTGAAATTTTCAAAGAAGAATTAGACGGTCATCCGCTAATTTCAAATAAATCGCATTGGCGTCAATTTCCGCATGTAACCAATCAAAATTGGTATCACGAAAACATTGTTTTGTTGGGTGATGCAAAAGCTACAGCACACTACTCTATTGGTTCTGGAACCAAATTAGCGATGGATTGTGCCATTGGTTTATCGGATGCTGTAATTGCCAATCCAACTAATATACAAGCAGCATTCAAACAATATGACGCTACTCGAAGAAATACAGTTGAAATGATTCAATACGCAGCTTTGGTTTCGCTCGATTGGTTTGAAAATATGGATCGCAACATCCAACATTCTTTTTATCAATTTGCTTTTGGATGTATGACGCGTTCTAAAAAAGTAACTTTTGAAAACTTACGCTTGCGTGATCATTCCTTTACTGATATGGTTTTGGAAGAATTCAATAGCAATAACAATGTCAATATCAAAAATCAATCGGCAGCTTTTGCTAAATTCAAATTACGTGATTTAGAATTGCAAAATCGAATTGTGATGGCTCCAATGGGGCAATATTCAGCTGCAAATGGTTTGATTAATGATTGGCATTTTCAACATTATACTTCTCGTGCTGTAGGTGGTTTAGGATTGATTCTAACCGAAATGACTGCGGTTTCAGAAACAGGACGTATCACTTTAGGTTGTGCTGGCTTGTATAATGAAAATCAAATCGTTGAATGGAAAAAAATAACAAATTTTATTCACAAAAATACGACTACTAAAATCGGAATTCAATTGGGTCATTCGGGCAGAAAAGGAAGCTCTAAAATTCCATGGGAAAATAGTTTTACGGGTGAGAAATGGAAACTTCTTTCGGCTTCTGCTATTCCATTTAGCGAAAATGCAGCAACCCCAAAAGAAATGACTTTGGATGATATGAATTTAGTTACTTCTCAATTTGTGCAAGCAACTAAAAATGCTAATGAAGCTGGTTTTGATTTAATCGAATTGCAAGCACATCATGGCTTTTTATTGGCTTCTTTCCTATCGCCATTAACCAACAAACGTTCTGACGAATTTGGCGGAAGCATCGAAAATCGCTTGAAATTTCCTTTGCGTGTTTTTAATGAAATGCGAGCCGTTTTCCCAAAAGAAAAACCAATGTCAGTCCGAATTTCTGCTACAGATTGGGTCGAAAATGGTATTTCAGAAGATGATGTAATCGTTGTTGCAACTGCTTTTAAGAATGCTGGTGCCGACATTATCAATGTTTCTACAGGAAATACAGTCGAAAACCAAAAACCACAAACCGGTAGAATGTGGCAAACGCCTTTTGCAGATGCTGTTCGAAACACCGTTCACATTCCAACCATTGCAGCTGGATACATTCAGGATATTGACCAAATCAATACCATTGTTTTAAACGGAAGAGCCGATTTGGTTGCTTTGGGAAGACCATTACTATTAGATGCTAATTTTGTTAGAAACGCACAAGCCTACGAACAATTTGAAGCCTATGATATTCCAAATCAATACAAAATGGGTGTTTCACATCTTTATCCTTTAAAAAGCAATGAAAGAAAACAATCAGAAGGGATGAAAAAAGCCTTAAAACCTAAGAGTAATAAGAAATGATTTTTAATTTAGGATTTGCAAACTATGACTTACGAAGTCGATTTAGACAACAAATACTGTTGTTATTGGTATTTGTTTGTTTATTTTGTTCTGCACAAGAAACGGAATCCCTAATAGACAGCGGCAATACCAAATTGCATTTCCGAACATTTGGCACTGGAAAACCTATTTTGATTATAAATGGTGGTCCAGGAATGGACAGTAATGGCTTTGAAAAAGTAGCGCAAGACATCGCTCAAATGAATTACCAAACCATCATTTACGACCAAAGAGGAACGGGGAAATCTACACTACAAAAATCTTCAGCAGAAGCCATTACAATGGATTTGATGGTCGAAGATATAGAAAACTTGCGGCATCATTTGAAAATTGAAAAATGGACAATTCTCGGACATTCATTTGGTGGAATAATGGCTGCTTATTACGCATCCAAACATCCAGAAATTATTGATAAGTTGATTTTTTCTTCTTCAGGAGGCGTTAATCTTAAATTCATGAATTATGTTCAAAAGCGATTGAATAATAATTTGACAACCATTGAACGCGACAGTTTAAATTTTTACCAAAGAAAAAGAGAAGCCGGAGACAATTCGCAAGCAACTATTGAAAAAAGAGCCCATTTTTTAGCCAAAGCCTATGTGTTTGACAAATCAAAATCGAGTGCTATTGCTCAACGTATGACCACAACCAACTACACAATCAATTCGTTGGTTTTTCAAAATTTGCAAAAAATACAGTTTGACTGCAGCAATTCCTTTTATAATTTCAAACAACCTGTTTTAATTTTACAAGGAAAAAATGATATTATTTCTGTTGAAACAGCACAAGAAATTGCTAAAGCTTTTCCAAATTCAAAACTAATTCTAATGGAAAAATGTGGACATTATGGTTGGATCGATGCTAACGAACTGTATTACAACTCTATCAATAAATTTTTAAATAACCAATAAGCTCTGCAACTCAATTGCTTAGCCATTAAGTAGCTATAAATGAAACACTACGACGATTCTTTTGCTCACGATAATTTGCCAAGTACCGACTTGCAACCGAATTATATTTTTACCGATTTACCTCAATTTCAGCATTCTGAAATGCTAAATTGTGTGGATCGATTATTGGATTATCATATTGAAAATGATAACGGCAATGCTATTTGTATTCGCACTTTTGAAACAACTTGGACGTACCAAGAATTGTTTGAAAAAGCCAATCAAATCGCACATGTTTTAGTGGATGATTTAGGTTTGAAATCAGGCAATCGCGTACTCATTCGTTCTGCTAATAATCCAATGATGGTTGCTTGTTGGTATGCCATTTTAAAAGCGGGCGGAATTGTTGTAGCAACTATGCCTTTACTTCGCTCAAAAGAATTAACGACTATTATTGACTGTGCCGAAATTTCACATGCGTTGTGCGATAAAGAGTTGGAAGAAGAAATACATTTGGTAAAATCAACATTTTTACAACAAACTTGCTTTTATGGTAATTCGCAATTAGAAAGTTTGATGCGTTCTAAGCCTAAAACCTTTGATAATTACCATTCTAAAGCCGATTCAGTAGCTTTAATTGGCTTTACTTCTGGAACTACAGGTTTGCCTAAAATGACGGCTCATTTTCATAAAGACATATTAAACATTTGTGAATGTTTTCCGCAATATTCATTAAAGCCAACACCAAATGATATTTTTGCTGGAAGTCCACCAATTGGTTTTACTTTTGGTTTGGGTGGATTAGTTTTATTCCCAATGTATTTTGGAGCTTCAACATTTCTGATAGAAAAACCTAGCCCCGATTTATTGCTCAAAGCCATTCAAGAACATAAAATCACAACCTGCTTCACTGCTCCTACTGCATGGCGCATCATCACTTCCAAAGTAAAAGAATTTGATATTTCTAGCTTGCGAAATTGTGTTTCAGCTGGCGAGACATTGCCTTTAAAAGTTTGGCAAGATTGGTTCGACGCTACAGGATTGAAAATTATTGACGGAATTGGTTCAACTGAAATTTTGCACATTTTCATTTCTTCTAATAAAGAAAACATGAAGCCTGGTGCAACTGGTATTGCAATTACTGGTTATGAAGCCAAAATTGTGGATGCAAAAGGTAACGAATTGCCACGAAATGAAGCTGGAAGACTCGCTGTACGTGGAATTACAGGCTGCAAATACCTCAATCGAATAGACAAGCAAAAAGAATACGTTGAAAATGGTTGGAACATTACTGGCGACATTTTTCGTCAAGACGAAGACGGCTACTTTTGGTTTGTAGCGCGAGGCGATGATATGATTATTTCGGCTGGATACAATATAGCTGCTATTGAGGTTGAAAGTGTGTTATTAACGCATGACGATATTTTAGAATGTGCAGTGGTTGGTTTGCCCGATGAAGAACGCGGAATGCTCGTATGTGCACATATTGTTTTGAAAGACCAATCTAAAGCAACAGACGCAATGAAAAACCGTATTCAACACTGGTTTAAAGAAGTAGCTGCGCCTTATAAATACCCAAGAGTGATCAATTTTACCGAAAGTTTGCCAAAAACAGAAACAGGAAAAATCCAAAGGTTTAAATTGAAATAATATGCAAAGAAGAAAATTTATTAAGGATGCCTTAACAGGATTGCCTCTTCTAGTTTTAACGCCTACTATTTTAGCAAGTGCTTGCAATAATGAGGGTAACAATACATCTAATGGTAAAACAGTGATTGTAATTGGTGCAGGGATTTCGGGTTTAATTGCTGCCAAAAAGCTAAAAGAAAGTGGATTTAATGTAATTGTCTTGGAAGCTCAAGAAAAAGTAGGTGGACGATTAAGAACTAACAGAAGTTTAGGAATTGGTTTTGACGAAGGTGCAAGTTGGATTCATGGAATTGATGGAAACCCAATTACGTCATTGGCTCAGCAAGCAGGAATGAATACTTTTGAAACATTGGATGAGAGCCGAAAATCATATGATATTAGCGGTGTTTTAAGAAATAGTAGTGTATATGATAGTGCTGAAGGTGAATTGTATTCGATTTTAAATTCGATGATGAATAGCGGAAATGACAATCAAAGTTTTGAAACTGTTTTTGCTAATTTGCATCCTGATAAAATCAATGATCGGCTATGGAAATTCCTGCTTTCAACTTATGTAACATTTGATTGTGGCGATTTAAATCAACTGTCTTCTTTATTATACAATGAAGGAGAAGAGTTTGGAGGTGCTGAAAAAATTGCTACAAATGGTTTTGACATGATTGCCAATTATTTAGCAAATGGACTAAATATTCAATTAAATCAAAGAGTTTCCAAAGTAGATTATTCAGATACTAAAGTTAAAATTACACATAATGGTTTAACTTCAGAGTCAGATTATGTGATGGTGACTGTTCCATTGGGAGTATTAAAGAACAATAGTATTCAATTTATTCCTAGTTTACCAATAGCAAAGCAAAATGCAATTCAAAAAGTGGGAATGAATTGTGTAAACAAATTTTTACTTACTTGGGATACTGCATTTTGGGATGATGTTCAATACATTTCTTATACTCCTGAAATTCGTGATAAGTTTAATTATTTTGTAAATGTCAAAAAATTTCACCCAAATGTAAATGCCTTAATGACTTTTGCTTACGCAGATTATGGTCGACTAACAGAATCGATGTCAGACAGTGCAATAATAGATGAAATAATGTCTCATTTGCAAGATATTTATGGTTCTACCATTCCAAATCCAACTCATTTATTAAGAACAAAATGGCATAACAATGAAAATACCTTTGGCTCTTATTCTTACACCGCAATAGAAACAGAAATGCAACATTTTGACGATTTAGCTGAAGAAGTCAACGATAAAGTGTTTTTCGCAGGCGAACATACCAATGTTGATTATTACTCTACTGTTCATGGAGCTTATTTGAGCGGAATTAGAGAAGCAAATAAAATAATAGATTTACAATAAACCAATGGAAGATAAAATTCAAACATTTCGCCAACCTCTAGTTACAGCAACTGGAATTATTTTGGGTTTCATTTTAAATTTTGCTGCTTCATTTGTAAAAGCAGAAAATGACAGTAGCGATTTGAATGCCTATTTTATTGGAGTTTGTATTTTAATAGGTATTTCTTGTTTGATAATAGTACTTGCTAGAATTTTAAAAATGAACTACCCAAATCAAATGGCTGAAAAATATTATCAAAAAACGCTGGCTTTGTTTATTTTAGGCGTAAGTATTTCCTTTTTGGGAGTATTAATAGATATGTTTACTAACTTTATGATGGATTAATTTATGAGAAAAGCATTCCTAATCATAAGCATCACTATACTTTCCTTAACGGGAATCCTAATTTACGTCAATTGGAAATTTGTTTTCCTATTATTGATATTCATTCCTTTGATAATTATGGGGTTGTACGATATGTACCAATCTAAAAAAACCATTCGTAAAAACTTTCCACTATTAGGAAGAATGCGTTATTTATTGGAATCACTTGGACCCGAAATGCGTCAGTATTTTATAGAAACTGACACTGATGGCAAGCCTTTTAATCGTTTGCAACGCAGTTTGGTTTACCAACGCAGTAAAAAAGAAAGCGATTCAATGCCTTTCGGAACGCAATTAGACGTATATGAAGATGGCTACGAATGGATCAATCATAGCATCCGTGCGATTCCTTTTTCGCAAGTCAATCCAAATCCACGTGTCAAAATTGGTTCTTCGCAATGTACACAACCTTATGAAGCAAGTTTGTTCAATATCAGTGCGATGAGCTTTGGTTCGCTGAGTAAAAACGCCATTTTGGCCTTAAATAATGGCGCTAAACAAGGCGGATTTTATCATAATACTGGAGAAGGTGGTTTATCTCCGTATCATTTGCAAGGTGGCGATGTGGTGTGGAATATCGGAACAGGCTATTTTAGTTGCCGTACTGATGACGGAAAATTCAATTACGACGAATACGTCAAAAGAGCTACGTTAAGTAACGTCAAAATGATTGAGATTAAGTTCTCGCAAGGCGCAAAACCAGGTCATGGTGGCATTCTTCCCAAAGAAAAAGTAACCGACGAAATTGCTGCTATTCGACTCGTTTCCAAAGGAAAAGACATACTCTCACCTCCTACGCATTCGGCTTTTACTAATCCATTAGAATTGATGGAATTTGTACAATTATTACGGAAAGGCTCTGAAGGAAAACCAATTGGAATTAAAATCTGTATCGGAAATAAATCAGAATTTTTATCCATTTGTAAAGCGATGGTAGAAACCAAAACATATCTCGATTTTATCACAGTTGATGGTGGCGAAGGCGGAACTGGTGCAGCTCCACAAGAATATTCGGATCACGTTGGAATGCCTTTGCGCGATGCTATTGCCTTTGTTTACGATGCATTAAACGGATTTGGAATCAAAGATCAAATCAAAATCATCGCCAGCGGAAAAGTGATTTCAGGTTTTGATATTGTTCGTACTCTTTCATTAGGTGCAGATTTATGCAATTCAGCTCGCGGAATGATGTTTGCTTTGGGTTGTATTCAGGCGTTGGAATGCCACAATAATACGTGTCCAACCGGGGTTGCCACTCAAAACCCTGATTTAATGAAGGGTTTAGTTCCGGAAGAAAAAAGTATTCGCGTAGCGCGTTTTCAGCACGAAACGGTGAAAAGTGCAATGGATTTAATGGCGTCAGCTGGCTTGGCGCATCCCGATGATGTAACACGTGATGTTGTTACCACAAGGATTGACCGTAATAAAGTAGAAACTTATGCCGAAATATTTCCCGAAGTAGCAACTGGATGTTTATTAAATGAAACTACAGTTCCCAAAGAATTTTTGTACTTTTGGAGGAAAGCTAATGTCGATAAATTTTAGAAGCTATGAAATTATTCATATTCTTATTGCTTACAATTAACTGTTTTTGTCAAACACCAGTAATTGAGTGGCAGAAATCGTATGGAGGTACTAATTATGACAATGCTAGAAGTGTTGCTCAAACATCTGATGGCGGTTATATTGTTGTTGGGAATACATCTTCAAATGATGGAAATGTGACTCAGTCGTTTGGAAATGGTGATATTTTAATCATAAAAATCAACTCGTTAGGAATTGTGGAATGGCAAAAAACATATGGTGGATTTAACACAGAATTTATAAATTCCATTCAGCAAACTAATGATGATGGTTTCATATTGTCTGGTTTTTCAAAATCAAACAATGGTGCTTATTCAACTAATCACGGAAATAATGATTATTTGATATTAAAATTAAATAGTAATGGAGATATCGATTGGCAAAAAAATTATGGAGGAACTGGGGAAGATTTAGCTTTAGATGCTATTCAAACTAATGATGGAGGTTATGCTGTTATTGGCCAAACAGCCTCTAATAATGGTAATTTAGTAGCAAATCATGGTTTGGTTGATTATTGGGTTTTGAAATTATTTCCTGATGGAAATATAGAATGGCAAAATACTTACGGAGGTTCAGGAAATGATACTGGTGAAAAGATACAGCAAACAAATGATGGAGGTTATATTTTAATTGGATTTTCTAATTCAACTAATGGAGATATTATTTCACATATTGGTGCTAGTGATATGTGGATTCTTAAAATAAATTCTGGCGGAATTATTGAATGGGAAAAGTCAATTGGAACTGTATTAAATGATTATGGTTATGGTATAGTCCAAACAAATGATTTAGGTTATGTTTTATCTGGAACTACTAATTCATCTTCGAATAATAATGTAATGGTTACAAAACTAAACTCTTCTGGAAATGTAGAATGGCAAAATACTTATGGTGGAAATGGTGATGATTTTAATTATTCAATACAAACTGATTCTGACGGAGGATATATATTTATTGGTTATTCTGAGTCAACAAATAATAATTTTTCAAATAATCATGGTAATTATGACATTTGGCTTACAAAGATTAATGGATCAGGAGACTTTCTTTGGCAAAAGCTATTAGGAGGAACTAACTATGATTTTGCTTTTTGTGTTAAAAAAACAACTGATAACGGATATATAGTTGCTGGTGATACAGGTTCAACGAATGGAGATGTTCAACAAAATTTTGGCCTTTCAGATTTTTGGTTAATTAAACTTTCACCCGAACAGTTATCAAATTCAATTTTCCAACAAGAAAACTTATTTATTTACCCCAACCCAACAACTAATTTAATAAACCTTAAATTCCCACATGGTATTACTATTGATAAAATTGTTATAACAGAATTAACGGGCAAAATAATTCTTACTCTAACAGAGAATATAACTCAGATTAACACTGAAAACTTGTCAAATGGAGTTTATTTTGTTCAAGCTTTTTCAGAAGAAAAAAAATACCAATCAAAATTCATCAAACAATAATGAACCAACCTTTCATCAAACACGAAAAAATCCGTTTCAAACACATCGATTACGCCGGAATTGTGTTCTATCCTCGTTTTCTCGAAATGCTCAACGATTTGGTTGAAGATTGGTTTGAAGAAGCGTTAGAACGACCTTTCTCCAAAATGCACGAAACCAACGGAATTCCAACGGTAGATTTGAAAGTACAATTCAAAAATGCTGCACGAATTGGTGAAACTCTAACTAAAAAACTTTGGGTAAACGAATTAAAAACGTCTTCCATCATTTGTGGTTTTCAATTTGTAAACCAAAACGAACAAACCGTTTTAGAAGGCGAGGTTACCTTAGTCAACGTGAAAATTCAAGAAGATCGACAAAGCATCAAAGCAGAACCTTTCTCAGAAGAAATGAAAAGTAAAATTACGAAGTACGAAATACAAAGTACGAAGTAGAAAATCAATCAAAATCTGCGGTTATCCGTGTTTGCAAAGCAATCCGTTTCATCCGCGTTCCAAAAAAATAAAAATGGAGTTTAAAAAATTCAAAGCCGCCACAGTTCAAACCTCACCTGTTTTTCTCAATATTGAAAAAACTATTGATAAGGCGATTTCATTTGTCAAAGAAGCCAGCCAAAATGGCGCACAACTGATAGCTTTCCCAGAAGTGTTTGTAGCCGGTTATCCGTATTGGAATTGGGTGTTAACACCTGTTCAAGGGAGCAAATGGTACGAACAATTGTATAAAAACTCAGTTGCCGTCACTGATGCATCTATGCAACCTTTATACCAAGCCGCCAAAGACCACAACATGCATATTGTTATAGGAATTAACGAGCGTGGCGATAGTTATGGCGAAATTTACAACACCAATTTAATTATAGACAATAAAGGTAATCTAATCGGAAAACACCGCAAATTAGTGCCAACTTGGGCCGAAAAGTTGACTTGGACTTCGGGCGATGGTTCATCATTAAAAGTGTATAATACCGAAATTGGCCCAATCGGAACCTTAGCTTGTGGTGAAAACACCAATACTTTAGCGCGATTTACTTTATTATCACAAGGCGAATTGATTCACATTGCCAACTACATTTCGTTGCCTACTGCTCCACCCGATTACAACATGGCAGAAGCGATTAAAATTCGCGCGGCAGCACATTCTTTTGAAGGAAAATTATTTACGATTGTTTCATGTTCGACTATTTCCAAAGAAATTGTGGATATTTTAAAACTTGAAGCACCACAAATTGAAGAATTGGCCCAAAGAAAAGATGCCGCTTTCTCTGGATTTATTGGTCCGAATGGAGCTGTTATCGGTCAACCTTTAATTGATGATGAAGGAATGATTTATGCCGATATTGATTTGGAAAAATGCATTCAACCCAAACAAATGCACGATATTCTTGGTCATTACAATCGATTTGATATATTTGATTTGAGAGTGAATACAGCTCCCACCCGAAAAATCACGTTTATTGATAATCATGAGGAGTTTAATAAATGAGAAACTATATATGAAGAAAATTTATCTGATATTGCTATTAGTTTTTGCTCCAAATCTATTTTTTGGTCAAAAAAACGATACAGATAGTTTTATCAAAAATGTAAAAAATGAAACTAATAGTGATAAAAAGATAGATTTAATAATTTCATATTTTGATTTACCTGCTAATGAAAGTGAGCTTAAAAGAGCTAAAATTGCTCAGAAATTACTAAAATATTCTTATAAAAGCAAAGATAAAATAGCGGAAACTTTAGCGTTAAAGGAAATTAGTTATTTTTATTTCGCAAATATTAAGTACAATGATGGATTAAAAGTATGTTTAAAAGCACTTAAAATTGCTGAAAAAATTAAATCTGATAAGCTAATTGGTCATGTAAACATAATACTAAGTTACCATTACAACAACTTCAATAAAAAAAATTCTCTATTACAAAAAAGCTTGTCTATAGCTACAAAAAATAATGATAACAATCTTAAACTTGAGGCTTATAAAACTCTTTCAGAATTATATTTGGATAACAATAAAATAACGCAATCTCTTTATTATTCTCAAAAAGAATATGAACTCACATTAAAGTTAAAAAAATTTCAAGATATTGGTTATACCTATTTAGGATTTGCAGAAATCCATAAAAAACTTAGGAATGATGAATTAGCTTTAAGTTATTATAATATGGCTATTAAAGCTTCAAAAAAAATAAACTCTAAAGGACAACTTGGTTGGTCATACTATTTTAAAAGTCAATTTTTCTTGGATAAGAATAAAATTGATTCGGCAAAAATTTATTCTCAAAAATCGATATCTGCATTTGATAAAACGACTCAAAAAAGTGGATATTTTCGAAATGCAGAAATCCTTTTAGACATTTACAGTAAAGCTAACATTGATAGTGCCTACAAATATTCTGAAAAGTTAAGGATGGGTATAATGGATTATTTAGCCGAGAATAGTTCGAATGATAATTTAAAAATAATGCTTGACGAAGAATTAAGGCAAAAGAGTCTGGCGGAAGAAAAAGAGGAGCTTGAAGAAGAAAAAAAACAAAACATTCAATACACATTGATTTCAATTGGTATATTGCTATTGCTTTCTATTTATCTTATAGTTTCCAAAAGTTTTATTGTTAGTAGTAAATTAATCAAATACATAGGAATTGTTTCACTATTAATAGTTTTTGAATTTATTAACTTGTTGATACATCCTTTTTTAGAAAAAATAACACATCATTCTCCAATATTAATATTACTAGCCTTAGTTAGTATTGCTGCTATTTTAGTTCCATTACATCACAAAGTAGAACATCTTTTTGTAGCAAAAATGGTAGAAAAAAATAAAAAATTAAAAATTAAAAAAGCGATTGAAATAATTAACAATTCAGAAGAAAACAACTCACTATAACTATGGAAGAACAATTTTCAGACGATGTTTACGGTAGAGCTCGCGTACAGGATTCAGACGAACTCAAAGCCTATTATAAAGAATTAGAAGTCCTTGGCGCTGGTGCTTTATGGACAGTGGCCAACGATATTGAACCTTGGGAACCAAGAAGTTCGTCAGTTCCTATGTTATGGAAATACGACGATTTACGTGAATTGGTGCTCAAATCATCCGAATTAGTAACTCCAGAACAAGCTGGAAGACGCGTTGTTTATTTAGTGAATGACAAACGCAAAGATGTTTCGGCTGCTGTTGGTTGGCTATACACCGGAATTCAAGTTACGCGTCCGGGTGAATTTACTTCGGCACACCGTCATCGTGCTTCAGCATTGCGTTTCATCATGGAAGGCGAAAAAGGTTATACAGTTGTTGATGGTAACAAAATTATGCTAGAAGTCAACGATTTTGTGATTACACCTAATTCTACTTGGCACGAACACGGCGTTGAAGAAGGCGGAAAAACCTGTATTTGGCAAGATGGTTTAGATATTCCATTAGTAAATGCTTTAGAAGCCAATGATTATGCTGTGTACGACGGAAAACAACCTTTAGCTGCGCCTTTAAATTATTCACCTATAACATACGGTTGCGCTGGATTAATTCCAGCTGATAAAACTTGGGATAAGCCTTATTCTCCATTATTTAAATATTCATGGTCAAAAGTATATCCAGCACTTTTAGAAGCGCAAAAAGTAAATGATGTCAATCCGTTTGATGGTATTTTTATGCAATATTCTAACCCGTTGACTGGTGGACATGTCATGCAAACTATGGGTGCAGCAATGCAATTATTGCCAGCAGGTTTCAAAGGAAAAGCACACAAACACACTGGCTCATTCGTGTATCAATGTGCCAAAGGAAAAGGCTATTCAATCATCAATGGCCAACGTTTCGATTGGAAAGAACGCGATATTTTCTGTGTTCCCTCTTGGGCTTGGCATGAACATCATAACTTGTCGGATACTGAAGATGCTTGTTTGTTCAATTTCAATGACTTACCTGTGATTGAAGGATTAGGCTTGTATCAAGGAAGAGAATTAGAAGAGAATAATGGTCATCAACAAGTTCAATAACAATAACAAATTCAAAAATCAATAACAATAAAATAACTTTGCGAACTTAGCGCTCTCGCGGTTAAATAAAGAATATGAAACTACTTACTTACAAAACAGCTGATACAGAACCACGACTAGGATTCATTCACAACAATCAAGTCATTGATATGGAAGATTTTGGTGAAATATCTAACTTTCCTCTGCCGGATAATATGCTCGATTTGATTGATATGGGAATTGAAATCGTAGAAGAGCTCAACGACATGATAGCCGAAACCGAGCCATCATTCTTTGAAGAAATTGCCTATGAAATGGACGAGGTTACGTTCTTAGCTCCTATTCCAAAACCTAGAAAAAATATTATCGGAATTGGATTGAACTATACTGAGCACGTGGCTGAAAGTGCTCGTACATTAGATACAACAGGTAAATTACCTCAAAAACCAATCATCTTTTCAAAACCACCAACAACAGTTACGGCTACCAATACAGAAATCATAAAAAATACCAAACTAACTTCGCAATTGGATTGGGAAGTTGAATTGGCTGTTGTTATTGGAAAAAAAGGAAAATACGTACCTAAATCAGAGGCGTTGGATTATGTGTTTGGTTATACGGTTATTAATGATATTTCTGCTCGCGATTGCCGACGTGAAGGCCAATGGATTGTTTCAAAAGGACAAGATACCTTTGCTCCAATGGGTCCGATTTTAGTCACTAAAGACGAAATTGAAAATCCACATAATTTGAATTTATCGTTGAAAGTGAATGGTGTTGAAAAGCAAAATTCAAACACTAAATTCATGTTATTCAACATCAATGATTTGATTGAAGATTTGAGTATCGTTTTCACATTAGAGCCTGGCGATATTATTGCTACAGGAACTCCTGCTGGCGTTGGCGCTGGTCGCGATCCACAAGAATGGTTGTACGATGGCGATGTTGTTGAAGCAACTGTTGAAGGAATTGGAACGATAGTTAATACTGTAAAAGAAATTTAGTTAATAAACCATTATTTTGAGAAGAATATTATTTACACTCAGCATCATTGTAGCCATCACAAGTTTTTTTAGCGGTTGTGCAACCTATCGATTTAGTTCTGATTTAGTTGGTTTTGACGAAAATTCAAACAAAGGCATGATCATTGGATCGATTACGTTTTATGATCTTGATGCCAAATTCAATATGTACGTTCCAAAAATTGTTTCTCTTTTAGATGAAAAATCAAGTGAATTTATTATTCAGCCCAATGGAATGGTGGTTTACAAACATTGGGGAGAACTTCAAGAAGGTAAAACGTATTTATTTGCGATAACTAAAAAACCAGGTGACTATGAAATAAACCAAATCCGATGTCATACGGGTAATTTTCAGCATTACATTAAAAAATTTTCTATTCCATTTAATGTAAAAAAAGGCGAAATTGTATACATCGGTGAAATAAATATAGATGAACATGCGAGTAAATCAGATACTTTAATTCATTTAAAAAACGAATTCAAAAGAGATATTGCTGGTTTCAAACAAAAGAGTTTTAAATCAAAAATTAATTGGGATTTAGTAAAGCAATCCGAAAACAAAATAATTTACAAGTAATCAAATGAAAAAATTTAAAATAGGCCAAATAGTTCCATCATCCAATGTAACGATGGAAACTGAAATACCCGCTATCTTTCGTTCAAGAGAAACCATTTTACCCGAACGTTTTACGTTTCACAGCAGTAGAATGCGCATGAAAAAAGTGACCAAAGAAGAATTGGAAGCGATGGATGCGATGAGTTTGAAATGTGCTCAAGAATTATCTGATGCTCATGTGGACGTGATGGGTTACGCGTGTTTGGTTGCGATTATGAGTATGGGACGCGGTTATCATTGTGTTTCTGAAGTCAATTTGCATCAAGAAACAGTGGCCAACGACTTCCCTACTCCAATTGTAACTTCAGCTGGAGCTTTGATCAACGGATTAAAAGTGTTGGGAGCCAAACAAATTTCGATTATTACGCCTTATATGCGTCCACTTACCGACAAAGTGGTTGATTATATTGAGCATCAAGGCATCAAAGTAAAAGAAAGTATTGCTTTAGAAATTCCAGATAATTTGGAAGTAGCGGCTCAAAACCCAATGAATTTATTGGAAATTTACAAACAACTTGATTTGACTGATGTAGATGTTTTGGTAGCTTCGGCTTGTGTACAAATGCCTTCATTAGAAGCGATTGATTTGATTCAGGCGGAATGTGGCATTCCAGTTACTTCGGCGGCAGTTTGTACTACTTATGAAATGATGAAAAAGCTCAACATCGAAGCCAAATCAGCTATTGGCGGTGAGTTGTTGAGTGGGAAATATTAGTTTTCAATTGCTATAAAATAAAAGAGGAGCTTCAAAATTGTGAATGCTCCTCTTTTTTTTGTTAACCAACAATTGTAGAGTATTAATTTTTAATGATTTTTTTGTGGTGGCTAACACCGTCAATCGAAATCACACAAATGTAAACTCCTTTTGCCCAATGGCTTGTATTAATGATTTCATCGTTAAAATAACTATCGTCCTCATAAATAATTTGACCATTCATATTGTTAATCTGAATAGCCGCTTTTTTATTCGCATCTATTTGAGAGAAATCAATAGTTAATTCATTGCTAAATGGATTTATAATCTGAATTGCATCATTAACACTAGCTGAAATTTTAGATTCCGTACTATCTTTTAAATCTTCGCTTGTGCGGTGGAATATGAATTTTTTATCACAAGGAAATACTTGCGTTCCTACTACATAATTGTATCCATATAAAGGAGCGAAACCTATATCTTCTTGGCTTACAGCAAAACAATTATAACCTGTTCCTCCAACGCCCATTGATTTAAACGCCTTTCTGTTATTAAAGCAAAGAACGGTTTGCTTAGATGATGGAATATAAGCAATATCAGTTGGCTCAACATCAAAATTTGATGAACCCAATACATATTGAGTATAACCAGTGCTTGTAGTTACAAATCCTAATGAAGTTTCAGTTGCGTTATACATATTCATTCCTGAACCACCAATGCCAGAAGATTTTAATAACTTACCATTCTCAAATGTTATAAAAGTTATGGGTTTTGTTACTCCATTTGCAGGAATTGATAAAATTTCTTTTACGCCAGAACTATAATTAGCTTGACCTACATAATAATTATAACCAGAAATAGGATTAAACCCACTTGCCGTTTCATCAACAGCAAACATATTCATTCCGCTTCCACCTGTTCCATTCACTTTGAGTAATTTTCCATTCGAAAATCCGAGTGTGGTATAAGCACCTTGAAACTCCATATCAATTACTTTTCCACTCAATTGAGTATGTCCAATATAATAGTTATAACCTGAAATTCCCGAAAAACCGCCATTAGTTTCGTTTACAGCAAACATATTCATTCCGCCACCTCCAGTTTGGTTAATTTTAAGTAATTTATTATTGTCGAAAGAAAAGAACGTATGAACAGAGTTAGAAAAAATTCTAAAAACCGATGAACTAAAATAAGCGTGTCCTATGTAATAATTATAGCCATTTAATCCTGTAAAACCATTACTGTTTTCACTAATAGCAAACAAATTCAAACCGGATCCTCCCGATCCATTTACTTTCAAAATTTTACCTGAACTCAAACAGACAAAAGTAACACCATTGACTTGTTTGATTTCGGTAACCGCTGAGTTGAACTTATGGCTGCCTGAATAATAACTGTATCCTGCAATTCCCGAGAAATTACTGTTGGATTCATTTACGGCAAACATATTCATTCCGCCACCACCAAGGCCATTAATTTTAAGAATTTTACCATCATCAAAACCTATTAACAGTTTGCCATCTGCGGTATATTCTACAGCATTGATTTTCTCTTCAAAATTTTGATAACCTATAATGTAATCGTAACCTGGTAAACTATTCAACGTATCATCATCAATGGCTAGCATATTGTAACCTGTGCCGTAATTCTTTTTTACTTTATACATCAAACCTGAATCCATTAAAACATATAATAATGAATCGGCTTCGAAATCAAAAACTCTTACATCATCATGGCACCATGAACCAGAATTTTCATAGCAATTTCCACAACCTAAATAGGTTCCATAAAATGGATTTGTTAATACAATGCTATTGGAATCGTATTCAATTAATGTGATTCCAAAAGTAGCTTTGTAATGCACTTTATAAGTTCCAGGAGCTGGATTTTCTATCCCAAAACTACCAATAATCGGAGGAACAGTAATAAGATTTCCGTTAGTATCATATACACACGCTGCTCCTGATTGATTTCCGTTAAAACTTTGTGACTGAACTACAGAACCATCTTTAATTAATTGAAAAGAATAAGTAACCGCTGACTCACAATAATTGTAAGGAGTAATAAAGGTAAATGGAATATTGCCTTCGTTGCAGGTAACCATTGTTGTACTTGTGGAAACCCCGTTAATACTAAAAACACCTTGATCTTGTTGAGAGTAAATAGCTTGGTAGAACACCAAGAAAAATAAAAGAGATAAATAATTTTTCATGATTTGAAAATTAAAGTTAATAATTGGTTTAAGTAATTGATCGATCTATTACTATGTATCCGTTATTAAAATTCATTACCCAAAAAATGAAAAAAATAATTTCGATTTTTAGAAAAGGCGTTTTCTTTTACCAAAATAGTAAGCTAAAAATAAAAGTAAAATTGGTAAAATGTAGAAAATTAAAGGTGTTTTATGTGATATTTCAATTGATGATGTACTTCCTGTGAGTGTAAAAGAAGCCCAATAATACGGCAAAACCTCTGAATATTGGTGCTTTTTTAAGTAATCTAACTTAGCCAATTGTAGTGCTTTTGATTTCGATTTTCCTTCTTTTAAATAAGAATAAAATGCTGTGATAATATCGTTTCCTGCTTTTTCATTAACATTCCACAAAGAAGCTAATACACTTTTTGAACCATTGTAAAAGAAACCTCTCGACAAACTTATTATTCCTTCGCCAGATGCATTTGTTCCATTGTTGGTTTTGCAAGCGTCTAAAATGACCAATTCAGCTTGGTTGTGAATTCCGTATAACTCATCTAAATTTAATTTACTTTCTTGAAATGAAATCCAAGGAGTTTCTGTAATGGTATCAATTCCTGCGTGTGTATTCAAATGAATAATTTCGTAATTAGCACAATAATCATAAAAATTTTCTTTAGTCGCTTCTTCTCCAATCATAATATCAGAAGAACTATAGATTTTCAATGATTGCATTACTTGGTTTGAAGCAACCAAATCAGGTAAATTTTGTTGATTGAATTGATTCGGATGAAATAACAAAAGCTTCTTTTTAGCATGTATTTGATTCCATTTTATTTTTTCAAACACTGAAAACGATTGCAAATAAGAAATTTCAGCATACTGAATTAAGTAGGAAGCAGTGATTGGCTTACTTGGGTTTACTACTAAAGCTTCAAAAGGCAAATCAAGAAGAGAATCATCTGCCACTATAATAATTTTTTTATTCCTAATTTTTGAAAAAGCATCTTTAAAAGGAAATAAAGTCTTAAAAGCATCATTGCTAAGTTTTTGAAAAGCCACAATTTCAGCGTTATTCAAAATTGGTTGCTTCATGTAATTTTTTACTTTTTTCAATTTTTCTTGAAATTGTCTTACATTATTTATTTCAAAAAATAATTTCTCCTGATGGGTACAAAAAAGCCCAAATCCTTTTGATTCACTAAGAGTGTAAGTGATAAAACATTCATCTTTAGATAAATCGTTTATTGCTTTTTGAATAGAGATGGTTTCAATTCCCTTCTTAATCTTAACATAATCAGGATATTTACGGTTCAACGAATCCATGAACGTTTCAAATTCTTTTTGTTTTGTATTGTATTTCTTTTTAATTACAGAATTAGTCGAATGTTGCTGAAACAACTTTTCTAACGAAATTAATTCATAATGCAGTTGGTATTCGCGTTTTTGTAAAGTTTTTGGAATATCCAATTCTAACTTAGCCTGATGCATTTTAATGTTTTCCTGAAGTAGCAAGGCTTTATTTTTTTCCATAAAATAAAATGCTTCGTCAGGTTGCTTTAAATGATAACAAACTTCAACAGCCAATACATATGAATCTACTCCTTTTCCAATCCAGAATAACTTAGATTGCTCAGTATTACTCTCATATCGAATAAGCGAAACCAACTCATCCACGCGATATAAAGTTGATTTTGCCAATTGCAAATACGATTTAGTATTGACCTCTTTATAAGCTTGTAGGTAATGGTAGGCTAAATCAACCAAGTAAATCATTACGTCTTGTTGGTAGCCCGAATTTCTGATTGTTTCTAAAGAAGGAAGTGAATAAGAAGTATTCTTACTTTCTAAAATGGTTAGAATTGCCATTTCAAAATAAGGTATTTTTTTAATCGCTGATGACGGGTTCAAAAAATAGCCCATATTGTCATAAGCTGTTGCGATTTGTTCGTTATTAGTAGAATTCGCTATTACTTTTTGATAACAAGCAATGGCTTCCTTTGGCTTATTTTGCTTGGAATACAAATAACCAATATTGTTCAGCGCACTTAATTGTTTATCAACATCTCCTTTTTTTTGGAAATAATCGTTCACTTTTTGGTACAACTGCAATGCAATATCCGATTTCCCAAATGCTTCGTATACATTAGCTAAATTGTTGTAGGCATTGAATAAATCATCTTCATTAAGTGTAGTTTTGCTAAAGTCATTTGCGATTTTTAGTTGATGTTCTTTGATGATTTGAAGATCGCTTTGTTTTTTAGTAACAAATATGTTTTCATACATTTTACCATAAATCCCAATGATTGCGGTTCGGAGTTTTATGTCATTATCAATGGTATTGTTCTTAGCTAAAGCAACATTGAGTTTATTTAAAGCAGAGTAATAATCTCCTTTTCGTGCTTCTAAAACAGCCAAATCAATTCTCGCGTTAAAAGTATATTTATCTTTTCCGTTGTCTTGGAGTATTTTTTTCAGTATTTTGAATCGTTCATTATCATTTTCTTCATACGAGTAAATCCATGCTAAATTATTCCGAGTTTTATTGAGTGGTTCTAACTGGGTTTTCTTATGTATTTCTTGTATTTGAATTGCTTTTTTTAAGTAAGTGATTGCCTTTCCATTATTTTCAAGTTTATAAAATTGTTTGCCTATTTCACCATATAATTTTCCCAACTCAGGTGTTTTACTTGCTTTATTTTGTTGCGACAAAAGTTGCTCAAATTGTCGTAAAGCCTCTTTATCATCAATTGTTTCTGTAGCTTTTGAATTCAAAATGTGTTCTATTTTTTGAGACAATGTAGCTTGTGAAAAACCAATTGTAGTAGAAAGAATCAAGACTAATAAAATGCTTTTTTTTACTGAAAACATGATTGAATTTTTGACCCTGTAATGTATAAAAAAAACAAAACGAATAAGTAAAAATCACTTATTCGTTTAGCTTATTGAAAGAAAATTTCTTTTTTATGGCTGAATTACTTTATCATATTGTACCTTTTTTGTTTGATCAAATGAAGAAGGACAAGGTGTTCCAGTTAAAATCAAATGATTCAGTAAATCAATTGGGGTCGATTCTGGAGTATTGTATTTTTTTCGTGCAACGACCGCCGCAACAATTGGAGCTGCAAATGAAGTTCCATCCATTGGATATCCTAAAAATGGTAAATTTTGACCTCTAGCAAAAAAATCAACACTTGTCAATCCGTAGTTAGAAAAACTGGCAATATTTTGTGAATTGGTATTACAAGCAGCAACTGCAATCACATTACTTTGTGGATAACCCGAGGGATAATGCTGTAAAACATCATTATTATTACCTAAATTACCTGCTGAAGTTATAAAAATAGCTTCCGGATGAGCGGTAATTAAATTTGAAAGAATTGTTTGACCAAAATCGCCAAATCCGTCATTGTACCAACCCAAACTCATTTGAATAATGCTGGCGCGTGATAAGGCAAAGTTGGTGCCACATAGTAAATTAAAATAACTTGCTTTTCCATTGGCATCACACACTTTTATAGGAAGAATTTGATGAGGAACAGCAGGTTGCGAATTGTTTAAGATGCGATGAATTATGCCTGAAACTACTGTACCGTGTTGCCCTAAATCATCATCATTGCAATTGGCATCAGAATTAACAAAATCCCAGCCAGATTGAGTCAATGAATTACCATCATTGGAAGCATTGTATAAAAAGGGCGTTGTAAAGGCCGAAAGGTTATTGTTGTTTATGGTTGGCGAAATTCCGGTGTCAAAAACTGCAATTGTAACACCATCATTAGCTGGTTTTATGTAAGAGATGTAATTACTATCTGTATAACTTCCTAAAGCAGAATAGGTCGCATCCATAGCAAAACTAAATTCATAGTCTACATCCATAATCGACTCAACTCCACCTCCACTACCTTGCTCAATTGCGGTTTTTTTTGGCTCAATATTAATACCAGGGCCAAAAGTCCATAGTTCAATCGAATCATCATTGCATTGTTGACAAGATTTAAAATCGATTGCACCATAAAAAGTTCTAAGGAAAATTTTTGTAGCTTCTGGTGTTCCGGGATAGTATTGAATAATTAATTTATTCTGTGAATAAACCGGAGTTGTTTTTCGACCCGTTATTTTTTGAAGCGTTTGGGTTTCACCAACTAAACTATTCGAATTCGATTGGAGTTGATCTTCATTTGTACACGATAAAATAAAGATTGACGAAATGGTAAACAGTAAGAAGTTTTTTAATTTTTTCATGATGTTTGTTTTAATGTTACCAACTATAGTTCTATTTAGTTGAAAATGTTACCCAATTTATTAAAATTTTATGAATAAAATACTAAAGAATTTAAATTGGTGTTCATACAACTTTTTTTTAACATTTATAATTTTGCATTCTCAAGTATGCTAAATTTTTATGTATTTTTACCCTCGTTAGTGCTGAAAGGATTGTATAAAAGTCTTTTAATTAACTTAAGAATAATTATATCGAACAAAAAAATAATGATTAATAGCTGTTTTTAAAGGTGATTACCCAATAGATATATGGAAAACACTGTTCGATACATCAACGCATTACTCAACGGAGAAGATACCGTTATAAAAGAGATTTATTCTAAAATTTATCCAAAAATTGCTTCTTATATTATTTCTAACAAAGGAAAATCAGATGATGCTCATGATGTTTTTCACGATGCTTTAATGTACATTATGGTAACCCAAAAAGAAAAAAGAACTGAAATTCAATCATTTGAATCGTATTTGTTTATTGTTTGCAAAAATATTTGGTTAAAAACCTTAAAAAATAAGGTAATAAAATCTGATGTTTTGACACTTAGAGATAACGAGTTTGATTTAAGTTCATTTGTTTTAGAACAACAATGCTTTGAATTTTACCTAGCAAAATTTAATCTTTTATCCATCAATTGTAAAGATATTCTAACCAGTTATTTTAATGGAAATGATTACGAAGAAATCGTTGAAGAATTTTCTTACGCAAGTGTAAATACAGTAAGACAACGCGTTTTTAAATGCCGTAGTAAATTGATTGAGCTGATAAAAGGAGATAAAGAATTTCAAAAAATAATGAAATGGGGACAGCTATGACTATTGAAATAATAGAGCAAATCAATCAGTATTTGAAAGGAACTTTGCCTGAAGATGAAAAGCGACTTTTTGAAAAAAAAATAGCTGAAGACGAAACTTTGCGCGAAGAAGTTATCATTCAAAAACAATTATTTTTGTTACAAGGTATTGAAACAAATGATCTTCCTTTTGACTATGACAATCAAAGTGATTTACTCGTTATCAAAAACAAATTGCAGAGTGAAGAATACCAACTACTTTCAGCTAAGATCAGAAAAGCTGGAGTAGAAGCTAAAAATAAACCAACGCAGCATAAAAACTATTGGCTAAAATATGCTGTGGCTGCCTCGATAGCATTGGTTTTTGGTGTGTTATTTTATTTCAATAGCCAAAATTCTCTTGAAAATTATTACCACGAAAATGTAAATTGGGAAGAATTACCTTCATTCATTGAAAAAGGCCAATCAGAAAATGATTTTAGTAATGGAGAACTTTTATTTAAAAAAGGAGACTACAAAAAGGCTATCGAAACATTCAACAAAATTGAATCTTCTAACCAATTGTATCCTTATTCTTTGATGTATATTGGTGCATCGTATGATGTATTGAACGAAAACGATAAGGCTATTGAAACCTTTGATTTACTTTCAAGTTTAACGTCATTTCAAGAAAATTCAAAAGGTTATTGGTACAAAATGTTAATTTATATGAAACAAAACAATAAAGATAAAATGCTTGAAATGAGGTCCATCATCCTAAGCGATCCTTCAAATTTTAATTACACCAAAGCGAAAAATTTAAAGCTGTAAATTTATTGGTGACGAATTGTTGAGTGGGAAATATTAATCCTAACAGGTTTACAAAACCTGTTAGGTCTCATTAGAGTGGTAACCATTAATTAAAAATTCAATACTATGAAAAACATTATCGCTTTTATCGCTGCTATTTTTGCCGCTAAAAAATCTCGTTTTGGTTGTTTTGGAACTATTATCGTGTTTATAATTGTGTATTATTTGGTAAAGAAGATACTGTAGAATTGCGCAATGGTGTGTTTAGCGAATCGGCTTTTCTTTTAAAGTATTTCTCTTTAGTATTTTACCTTCTTTAGCAGAAAGGTAGTATAAAAAAACACCTATAGAAAACAAAATAAATACCGTTATAACAGAATCTTCAATGCCAATTCCTCCTCCAGTAAACCAAATTGGTCCTTCAAATTTAGAATGAATAATTTTACCCATATCCTCCAATCCAGTCAGGTTTGAACCATAAAAAGGTTGAGCAAAATTCCAGCCTAAATGAAAGAAAAAAGGCAACCAAACTCGTTTAGTATATACAAAAAGCATTGACATTGTAAATCCCCAACACAGTGATACAAAAAAACTAAAAAAGGTGGTGTTCGGATTAAAAATATGGTAAGTTTCAATTATCATTACTATTACAATTGCAAGGTTGGTTCCTAACCAGTTTTCTAATTCGCGCAATACTAAACCTCTGGTAAAAAGATCTTCAATTAGCGCGGCAACCACCAGCGTCATAAATAATCGAAGAGAATAATCATCTGGGACTATTTCAATAATATGATAATAGCCCAACAGATACAATATAAAGATAGATAATGAAATAGCAGCAAACCCAATGGCAAATCCACACAACATTTCTTTGGGTAAGTATTGTATTGAAAGTTCTTTAATTTCTCGTTTTTCATACCAACGAAAGAAAAAATAGTAACTGAATAGTAACACCAAAAAAGAAACCAGATGGATAAATGGGTCGGCACTATTTTTGTCTTCAGTTATACTATAAAATAGTGGTTTTGATACAAAATTTTGTATTACTACAAATAGAGAAAAGCAAACAGTAATTCCCAAAATTATTTTTGTAATGGGAAAATCTAAGATTTTTTTGATTGATGGATTCATAATGTTGATTGATGATTGATTGATGATTGATTGATGATAGTTTTGACGAATGGAACAAGAAATTGTTACAAGGAAAGTAGATTTCAATTTTTCATTTTTTAAGTTTATTGCCAACATTATTAAGCTTGCCCACAGTTGCTATTGCCAACATCGAACAAAACAAAATCACAAATTTATTAGAAAAACAAAACCTGCCTGTCGTAAGGCAGGCAGCAAGTGCTAGCCAAGCAATTGAGGTATATATGTGTAGTGATTGTTATTCAGAATTTTAGGCTCCGATATCATCGATTGAATCAATTTCAACACTTTTATTCTTGATTAGTTTTAATCCAAATTTTATAGAAAAGTAAATTAAAACACCAAAAATTGCAATTCCTACTAAAGTTCCAAAAGCAAATGCAATTCCTATCGATGATTCCTTTATTTTTTTAATAGTTTCACTTATTCCATTTGGAATGGTAGCTAATGTGGCAATTGTGAGTATACCAGCAAATATTAACAAAAGAACTCCAGCTATTTTTCTTAAAACTTTCATTTTTTTCGCGATTATTTTTTTAAGCTAACAACTAACGTTATCCAACTTCACGTCTGTTGCTACTTCAGCTTTCTTTGATTCCAATCTATCAGTTAAAAAAAAGACAAACCAGCTACCAATTCCCCCCCTAGATATGTTTTCAATAGCTAATTGGGCACTAATAGTAAGGGGGGAAATGAATTATTAAAGAATATTGATGTTTCATCAAAAATTAAAACATTAATGCAACTATATTTTTTTTACTGATATTTTTAAGATTTTGTCATAGTAGACTTCCTTTTTTAGTAAGTAATATAGTAACAAAATGGGCATTAAAAAAGTAAAAAGCAAAAATGATTTTAAAATTGTTCTATAAATTAATTTTGATGTGCTTGCTTTTGTATCATCACAATTAACAATTTGTAATTTCATAATTTGTTTTCCAAATGAACTCCCATGCCCGAAAATATCAAAAGTAATAAAGTACACAAAAAAAACAATAAATCGTATGCTATAAGAAACAACCCATTCTCTATTGAATAGAACAAAAGAATCAATTTTGTACGAATTAAAGTCTATTAAACTTGAAAGAAGTGTGAACAAAATGGATAAGAATATTCCATCTAGTAGTAGAGCATAAACTCTTTTTTCAATTGATACTGTTTTCATGTGGTTTATATTTTTGCATTATTGCTTTTTATAGAATAAATATATTATATTTTTTCAAAAAGAACTCTAACAAATCTTTCTTTTTTTTCATTCTGTTCAATTGGATAGCTGTTCTTTTTTAATTTGAATTTCTCACCGTTTTCTTCAATTATTTTATCACTATTTATTT
The DNA here is from genome assembly GCA_016787805.1 of Flavobacterium sp. GTDB lineage: Bacteria > Bacteroidota > Bacteroidia > Flavobacteriales > Flavobacteriaceae > Flavobacterium. Next base: position 9,663 of record JAEUTY010000004.1, on the reverse strand, counting down.
CAATTGATGATCCTTCAATTTTTTGACGAATGTTTTGCTCAATTTCGTTAATCATAATATATTGATAAACGTTTCCAGTGTTTGTTCCATTTCCATTTGACATTCTAACTTCGTGACACGTTATTGGAGGAATTCTCCAGTTTGCAGGTGAACAACACAATGTCACCTCTGATGTTGCACTTATAATTCCAATGTTAATTCCTACAGTCCATTTTCTACAACCAAATGGCCATGTAGCAGAAGGTTCACTATTATTTTCAACATTGGCAATAGAAATGTTTGAAGCAAAAAGCAGGGCGATTAAGCCAAATAATAAATTTTTCATAATTTTGTATTTTAATTTCAAATTTTGCAGTCCTTTCTTCTGTCTTCGAAAACATTAAAAGTTAGGGCTGCTTTTTTTATGGTCGTTTTCTCTCACTTTCATTTAATAACGAACCTCATAAAATAAATGAAAGTACTTAATCATTATCAAGGTGGTAAGCCTTTTCTTTTACCTTTTTTTTTGTAAAGTTAAATTAGGTATATTAATTACAGGTACACAAAAAGTGTACATTTTAATAAATAAATAAATAGATTATTAGTAATTCAATGATTTAAAACTAGTTTCAGTATAATACATTTTTTTATTACAATGTCTAATTTTAGAGGTTTTCTACAACGTTCCGATGCTTCCCAATGGTTGATGTTGCAAGCACGAGATTTTTTAAACAGCCCGAGACAGCCTACAGAAAGATGGGTTACAATCACCAACTTATTCCCGCAATAACAAAACCTGCTCGCAGGCAGGTAGCAAACACAAGCCCAGCAATTGTTTGAAACTGGGTTAGCAGTTCAACTAATCCTTAGTTTCGATAATCTTGGCAATTTGTTCTAATTCTTCATCAAGATTAGCAGAAAAATTCAAAGAATATAGATTCCATTCATTACTTGGTTTATAATATATAAATGTAAATCTCATTGGCTGACGATCAAAACGAACCATATAGGTTAGTAAAATAAAACTATTTGTTATTTTCTCTTGAGTAATTAGTTCATAACCATGATATTTCCCGAGGTTTTTTGGATAATTCTTTGCCACCTCTTTCATAGTATTAATTGCTTCGGTCAAATCTGCCGAATGTGGATTAGTTTTATAGATTTCATCAATTGCTTTACTTGAATTTGAGGCAAAATCTGTAAAAAACCTTTTGGTAATATCTTCTGGTGTTTGTCCAAATGAGATTACAGATAAAAAAAGAAAAAAGGAATGAAAAAAGAAATATTTCATATTTAAAGATTTTTTGAAGTTTTGCCATAACGTTTCCTGCTGCAGTCACTGGCCAAAACAAACCTAAGAAATTTCTTTGAAAGATAAAATAGTTGTCACAAACTTATTTCCTACAAAAACAAACAAATACAGCAATTACATGAAACTGGCTGTTAGCCGTAGTTTAATTTTTGTTTGGATTTTCTTTTTCCCATTTTACCCAAGATTCTTTATCTCCTTTTAGCCATTTAATATATTGTTCAATTATTATTCCTGAAATTTCATCATTTCCAAATCCTCTTTTTGTTCCAACTTCGCGATTATGAAAATATTTTGAAAGACGTGAACCTCCATTAATTCCCCAATTGTTTCTAATCCACATTCCTAAACCTCCCATATGTGAATTAAACTGCCAAGCATCTTTAGACTCTTTAAGTTGCTTTTTGCTTTCAAAATTTAGAGTTTTATCTAATTCTGTAAAGCATTCATAGAGATTTTTAGGAATATAAATGTCATCTATTTTGTCTAATGTTAGACGTTTTTTATATTTTTCTAATCGATCTTCTTTTTCTTTAATAGTTTCTTGTTCAGCAATTTTATCATCGTAATTTCTATATCCGCCAAAAAAACTAGTTAAATAAATTTTGTCAACTTCTTTTGGTATAAAGTCAGTTTTGAAAGTTGCGGTTTTTAAATAATCTTTTATTTTATTTTCATCAAATATTTTGTCGCATTTAATAAAATCAATTTCAAGTTTTCCATTTTTGTCTATATAACCCGTTAGCTCAATTCTATGTAGTTTGTATTTACCAAAAGTTGAATCGTGTATTGGAATAAATTTAAGTTTTGATATTTCACTTATCGTTTCGGAAAGCTTTTTGTTGTTGTTAGAATCTTCAATATCAATAATATATTTATAAGGATAATTATAATAGGAAACTTTACTTTTTACAGCTTCTATATTTTTGATTTTTGGATATATTGAGTCAAGATCAATTTTTCTTTTGATAAATTCATTCTTATTTAAATCAAATAGATGAATTTTTTTTCTATTATCAATAACATAAATGGTATCATTTTTATTGAAAACAAAGTTCTTATTTAAGAATTTATCTTTTTCTGTAATATCATCTTTAAATTCTCTTGTCGTCGCACCTTCGTTTTTATATGTCGTGTATTGATTATTAAAAAAAATTTCACACTTTTCATGGTCTTTATTGCAATCAATAAATTCCTCTGTTGTATAAGTTTTTATTAATTTTCCATCAACATAATATGTTACATTTTTGTGCTCTTCTCCCTTGTAATAAACTTCATTTTTTATATAAATAATTTTTCTTCCATCATTACTAATTGCTAAAAAGAATGGATAACCATCATAAATATCAAATGAGCGATTTATTTTATATAATATTTTTTTTCCGCCTAAACTGTCTGTTTCTTCTGTATAATAAACAAAAGATTCTCCTTTTAAATTTGGAAATTCGTTATCATAAGAAATTGAATTTAACTCAAATTCACTATTTGAAGAATAAGTTTTTGATATTGGAATTATTGATGTTGAAATTTGAGAAAATGAAATGTTTACTATATTTATAAGTAAAAAAAGGAATGAGGTTTTCATTTTTTCAGGGTTTTGAGGTTAAATTACGGCTAACGTCTGTGGCTTGCGCCAGTTGCTGCTGCAATGACTGACCAAAACAAAACTACATAATTTCTTTGAAAGATAAAACCTGTCTGCCGACAGGCAGGTTGTAGTCACAAACTTATTCCCCACAAAAACAAAATAGCAAGCGCAAGACTGACAATAGCGTGTAACTAGAGTCATAGACTGTTTATTAAAATTTTTCAATATTTGTTTTATTTTTTAGAAGTTTATTCAAATGTTGTAATGCAATCATGAGTTGTTCAGAGGCTTGATAGTCAATCATATTAATCTTAAAAACATTTTTTTTCCATCTATAACTTTTTGAATTTGTTGTGGCATCAACCCAAATTACAATTTCTCCAATATTTCCTGATTTTCGCAATGGCCCTTTAAATCTATAGACGTTTTTAAAATCATATAAAGTTTCATAATATATTGGTGATCCAAATAATTTTCCCATGCCACTTTTAACACTTAATAAATCGCCATAAAACTCAACATTAATTTTACTCCCATCCTTTAATTCTCCATATTGATTTGTTATTTTAAGGATATAAGCTTTAGTTTCTTCAAGCGATTTTTCACTTTGAGAGTACGTATTAATAGTTAAAATCAGAGTCAACAAAAAAAGAGATACTTTCATAATTTCAGGATTCTACATTTTTAAAATTGCCTATAACATTTATAACTTGCATCAGTTGTTGCTGTAATCATCAAGCAAAACAAATCTACAAATTTTCTCAGAAAGTCAAAGTTATAATCCCCAACTTATTACACACAAAAACAAAACGCTAGCGCAAGCCCAGCAATAGTGGCAAACGGTGGTAGCCGTAGTTTATTTTTTTATTTCGGGAAGGTTAATCACGAAAAAATCAATTACTAAAGATGTGACTTCTCCATTACAATCAATTCCCCAATAAACTGGATATAAACCATCACCATAACCAGATTGAAACATTGCTATATTTAATTCTGTATCAGGAAAAGTATAGTTAATCCAATTTCCAACATCATTTGGATCGCTTTTATCTTTTGCATTTTTCATGAATTCACTTGCAAAAAAATCATCATATATATTTTTATTAGGATTCTTTTTGTAAAACTCATTTAGGAATCTTTCATACTTCAAACTAGTTTGATAATCAAAAAAACTTCCTAAACCTGAATCAACAGGAAATCCAAAAAAAGAATCATCTTCTTTTAATTCTTCAATATTTTCATTTTCTAGTAAAGCTAGTACCCATTTTTCAGCTTTCTTTTTGCTAAATTCTAATTGAGCTAAGGCATATCGATCTCCCGAATCTTTATTCTTAGCAACATATATCTTGATTGGATATTTTCCTGGATTAACTGTTCCTAAAAAAGGGTTTGAGTCACTATATACCAAGGGATCGCAGACTACAATTCTACCTGAAGGCAAATTTAAATTTCCTATTTCAAGTGTTTCAATTTCAATTCCATCGAATATTTTGTTTTCAATAATTAAGTTATAGTCAACAATAGATTTTTTTTCTTCAAGTTTTGTTGTCTTGTTTTGTTTAGTCTGTGAAATGCAAGAAAAAAGATTCATCAATAATAGAAAAGGCAATATTTTTTTCATGAAATTGTATTCAATGACAGTTTTTTAAATTACGGCAAACGTATACAGCTTGCAAAAGTTGCTGCTACGAAGACTGACAAAAACAAATCTACAAATTTTCTTAGAAAGTCTGAGTTTTAATCAACAACTTATTCCCGCAATAACAAAACCTGCTGGCAGGCAGGCAGCAAGCGCAAGCCTAGCAATTGTTTGAAACTGGGTTGTGTGCTATGAATTTATTATAGATTGATAATGCCAAAGACTGCTAGTGAAATTATACCAAGAAGAAATCCAATCCAAAGTAAATATGTTCCATAATAACTTATAGACAATATAAATGGGTGAATTTCATTATCTTCTACATTTTGGTAGGCCATAAGTGTTAAAATAGTTTTTACTGCAACTCCTCCAATTACTGATGACAGAAAACAAATTAGCGACATAGCAACTAACCATTTATCAAGTGGATTTGAAAATATCTTTTCAAGAAAGGTTACTAATAAAAGAATTGAACCTGTCGATAAAGTATTTAAATGTTTAATATAATCATTAAATAGTTTAGTTTTTTCAATATCTATTTTTCCCATAATTCAAATTTAATAGATTATGTTTATAATTGCACTCGTCAATAAACTCACTTTTTTCAAGTCATAACCCAAACATAACGCTTTTTACCTCACCAAAATACAGGAAAAACACCCTTTTTACAACTCACCGCCCCACTCCTACCACCAAAACCGTTTTACTACCATCAGCGCAAGGCGCATAACCGTCTTTGGCTTGCGCATACAAAGCCACTTCCAAAAGGGTCAACACAACGCCAGTGCCATCACCTACCATTGGGCGCTCTACAGCAAATTCCCAATTGGGTGCCGCCAGTGCGGTGTACTGCCAATCTCCCGAGGTCAATTGGTGTGCAGGGGCAGCAAAATCAAAAGCCAATGCATGTACCCGCCAACCCAAATGAGTGGCATTTTCAGTATAAGGTACGGCGGTAATGGCACCGCTTACCTGTGTGTTGGTCATGGTATACTGTACGTCCAATGCAGTCATCGGGTTAAACGCATAACCCTCAAAAGCCTGCTGTGCTTCCACTTGGGCAAAGGCCACCGCCAAATTCCGTTCACCTACCGCATTCACACCATCCAAATCCAGCAAGGCACGCATTTTTTTCGTCAAGCCATTCACCACCACCAAATTGTGTTGCCGAGGCAAAATACCCCACAACGCTTGCCGCATCACCTTACACAACCGCGAAACCCGACCAAATTCGTGCGCATTGCTACGGCATTGGGCATACTTGACACTGGTCTTCAATGCCTTGGTCGTAAAACCACTCTTGGCACGAACAATCAGTTGGCCATTCAACGGGTACACCACACAATCCCCAATACGCTTGGGGAGCTTACCTTCATAATGAATTATTTTGGCCATCGTCGTTCAATGGGTTGCTTATAGTTTACTTTTTTCCAATTCAAATAGGACATAAATAGTCTAGTAAGTCGTAGTTACGTCATAGTATCGTCATAGTTACTTCTTATTTACTTCGTAGTTGTGGCACCCTTTGCCCTAACCTTTTCCCTCAAAATACAATCAATTAGGAACTAAGTACAAACAAAACCAAACCCAAAGTGACTTAAAAAAATAATAGTTGTAAGAAACCAAATATACTAAAAATTACCTTTAAGTGTAATTATTTTTATTGCTAATTGATACAACAATTGTCACATTGAGCCTGTCGAAATGCTTTTTATGTGCTAAAGTAAGTTCTTGCAATGAGCACACAATTCCATTTTTTCATTATCAATGGTAGCAATCTTCTCATTGGCACTGGTCATCACACAATGTGCGTTTTTACAATGTGGCAATCCTAAATTATGGCCAAATTCGTGAATAGTCACTTTCTTCAATCGAGTAAAATGCAATTTAGAATCATTGGTTTTGAGACGAAAAGAAGAAATTATCGCGCTTTTTCCAGGCCGATAAGCCAATCCCATAACGCCAAAATCATTGTACTTCCACTCCGGTTTTTTCACAGAACCATCGGGATTTACTTTTGTAACCGAAATATCACTTGCAGTCAAACCTACTACAAAATCATAATGATCAAATCGATTTCTATTTTGAATTCGAATAATACTATCGGCTCTATATCGGGGTGATTTAATGTTGACAAAAGCCGATTTGGGTAGATCAATCTCAGGCAGTACCACTACTTTTAATTGATAAAAGGTGGCAATAGTTTTTGCTAATGTATCTACTTTGTTCTTTGGAAAACCTCTGTAGGGCTGAATAGCAACAATCGTTTCGTTATTGATTTGGGTAGTTTTTGTACAGGAAAAAAATACAAGCAGAAAAAGTAAAAGAAAGATTCGCATGGATTATTGTTTATCTAAAAAACACCAACAATTATACCAAAAAAAAAGAGCCCAAATCGGACTCTTTAACTATTATAAAGAAAAATTGATTAATCTCTTCTGCTCATTAAAATACGTAATACATACCAGAACAACAACATAATGGAAGCAAATAATTGCAAAGCCGCTCCAACGTACTGTCCGGTATGAAACTGATCTTTAATTTGACTAGTTTGGTACAAAATACTCGCAGAGGCTAAAATAACCATTCCTACCGAAAACCATAATCCTAAATCGAATCCAAAGATAGCACCCACAACGATAATTCCCAATGCTATAAAACCACCAACAACAATTATGGTTCTTAAAAACGAAAAATCAGTTTTAGTAAAAAAGACTACTGCAGTCAACCCTGAAAACATGAATAAGGTGATAATGGCAGCTTGATACAATAAATTGGGCCCATCAACTATAGATAATGCAATAACAATCATAGGTAAAAAGATAATTGCCTCCAATAAAATATACAATCCTAAACCTAAATACTGTTGGTTTTGTGAAGGATGAAAAGCCAATTTATTTGACATTGTTGATCCAAGCCAAAAAAGACCTAAAATAAAAAGCCAAACATATTTTCCGCCCAACATCCAAGCAATTACATCATAAGGAACAAATTGGATTAAAAGAGTTTCAACAACAATAAAAGCCATAATAGCAAAGGCTACATGGGAATAGGTTTTTCTAAAAAAGGAAGCTCTTTCGATATCTGAGGCTTCAGAAACAATAATGTTTTGGTTTTCCATGATTTAAAATTTAATTTTTGGAAAGGTAATTATTTTTTTAAAATGATTGGAATGTACCTAATAAAAATTTTAAGGCTGAAGTTAACAAGTATCTCATGACATTAAAAAGTAGTAAAATCAAAACAATAGTTGGCCGCTCTTACTTTTTTGGGCTCTTTGTATAGTTCATTTATAGCAGCAATAGGATTTGCATTTGTTGGATAGTTATCCTTTTGCGGATGATTCCAATGAAATGGAAGTACTTCTGGGTGCTTTTGTTGAAAGCAACGAATGGCATTTGGAATAAGACCAATGCGCAAATCAACAAATGATTCTGGATAAATGTTTTCTTGAAGTATGGCACTAGAAGACATAAATTCAAAATAAACGACTCTTCGTTGCGGAAATGTGGTCAATTCACCCGAACTGTGTGCTATTTTAAGATTATGAATCAAAACATCGCCTGCTTCCATATCCAACGATTGGTATTCCATCTTCTCTAAGTCACAAATCGACAAATTACTTTTATGACTCCCCGGAATAACACGCAAAGCTCCGTTTTCATCATTTGCTGCATCAAGATAAAAACCTATCATAAAGGTTTTTTCATGTGCTTTTGTTACCACATCTTGATGCCATTTTACCTCATTATGATCGCCTAATGTTTTGATTACGATAAAATCTTGTACTGGAAAAAAATCGTCTCCACACAATGATGCTGCTATCGATAATAACAAAGGGCTACCCAATAGTTCTGCAAAGATGGGATTGGAATTGGCTACAATTTTATCAATTGCAACAACGTATTGCTTGTTATTAGATTCCAAAACGGCATTATCAGGAAGTTGATTTCCCTTTGCAGTCATAGCATCAACAGCGACTCTAAGTTGTTGAAGTAATAAGGGTGAAATTGCTTTGGATAACTTTAAATATCCATTTTCAATAAAATATTCTTTTAGTGAGGCATCAAGGCTATATGTTTTAGATAAAGACATCTATAAGTACGATGATGATTTAGTATTGCAACAATTCCAATAATTTTTCTTCAAATCGTACTTTTGGCAAATACTGATCTTCCAATGGTTTTACAAACGGAATGGCCGTTTCAATACTGCCAACACGTTGTACTGGCGCGTCTAAATATTCAAAACAGTTTTCCATCACTAGAGCCGAAATATCACTTGACACTCCACCAAACATGGTGTCTTCTTGAAGAATAATGCATTTGTTAGTTTTCTTTACAGAGGCATAAATGGTTTCCACATCCAATGGTTGCAAGGTTCTTAAATCAATTACATCTGCTTTGATTTCAGGGTGTTTTGCCAAAGTTTCTAATGCCCAATGTACTCCAGCTCCAAATGAAATGATAGTAACATCAGTTCCTTCTTTAATTACTGAAGCTTTACCAAATGGAATCGTATAATAATCTTTAGGAACATCTTGATAAACCGAACGATACAATTGTTTGTGCTCAAAGAAGATAACTGGATTTGGATCATTAATGGCCGTATTCAACAAACCTTTTACATCATAAGGAAAAGCTGGATAAACTACTTTTAAACCAGGCGTTTTAGTAAACCAAGCTTCATTGGTTTGCGAGTGAAAGGGTCCAGCTTGAGTTCCTCCACCACAAGGCATTCGGACTACAACATCCGATTTTTCGCCCCAACGGTAATGTTGTTTGGCCAATAAATTTACAATCGGATTAAAACCAGTTGAAACGAAATCGGCAAACTGCATTTCCACAATGGCTTTGTGAACATTAATTGACAAACCATTGGCAGCCGAAACTACAGCACTTTCGCAAATGGGTGTGTTGCGAACGCGATCTTTACCAAATTGCTCAACAAAACCCTCTGTAATTTTGAATGCACCACCGTATTCAGCAATATCTTGACCCATAATCACCAAATTCGGATGGCGTTCCATCGATTGTTTTAATGATTGTGTAATGGCATCAACAACACGAATGTTTTCAACTTCATTCGAATGATTAACTTCTTCAAAATCATACGGTTCATAGACATCATTTAATTCTTCAGATAAAT
>JAEUTY010000044.1 GCA_016787805.1 Flavobacterium sp. | reverse complement strand
TTGTCAATTGCGGATGGGAATTCAGTTGTACTTCCAACAACCAATGTAATTGCAGGAACCAATGTTACAGTAATAGGAAACGGTTCAACTGCTTCTCCTTTCCAGATTTCGGCTCAAGATGAAGACGAGCAAACCTTAACTCTTTCTGGGAATAATTTGTCTATTTCCAATGGAAACAGCATCACATTGCCAACAACAAATGTTACTGCTGGAACCAATGTAACAGTTACAGGTACAGGAACTTCAGCCAATCCTTTTGTGGTTTCGTCTAACGACACTAGTTTGTATGCTGCAAATGGAACCATAAATCCTGCTACAACAACCAACAACAACAGAGTGGTTAATATGAACAACAGAAATATATGGTTCAACACAGCAACAAGTTCTTCAAATGGTAAAATATACATTGGTTCGTCAACTAGTTATCCAACCACAACTGGCGATTACAAATTGTATGTTGAAGGCGGAATTTTAACAGAAAAAGTAAAAGTTGCTTTACGAAGTACAAGCAATTGGGCAGATTATGTTTTTGATGAAAAATACAATTTGATGCCTTTGTCAGAAGTAGAAAAATTTGTCACTCAAAATAAGCATTTACCCGGAATTGATTCTGCAAGTGAGTTGTTTAAAAGCGGAATTGATCTTGCCGAAATGCAATCCAAACAAATGGAAAAAATTGAAGAGTTGACGCTTTATATCATAAACCAAAACAAAACACTAGAGCAACAAAGTACAGCTTTAGAAAATCAAAATAAAGAAATTGAACAGTTGAAATTGCAAGTAAAGGCATTAATCGAAAAAACGAAATAACATGATGAGAATTATACAAATAGGATTAATTTGTAGTTTCTTTTTTTGCTCTACTGTTTTATCAGCTCAATACAATGAGTACATTGAAGCTGAAAATAATCGAATTTCAATTACAGAGCAAACCGAAAAAGAAATTGAAGATTTTATCAAACAAAACTTTAATAGCTATAAATTATCTAAAGAAAACACAACTGAAATCATTCAGCATCTTCGTGAAGAGGAAAATTTCACAGATGCTCAGTTGGAAACCGCTATGATTAATGCCAAAAAACACGAATTGAGAAAGTTGTTTTTTGCCAAAAATCCAGATAAAAAAGCAGGTTATGTTGCATTGCCTGTTCCACTTTCTATAGCAGAATTGTGTACAAATGGCGATTTTGAATCGGGAACTGCTAGTTACTCTTTTTGGTCGGATATGCATGCGCAACCTCAATCAGGAACCAATTTCTTTTTGTCTTGTGCAACACCAACAGCACTAACGGCAACTAATGTTATGACGCCAACAACCAATAACTTTAACTCAAGAGTAACTGTGATTAATAGCGCAGCAGGAGGTTATCAGCAATTTGATCCTGTTTTGGCTGGTCTAGGAGTCAATGTTCCTACTTTGAATACCAATGGCGGAACACGTTGTGTAAAATTGAATAATCAGGGTGGTTTTGGATCGTCTGATTTGACAACAATGTCGCGCTCATTTACTACCATAAATCAACCCACAATTGATTTCAATTTTTCGTTGGTAATGGATAATAAACCCCAACACGGACAAGACATTCAGCCTTATTTTCGTGTTAGAGCATACGATCAAAACGATAATATTGTAGATGAAATATGTATTATTGCTAATCCCGACAATTGTTTGTTCAATATTATATATGTAAATAACGAACGACGAGTACTATACACTGGCTGGATTTGTGCTCGATTGAATGTAGGTGAAATCCTAAACCAACCAGGTCGTGTTGAATTCAGTGTGAGCGATTGTCAACCATCAGCTCATTTCGGAACCGTTTATATTGACAATATATGTGGTTTGGTATGCGCTAATCCTCAATTAGGTGCTTTAAATCTTAATCCAGAGCAATACAATTGCCCCGATATTTATAACAATACACCTTTGCAAGTTTGCGGAACTTATCAGCCACCAGTAAATGCAACGCTTAGCACCATGACATTAGATATTGTACAAAACGGAACTTTAATAGGAACTATTTCTGCTCCATCTCAATTAACAGCCACAACCTTTTGTTTTAGCGTTTTGCCTAGTTTGTTTGGTGCTAATCCTTCGGGCGATTTTGAATTTCAAGTACATGCCAATTTTACAACTAATTGTCCAGCTGGAACCTTTATTTTTGAAATCTCAGACAATTCATCGAGTATTGGACCTGATGTTACTTTTATCAATTGTTGTACACCAACGCTCACGTTAACTTCTCCAGCTGATGATACCAACAATTTAGCTCCTTTAATTGTCAAACAACGCGAACGCTCCGATTGGATTAAGGCTACCAATGTTATTGCAGTTGGCGATAACGCTCAATCGAATGGAGTAGTGTATCATGCAGAAAATTATGTCGAATTAAATCCGGGTTTTGAAGCAATTAGTGGTTCCCAATTTGCTGCATATCCTGAGGGTTGTACTGAAAATTTCCTCTACAGAGAGCCAAATTCAACAACAAGTGCACAACAACCAGAAACGTATGAAATTGACACCATAAATCTAATCAAACTATCAGGCGGTTTTGCTATTGTTCCCAACCCATCAAGTTCGTTTATTGATGTAATTATGAAAGATGCTAAACTAAACAAAGTTGAGATTATTTCTATAGATGGAAAAGTTGTTTTTAGCAAAAATTTTGAAACAACCGATAAAGTTCAAATTGATGTCAGCGATTACAAAGAAGGAGTTTACATCGTAAATGTTACCTCTGAAAAAGGAAACTCCATTGCAGAAAAGTTAGTTAAAAATTAAATTTTCGTAGTTAGTTAATGTGAAAGCTTCTCGATTTTTTTTGGAGAAGCTTTTTTTTGTTTTTTAAATTCTCATTAAAAGCGATCAAATTCTCGTTCAAAGCATTCGCTTACTCATTTCATGGCAATTTTAACAGTTAGAAAATAAATTCTTACAAAAGAATTAATTAAATTTATGGAATAACTTATAAACCTTCTTATTATGAAAACACAAAAAAAATTATGTATTGTAACCTTGCTTATTCTTGGTGGAATGAGTAAAATCAATGCTCAGACTTGGAATTTAGTTGGCAATTCTGGGACTAATCCAGCAACCAATTTTATTGGAACAACAGACAATCAGAACCTTATTTTTAGAAGGAATAATGTAAAGTCAGGGCTGATTAGTAGTACTAATACCTCTTTTGGTTTTGATACTTTTTCAAATGCATCTTTTAATCCAGACGCTTCTCCTTTTTACAATTCGGCTTTTGGTGCCTTAGCATTAAAAAATATCACCAACGGCAACGGAGGTTACAATACTGCTATTGGTTATAGTTCCTTAACAGCAAATACAGGAAATTTTAATACTGCTATTGGCTGTGAAACATTAAAATCTAATATTGCTGGGACAGGTAATGTTGCATTAGGTTTTAGAACCTTGATGTTAAACTCTAGTGGAGGTTCTAACATAGGTATAGGATACCAATCAATGTACAACACAACTGGTAACAATAATATAGCTTTGGGCTACATGGCTTACGCATCAAACACTACTAGTTCTCTAAATGGTTCATACAATATTGCAATAGGTAGAGAATCGTTAAGATTCAATTCAAATGGTAGCGGAAATGTAGCTTTAGGAGATACAGCTGGATGGTATAATAGTGGTTCTTCAAATGTTTTTATTGGGAATTCGACTGGTAATCAATCAAGTGCAACGAATGTTGGAGATTATAATGTTGCTGTTGGTGAAAGAGCGGGCAACCTTTTAAATGGTAATTATAATATTTTACTTGGTTATCAATCAAATGTAAGAGGAGGAAATAATCATTTCTATTTGAATATAGGGGAAGCTATTTTTGGTAAAAATCTATTGGGTCGAGACAGTGCCACTGGTGATTGGAATACCGGAGCGCCTGCAAGAATTGGAATCAGACAGAATAATCCAGGAAATACTCTAGACATATTGAGTCCTACAGCCGGAACTTCAGGTCTTCGTTTTTCAAATTTGAATAGTTCTAGTACTCCCGTAGCTTCAAATGGAAGAGTATTATCATTAAATGCTTCAGGTGATGTTGTACTAACAACTGATCAAGGATCAGGTGGTTCAACTCTTATTCAAGCAGGAACAAATGTTACCGTTACAGGTACTGGGGTGACAGGCAATCCTTATGTAATTAGTTCGACAGCAACAAATTGTAATTTGTATTCTTGTGATGGTAATTTAACTACCACAACTGGTTTGCGTACAGTTACTATGGGTAACAATAATTTATTTTTTCAGACTAACCCAGCGTTTGATAGTTATGGAAGGGTTTATATTGGAGCTTCATCAAACAATTTTACACCAATAACGGCTACCAGTCGTTACAGATTATTTGTAGAAGGTGGAATTTTGACCGAGCGTGTTAAAGTCGCAACCAACGGAACTGTAAACTGGGCAGATTATGTTTTTGCAGATGATTATAAACTAGCACCTTTAAGTGATGTTGAAAAATTCATCAAAAAAAATAATCATTTGCCAGGTATTGAATCGGCTGAAACACTTTCAAAAGATGGATTGGATTTGGGAGATATGCAAGCTAAACAAATGGCTAAAATAGAAGAGTTAACTTTATATGTTATTCAACAAAATAAAGAGATTGAGGAATTGAAAGCACAGATGAAAGCTTTGTTAGAAAGAAAATAATATAAGTTTAACTTAAATTTTTAATTATGAAAAACTTATATAAACTTATTATTTCAAAAAAGTACTTTTTTTTAATGGTATTGTCTTTTTCGAATTTTGAGATAGCATTTTCACAAGAAACAGTAATTTGGAATAATGCAACAGTTAATAATGTAGCTATAAATGGCTCTACTCCATCTGGGGTTTTTGTTACAGCTAGTACAAGCGGTATCAATGGGAATTATAATTTTCAACTTGCAAATAATGCTACTTTTTTTCAGGGACGTGGGCCATTTCCTCTTCTAGCAACTGCCGCAGCTGATGATGTGATTTTTAATTTTTCTCAACCTGTAATCATTACGAATTTCATTTTAACAGATGTAAACACTTCTGGTAATGGAGGCGCTGGTTCATGGAATGATTCTTTTACAATTTTCAATGCAGGTTTCACAAATAGTATACCCAACAACGCTAATGTTTCCCCAGGAGGAGTCCAGTTAGTTCAAGGAATAAATAATGTTTTTCAGGCTTCCTTTCAATGTTCTAACTCAATTGATAATTTTGAAATTCATTTTCAACTGATTAATGGTAACACAACTACAGCCTGGTTAAATTATAGAATTGATTTGATCGCCTTACCAATCATTAACCCAATCTGTCTCAATAGTAGCTTTAATTTAAATGATATAGAAATTGGTAACAACATAGAAGGAACTTGGAACCCAGCAATTGTTGATACTAGTGTTCCTGGAGATTTTGTCTATACTTTTACGCCCAACGCAGGTCAATCAATCAATTGTAATGTTCCTGTTACCATTACTGTTTTGCCTGCTAATGACCCTAATTGTTGTCAAAGTCAGATTACTTTGATTTCTCCCAATCATGATATGTCTAATGCTACAGTACCAGTATCACTGATTCATAGAGAAGCATCAGATTGGATAACTGCTTCAAATGTTATCGGGATTGGAAACTCAGTATTCCAAAATGGTGTAGTTTACCATGCTGGAAATTATGTTGATCTTGTGGATGGATTTGATGCGGTAAACGATTCTCAATTTGTTGCTTACATTGAAGGTTGTTCGGCTGATTATATGTATAAAAATCAGAATTTAAATGTTAAGGAGACAAGTAAAAATGGTTTAAAAAACGATATTCATGCACCATCGAAAGGATTTTATATTGTGCCCAATCCATCTAGCGATTCTGTAGAGATAATAGGTTTAGCAAACTTAGATAGTATCGAAATTCTCTCTTTTGAAGGAAGAAAAGTATATGAGAAAAAGGTTGATGATGCCGATAAAGTCCAAATTGACATCAGCAGTTATCGAAACGGTGCATATATTGTAATTGTCACCGATGAAACAGGTCAACAATATTCTCAAAAGTTAATCAAAAACTAATTTCACAACTACTTATCAACAAAAGCTTCGCCATTCAGCGGAGCTTTTTTATATTTGCCAGATGCCAAAAGCAAATTTATGTTACAACTCTACCGATTGTTAATTTAAAAAATTTAATTTCATTAAATTAATAAATTATACATCGGCATAAAATCAAGAAACAAATTAATTTTTAGAAAATCTTTTATGATTTTAAATGTAAAAAACGAAACCTCACGCCTAAGAGCAGTAGTTTTAGGTTCGGCCTTAAATAATGGTCCAACACCAACTGCTGATGAAGCCTATGATCCAAAGTCATTAGAGCACATTCTAGCCGGAACCTATCCTGTTGAAGCGGATATGGTGGACGAAATGGAAGCGTTCAATCAAGTATTTCAAAGATACAATGTGAAAGTCTTTCGCCCAGAAATGATTGAAAACTACAATCAAATCTTCACGCGTGATATCGGTTTTGTGATTGACGATATTTTCATAAAAGCCAATATTTTACCCGATAGAAATCGCGAACTCGATGCCATTCAGTATGTTATTGACCAAATTGATCCCAAAAAAGTAGTTCGCCCTCCTGATGACGTACATATTGAAGGTGGCGATGTGATGCTTTGGAACGACTATATTTTTATCGGAACCTACAAAGGTTCGGATTATTCGTCGTTCATTACAGCACGAACCAATATGGCTGGCGTGAATTATATTAAAAATTTGTTTCCACATAAAATTGTCAAAGAATTCGACTTGGTAAAATCAAAGTTAGAAGCTCGTGACAATGCATTGCACCTCGATTGTTGCTTTCAACCTGTCGGCAAAAACAAAGGAATCATATACAAAAGCGGTTTCCGTGAAGAAGCTGATTATGTCTATTTGGTAAACCTTTTCGGAAAAGAAAACCTCTTTCACATCACCCGAGACGAAATGTATCATATGAATTCCAACGTGTTTTCAATTGATGAAAATGTTGTCGTTTCGGAACGCAATTTCACCCGATTAAATAATTGGCTTCGCGACAATGGTTTTGTAGTAGAAGAAATTCCCTACGCCGAAATCGCCAAACAAGAAGGACTTTTAAGATGTTCGACTTTACCGTTAATAAGAGATTAAAAAATATTGGTTGTAAGTTTTAGGTTGTAAGTTGTAAGTTTTTTAATATAAGCCAAAAAAATATTGATATGGGCAGTTATAAAGATTTAGAAATATACAAATTAGGGTTAGAGTTGTTTTATCTATCACATTGTACTTCCCTGAAATTACCTAAATATGAGATGTTTGAATTAGGTAGTCAATTAAGAAGATCATCAGATTCTGTCACTACAAACATCGTTGAAGGTTATGGTAGAAAAAGATATAAAGCTGATTTTATTAAGTTCTTAACTTATTCTTGGTCAAGTTGTTTAGAAACAGTTTTTCATATTGAAAAGATTAACACACTATATCCAAATGTCATAGATAATAAAGACGAATTTACCAATAAATACAATGAGTTAAGCTCTAAAATTTATAACTTTATAAAATATGTAGAAGAAAATTGGAAAACATAACACTAAAAAATCAAATTGTAAACCCATAACATACAACTTAAAACATACAACATACAACAAAAAACCATGAACCAAACCACCAATTCCATCCTCATGATTCGCCCTGTAGCGTTTCGAATGAACGAGCAGACAGCCGTTAACAATTACTATCAAAAAGTACTCGACGGATTAACGCCAGAAACGGTCAATGCCAAAGCTCAAGCTGAGTTTGACGCTTTTGTGCAAAAATTACGCATGGTTGGTGTGGATGTAACTGTGGTTGATGATACCATTAATCCCGATACTCCCGATAGTATCTTTCCGAACAACTGGATCTCATTTCACGAAAGTGGCGATGTGGCTTTGTATCCAATGTTTGCCGAAAACCGTCGTAGCGAACGAAGAGAAGATATTTTGGATATTTTAGAAGACAAAGGTTTTGTAATCAACGAAATCATGGATTATACTTCGGCCGAAGAAGATTCGGTTTTTTTGGAAGGAACTGGAAGTTTGTTGCTAGATCGCGAAAACGGAAAAGCCTATTGCGCACTTTCGCCTCGTGCCGACGAAGAACTGATGATTGAGTTTTGTGAAGATTTTGAATTTACTCCCGTTATTTTCGAAGCGTTTCAAACGGTGAATGGCGAACGAAAATTAATCTATCACACCAATGTGATGATGTGTTTGGGCGACACGTTTGCTGTCATTTGTGCTGATAGCATCGATGACAAAAAAGAACGCAAAATGGTGCTTGATAGTTTGCGTGGTGACGAAAAAGAAATCATCCTTATTACTGAAGATCAAGTCAATAATTTTGCGGGAAATATGCTTGAAGTAAAAGGTGCAGACGATAGAAGATATTTAGTGATGAGCACTTCAGCGTACAACAGTTTAACCAAAAAACAAATCGCACAACTCGAAGAGCATATCACCATTTTACATTCAAGTTTAGATACTATCGAAGCTTGTGGCGGCGGTAGTGCCCGTTGCATGATGGCCGAAATTTTCTTGCCAAAAGAATAAATTGTAAAAGCTTCAAAAAGCAAAAAACAAATAACAAAAAATCCCAAGTTCCAATGAGCTCGGGATTTTTTCTATTTTCTATGTTCTATTCTCTCTATTCTAATTTCTAACTTCTGAATTCTAACTTAATATTTAATAAACTCATAACCGCCTTTTTCAGCGCCCCAAACTTGCTTGTCGTTTTTATCAAAACCTTGATCCCACGACAAAATTTCATTTTCGGTCACGGTTACTTTTGAAGTAGCATATGTCGCTCCTCTCAATTCACTCGGGCAAGTTTTAATTCCAGTTTGTCCAGTAAATTTATTTTTCCCAACACGTTTTAAAACTACTTCGCAACCTGGTTTTAATTCGATGTCACTTTCAGTCAAAGACTCAAAAGCTTCTGGCGTTTTCCATTTGCCAATCCAATCTTTTTCGTTTTTTAAGGTGTGAATTTCACTTACAAATTCGTCGCCACGTTGAGAAACCTTATAAATTCTAACACGATAGGGTTTTTCTTGCTTGGTAAACATGGCTTGTTCCACATACAAATAATGACCTTTGTTCTTCCAAATCGGAACCATTCGCAATGAAATATTAAAGTAGCTAGTATCTCTTTTTGAATGCGCTTCTGATGAATATTGACCTTGCATGATGGTTACTAATTCATTCAAATTGGCTTCTGATTGGTTTCCAGAATTCTTGCCTGATTTACAACTAATAATAACCAAAGTGAATAATAACAAAATACTATTTTTCATATTTCTAAATTCTAATTTCTAAATTCCTCTAATAATAGTCAACACCGCACTAATAATGTACTGAATTCCAATGGCCACAGTCAAAAATCCGACTATGCGCGAAATCGCAACAATTCCAGAAGCTCCCAAGTATTTGGCCAAATAATGTGCGCTTCTCAATATCAAAAATATAATAATCGAAACAACTACGATTGAAAGCGCAGAAGCAAAAATTTCATTGGTTTTATTGTGCTCTTGATAGAAAGCAATTAACAACGAAATCGATCCTGGTCCGGCCAACATTGGCATTGCCAAAGGAGTCAAAGCAATCGAATTTCGGTGTTGCAAATCTTCTTCTACTTCTTTGCTAATTCCTTTTCGTTTCTTCGGATTGGCGTTGAGCAAACCAAATCCAGAGCTTGCAATCAAAATACCGCCTGCAATTCGTAATGCCGGAATCGTAATGCCAAAAAAGCGAAGAACATATTCGCCAACAAAAAAAGCAATTAGCAAAATGATTCCTACGTTAATAGCTGTCCATAATGCTACTCGTGAACGTTCAGGTTTGTTGTAATCTTGGGTCAAACCCACAAAAAAAGGTATCGCTCCAAACGGATTCAAAACCGAAAACAAGGCTCCCAATAAAACCAAAAAAGTATTAAAAAAAACATCCATTTTGTGCGAAATAAAGTTAATTTTCGGCAAAGATACTCAAACAAAAATTTTTCAAGTTAAATTAAAAACATTAATCCGTAATTTTGCATTATGAAAAATAAAAAAACACTTGTTTTAGGTGCATCTACCAAACCCGACCGTTACGCATTCAAAGCCATAACAATGTTAGTAGATAAAGGCCATTCGGTAGTTGCAATTGGTCAAAATGTGGGCGAAGTAGCTGGAATTTCCATCAAAACTAAAAACATTCCTCTCAAAAATATAGACACGGTTACGTTGTACTTGAATCCAATTCGCCAACGCGATTACTATAATTACATCTTAGAAACCAAACCCAAAAGAGTCGTGTTCAATCCTGGAACCGAAAATCCGGAGTTTTACCAATTACTAGAAAGCAACAATATCGAAGTAGAAGTCGCTTGTACGTTGGTGTTGTTGGCAACTAATCAATATTAAGTTAGGTTTTTTTTTGAAGCGAATGGCTCGGGCTTAATTTGTAATCCATTTTCCTGCTTTCGCTATTATCTTTGCTCGTTCCTCACAAAGGATAGCCGCTCAATCAGGGCTAGAGAACAAACGTTTTTTCTTCTTGTAAACTTTATGAAACTCCATGTCCTCTCTGCGTTCTTTGTGTAATAATACTAAAAACGCGTCTCCGAAGTCGCAGGCTTGCTAATAATCAGCAATCCCAAAAACGTAATCAAACCATTTACAATAATCAGCTCGTTATCAATAACATAATTACCCAATAAATCAGCCGAATATTTACTAATAAAAAAACAAATCGTAGGCGAAATCACACAAATAATTGGAACTAATTTATCGTGAACCGTTTTGGTTTTCATAAACAATCCAAAAGCATACAAGCCCAAAAGTGGTCCATACGTATAACTTGCGACTTTAAAAATCATCGTCACGACCGATTTATCATTGAGCGAATTGAAAATTACTATTACCAAAAACATCAAAAACGAAAATCCAATGTGAACCCAATGACGTGTGCGAACTGTTTTTTGATTGTTGGCGTTTTCGGCTTTATCCATGCCTAAAAAATCCACACAAAAAGAGGTTGTTAAAGCCGTTAAAGCCGAGTCAGTCGTAGCAAAAGTAGCCGCTGTCAATCCAAGTAAAAAAACTACTGATGGTATCATGGTCAAATGATTAAAAGCAATTTCTGGAAATAGTAAATCTGTACGTTTTACATCATCTACCATCGGAATAGCGATACCATTTTTTTCAGCGTACAAGTACAATAACGCACCAACACTCAAAAAGAAAATATTAATCACTACAAAAATTCCAGTAAAAGTAAACATGTTTTTCTGAGCTTCACCAATGTTTTTGCAACTGAGGTTTTTTTGCATCAAATCTTGATCTAAACCAACCATCGCAATTGTGACAAACATTCCACCCAAAATTTGTTTCACAACAAAGTTACCTTTCAAATAATCTTCATAAAAAAACACCTTCGAATAATTGCTGTTTTTTACCGCTTCAAACGCTTCTACAAAACTGAAATCCAAACTCTGACAGATAAAAATAATCGTCAAGAACACAGAAGAAACCAAGAAAAATGTTTGTAAAGTATCTGTGATAATTATCGTTTTCAATCCACCACGATACGTATAAGCAAAGATCAATCCGAGGGAAATTAGAACTGTTATGGCAAAAGGAACATTATAGTCGTCAAACACAAATTTTTGCAATACAATTACCACCAAATACAATCGAAATGCCGAGCCAATAGTGCGACTAATCAAGAAAATAGTGGCTGCGGTTTTATAACTCACAATGCCCAATCGCTGCTCGATATAACTGTAAATTGAGGTCAAATTCATCCTGTAATACAACGGAAGCAATACCGTTGCAATAATGATAAATCCAAGTGCATTTCCGAGTACAAACTGAAAATATTTGAACTGTAAATCAGGATTTCCCACTTCTCCAGGAACCGAAATAAAAGTCACTCCTGATAGCGCTGTTCCAATCATCCCAAAAGCTACCAAATACCATTTTGAGTTTTTATTGGCTTTGAAAAACGCGTCGTTACTACTGTCTTTTTTACTGATTACGTTAGAGATGAAAATCAACACTCCAAAATAAAGGATGATAATAGTTAAAATAGCCGTTGATGACATAAGAGAATTTTTTGTTTGTGCCAAAATACAAAAAATAATTTGTCAATT
>JAEUTY010000047.1 GCA_016787805.1 Flavobacterium sp. | reverse complement strand
CTCTCCATTTCATAATTAGTGTTTAATTTAAGAGTTAGTAATTACAAATTAAGTTATTTTTTATCAATCATTGAGCCATTGCACTAATTTTGTTTGTAGAATTTCTTTGATGATGGGTTTTGAAATGTAATCATTCATTCCGGCTTCGAGGCATTTTTCTTTTTCTCCTACAATTGTTCCGGCTGTTAAAGCTATGATTGGTATGTATTTTCCTTTTTCTGTAATGCGAATTTCTTTTGTTGCTTCATAGCCATTCATAATTGGCATTTGAATATCCATTAAAATTAAATCGGGTTTAATGATTTCAAATTTTTCAACGGCTTCTTTACCGTTTTCAGCTTCGTAAATGGTTGCATTGGGAACAATTTGTTTTACCAAAGTCTTGGCTAAAAGCATATTGATTTTGTTGTCTTCAATAACGAATATTTTATAATTTTTGAGGTTGGTAATGGTGTATTGACTTTTTTCTTTATTGCTAGTACTTGCAATTAAATTTGTCGCTTCGGTTGTTATTTCGTCGGATGCTTGTAAAGTCACTTCAAAATAAAATTCACTTCCTACATTGGGTTGGCTTTTTATGTTGAGATGACTATCCATTAGATGCAACAAATTGTTTGAAATTGTTAAACCTAAACCAGTACCTCCAAATTTTCGTGTTGTAGAAGAATCGCCTTGTGAGAAAGCTTCAAATATTTTTTGTTGGTAATTTTCTTCGATACCAATTCCTGAGTCAATTACCGAAAAGATAAGCGTGGCCGATTCATTAGAAACTTTCTTGGCGCTAATTTTAAGTTCAACCGAACCTATTTCGGTAAATTTAATAGCATTACTCATCAAATTGACCAACACTTGCTTGATTCGAAGTGCATCAATCCAAACGTATTTTGGAATGCTGTTTTCGATGGAAAGTTTTAATTCAATATCTTTCGAGGCTGTGCTATAACTAAATAAATCGATGACTTCTTTGGCCAGCGCTTTGAGTTCGTGTTTTTTGATTTCGAGTTCTAATTTACCCGATTCAATTTTTGAAAAATCGAGAATATCATTGACAATTTCCATCAACGAATTGGCCGATTGATTGATGGTATTCATGTATTTGAGTTGAATTTCTTCTAATTCCGTATTTTTCAAAAGATCGGTAAAACCGATAATTCCGTTGAGTGGCGTTCGAATTTCGTGACTCATATTGGCCAAGAAATCCGATTTGGCTTTGCTGGCTGCTTCAGCATATTCTTTGGCTTTGATGGCGTCTTCAGCTTCTTTTTGTTTGGTAATATCAATGTAAATTCCACCAACAAATTCGATAACACCGTTTTTTTTAATTGCATCAGCAAATTCTTCAATCCACACATAATGTCCATCTTTGTGTTGAATTCGGTATTTAGAGTGAATTTGTTTCCCACTTTTGATGTTCGAAATTTGCTCTTCTAAGACAGCTTGTTTGTCGTCGGTGTGAATTAAAGAAATAAAAGAGCGATTATTGTACAAAAAGTCTTCTTTTGGGTAACCCGTTAATTCTTCAATTTTGACATTTAAATAGACTTTAGTGGCTTCTTCATCAAACTTAGATAAGTAAACACTTCCGGGTATATTATTGGCAATAAGTTTAAATTTTTCTTCGGTTTCAAAAATGATTTGATCGGTAATTTTCTTTTCAATGACTGTTGCAAAATTATTGGCTAACGTTTTTAAAATATTGATTTCGTCTTCGTTCCAAACGCGTTCAGTAGTACAGTCGTCAAAACCTAAAAATCCGTATAATTCATTATTTACCATTACCGGTAATCGAAGTAATGATTTGATATTTCGTTCTTCTAAGCTGTTTCGGGGTTGGTCGTCTTTTAAATCTTTTACCAAAAAGCTATATTCTTTATTTTGTTTTAAAATATCAATTAAGTTTTTAAAACCTTCGTGTGGATAATCAACTAATCGAGCGTTGTTCTTTTGAGATTCAATACCATCATTTACCCATTCGTTTTGTAATGTTATGGTTTTTTTATCATTATCACTAACAAAAAAATGCACTCGATCTACTTTGGCTGCTTTACCTATGATTTGTAGTGTTTCATCGGTTGTTTCATCCAATTTGTTATTGATAAGGAAATTATTAGTAATGGTTGTAATAGCCGAAAGCAAGCTACTTTTGTAAGCCAATTGACGTTCGGCTTCAATACGCTGATTGGTTTCGATTGAAATGGAAATAAAATCGCAAATTGTTCTCGAGAAATTGATGTCTTCAACATCCCATTCTTTGTACTTGGTAGTCGATTCGAAGCATAAAATTCCCACCAATTTTCCGTTAGAGTAAATAGGAGAATCAAGCATCGACAAAATGCTGTTTTTTGGAAAATAGTCTATCCAAAACTCGCTAGTATCTTCGTTTTTATATACGTCAGCAGCAATTATTTGGTTTTCTTTTTCGATAGCTGCAAAATACTTTGGGAAATTTTTTTTACGTAAAACAAACCCTTTTTCAAAATAATCTTTATTGGCTAAGTACAATTGCGCGCAAACAATTTTATCTTCATAATAATTCCAAAAACTCACTCTATTGATATCCACTTTTTCAGAAACTATTTTCAGTAAATAACACAAAAAGTCATCAAATTTTTCTTGACTGGAAAAACTTTTAATAGTCAGTTGTTTTGAAATTTCGCTGTATTTTCTAATTTTTCGTTCCCGTCGCGAAGCATCAATTTCCATGTTTTTAATCAGTGTAATATCCCGAGCTATTGAAGTAAAACCTATTATTTTCTGGCCATTTTCGCTTCTTTTTACAGAAACATTTTGTGAAAGCCAAATGGTTTCTCCAAATTTATTAGTTACAGGGAAAACAAGTGTTGGAAAGTCGGATATTTCTGAAAACGATTTGGTGTAAAATTCAACGACTCTTTCGCGGTAATCTTTTCGTATAAAATCGGTAAAATGCTTCTGGTACATCTCATTTAGAGTATATCCCATTATTTTTTCAGCATATTTGTTGATGAAAACATAGTTTCCTTTGGCATCAGTTTCATAAATGATATCAGTTGCATTTTCAATCAAATTGCGGTGTTGATTTTGAATATGAATTTGCTCCGTTACATCTTGTCCGATTCCAATAATTAAATCGTCAGAAAACTTCTTATCTTTCCATTGAATGTATTTGTATTCTCCGTTTTTGCATTTTAGACGCCTAACATACAATCGGTTATCGATATAGTTGTTGTGGTAGGTTTCACCAATAAATTCAACATCTTCAGTTAATTCCCAAAATTTCATTCCCAATACTTCGGTAGGTGAGTAGCCTAAGAAATCTTTAATTTGCTCACTACAATAGGAAACTTCTCCTTTTTTGTTTGTAGCAATTGTGAGTGAATTTCCTTTGTTGACAATTTCATTTGCAAATGAAAATTTATTCCTGGTTTCCAACAAAGCAAAATGCCTCGCCAAATGAATTGCTGATGAAACTAAAATAGAATTGAATAAAATTATGGCTAAATCTTTTGGCAAAAAAGCTTGACTGTAATAAACCAAACAAATTATGAGTACATAACCAAAGAAAAGTAAATAATGGAAGAACTTTTTGAATAAAAAATACGATAAAAAATAAGCAATAATAATACTTACATACGAAACTATTTCAAAAGGTTTGAAAGCAATATTATACAGTATAAAATGAAAATAGGATAAAAAAATGGTAATAAAAACTGCGTTTATGTTTCGATCAAACCATTTGTTTTTTAATGTTAAGAAATAAATCAATATCAAAAACGCACCTACGCTGCAATTGATTTTTAATAAACTAATTTGTCGTACATGATTAATTTCATAAATAATTTCCATTACAGGAATGATAATTCCCATGAATAGAAGGTACAAACGATATTGTCGTTCCTTAGGTTCAAATTCAGAGTAATTGGTTTTGATATTGATTTTGGTTTTCGAGAAACGATACAATAAAAGATAGGTAACAAAAAGTAAAAAAATGATGAAACTTGTTTTGAGAAAATTGGCTCCAATTAAGCTAATATCAAATTCAGGCATGAATGACCAACTCAAAAAAGTCAAGCCTTGAAACCAATAAAAGGCCTCAAGTAAACAAACACATATTTGAGTTATTACATTCATTATTCAGTTTCTGAGCGCCCTATTTCGTCAATAATATTGTTTTCTTTTATAGGAGAAATAGTGTTGTAAATTATATAAACCATTGAGTATATGTATGGTAATGTAAAAAAGATTCCGATACAAAAAGCAAATAAACCCAACATAGCTAGTAATACAGCTACAAGAAGTAAACCAATAAGTAGTAATGGTTTTTTGAGCGTCAACTGAATGCTCATTGTGATTGCTTGAACGGATTTTAAATCTGAGAAAATAATTAGAGGAACAGTTAAAAATGTTAGAAACGATACGGTATATGTGAGTAACATTCCAATAAATTTAAGATGCAAAAGCTCAAACAATAATGTGATTCCCGTTGTTGCAAACGCAATTAGCGCGCCAGATACAAATAGTTCTTTGAAATAATGCGTTCGAAAGTAATAAAACAAAGTGCTTACATCAACGCCACTGTTCATTTCCGCTTGGTGAACCATTTTGTAAAAACCAGCATTAAAACCAGCCATGATTCCAGAAAAAATTCCTGCGAAAATTAAATAAGCAAACATAAAAGTACCCGAAAGCATCATCGGATCGAAATCTACCATTGTTTGATTAATTTCTGAGAACCCAACTATTGCTCCAAAAATGCCAAAAAAAAGAATAAACAAAACAATGGAAAGCAAGATCAAAGCTAGACCCATAACGCCAAAACATTTTTTGAAATTTTCAAATGATTTTTCTAAAACTTCTCCAAATTCGATTGTGTAACCTTCTTTAGCAATCTTTTGCAGTTTTTGGTAGTTTTCTTCCATTATTTTATGTTTAAATTTAAAACCAATTTACTAATTTTTTTAATATGTTAATTTTATTTTTATAAGGCGCATAGCGAAGAGGAATATCCAACCAATTGGCTTTTTTTAAAATAGGTTTGGCATGTGAAAAAGTCGAAAAAGAGTATTTGCCATGGTAAGCTCCAATACCAGAGTTACCAATTCCTCCAAAAGGTAATCTTTTGTTAGCAAAATAAACAATAGTATCATTTATACAACCTCCTCCGAATGAATAATTATCAATAATTTGTTGACAAAACTTCTTATTTGTAGAAAATACATACAATGACAAAGGTTTATCAAATTGTGAAATAATAGTCTCTATTTCTGATTCCGTTTGATAGGAAAGAATTGGTAGAATTGGGCCAAAGATTTCTTCTTGCATTAAGGTACTTTCCAAAGAAGGTTGGTCAACTAATGTTGGAGAAATATACAAATCGGTTTCATTTGAAATTGCACCATAAATAATCTTTTGATTGGTTAATAAGCCGACCAATCTTTCCCAATTGTGTTTGTTGATAATTCGAGCAAAATCAGGACTTTCTTGTTGATTTTCTCCTAAGGCATTTTTGATTTCTTGAATTAAGCTTCCAATAAGTTTTTCCTTAACCGAATGGTGAACCAAAATATAATCTGGAGCAATGCAAGTTTGACCTGCGTTGAGGAGTTTTCCCCAAATAATTCTCTTCGCAGCTAATGAAATAGAAGCAGTTGAATCAACAATACACGGATTTTTTCCTCCCAATTCGAGCGTTACTGGAGTTAAGTTTTTAGCAGCGATTTCGGCTATTATTTTGCCTACTTTAACACTTCCTGTAAAAAAAATATAATCCCATTTTTGCTGCAATAATTTTTGTGCTTCTTCTATGCCTCCCAAAACTACATTCACCTGATTTTTATCGAAAATTTCGGTTATTATTTTACAAATAATTTCGGTAGTTTTTGGAGTTAATTCAGAAGGTTTGAGTGTAACCTTATTTCCAGCTGCAATTGCGCCAATTAACGGACAAATAGCCAATTGAAAAGGATAATTCCATGGAGAAATAATCAAAACATTCCCATAAGGCTCTTGGTAAATCCAATCGGAGGAAGGAAAGTTCAGCAAATTGGGCCAGACTCTTTTTGGCTTTGTCCAACGAGTTATATTTTTAATTGCCGATTTGAGTTCGTCGTAAACAATATTTATTTCACTCAAAAACGATTCAACTTCTGGTTTTTTAAAATCGTCATACAACGCCGTAATTATACCTACTTCATTTTCTTTAATAGTATGAAGTAACTTTATCAGTGCTTTTTTTCGGCTGTTGATGTCTTCTTTTCGATGCATCGTTAATTTTTAGAGAAATGCCCAACGGAATCCTGTATATATATCGGCTTGTTTGCTGTCATTTATCAATGCCGTTACGATTGAACCTGAACCCAAATAAAACCCACCCACACGGAAACCAAATCCGGTATTAAACCCAGAAATATCGCTGTTTGAAAACGGAATGTACGCTTCAAAAAGTCCTAAATTTACTCGTGGAGTTAAAGTGAAAACATTTTGAACTGTAATTTGATCGTTTTTGTTATCATCATTTAATCGTTGTTGTAAATAACCAGAAACGTATAAGATTGGAATTATTTTTACATCGGCATAAAGCGAAAGTGTAGTTGGTAAACTTACTTTGAAGTCTTTTGTTCCTGTAGTCTTTGTTAAATAACCACTGTTTATCAAGATGGTTTCAACTTCTTGTAAACTATCTACATTTTCAAACTGATTCAAATTCAAACTTTCTGCTCCTTGAATTTCCAAGACATAATTAGTCGATTGATTATTACGGTCTTTGAAAGTCATTCCACCCAAATTTCTTAAAGCAACACCAGCGTTTAATTTGTATTTGTTTTTATTGGCTTTGTCTTTATTTATCGCGTCATTAGCTGCATTTTCATCTTTCCATTGGTAATTAATTCCAATATCAGCACCCAAACCATTTAAACTACCAAAAATCGATTTGGAGTAATCATCGAAGTTTGAAAAACTATTGGCCAAACTACCTGAGTAGGAAAAGTTAACATTGGCCAATGTATTGGTTAAATAACCTTGACCTCCGACTTGAACAATGGTGCCCGAAAATTGGTCGGCTCCGATATTTGCGTACGAACCTGGAAATAACAATTTGAGCGTAATTCCACCATTGATTTTGTGTTTGGGAGTATCAAAGAGCGTTTTTGCTAAAAGAAAATCAACTTCTCCCCAAGTGGTTCCATTAATTCTTTGGTTGAAATCATTGTTAATAGTTGTTGTTGAAAGCAACGTATTTAAACCAGAATTGCTGATAGCATCACCTAATTTGGTGTCAACATCCACAATATCCAATCGGCCATTGGCTTTTGTTACTAATCCAAATGCCCATGATTTGTGTTTTATTGAAATTCCTGGACCATAAACTTCGGCGTCAAAACGCATGTTTACAGGATCACTACCTACAAAAATTAAATCTTCAATATTTTTATCCGAAGTCAAATCGCTAAAACCAATTTTGTTATTAGCTACATTTAAACTCATCCCTAAAACATTGACTTCAAATTTGTTAGAGATGTTGACTAACTCGGCAGGATTCATTCCAGCAGTTAAAATACCCACTCTACTCGAAGTGTTTAACCCGGCAAAATGCTCTTGTGCAAACAAACTGGCTCCAACAAGTGAGAGCGAAATAAAAATGGTCTTTTTCATAAATTTTAGATTGAAGATTTGTACGAGTAACAAGTGAACTACATGAAACCCTAATAATCAAAGAGTAAAAATACACTTTTTAAATCGAATTCCAAATCGAGTCAAATGGAGTAGGAGCTTCAATAGTTAGTTCTTCTTTCGAGACAGGATGATTAAAAACTAATTTTCTAGCGTGAAGATGAATACCTCCATCAGGATTACTTCGGTCAAAGCCGTATTTTAAATCGCCTTTAATTGGACTTCCTATTGCCGAAAGTTGGGCTCTAATTTGATGATGTCTTCCCGTGTGAAGGTTGATTTCTAGTGCAAAGTAATTGTTTAACTCTTTAATGATTTTATAGTCTAAAGATGCTTTTTTACTATTGGGAACTTCTTTTAAATGGGCTTTGGAAGTGTTGTTTTTTTCGCTTCGAACAAGGTAATGAACTAAATTGTCTTCGTTTTTAGAAGGACGATGCTTCACCACTGCCCAATAGGTTTTTTGCGTTTCTCTTTCGCTAAACATTTTATTCAACCGCTCTAGTGCTTTGCTAGTACGAGCAAAAACTACAATTCCAGTTGTAGGTCGATCCAATCGATGCACAACACCCAAAAAAACTTCACCAGGTTTGTTGTATTTTTCTTTGATGTATTCTTTTACAATATCAGAAAGAGGTTTATCACCTGTTTTATCGCCTTGCACAATATCGCCTACGCGTTTATTTACAACAATAATATGATTGTCTTCGTGAAGAATTTGCAGGTTAGTTTTGTTACTTAGGATCTTCATTTTCAAATTTTCAAATCGTCACATTTTCAAATTTAAAAACTAATATTGCTCATTCGCATTGGGAAAATCCTTACTCTTAACATCGTCAACATATTGCCCAATAGCAGAAGTCATTTGCTCGTATAAATTTAGGTAACGACGTAAAAAACGCGGACTAAATTCGTTGTTCATTCCCAACATATCATGAATAACCAAAACTTGTCCGTCAACACCGCCGCCAGCACCAATTCCGATAACAGGAATCGAGATACTTTGTGCTACTTTTTCGGCCAGTGCGGCTGGGATTTTCTCCAAAACAATGGCAAAACAACCAATTCGTTCTAGCATTTTAGCATCTTCCATCAGTTTTTCAGCTTCGGCATCTTCTTTGGCGCGAACAGTATAAGTTCCAAATTTATATATCGATTGTGGTGTTAAACCCAAATGTCCCATTACGGGAATTCCTGCATTCAATATCTTCTTAATAGAATCTTTGATTTCGCTTCCGCCTTCCATTTTTACAGCGTGACCGCCACTTTCTTTCATAATACGAATGGCTGAACGCAAGGCTTCTTTCGAATCCGATTGGTAACTTCCGAAAGGCAAATCAACCACCACCAAAGCGCGTTCAATAGCACGAACGACACTCGATGCGTGATAAATCATTTGATCCAAAGTAATCGGTAAAGTGGTTTCGTGTCCAGCCATGACATTACTCGCCGAGTCGCCAACTAATATTACATCAACTCCAGCAGTATCAACAATTTTGGCCA
This sequence comes from Flavobacterium sp., assembly GCA_016787805.1. GTDB lineage: Bacteria > Bacteroidota > Bacteroidia > Flavobacteriales > Flavobacteriaceae > Flavobacterium. Next base: position 21,213 of record JAEUTY010000047.1, on the reverse strand, counting down.
TGGTAAAATCGTAAGCCGTAAGCATTGAAATTTTCTCGCCATTGGCTTTCATTTCAATTAATGATTTGGTCGTGATTCGTTTGTAATCTTTTTTGGCAACAGACATAGTTATTTTAGATTTCAGAAATTAGATTTCAGATTTTATAAATAATCGTTTCAACTTAATTCTAGTTAATAAACCGTAAAAGTACTAAAATCGATTAGTTTTGTAATAAATAGATTAAAAATTATACTAATTCAGAAAATATTTACCACAAATGAAAAACCTATTTTGGATTTTAATTTTCTTTTTTACGATTTTCGCCCAAGCTCAAAATAAAGAAATCGAGCAAACTATTGAAACATTTTTTGAAGGATTTCACCAAAGAGATTCCATTAAAATAAAGTCTGTTTGTGCTGAAAAAATGATTTTGCAATCCATTTCAGAAGGCAAAAAAGGAACCAAATTTGAGGATGAAAAACCTTCAGATTTTTACAAATCCATTGCTACAATTTCCAATGATATGCGATTTGAAGAGAAGATTTTGAGTTACAATATTCAAGTTGACGGAGCAATGGCGCACGCTTGGACACCTTATGAATTCTACATTAACGGAATGTTTAGTCATTCAGGAGTGAACGCTTTTACGCTTTTTAAAGAAAAAGATGTTTGGAAAATTATATATTTGATTGATACTAGAAGAAAATAGAATGACACGATTTAGGTATTTAGCCATATTACTGGTTTTTTTTCAATCTTTCTCCCAAGAGCAATCCGATTTTAACATCCACTTTTCAGGCTTCTTAGAAACGTATTATGCTTTCGATTTGAATCAACCAACTTCAGAAACCAAGTTGCCTTTTATGTACAACTACAATCGACACAACGAGTTCAACGTCAATATTGGTTTGCTTCGTGCCAAAGTGGAATATGAAAATACGTACGCCAATATTGCGCTACATGCCGGAACTTACGTAGACGACAATTATGCCAATGAAAAAATAAAGTATTTAAATGAGGCTTTCGTGGGTTTGTATTTGGATAAAGCCAAAAAAAATACAATAGAAGCAGGAATTTTGCCCAGTTACATCGGATTTGAATCGGCTACAACAGCGACCAATTTGACACTAACTCGATCAATTTTGGCTGAAAATTCGCCGTATTTCATGACCGGAATTAAATACAATTACAAACCAAATCTTAAATGGAGTTTTTCGGGTTTGGTAACCAATGGTTGGCAACGGATTAATCGGCCAGAAAAAGATGTAGTTCCCGCTTTTGGGACTCAAATTGTTTACAAGTCCTCGGATAATTCAACACTCAATTGTAGCACGTTTGCAGGAAAAGAATATTTCGGAACCGAGTTGGCCATGCGTTATTTTAGTAATTTGTATTGGGATTACAAATGGAATTCCAAATGGCGTACTATTGTTGGTTTTGACTACGGATTGCAAGATTCATCCTCTAAAAATGAAAAACATGAAAGTTGGCTGAGTCCAGTTGCAATGGCGCAATATTCAGTATCAAACAAATGGCAAACCGCTTTTAGAGTGGAATATTATCAAGACAAAAAAAACATACTAGTTGCTACAGCTGATGCCTTTGAAACGTTGGGAATTTCAATTAATGCTGATTATTTGTTCAATTCGAAAGTGAAATGGCGCACTGAGGCTCGTTATTTAGACAGTAAGGAGAAAGTTTTTGTCAAGGAAGACGATTTAATCAACTCCAATTTCTTTTTGACCACAAGTTTGAGTTTTGAGTTTTAATTTTCTATTTTAGCTCATTCTCAAAACCAATTTCATGCAAAGTAAATTAGCAGTTGTCAAACGGTATTTCCGACTTCTTTTTGACCTAAAATCGACTCAGGAAGACGAGAAACAGACCTACGACGAAGTCAAAGAAGGTATTGTTTTTAAAGGGAAAAATCTTTGGTTGTTGGCAATTGCGATAGTCATTTCGTGTATTGGTTTGAACATCAACTCGAAGTCGGCAGTCATCGGAGCAATGATCATTTCACCTTTGATGGGACCCATTTTCGGTATTGCTTTTTCGTTAGGAATTGCTGATGTCGATTTGCTAAAGTTGAGTTTTCGAAATGCGTTGCGAATTATTGTTATCAGTTTGATTTTCTCTACATTATACTATTTAATCACACCGTATTCGATTCCAACTGACGAGTTGTTATCGTTTTCAAAACCTACCATTTTTGATGTTTTGCTTGCTTTTGCAGGTGGAATAGCAGGGTTTATCGCCATTTCACGTCACAATGGAACTCAGGTTTTGATTGGTGTAGCAGTGGCAACTTCGTGTATTCCGCCTTTGTGTACTGCTGGATTTGGGTTGGCGACTTGGCAATGGCAGTATTTGGTTGGTGGTTTGTATACCTATTTGATTAATGCATTGTTTATATGCGTTGGCGCTTATATCATTGTACGTTTTTTAAAATTTGACAAACAATCGGATACTATAGTCAAAAATGCGCATTCTTGGTTTGGGATTCTAACCGTAATTACCATTTTACCAGCGATTTATTTGGCGTATGAATTAGCAGCTGAAAATATTTTTAAAAGTAAAGCTGAGTTTTTTGTCAATGCAGAAATCGATTCTAAATATCATGTTGTTGACACCAATATTGACACTGAATTGCAATTGATTGAAGTAGATGTTACCGTTGAGAATTACGACGAAAACCTTCAAAAAAATATCGAAGAGAAATTGAGTGATTTTAAACTCAAAGACGCCAAAATTAAAATCTATCAAACTATAGAGGCAGGAAAAGGGAATCGTAAAGAGTTTGATGCTTTACATAAAGAAATTGAAGCGTTGAAACAACAACTCAAAAAATAACTAACAATCGGCTACATTTACCGCAACCGCCAATCCACCTTCGGAAGTTTCTTTGTATTTGGAGTTCATGTCTTTGGCCGTTTGCCACATGGTGTTAATGACTTTGTCTAACGGAACTTTAGCGTTTTTAGCATCGGTTTCCATGGCTAATTCGGCAGCATTAATCGCTTTGATTGCTCCCATAGTATTGCGTTCTATACACGGAATCTGCACCAAACCACCAATTGGATCACACGTTAATCCCAGATGATGTTCCATGGCAATTTCGGCGGCCATTTGTACCTGCTCTGGAGTTCCGCCCATGACTTCGCACAACGCAGCAGCAGCCATAGCCGATGAAACGCCAATTTCAGCTTGACATCCACCCATTGCTGCAGAAATGGTAGAACCTTTTTTGAAGATACTACCAATTTCACCTGCGACCATCAAAAATTGTTTGATTTCTTTTTCACCAGCATTATGATTTTCGATGACTAAATAATACATCAAAACAGCCGGAATTACGCCAGCGCTTCCGTTGGTTGGAGCAGTAACGACACGCCCTAAAGCAGCATTAACCTCGTTGACAGCCAAGGCAAAACACGAAACCCATTTGAGGATTTGGCGGAATTTTACTTCGGTTTTGCGAATCGTTTCGAGCCATTCTTGCGGATTATTATAATTGGACAAACCAATCAAACCTTGGTGCATATCAAAAGCGCGTCGACGCACGTTTAAACCGCCAGGCAGTATACCTTCGCTGTGGCAACCAATGTACATGCATTCGAGCATGGTATGCCAAATACGCATTAATTCGGAGTGGATTTCTTCTTCCGAACGCATTGATTTTTCGTTTTCGTATACGACTTCAGAAATCGATTTATTCAAATTGTTACAATACGCCAAAAGTTCTTCCGCATTTTGAATTGGATAAGGGAAAGAACATTTGATTTGGTGTTTTTTCTTCGCATTGGCGCGTTCTTCTTTCACCACAAATCCGCCGCCAATAGAGTAGAAGGTAGAAGCATATTCTTTTTCAGGAGTAAAGGCAGTAAACGTCAAACCATTAGCATGAAAAGGCAAAAAGTTTTTGTTAAAAACAATATCAGTCTCAGGATTAAAAGAAGTGCTGACTTTATTGCCTAAAACAATTTGTTTGTTAGTATTGATTGAAGAAATAATTTTATCAATATTTTCAACCGGAATGTATTCGGGATCTTGACCGCTCAAACCAAGCATTACGGCCAAATCAGTTGCGTGTCCTTTTCCGGTTAAGGATAAAGAACCGTACAAATCTACTTTTACGAGAGTGACTTTTTCCAATAACTGTTCTTGATCAAGTTCAGCTAAAAATCGTTCGGCAGCACGCCAAGGTCCGAGTGTGTGCGAACTCGATGGTCCGACACCAATTTTTAACATATCAAAAACCGAAATGCATTCTTCCATACCTAAACGTTTTGTTTGCCTCACAAATATAAGCGAAAGAATTGTTGCATTTTCACTCTACGAATTAAAAAATGATTTTTCAGCAACTGGAATTTACTTTTATTACTGATAATGAAATTTATACGGCATTTATTCTATGGTAATAATGAATATTGCTCAATGGAATTTATTAGTTTACTGCTTTTTAATAGATAGTTGTCTTCTTATAACCATTCGCACTAGCCCAGATCGTAGAGGAAATCCTTTCGTGCCGGTGTTCGGCACGAAAGATTGCAACGAAGAGCTGGAATAGCTTCAAAAAAAAACTCTAAATAAACTTCGTACATCTTACTTCATAAATTGTACTTCTAATGCCATCTTGTCATACTTTTTCAATCAAAAACTGACAATTTATTCTTAATTTCTTCTTGGCATAATCCTTGTCATTGGTCAACTCGAGTTGTAAAGCTCTGCTCACTCATAGAGGAGTAATCAATAGAAAAACAAATAAAGGAGATAAAAAAATGGGAAAAATTATTGGTATCGATTTAGGTACAACCAATTCTTGCGTGTCAGTTATGGAAGGTGGCGAACCAGTTGTAATTGCTAATGCAGAAGGAAAAAGAACTACACCATCTGTAATTGCATTTGTAGACGGTGGCGAAATCAAAGTGGGTGATCCAGCAAAAAGACAAGCTGTAACGAATCCTACTAAAACCATAGCGTCAATCAAACGTTTTATGGGTAATAAATATTCTGAAAGTGCTAAAGAAGCATCGACAGTAGCTTATAAAGTGGTAAAAGGCGATAATGATACGCCACGTGTGGACATTGATGGTCGTTTGTATACACCACAAGAATTGTCGGCTATGACACTTCAAAAAATGAAAAAAACAGCCGAAGACTATTTAGGTCAAACGGTGACAGAAGCGGTTATTACGGTTCCAGCGTACTTTAACGATGCACAACGTCAGGCTACAAAAGAAGCAGGTGAAATAGCAGGTTTAAAAGTAATGCGTATCATCAACGAGCCAACTGCTGCGGCTTTGGCTTATGGTTTGGACAAACAAGGAAAAGATCAAAAAATTGCTGTATACGATTTAGGTGGTGGAACATTTGATATTTCGGTATTAGAGTTAGGTGATGGTGTTTTTGAAGTACTTTCTACGAATGGTGACACACACTTAGGCGGTGACGATTTTGATCAAGTAATCATCGATTGGATGGCCAACGAATTCAACAGCGAAGAAGGTGTTGATTTGCGTCAAGATCCAATGGCATTGCAACGTTTGAAAGAGGCTGCAGAAAAAGCAAAAATAGAATTATCGTCTTCCACACAAACAGAAATCAATTTGCCTTATGTTACGGCAACGGCTTCAGGACCAAAACACTTAGTAAAAACATTAACAAGAGCGAAGTTTGAGCAATTGTCTGAAAACTTAGTAAAACGTTCGATGGATCCAGTAGCGAAAGCATTAAAAGATGCAGGTTTGTCTACTTCTGACATTGATGAAGTAATTTTAGTTGGAGGTTCAACTCGTATTCCAGTAATTCAAGAGCAAGTAGAGAAATTCTTTGGTAAAAAACCATCAAAAGGAGTAAATCCGGATGAAGTAGTGGCGATTGGAGCTGCCATTCAAGGAGGAGTTTTAACCGGAGATGTAAAAGATGTATTGTTGTTAGACGTTACGCCTTTATCATTAGGAATTGAAACAATGGGTAATGTAATGACGAAGTTAATCGAAGCAAACACTACCATTCCAACTAAAAAATCACAAGTATTTTCAACGGCTGCGGATAACCAACCAAGTGTAGAAATTCACGTTTTGCAAGGTGAAAGAACCATGGCTGGTGATAACAAAACCATTGGTCGTTTCCACTTAGATGGAATTCCACCAGCGCCTAGAGGAGTTCCGCAAATTGAAGTAACTTTTGACATTGATGCCAATGGTATCATCAAAGTTTCGGCTACTGATAAAGGAACTGGTAAATCTCACGATATTCGTATCGAAGCGTCTTCAGGATTGACTCCGGAAGAAATTGAAAGAATGAAGAAAGATGCTGAAATGAATGCCGAAGCGGATAGAATTGCTAAAGAAAAAGCAGATAAATTGAACGAAGCTGACAGTATGATTTTCCAAACGGAAAGTCAGTTGAAAGAGTTGGGTGATAAATTATCTGACGATCATAAAGTAGGTATTGAAAGCGCTTTAACCGAATTAAGAGCAGCACATCAATCGCAAGATTTAGAAGCTATTCAAAGAGGTTTAGACGCAGTAAATTCCGCATGGAAAACCGCAACAGAAGCAATGTATGCACAAGGTGGCGCTGATCATGGTCAGGCTCACGAAGCACAACCTCAAGCAGACGCTAGCGGAGATCAAACACAAGATGTAGATTTTGAAGAAGTTAAATAATAAAATTCAGAGTACTTACGATTGCAAATCGGCTTAATTTGTCGTAAAACTTAGCAATAAAGTGTCAGTAATTAGCAAAAAAAAAACCGTAATGTAAATTACGGTTTTTTTGTTTTTATTTGAGTCGGTTAGTTTTTTATAATTTTTGTTGAAAACTGATGTTCGCCTTGACTTAAATGAATAAAATAGACACCAGTTGGTAGTTCATTCCCAAAGCTATTATCATCATTAGGTGAAATTTCTTTTTGTTTTACTATTGTGCCAAGTTCATTTACAACTGTCATTTCTATAGGACTAGTTTGGTTTAAAGAACTCACTTTCAAGACAAACTCTGTTTGACTAGGGTTAGGAGAAACAATTGCAGACAAAGGCTTTTCATTAATGCTAATTTCGCTTTCATTAGGCATTCTACTAACTAAACTTGAATTAAAAGTTACAGTTCCCGTGGCCATAGTCACATTTTCAGGATCAAATTGAACAGAATTAGGAACGAATGGAAGAGCAACAGTAATTTTATTTGTTCCTGTTGGTGTTCCGATAGTTCCAGTTCCTGCAAGAGATAAATTTCCACCACTATCATACACTGTAATTGTTTGTTCCAGAGTTCCTGTTATATCTTTTACTTTAACCACCACTGGCATATCAAAATAAGTAACGGTAGAATTAGTGGTTCGAGTTTGATTCAATTTTATTACAATATTACTTCCAACTGCATTCCATTCTAAGCCATAACTAGGAGTTCCAACACCATTGACCCAACTAGTGAAAAAATTAGTAAGATTTGCTCCACCCAAAGAAGTTTCAAAATGGCTTTTTAAATTATTAGTATCAGCTGCTTGATATGACAAAGTTGGATCTGCAATATAGTTTCGTGTTGCTTCATAGAATTTTGTATCACCAGAAAGCGTTCTTAACATCGAAATAATCATTGCGCCTCTATAATAAATAGCATTATTGTTGGCACTGGTCCAAATTGTGTTGGAACTGCTTACATTTGAGATATAAACAGGAACTGTACATGCTCGAGCTGTTGTTTTGATGGAACTTCTGTGCGATAAAGCACTAACGCCAAGCGATGGAATTTGTTCGGCAGCAAGAATTTCTAAATAAGTAGCAAAACCTTCGTTAAGCCATAAACTGTTCCAGGTTTTACAAGTAACTGCATCACCAAACCATTGATGTGCTAATTCATGTGCTATTGTTGACCAGCTTGTCAAAGCGCTCGAACCAAATCCAGAATTGGTTTGATGTTCCATACCGCCTCCAAATCCAAATTCATATACGCCGTATTTTTCATTTTTGAAAGGATAATCACCAAATTTATTACTGAACAATTCCATTTCGGGTTTGTTAAAATCCAAAGCATTTAAAATAGAAGTATACGACGTTCGAGGAAATAATTGATAGATAATAGGCACATTTGTACCACTAATAACAGCTGGAGTTCTAACAAATTCTTGAAATTTGGCCACACACAAACTCACCAAATAGGAAGCAATAGGATAACGGTGTTTGTATAGGTATTTTGTGTTGCCACCAATAACTGTCGATGAGTGTAATTTACCTTGAGTTGCCACTTTAAAAATAGTTGGTGTACTAACTGTAATATCTAACTCATCAATCTTGTCTTGCATATCGGCTTTACACGGCCACCAATTTCTGTCTTCGTATGATTCTGATAAAGTATAAATGTAATTGTTACCACCAGAAATTGATTTTTGAAAACCTAACGCTTGTCCGCTTGGAGTTGGTGGAACACCTCGATACGAAATGGTAACCGAATCGGTAACGTTTAGTGCTAAAGGAGTTGGTAAATTGATTCTCAAAATATTTACATTCCCAGAGGTTGGAAAAGATTTTGTTATTGTTGTTCCATGGTACTTTACCACTAATCCTGTATTGTTAAAAGAGCTTTTGTTTAAATCAAAGGTGATTGTACTTACACTAGCGGCTTTGGTGACAAACTTGGTTGTAACTGTTCCTCTTATGTATTTTGTTGAATCGGGATTGATTCGCCAATAAATGGTGTGTTTTTTTACATCAATGTTGGCACCTGTACCGCTATTTCCAGAAGTTTGAGCATGAATTGATAGTGAAATTAGAGAAAACAAAAACAATAAAAAGACTGTCTTTTTTAAGTAGATTTTTTTCATAATAGTGGTTTTTGATTGGTTATTTGGTTCAACAATATACAAATATTTAGTAAAAGGAAAAATTAATTTATACAATCACGCTCAAAATGAAAAATGCAAATCATACGAAAGCAATTTTATTTAACATCCACCAAATAAATTATTTTATATATTAGCGTTCTTTAAAACCAAAACCGTTTATGAAAAAAATAATTGTATTCGCATTAATTGCTTTAGTAAGTACAGGAGCTTTTGCTCAAAAGAAGAAAAAATCTGGAGGAAAAAAAGCAACCACAACAGCTACTGCAAAAGGAGTTTTAGCCAAAGCAGATAATTTAGTTGCTGAGGTAAAGGCAGGAAACTTTCAGGTAACAATCAATGAAAATGGAAAGGCAAAAGACAATATCACAGTGAAAGCAGTCGATGCTAAATTTGCTCCAACTAATGTGAAATTAGTTTCATTTATGGCAAGTGGAGCAAAATTGTACTTGCTGACTTGGACTGAAACAACGCAAATAAAAACCGATTTAAAAACGGAAGATATTACCAATGTTAATTCAGTTGTATATGAAATAGCCACAAAAAAACAAGTGTTTTCCAATACACAAATGACCAATCACATTACTGAAAAAGTGTTTTTGGATCGTTTAAAAACAGCTTCTGAAACGCAAGAAAAAATTAGAAGAGATGGTTTTGAATTTGTATTGAATCCTGACGGTACAATAACACAAAAAAATAAAACGCAAGAAAACAAATGGAAATACGATACAACAAGTATGGAGTTTGTAGATGCTAAGAAAAAATAATTCTTCAAATAGATAAAAACAAGAAACGCCTCTAAGTGAGGCTTTTTTTTATTTCTTTTTAATTAATAGATTAGTGATTTTATCAACAAACTTATTTTTTTTCGTTTCTTTTAGTTCAGTTGCATGACGTAGACAAACAATTTCATCAGGGTTCGCAGTAGAGTTATCCGAGAAATCAAACACATTTTTTTGGCACAAATTACAAAAGCGAACCTTTTCGTCTGGGCTCATTTGTAACCAATTTTCTTGGCAAACTTTGGGTATGGTTTGACTCTTTTTTGATGCCATTTTGATTAGGGATTAATTCGAATCTCAAACATTTTGTCCCAATTTTTACCCGTTACAAAGAACGTTTTAGTTGCCGGATTGTAAGCAATTCCATTTAAAACATCAGTATCAGGTAAAACAGTGATTTTGTTTCGTAAGTCGGATAAGTCAAGCATGGCTTCTACATCACCAGTTTTTGAATTAATGACTACAATATAATTTTTCTGATAAATGTTACTATAGATTTTACCGTCTACCCATTCCAATTCATTGAGAGCATCAATTTTTAACTTTCCAGAATACACGTTCAAATAGTCAATTTGTTGTAACGTATTGGGATCCAAAATGTGAATACGTTCCGAACTGTCGGTCATGTATAAATTTTTACCATCTGTTGTCAATCCCCAACCTTCCATTTTTTTGTAAAATGGAATTTCTTTTTCTTTTCTAAAAGTTTTGGCATCGTACACAAATGCAGTGTTTTCTTGCCAAGTGAGTTGGTAAATTTTATCGTTTAAGACAGTAATTCCTTCTCCAAAAAAACGTTGATCTAAATCAATTTTAATATCAACTTTTCCTGTTTTGAAGTCCGTTTTTCGCAGTGTAGATTCGCCGTATTGTCCAGTTCCTTCGTATAAAATACCTTTATAAAATTCTAAACCTTGTGTATAAGCATGAATATCGTGAGGGTAAGTATTGACAATAGAATAGGTAAGTACTTTGGGTTCTGCAACGGAAGAAACAATTTCAATTCGGGTCGAATCTTTTTCCACATCTCCATCTTTGTAAAAAGCGGCTTTCAAATTAACGTATCCTAGTTTTTCAGCTTGTAAAGAGTATGTGAATTTGTTCGTGCTTTTTGCTGAACCTATTCGTTTTTCATTCAAACTATACACTATACTGTCCAATTTTTCAGATTTCGGATTTAAGATTTCGACTGAAAGTGATTCTTGCAGAGTATATTGTGTTTTGAGTTTCTCTTCATTAATAGTAAATAATGCTTCTGAACTAGTACATTGTGTTAAAATAGAAGCTAATAAAATGAATGCGAATGCGTTATACTTTTTCATGAAAAACGGTTTGTATTTTATCATCACAAATGTATTATTTATGATGTTAATTTCTTGCAAAAATATAAAAAGATTGTATCTTTGCCACGGCAAGTCCTACACGACCAGCTCCTGCAGAATCCTCCAGGATGGGAACATAGCAAAGGTATGCGGTTGTAGCGGTGCGATGTAGGTCGCTTGCCATTTTTAGTCATTGCGAGTCCGATGAAATCGGAAGAAGCAATCTCAAATTCTAATTATCTGAACTCTGTTTCAGATTTTTTTTTAACTTCAATTCCTCCTTTAATGCAATTATCTTGGCAAATCGTTCGATTTAAGTTAAAGGAAACGTTCTCCATCGCTTATGGAAATTACGAATACCGTGATGCCTTGATTGTATCGCTAAAAAGTAATGGTTGTGTTGGTTATGGTGAATGCACTGCAATCGACTATTATCATATTCAATTAGAAGATTTTATTGTTGATTTGCAACGTGTCCAATCGAAAGTTGAAAGTCAAAATATAGTTCATCCTGTTGCATTTTATTCGTTCATAGCTTTGTTGAATTTGCCTAGTTTTTTACGTTCAGCGCTCGATTGTGCGTATTGGGATTTGTTTGGAAAGTTAGAAAACAGTAGTTTTTTGAAGTTGAATGACATCCAAATCAATCCGGTTCCTGAGTCTTCTATTACGATAAGTGTTGACACAATTGAACACCAAATTCAGAAAATAAAATCATCAGCTTGGAGTAAATTTAAAGTCAAATGCAATCATTTTAATAGTAATGAAATTAAACAGTTGTCGCAGTTGGATTATACAATTGCACTTGATTCCAACGGAAGTTTTACTAAAGAAAACTGCTTGTGGTTGCAAGAAAATGAGATGACAATGAAGTTCCACTATTTGGAGCAGCCTATGTCAAAAGGCGCTGAAAATTATTCTGTTTTAAGAACGACTGCATTTGCCAACTGGATGGCCGATGAAGATTGTCAAGATCTTTCCGTATTAAACAATTTGCAACCGCATTATAGAAGCATTAATATCAAATTGGTAAAATGTGGTGGATTGACACCAGCACTTGAAATGATTCAACATGCTCGAAATTTGGGTTTTAAAATTATGATTGGATGCATGACCGAATCGACAGTTGGAATTTCGGCTGGAGCAGTTTTGTCACCATTATGTGACTTTGCTGATTTGGATGGCGCCAATTTGATTGCAAATGATATTGCCAAAGGAAGTAGTGTTGTAAACGGAAAAATCCAATTGAGTGAAAAACCTGGATTGGGAATTGAATTAATGTAGAAAGGTTTTTATCTTTAGACCGAGATTGAGAATTAGTCGAATGTCAAAAGTTGAAAGTCGAAAGTAAGAGTGTTTAGTTGGAGATGTCTATTTCTATATTCTATTCTCTCCTTTCTTAAAAAGAAAATATGAGCAAAGTAGTACTAATAACAGGTGGTTCGTCGGGAATTGGGAAATCAATTGGCGAGTTTTTGCACGCCAAAGGTTTTATCGTTTACGGAACCAGTAGGAATCCAGAAGGTGTTTCGGGTTCGGTTTTTCCTTTGGTTGCGTTGGATGTTCGTGATAAAAACAGTATTCAAACTGCGGTGAATGAAGTGATTAGCAGAGTTGGACGATTAGATATTGTAATTAACAATGCAGGCGTTGGAATTACGGGACCAATTGAAGAAATTCCGACTGAGGAAATCAAGAATAATTTTGAAACCAATTTGTTTGGGCCAATTGAAGTGATGAAAGCTGTTTTGCCACAAATGCGCCAACAACAAAGCGGTTTGATTATCAATATTACGTCGATTGCGGCTTATATGGGTTTGCCTTACCGCGGCATCTATTCGGCTTCAAAAGGCGCACTCGAATTGATTACTGAAGCCTTGCGGATGGAAGTGAAGTCGTTTGGCATTCACATTACGAATGTAGCGCCTGGAGATTTTGCCACAAATATTGCTGCAGGTCGCTACCATGCGCCATTGTTGAAAGGATCGGCTTACGAAATTCCGTATGGCAATACCTTAAAAATGATGAATGAACACGTTGATAGCGGAAGCAATCCAAATGAAATGGCCGAGGCGATTTACGCGATAATTCAAAATCCGAGCCCGAAGATTCATTATAAAGTAGGTGTTTTTATGCAGAAGTTTTCTATTGTATTGAAGCGAATTTTGCCCGATAAAGTGTATGAAAAGATGTTGATGAACCATTATAAATTGTAAATGTCAATTTCAATTTCAATTTCAATGTCAATGTCAATGTCAATGTCAATGTCAATTTCAATGTTAATGTCAAAGTTCAATTAAAATTATTGATATTGATTTTTGTAATTGTAATTGAAATTGAATTCGTAATTTTGCACTCGATTGCGTTAGGGATAGAGGCAAGCACCGTGTGCAGCCGAAAGCCCGACCCGAAGCGGCGTAGGAACGGAGCTGCGCAGGGGAACGCCCAACTAAAAATAAACACAACTTAATTATATACTATGAAATTTTTTATTGACACAGCCAATTTGAATGACATTAAAGAAGCGCAATCGTTAGGCGTTTTGGATGGTGTAACTACCAATCCGTCGTTGATGGCTAAAGAAGGAATTACGGGAAAAAACAATATTTTGAAGCATTACGTAGACATTTGCAACATTGTAGATGGCGAAGTAAGTGCCGAAGTGAATGCCGTAGATTATGAAGGAATGATTAAAGAAGGCGAGGAGTTGGCCGAATTGCACGAGCAGATTGTTGTAAAATTGCCAATGACTAAAGAAGGAGTAAAAGCGTGTAAATACTTTTCGGATAAAGGTATTAAAACGAATGTGACATTAGTATTTTCGCCTGGTCAAGCAATTTTGGCTGCTAAAGCTGGAGCCACTTTTGTGTCGCCTTTTATTGGTCGTTTGGATGATGTTTCGACAGATGGTTTGAACTTGATTCAAGAGATTAGGGAAATTTATGATAACTACGGTTACGAAACTCAAATATTAGCCGCTTCAGTGCGTCATACGATGCATATCGTAAATTGTGCCAAAATTGGCGCTGATGTTATGACCGGCCCTTTATCGGCAATTTTAGGTTTGTTGAAACATCCATTAACGGACATTGGTTTGGCGCAGTTTATTGCTGATTTTGAGAAAGGGAATAAGTAACGAGTGTTCAGTATTCAATGGTCAGTGTTCAGTTGATACTGTTTCTTGAATAAGAATAAAAAAAGACGATTTTCATCTGAGAATCGTCTTTTTTGTGTGTACTATATTTAATTTTGTATACTGACCACTGACCACTGACCACTATTTCAAGTTCTCCTCAAATTTCACATCAAAAATATTGGTAAAGGCATTTTTAATAGTTTTGTCTGCGTTAATTACGATGGTTCGGTGGATTTTGGTAATCGCCCATTTGGCTTTGATGTCTTCAAAGTTTTCGCAACGGAATTCCTTTACATTAGTAAAGTTGTATTTGGAAAGCGTTTTTTTCCAATCGTCGTCTTTGTCTAAATTAATGGCGATGAACTGATAATTCGGGTATTTCTTTTTAAATTCAATCACTTTTTTGTGTACCGAAACCATGTGAGAATTTGCATTTTCAGTCCAAAAGAAAATAACTGTGTTGTTTGTTATCAAATCATCAGAAGAATATTTTTTTCCGTTGGCATCTATTAAATTAACCGTTGGAAGTTTTTTGCCTGCAATCAATAATTGAATGGCGTTGCCAATTTTATTGATTTCGTTTTTCTGACTGTTGTCGGTTGAATATTTGTGGTAAATTTTGAGAAACTCTTGATTATTAACCACATTTTGATCTTCCAACAAATATTGAAAAGCGATATTGTTTAAAATTTTGTTTTTAACTACTTTATTTTTAATCAATGTATCAGCAACGTTCATTTTGTTGATGTTGGTTTTTAGCTCCAAATCGGCTTGAGTAAAATGATTGTGGTATTTGATAGTAGAAACATTGTTGAGCATGTGATTCAAATACATCACAAAAGGAGAAAAGCCAGATAGTGACTCGTTATTGAAGTCGATTTCTTTGCGATACGAATAATACGATTTTGGTAATTTTTCGTATACATCAATTCCTGTTCTCATATTGTGAATAATTGGATAAATTTCTTTTTTGGTATAATGTGGATACAAATAAGAAGCCTTGGCAAACACATCAAACTCGTCGTTCCATTTGATGTTTTCTTTTTTGGTTTGATAAAACTTTTCGTTTTTTTTGTGAATCGAATCAATGATTGTGTTGAATCGGTTAACATCATAATCAAATGCCTCAAAAAGATTGTCTTTATCTTTATCATTTTTAAGGTACATTTCCATTAAGAAGTTATTTTTTTCATCGCCACGACCACAAAAAACAACTGATTCGTCAAAGTCTTTAGAATTGACATGTACCATCAAACTGTCATTTTTATCAAAATAGACGTATTGGTATTCTGGATCGTGTTTAAAAGTATATAAACCTGGAGCTAAGGAGTCAAATTTTTTGAAAAAAGTATTGTCTTGGTTTAACGGAATCGAATCAATCACTTCATCATCTTTACATAAAAGAACGTAACGATTATTCGGATTGGTGATTTCTCCCCCAAAATAAGCTACATAATTATCTCCTGAAAACTCATTTTTACACGCAGTGAATAGCGGAAAAATAAGTACAAGAAAAAATACAGTATCAATATAGGGCAATCTTTTCATTTGACTAAAATAAAGAAACAAATGTATTTAGTACTTTTCAATATTATTGTTAATCAATAGTTAAATAAAAACGACGGTAATTTTTAGCCAAAATTTAATGAATAGCAGTAGTGGAAACCGTTTGAATTCCGAGTAAATGGATTTCAATGTGACGTTCGCGTGCTTTGTTGGCAAATTCGCTAATGACTTCCAAAATATCGTAATCAATAAAAGAACAATCATTGCCATCAATGGTCAAAATGCTGTATTTCGGAATCTGATCGAGTATGGTTCTAAACTTCACTTTATTTAGAAAAGATACGTTATCATTGAGTTTGATAGTAAAAATTTCGGTCTCGTGTTGCTTCGTTTGTGTAATTTTATAATCGGCTTTGAAATTGTTTTGAATGATAATGTACAACGAAATCAATAAGCCAATGACCACACCAATTAATAAATCGGTTATCAAAATAAAAATAATGGTAATAAAAAACGGAACGTATTGTTTCCAACCCAAACTCAATATGTTTTTGTATAATTTGGGTTGTGTTAAATTGTAACCTGTCATTAACAAAATTGCAGCCAAGGATGCATACGGAATTTTATTCAGTAAAAAAGGCAATAATAAAACAGCTAAAAGCAAAAATACACCGTGCGTGAAAGCCGATAATTTGGTTCTTCCTCCAGCATCAACATTGGCAGAACCACGAACAACAACAGCTGTCATCGGAATGGCGCCAAGTAATCCGCAAGTTATATTTCCAATTCCTTGCGCAATTAATTCGCGGTTGATTGGCGTAATTCGGTTGCGTTTGTCCAATTTATCCACAGCTTCTACACAAAGTAAAGTTTCTAATGAAGCCAATAAACCAATCAAAATTCCATCTTTCCATATTTCACTTTTTGAAAAAAATTGAGACAAATCAGGAAAAACAATGGAATCAAAGATATTTTCTGGAATAGAAACAAGTTGTGTTGGTTTGAGTTGAAATGGAATCGCACTATTGGAAAGAATAAAATGAATCAAAACTCCAACAATTACAATTAGTAATGGAATCGGAATAATTTTAAGTTTTTTTGAAGCTTTTTGATTTAAAAGTACCAATAATACTAACGATACAACTGAAATGATAATCGTACCACGTGTCAAATGATTGTTGAGGTTCAAAATGTTTCCCATCAGATTATCTTGTGTAAACAAACTGGTAAATCCACTGGTCCAAAAATCGGGTTGGTCATAACCTAACGCAATTGGAATTTGTTTGGAAATCAGTATAATTCCAATCGCTGCAAGCATTCCTTTGATTACAGCCGATGGAAAATAATTGGATATCATACCGAGTTTCAATAATCCGAGTACAATTTGAAACAAACCCGCAACGATAACAGCCAACAAAAATGTTTGAAAATCACCAAGTGAAATAATCGCTGCAGAAACCAATGTAGTTAATCCCGCAGCTGGACCCGAAACACCGAGTTGTGATCCGCTTACAAGGGAAACTAAAACGCCACCAATAATTCCTGACATCAACCCTGAATACAATGGTGCTCCCGAAGCTAAGGCAATCCCTAAACAAAGAGGCAACGCGACTAAAAAAACAGAAAGTCCAGCTGGCAAGTCGTGTTTAAGCCAAATGAGTCGGTAGTATTTTAATTTTCTTTTCATGGTGAAGATAATCCAACCAAAGGTACACGAATTGCTATAATAATTTTACTGAGGATTGTCATATTAATTGAAATTTTAGAAAAAACAGAATTTTAGATGTGAATCAAAGCTCAGTTTTGACTACTTTTGCACCAAATTTAAAAATAGACAATTCATGCTTACGGTATCCAATTTATCAGTTCAATTTGGTAAACGAATTTTATTCGACGAAGTAAACACCACTTTTACTCAAGGCAATTGCTACGGCGTAATTGGCGCTAATGGTGCTGGGAAATCTACTTTCTTAAAAATTTTAGCTGGCGATATTGATCCTACTTCGGGTAGAGTGATTTTGGAACCAGGCAAACGCATGTCGGTGTTGAACCAAAATCACAATATGTTTGATGAACACACAGTTCTTGAAACCGTGATGATGGGAAACAAAGTATTGTTTGCTGTCAAATCAGAAATGGATGCTTTGTATGCCGATTATGATGATAAAAACGCTGATAGAATAGGCGAGTTACAAGTGCAATTTGAAGAAATGAACGGCTGGAATGCCGATTCGGATGCCGCAGCTTTGTTGTCGAATTTAGGAATTGGCGCTGATATGCATTACACGTTGATGAGTGAAATGGAAGGAAAAATGAAGGTTCGTGTGTTATTAGCACAAGCATTGTTCGGAAATCCTGATGTATTGATTATGGATGAGCCGACGAACGACTTGGATTTTGAAACCATTACTTGGTTGGAAAATTTCTTAGCCAATTATGACAATACTGTAATTGTGGTTTCGCACGACCGTCACTTTTTGGATTCTGTTTGTACGCATATCTCTGATATTGATTTCGGAAAAATTAATCATTACTCCGGAAACTATACTTTTTGGTACGAATCAAGTCAGTTAGCCGCACGTCAAAAAGCGCAACAAAACAAAAAAGCCGAGGAGAAAAAAGCCGAGTTGGAAGAATTTATTCGTCGTTTTAGTGCGAATGTGGCCAAATCAAAGCAAGCGACTTCTCGTAAAAAAATGATTGAAAAATTAAACCTTGACGAAATCAAACCGTCAAGCCGAAGATATCCAGCTATTATATTTGATGTGGAAAGAGAAGCTGGAGATCAAATTTTGCATGTGCAAAACTTAGCTGCTTCAGTTGATGGCGAAGTGTTGTTTAAAAATGTCGATTTGAATATGGCCAAAGGAGATAAAGTTGTTGTTTTTTCTAAAGATTCACGAGCAACGACTGCTTTTTATGAAATCTTAAACGGAAATCAAAAAGCCGATGCTGGGACTTTTGACTGGGGAATTACCACAACACAATCGTATTTGCCAAACGACAACAGCGAGTTTTTTACCGATGGAAGTTTGAATTTAGTTGATTGGTTACGTCAATTTGTTAAAACCGAAGAAGAAAGAGACGAAGTATATGTTCGAGGTTTTCTTGGGAAAATGATTTTCTCTGGAGAAGAAGCGTTAAAAAAATGTACGGTTTTGTCTGGAGGCGAAAAAGTACGTTGTATGTTGTCGCGCATGATGATGATTCGCGCCAACGTATTGATGTTAGACGAACCAACCAATCACTTAGACTTAGAGTCGATAACGGCATTTAACAATTCGTTGAAAAATTTTAAAGGTTCCGTGTTGTTTACAACGCACGATCACGAGTTTGCGCAAACGGTTGCCAATCGAGTTTTGGAAATTACGCCAAACGGCGTTATCGATCGCTACATGACGTTTGATGAATATTTGGATGATGATAAGATCAAAGAGTTGAGAAAGAAAATGTACAATTAATATAAAAAAAAACGCCTAGAGATTTATCTGGGCGTTTTTTTTACGAAAATTAATTCAAAGAAGTTATTTCTTGATGATTTTAACACTTTCAATTCCTATATTAGTGGTTGCTTTTAAAAGATAGCTACCACTAGATAATTCAGAAATATTTAATTGGTATTGCAATAAAGTCTCTCTCACAATTTGAGAAAGCACTAATCTTCCTTGAGTATCAAAGAGTTCTATTTTTTGAATAGGCGTATAATTACTCTCTAAATTAATAAAATCATTAGCAGGATTGGGATATACTGTTAAATAATCTGTAGAAGTAAAAAAATCTTCATTTGGTAGCGTATTGCAATTGATAACTAAACTAGGAGATGGTGTGTTACCTGAAGTTTGACCATTTCCCAACATGCCTACTGAGTTTCCACCCCAAGCCCAATTAGAATCTCCTTTAGACGCAAATGTGCTGTGTGAGCCCACTGCTATTTTTGTCCAATTGGTATCAGTTCCAATTTGTATAGGTGTTAATACAGAAACATTTGGAGAAACATTTATTACACTATTTCCAATTTGTCCTGAATTATTTAAACCCCAAGCCCAAATTGACCCATCAGATTTCAAAGCTATGGTGTGACCCAATCCAACTGCAATTTTTTGAAAAGAACCAGAAAGGTTTATTTGAGTTGGTGTAAAATTATTTTCATACGAACCATTTCCTAAGTAACCTATTTGATTACTTCCCCATGACCAAATAGTTCCGTCGTTTTTTAAAGCTACACTATGTATATTGCCTGCCGCAATTTCGGTCCAATTTGTTTCTGTTCCCACTTGAGTAGGAATGCTTACAACTTCATCTGTAGATCCATTGATTTGATTGAACACATTTGATCCCCAATTCCATAAGGTGCCATTCGTTTTGATAGCAAGAGTATGATAGTATCCCATGGCTACTTTAGACCAATTGTTTTCTGA
Source organism: Flavobacterium sp. (assembly GCA_016787805.1). Taxonomy (GTDB): domain Bacteria; phylum Bacteroidota; class Bacteroidia; order Flavobacteriales; family Flavobacteriaceae; genus Flavobacterium. Next base: position 1,227 of record JAEUTY010000047.1, on the reverse strand, counting down.
ACCAATTTGTACTGGCGATAATTGATCAGTAGTTGTACCATCACCCAACATACCTAGCTCGTTGCGACCCCATGCCCATAATGAACCATCGGTTTTTATACCCATAGCTCCCCATCTTCCAATAGAAACTTGTTGCCAATTACTAGCAGTTCCAACTTGTGTGGGTACCGAAACATCGATAATGTTACCAATACCAAGTTGACCAGATTCATTACGACCCCAAGCCCAAAGTGTTCCATTGGTCTTTATCGCAAGCACAGAATAATCTGCTACAGCTATCTTAGTCCAATCCGAATCGGTTCCGATTTGTATAGCATTAACAGAATATGGAGCAGGCCCATTTCCTAATTGACCATATTGATCCGAACCAAATGCCCATAGAGTATTATCTGCTTTTAAGGCGATTGTAAAAGCTCTTCCCGCTTGCATCTCTGTATAACAGGATTGTGCGTTTACAAGAATTGTAAAAAGTGATACAAAAAATAAATAGTATAATTTCTTCATAAAATAAAAGTTAGATTTCAAATTTATTGAACTATTTTTTGAAACACTAATATGTTATGTTAAAAAAGCATTTCAAACTATAAAAAAAAACCTATCTTTACACACCAAACACTATACTTCCAAAAATGAGTCAAAAAATACTACTCACATCCAAAGAAGTCTCTATCATCCTTCACCGTTTGGCTTGTCAGTTGATTGAAAAACATCTCGATTTTTCCTATACAGTTTTGATCGGATTACAACCACGAGGCACTTTTCTAGCCAATAGAATCAAACAAATTTTAGAAGAAGAATACCAAGTACAACACATTCAATTGGGTTATTTGGACATTACTTTTTTCAGGGATGATTTTCGTCGTGGCGAAAAATCACTTGAAGCCAACAAAACCAAAATTGATTTTATAGTCGAAGATAAAAAAGTCGTTTTCATTGATGATGTTCTTTTTACAGGAAGAAGTATCAATGCAGCATTGACCGCCATTCAATCGTTTGGCCGACCTTCTGAAGTGGAACTGTTAACCTTGATTGACCGAAGATTCAGTCGTCATTTACCTATTCAACCTGATTATCGAGGCCGACAAGTCGATACTATTGATGGTGAAAAAGTAAAAGTATGCTGGAAAGAAAATGAAGGCGAAGATGCAATTTATTTAATTACAAATTAATTGATAATTGATAATTGATAATTGATAATTGATAATTGATAATTGATAATTGATAATT